>NZ_JACCPY010000021.1 GCF_013426975.1 Sphaerotilus sulfidivorans
CGCGTGGCCGTGCTCAACCGCTTCAGTCAGATCGGCCGGCCGCAGACCGTGCCGGTGGGTGCCGTGGCATGAGTCCGTCCGGGGTTGGGGTCAGGGCGTCTGCTCGTGGATTTGTGCAACAGAGCCGTCGTGAACTGCCGGGTAGGCAGCTCAGAAACCGACGATGATGCGGACGCGGCGGCGAATCATGTGAACTGCCGGGTAGGCAGCTCAGAAAAGGGATAGCGGCAGCGAGTGCCCCGACGATGAGTGAACTGCCGGGTAGGCAGCTCAGAAAAGAGTGCGCCGATCACGCGCAGCGCGTCGCACGTGAACTGCCGGGTAGGCAGCTCAGAAAACGCACGGAAGCCCCCCTTCGGGGTGTGTCTGGTGAACTGCCGGGTAGGCAGCTCAGAAATGCGCCAGCGCAGTGAGTTGCGGCAGCAGTGTGTGAACTGCCGGGTAGGCAGCTCAGAAATGACCGCGGCTCGGACCATGCTCACCGGGCGAGTGAACTGCCGGGTAGGCAGCTCAGAAACCATGCGCTCGACGATGGTCAGATCGCCGTCGGTGAACTGCCGGGTAGGCAGCTCAGAAACGAGACGCTGGGCACGCTGTCCCGGCCCTGGGGTGAACTGCCGGGTAGGCAGCCCAGAAAACCGCCAGGCCCGCAGTCCAGACCATCACGACGTGAACTGCCGGGTAGGCAGCTCAGAAATCGTCGAGCGGCACCTGGGCGTCATCAGTGGCGGTGAACTGCCGGGTAGGCAGCTCAGAAATATGAGCTACAGACGGGCGAGGTGGTGACGCAGTGAACTGCCGGGTAGGCAGCTCAGAAAGTGCGCGCAGCCGGCCCGCAGACCCCAGAGATGTGAACTGCCGGGTAGGCAGCTCAGAAAATCGAGCACGGCGCCGAGGGCCTCGGGCACTGGTGAACTGCCGGGTAGGCAGCTCAGAAAGGGAACATCTTGCGGATCGCGTCGAGCTGATCGTGAACTGCCGGGTAGGCAGCTCAGAAATTGTATTCCCAGGCTTTGACCGCTGCGTCCGCGTGAACTGCCGGGTAGGCAGCTCAGAAATCTTGGTGGAGGTTTGCGGTACTGAAGGCACTGTGAACTGCCGGGTAGGCAGCTCAGAAAAGATCGTGCGGCTGATGGCCGAGAAGCGGTATGTGAACTGCCGGGTAGGCAGCTCAGAAAAGCTCGATCAGCGCGGCGATCTCGCGCGCACCGTGAACTGCCGGGTAGGCAGCTCAGAAATCCCATTCGCCGTTCCGCTGCTTGCAGCAGATGTGAACTGCCGGGTAGGCAGCTCAGAAATGCTGCTGGACCGCGATGTGCTGTCCATGTGCGTGAACTGCCGGGTAGGCAGCTCAGAAAGCAGGTCTGGCCGCACATCGCCGGGATCGCTGGTGAACTGCCGGGTAGGCAGCTCAGAAAAGGGGGACCATTCCGTTTTCTTCGATATTGTGGTGAACTGCCGGGTAGGCAGCTCAGAAACGGTGCATCGCAGTGCAGGTGGCTGGGCTGCTGTGAACTGCCGGGTAGGCAGCTCAGAAATGCACCTCCTCGGCGACGGCCAGACCCTTGAGGTGAACTGCCGGGTAGGCAGCTCAGAAATCGCGTCCTGGATCGTGAGCTGATCGCCGATCGTGAACTGCCGGGTAGGCAGCTCAGAAAACAACCACCCCCAATCCGGTGGAGTCACGTCAGTGAACTGCCGGGTAGGCAGCTCAGAAAGCCCGAAGGGCTGCGGCCCGTAGGGCTGCCGGGTGAACTGCCGGGTAGGCAGCTCAGAAATGGTCTGTCGAGAGTCCGGCGCGGCGGGCGGCGTGAACTGCCGGGTAGGCAGCTCAGAAAAAGCGCGCCTAGGGTCTGCAGCCCGAACCGCCGTGAACTGCCGGGTAGGCAGCTCAGAAATTCCAGGACTCAAGGGGTGGGTCCTCACCCGTGTGAACTGCCGGGTAGGCAGCTCAGAAATGCTCCACCCATGCCCCAGGCGGCGGGTTGGCGTGAACTGCCGGGTAGGCAGCTCAGAAAACAGCCGCTCTGCTGGCGCAGTGTGCATGTCCGTGAACTGCCGGGTAGGCAGCTCAGAAAGCCTGCAAGCCGCAGCGAGGGGACGCGGGCTCGTGAACTGCCGGGTCTTGACAGGTAGGCAGCTCAGAAAAGATCACCGAGGTACTGCAGCCCGAGGTCGCCGTGAACTGCCGGGTAGGCAGCTCAGAAAAGGACGGGGGCGGCAATGCGGGTTGACGAGGGGTGAACTGCCGGGTAGGCAGCTCAGAAAACCGACCCTGCGATGCGGTACGCCCCACCCCAGTGAACTGCCGGGTGGGCAGCTCAGAAAATGTCGATCGTCGTCTGGTGGTGCGCATTGCGGTGAACTGCCGGGTAGGCAGCTCAGAAAATGTCGTCGGTCGGCGCCGGAGTGCACGACACGTGAACTGCCGGGTAGGCAGCTCAGAAATGATCCGGGCGGCCGACATGCTCGATCTGCTGGTGAACTGCCGGGTAGGCAGCTCAGAAATGCTGCATGACGCCGATAACGCCACCTCGGTCGTGAACTGCCGGGTAGGCAGCTCAGAAAGCCGGGGCGCACAGTTATTCAAACGAGTCCAAGTGAACTGCCGGGTAGGCAGCTCAGAAAGCTTGTGTGCACATGGCCCGGCCCTCATTGGTGTGAACTGCCGGGTAGGCAGCTCAGAAATCACCGGGGACGACCTCAATCGCGTACTCGGAGTGAACTGCCGGGTAGGCAGCTCAGAAATCCTGCTGTTGATCGGCCTGGCCGGCGGGATCGTGAACTGCCGGGTAGGCAGCTCAGAAATCACAGCGATCCAATGCCAGCGCCGCAAACCTGTGAACTGCCGGGTAGGCAGCTCAGAAAAGCCCGGGCGCGGCCCTCCTGCAGCTGGAGGTGTGAACTGCCGGGTAGGCAGCTCAGAAAGATCAAGATGAAGCGCGCGACGCTATCTATGAGTGAACTGCCGGGTAGGCAGCTCAGAAAGCATTGTGCCCGGATCGGTCCTGATCGTCGAAGTGAACTGCCGGGTAGGCAGCTCAGAAAGACCGGCACCCGCACCGTGCGCCCCTCGTCGTGTGAACTGCCGGGTAGGCAGCTCAGAAAATCAGATCGCGATGTCCTGAGTGCGGATGCCGGTGAACTGCCGGGTAGGCAGCTCAGAAAAGACGGACCCAATCCGGTCGGCCGAGGTGGCTGTGAACTGCCGGGTAGGCAGCTCAGAAACGTGATCTTCGGGACCGTGTGGATCACTGGCCCGTGAACTGCCGGGTAGGCAGCTCAGAAAGCAGTGGCCGAGCGCGAGGCGGACGACGTGGCGTGAACTGCCGGGTAGGCAGCTCAGAAAGAGCCGGGGACGCCGGCCACATCGTCGCAGATGTGAACTGCCGGGTAGGCAGCTCAGAAAAGGCCGAGATCAGCGCGGATCTGCACCGCCTGGTGAACTGCCGGGTAGGCAGCTCAGAAATGGAGGTGACGCCAGCCCCGGGCGCGGCCCTTGTGAACTGCCGGGTAGGCAGCTCAGAAAATGGACGCCGCCAGCATCCCCAGCCGCAACGGGTGAACTGCCGGGTAGGCAGTTCAGAAACCCTCACCCGTGCATCATATTTGCCACGCGGGGTGAACTGCCGGGTAGGCAGCTCAGAAAAGGCAGACACCCACGGGAGACAGCACCATGACGTGAACTGCCGGGTAGGCAGCTCAGAAAAGCAGCTCGTGGCTCTGGCCGATGACCACATGGTGAACTGCCGGGTAGGCAGCTCAGAAATCGATGTCCGGAATGATCCGGTCCAGCAGCTTGTGAACTGCCTGTGAACTGCCGGGTAGGCAGCTCAGAAAGTGAGATTGGTGGGCGTGGATTGAAACTACGTGTGAACTGCTGGGTAAGCAGCTTGGAAAATAAAGCGGGGTGGCAGGGATTGAAATTTGGATGTCTGCGTGGGCTCTCGCCTGCGCGAGGGTGACGGCGCTGTCAGCGTGACTGCGTCGCCACCTCACGTCACATCACCTCACCAGCGGCCTGACCGTGCTGAACCCCCCATCCACCGCGATCACCTGGCCGGTCAGCCGCGAGGCCTGGTCGCTCAGCAGCCAGGCGGCGGTGGCGGCCACGGTGTCGGCGCCCTGCACGCCGCCGAGCGGGTACTGGCGCGCGGCGGCCTCGCGCATCGCCTCGACCTTGAGCATCGGGGCGGTCATCGGCGTCTCGGTCATGCCGGGCGCGACCACGTTGATGCGCAGGCCGGCCGGCGCGTAGGTGGCCGCCGCGCTGCGCGCCAGGGCCTCGACGCCGCCCTTGGCCGCGGCGATCGCCTCATGGTTGGCCACGCCGATGCGCGCCACCACCGAACTGCACAGCACCGCCGCGCCGGGCTGGCCGGCCGCGCGCAGCGCCTCGATCCAGGCGCCGAGCATGAAGACCGCGCTGTCGAGGTTGACGCGGCGCAGCTCGGACCACTGCTCGGCGCGGGTGCGGTGCAGCGGCGCGATCAGCGTGCTGCCGACGCAGTGCGCCAGCCGCTGCGGCGCCTGGCCGAAGGCCTCCTGGCAGGCGGCCACCGCGAGCTGTGCGCCCTCGGGCGTGGTGGTGTCGGCGGCGATGCGCAGATCGGCCTCGACCGGCTGCAGGGCGCCGGCATCGCGCCCGACCGCGGCCACCCGCAGGCCGTCGGCCTTCAGGCGGCGGCACAGCTCACGGCCGATGCCACCGCGCGCGCCGGTCACCAGCACGACGGGGGGGAGGGAGGACGGGGTAGGCGACGGGGTCGGCATCAGGGTCTCCTGGAACGGGACAGACAAGGGAAAAGACGGGATCCGCCGGCGACAGTTCGCGCCCGACCCGGGTCCACCACTGGGAAAAGGAATCGCAGGGCCGCGCGATGTGCGGGAACAGCCGCGGCGCGGGGCGCAGATCGGTCGCCAGCGCCTCCAGCGCCGGGCGCAGATGCGGGTCGTCGCGGGCATGCACCCGGCGCGCGTCGCGCAGCAGCGCACGCCACTGCGCCAGTGGCGCCAGTGCGCAGTGCGGCGCGAGCTGGCGCAGCCGGGGCATCACGAAGTTCCAGCGCGCGGCGCTCCAGGGCCGCGCCCGGTGGGTCTCGGCCACCAGCAGTCCGACCACCACCGTGCCGGCCGGCAGGTCGGCGGGCGGGTCGCCCAGCGCCCACGGGTGCGCCAGCCAGACCTCGCGGCCGCGCACCTGCTCGTGCAGTTCGGCGCCGATGCGGGTGGGGATGCCGTCCGACGGCTCGGCCTGCAGTGCCGGCTCGGGAAGACCCTCGGCATCCGGCCGGGGCCGGGTGCGCACCGGTGTCGGGCTGCGTGCGATGCGCTCCAGGCTGTCGTAGTCGGTGTCGAGCACGCTGCCCGGGCTGTGCCACTCGGGCGGCGCATGGCGGGCGATGTTCTCGGCGTTGAAGAGATAGGGCTTGCGGCTGCCGGTGGCGGCCACCCATTGCCAGCTCAGGTGGTTGCTGGCCAGATCGCCGTCAAGCAGGCGCGGCCACAGCCAGTCGGCGCCGGCGCGCCAGTGCACCTTGCGCAGATGCACCAGATAGCTGGCCAGCCACAGCCGCGCATGGTTGTGCAGATGGCCGCTGGCGTGCAGCTCGCGCACCGCGCGGTCGATCACCGGCACGCCGGTGCGCGCCTGGCGCACATCGTCGGGCACCGCGTCGGCATAGGCGGCGCCCGGCAGCACGCCCTCATGCAGCGAGCGCAGGATCGCGTCGCCGCGGTGGTGCCAGACATGGCGGAAATACTCGCGCCAGCCCAGCTCCATCACCAGCCGGTGCTGCAGGCCGATCGGCGTGCGGCGCCCGGCCGCCGCGTGGGCGGCGATGGCGCCGGCCAGCACCTCGGCGGGCGTGACGATGCCGTGCGTGATCCACGGCGACAGGCCGGTCACCGCGCCGTCCAGCGCATTGCGGGTGCGGGCATAGGCTTCGGCATCGATCGCGGCGATGCGGCGCAGGGCCTCAGGCCGGCTGGGGTCGGGGCTGGTCATGCCGGCTGTTCCTGGCGATGAAGGTCGGCCGGGGCGGGCCGCTCGCGCAGCAGCGGACGCGGCGGTTCGCGGCCGATGCGCTCGGCCAGATCCAGGCCCGACAGCGCCGCCAGCTCGACCGTGCCGCCGCCCAGGAAATCGCCGCAGACGCCCAGGCCCAGCTCGGCATCCCACCAGCAGCTCGGGCCGGCGCGCAGCAGCGGGCGAGGGCGGCTGTACAGCCAGCGATGCGCCATCGCGACATGCACCGGCAGGTCGCCGCCGGGATTGACCTCGGCGCGCAGCGCGTCGAGCAGCCGCGCCACGATCTGCTCGGGCCGCTCGTCGCGGTGCGCCTGCGACCATTCCGGGCGGGCCTGCACCACCCAGCAGGCCCGCCCCGGGCGGAGTCGCCGTCCCGGCTTGTGGTCGTCGCGCAGCAGCAGCGCGATCGGGCCATGCGCCGGGCGCAGCAGCGAGGCCGGCCAGGCGGGCGGCTCGTCCGTCTCGGCCATCAGCGTCCAGCAGGGTTCCATCTCGACCTGCCGGGCGTCTTCGGCCCAGTCGGGCCGATGGGCCTGCAGCAGCACCGCGGCCTGCTGCGGCGGCATCGCCAGCACCACCGCATCATGGCTGCGCGGCAGCAGCGGCTGTTCGCCCAGCTGCAGGCGCCAGCGCCGCGGCGCGCTCTCCGGTGCGGTCGTGTGCTGCGGCTGCGCATGCAGCGCGCTCACCGCTTGGCCGAGCTGCAGCGGCAGCGTGCCGACCAGCTGGCGCACCATCTCGTTCATGCCCGGCACCGCTACCCAGCGCACCGGGTCCGCACCGTCCGGGCGCTGCGCCCGCCACGGCGCCAGCCAGCCGGCCTGGGCGCCCCGCCGGATCCAGGGCTGCAGGGCCAGCGAGTGGCTCTCGAAGCCAGTGGCGCCATGGTCGAAGTGCAGCGCCTGCGCGCCTTCGCCATGGCGCCGGGTGGCCATGCGCCCGCCGGGGCCGCGCGCCTTGTCGAACAGCTCGACCTGCGCGCCGGCCTGCGCCAGGGCCTGCGCGCACAGCGCGCCGGACACGCCCGCGCCGATGACCGCAATCCGCGGCGTCCCGATGGAGGTGAGACAAGAAGAGGACATCGAAGGGCTCCGGAGGTTTCGTGACCGATCTGCACTGCATGATCGGCCGATGGGGCGTATCATGAACCCGCTTTGAAGCGATGCAAAATCGGTTCATCTGAATTCCTGGGTTTGTCTGTCCAAGTCATGCGGGTCAAGTCGAGGACGAATCGGAGACAAGCGATGGAAGCGATCCAGACCAGAAAGGTGATCAACATGAACACAGCCCTCTTTCACGGCGAACCGGTGTCCCGGGGCGATGACGCGGTGCCGCGCTTCCGCACTGCGGCGGTGGCCCGCATGACCGGCATCGCGGTGGCGACCCTGCGGGTGTGGGAGCGGCGCTACCGCATCGTCGCGCCGCCGCAGTCGGTGTCGGGCCACCGGCTGTATTCCTCGGCCGATGTGCGCCGGCTGGGCATGATCCGGTCGCTGGTCGAGCAGGGCCATGCGATCGGCACGCTGGCGCCGCTGGCCGAGCCGGCGCTGCAGGAGCTGCTGGTGAACGGACAGACGGCGCCGGCCGCGACCGAGCCGGCCGCCTCGCGCCTGTCGGCCCGGCCGCGCGGCGAGCCGGCGCCGCGTGCGCGGGCGCTGGTGGTGTGCGGCGGCGGGCGCACCCTGCCGGCGGTGCTGGCCGCGCAGCTCGGCGCGCTGCCGGGCGAGCACCGGCTGCTGGACTGGGCGGCGCAGTCGGCGCTGCCGCTGTCCCGGGGCGATCATGACCTGCTGGCCCTGGAGATCGACACGCTGCATCCGGACGGGGTCGAGCGCCTGCTGGCCCTGCAGCGCGAGCAGGTCGCGCGCGAGGTGGTGGTGGTCTACGGCTTCGGCTCGGACCGTCTGGTGCAGCGCCTGCGCGAGGCGGGCGTGTCGGTCTGGCGCGGCCCGCTCGGGCGCGCCGAGATGGCCCGGCTGCTGCGCGCCACGCTGCTCGAGCTGGCCGGCGCCGAGACCCGCTGGCCTCAGGAGCCGGCCGACCCGCCGGTGGCCGCGCAGCCGGCGCTGTCGCCCGAGGCGCTGGCGCGTGCCGCCCGCCTGACCAGCCGGGTGCTGTGCGAATGTCCGCGCCATCTGGCCGAGCTGATCCAGCTGCTGGGCGACTTCGAGGACTACAGCGCCCGCTGCGCGGTCGACACCCCGGCCGACCGGCGCCTGCATGACGAGCTGGGCCGCACCGCGGCGCTGGCACGCCAGCGCTTCGAGCAGGCGCTGCGCCGCATCGCCGCCGAGGAGGGCTGGCAGCTCGATGCCGATCGGGTGCTGGAATGAGAGCGGCCGGCGTGCGCTGCCAAGGGCTTGCTGATGAAGGCGCGATGAAGCGCCGGGTCGGCACGGGTTCGCCCGGGGACCGCTGCGGTGCTCACCCGCTACGCTGTGCGCACCTTCCACTTCCGTGATGGACATCGCGATGACAGCAGGTCGCTTCGAGCTTCACCCGTCCGGCACCGGCAGCTTCCGCTTCGTGCTGAAGGCCGGCAATCACCAGGTCATCCTGAGCAGCCAGAGCTACGCCAGCCATGCGGCGGCGCTCGGCGGCATCGAGTCGGTGCGCACCAATGCGGCCTTGCCCGAGCGCTTCGACCGGCGCGAGTCCAAGGCCGGCGAGCCGTATTTCGTGCTGAAGGCCGGCAACGGCCAGATCATCGGCCAGAGCGAGATGTACTCGTCGGCGGCCGGCATGGAGAACGGCATCCTGTCGGTTGCGCGCAACGCACCCGAGGCCGAGCTGAAGGATCTGAGCGCGAGCTGAGCCCGGCGCTCGCCGCAAGGGCGCCTGCGCAGGCACAATCGCGGCCTTCCCGTCATCGGGGAGTAGCTGACCGGACCCTGTCCGGTGCCTCGCGTCAACATGCTTGTCCCTCACGGACATGGCGCGGGCAGCCCCCTCCGGGCCTGGCAAGACCGATGACCATGCAGCCTCCGGACGGGCCGGTGGTGCTGCATGGTCATCGCTGATCCTGCACCACCGGCCCCGGAGAACCACTGAATGGCCCTCGCCTTCGAACCCTTTCTCGTCTCGACCGGCATCGTCGCCCTGGGCGAGATCGGCGACAAGACGCAACTGCTGGCGCTGCTGCTGGCGGCGCGCTTCCGCCGCCCGGTGCCGATCATTCTCGGCATCCTGGCCGCGACCCTGCTCAACCATGCGCTGGCCGGACTGGTCGGCGACACGGTGGCCCGGCTGCTCGGGCCGGATGTGCTGCGCTGGGTCATCGGCCTGTCCTTTCTGGCGATGGCCGGTTGGATGCTGGTGCCCGACGAGATCGACGAGGCCGAGGCCGAGGCGGGTCGATTCGGGGTCTTCGGCACCACGGTGGTCGCCTTCTTCCTGGCCGAGATGGGCGACAAGACCCAGATCGCCACGGTCGCGCTGGCGGCGCGCTACACCGAGCTGATCCAGGTGGTCTGCGGCACCACGCTGGGCATGATGCTGGCCAATGTGCCGGCGGTGCTGATCGGCGAAAAGGCCGCGACCCGGCTGCCGATGCGGCTGGTGCACGGCATTTCCGCGGCCATCTTCGCGGTGCTGGGCGTGATGACGCTGTTCAATGTCGGCCGGATGCTCTGACTGCTCTGGCGCTGCAGGCTGACGCTGCATTCGCGCGCCGGGCCGGAAATCCGATTGCCTGGCCGGTGGCCGTGACGGATTGCCGGACCCGGCACGCGTCGCTCGGTCCCGGTCGGCCCTGCCTTTCGTTGGCAGGCTGGAGCGACGGCGGCCTCGTCACGGGCTGGCACGAGTCATGCTCTGTTCTGGTGCAATGAACGACGCGAAGATCCCCGACCTTTCGAGCCCCGGCCGCCTGACGGTCCGTGTGCGCGTGGGTGCGGCCCTGCTGCTGGCGCTGGCGCCGATGCTGGCGCTGGCCCAGCCGCGCCCGGCGCCGGAGCAGTCGCTGCCGGAGTCGGAAACCCTGCGCCGCATCGTCGAGACCGGCACGATCAGCCTCGGGCACCGCGAGTCCTCGGTGCCGTTCTCGTACTACGACGGCCGCAAGCGGGTGGTCGGCTACTCGCATGAGCTGATGCTGCGGGTGGTCGACAGCCTGAAGGCCGAGCTGAAGCTGCCGGCGCTGACGCTGCGCCTGGTGCCGCTGACCACCCAGAACCGCATTCCGCTGGTGCGCAACGGCACGGTCGACCTGGAGTGCGCCTCCACCACCCACACCGCGGACCGGGCGCGTCAGGTCGCCTTCTCGACCACCTTCTTCATCGCCGGCACCCGGCTGCTGGTGCGGCGCGGCTCGCCGATCCGCGACTTCTCCGATCTGGCTGGACGCTCCGCCGTGGTGACGGCCGGCACCACGTCCGAGCGCCTCTTGCGCACGCATGTCGAACGGCGCCGGCTCGAGGTGCGCATCGTGACCGTGCGCGACCATGAGGAGGCCTTCCTGGCGCTGGAGTCCGGCCGCGCCGAGGCCTTCATGATGGATGACGCGCTGCTGTATGGCGCGCGGGCCCGCGCGGTGCGCCCGGGCGACTGGGAGGTCGTGGGAACCCCGATGTCCCAGGAGGCCTACGCCTGCATGATGCGCCGGGGCGACCCGGCCTTCAAGGCGGCGGTCGACCGCGCGCTGGTGCGTCTGATGCAGTCCGGCGAGGCGATGCGCATCTACCAGCGCTGGTTCCAGGAGCCGATACCGCCTTGGGGTCTGAACCTGAACTGGCCGCCTTCGCCGGCGATGCTGCAGCTGCAGCGCAGCCCGAACGACCGGCCCCTGGGCTGAGGCCGCGGCCCCACCTCCAACCCTTTGCCCATTCACCCACCCATTCCACCCCTCCCACAAGGAAGAGCCATGAAGAAATCCTTCGTTCTCGTCGCGGCGCTGCTGGCCGCCGGTGTCGTGCAGGCCTCGGGCACCCTCGACAAGATCAAGTCGAGCGGCACGATCACGCTGGGCGTGCGCGAGTCCTCCGGTGCGCTCGGCTTCACGCTGGGTGACGGCAAGTATGTCGGCTTCCACACCGAGATGGCCGAGCGCATCTCCGGCGACCTGCGCAAGAAGCTGGGCCTGTCGTCGCTGACGGTCAAGTTCCAGCCGGTGACTTCGCAGAACCGCATTCCGCTGATCGAGAACGGCACGGTCGACCTCGAGTGCGGCTCCACCACCAACAACGCCGCCCGCCAGAAGCAGGTGTCGTTCGCGGTGACGACCTATGTCGAGGAAGTGCGCATCGCGGTCAAGGCGAACTCGGGCATCACCTCGATCTCGCAGCTCAACGGCAAGAAGGTCGCCACCACCACCGGCACGACCTCGGTGCAGCTGCTGCGCAAGCATGAGCGCGCCAACGGCGTGAACTTCGAGGAAGTCTTCGGCAAGGACCATGCCGACAGCTTCCTGCTGCTGGAGTCGGGCCGCGCCGACGCCTTCGTGATGGACGGCCAGATCCTGGCGGGAAGCATCGCCAAGGCCAAGAATCCGAAGGACTTCCGCATCGTCGGCGAGGTGCTCAATGTCGAGCCGATCGCCTGCATGCTGCGCAAGGACGACCCGGCGTTCAAGACCGCGGTCGACGACAGCATCAAGGGCATGATCAAGAGCGGCGACCTGGCCAAGCTCTATGACAAGTGGTTCATGCAGCCGATCCCGCCGGCCAATGCTCCGGTGGGTCTGCCGCTGTCGGAGGCCACCAAGGCGGCCTGGGCCAACCCCAACGACAAGCCCGCCGAAGAGTACGCGAAGAAGTGAGATGAAGGCACCGGATGACCCGCAGGGTCATCCACAGCGGACGGGCCGCGACATGCGGCCCGTCCGCCTTGGACGACGAGGAGAATCAATTGGCTGACTGGGACTGGCAGGTCTTCTGCAGGGACACGATCGACGGCGAGGCCCGCCCGAGCTGCTTCGGCGCAGGCGGTGACATCACCTATCTCGACTGGATGCTCTCGGCCTGGGGCTGGACGGCATCGGTCTCGCTGCTGGCGCTGGCGGTGGCGATGCTGTTCGGCTGCTTGATGGGCATCCTGCGCACCACGCCCAGCCGCGGGCTGGTGCTGCTGGGCGATGCCTGGACGGAGCTGTTCCGCAACATTCCGGTGCTGGTGCAGGTCTTTCTCTGGTACTTCGTCGTGCCCGAGCTGGTGCCGGCGCTCAAGCAGATTCCCAGCTTCCTGCTGGTGGTGCTGGGCCTGGGATTCTTCACCTCGGCGCGGGTGTCCGAGCAGGTCAAGGCCGGCATCCAGAGCCTGCCGCGCGGCCAGCGCATGGCCGGCCAGGCGCTGGGCCTGACGCTGCCGCAGACCTACCGCCATGTGCTGCTGCCCTCGGCGCTGCGCATCGTCATTCCGCCGCTGACCAGCGAGAGCATGGGCATCGTCAAGAACTCGTCGGTGGCCTTCTCGGTCTCGGTGGCGGAGCTGACGATGTTCGCCCGCCAGGCCCAGGAGGAGACCTCGCGCGGCATCGAGATCTATCTGGCGGTGACGGCGCTCTACTTCATCACCTCGATCCTGGTCTACCAGGTGGCCCGGCTGATCGAGCAGCGCCTGCGCATTCCCGGCACGATCGGCGCCGGCAAGTGAGCGGCAGCAAAGGCTTCCCATGCAACTCGACTTTTCCTTCCTGAGCGGCGAGGTCATCGCCACCTACGTCACCAAGGGCTTCCTGTTCTCGCTGCAGCTCACGCTGGTGGCGATGGTCGGCGGCATCGTGCTGGGCACGCTGCTGGCGCTGATGCGGCTTTCCGGCAAGCCCTGGCTGGCCGGGCCGGCCGCGGCCTATGTCAACACCATGCGCTCGATCCCGCTGGTGATGGTGATCCTGTGGTTCTTCCTGCTGATCCCGCTGATGATCGGCCGGCCGATGGGCGCGGAGGTCTCGGCGCTGATCACCTTCACGCTGTTCGAGGCGGCCTACTATTCGGAGATCATGCGCGCGGGCATCCAGTCGGTGCCGCGCGGCCAGGTCTTCGCGGGCTACGCGATGGGCATGAGCTACCGCCAGACGATGCAGCTGGTCGTGCTGCCGCAGGCCTTCCGCAACATGATCCCGGTGCTGCTGACGCAGACCATCATCCTGTTCCAGGACACCTCGCTGGTCTACGCCATCGGCGCCTACGACATGCTCAAGGGCTTCGAGATCGCCGGCAAGAACTTCAACCGCCCGGTCGAGACCTACATCGTCGCGGCCCTGATCTATTTCGTCATCTGCTTCTCGCTGTCGATGCTGGTCAAGCACCTGCAGAAGAAGATCGCCATCATTCGCTGAATTAGCTGAAATTCGCTGAATTCCTGATCGAGGACTCCCATCGTGATCGACATCAAGAACGTCTCCAAGTGGTACGGCAGCTTCCAGGTGCTGACCGACTGCACCACCTCGATCCAGAAGGGCGAGGTGGTCGTCGTCTGCGGCCCCTCGGGCTCGGGCAAGTCCACGCTGATCAAGACCGTCAATGCGCTCGAGCCCTTCCAGAAGGGTGACATCGTCGTCGACGGCATCTCGATCGCCGACCCGAAGACCGACCTGCCCAAGTTGCGCTCGCGCGTGGGCATGGTGTTCCAGCACTTCGAGCTGTTCCCGCACCTGTCGGTGACCGAGAACCTGACGCTGGCGCAGATCAAGGTGCTGGGCCGCTCCAAGGACGATGCGGTCAAGCGCGGCCTGAAGATGCTCGACCGCGTCGGGCTGATGGCGCACAAGGACAAGTTCCCGGGCCAGCTCTCCGGCGGCCAGCAGCAGCGCGTGGCGATCGCGCGCGCGCTGTCGATGGACCCGATCGTGATGCTGTTCGACGAGCCGACCTCGGCGCTCGACCCGGAAATGGTCGGCGAGGTGCTCGACGTGATGGTGCAGCTGGCCAACGAGGGCATGACCATGATGTGCGTGACCCACGAGATGGGCTTCGCGCGCAAGGTCAGCCACCGGGTGATCTTCATGGACAAGGGCCAGATCATCGAGGACTGCCGCAAGGACGAGTTCTTCGGCAATCCGGATGCCCGCTCGCCGCGCGCCAAGGAGTTCCTGTCGAAGATTCTCGGCCACTGAGGCCCGCGTCGGGCTTGATCTCGGGCTCTGCTCCGTCCCGGCTGTTCGGGCCGCGCCGTCCGCTGTGGCCGGCGGTGCGCCAGCTCGCCGGCGTGCTGCTGGCGCTGCTGACGGTGCTGGCGGCCGGCTGGAGCGGCTTCGTGCTGAGCGAGCGCCACGGCCTGGCGCTGCTGCGCGACGATGCCGACCACCGGCTGGACCTGTTCGCCTCGGCCGCGCAGGGCGCGATCCGCCGGCTCGAGCATATTCCGGCCACCATCCAGCTCAACCGCGAGGTCCAGGCGCTGCTGCTCGAGCCGCATCATGCGCTGCGGGTCAGCGCGGCCAACAGCTATCTGCGCCGGCTCAATGCGCACCTGGGCAGCCTGGCGGTGTTCGTGCTCGACGAGCGCGGCATCGTGGTGGCCACCAGCAGCGACCAGGCCGGCGACGACAGCCAGCTCGGCGAGGATCTCTCCTTCCGCCCCTATTTCCAGGAGGCGCTGTCAGGCCAGGTCGGGCGGCATTTCGCCATCGGTGCACGCACCCACCAGCCGGGCTATTTCGTCTCGCATCCGATCCGCGACGGCGCGCGGGTGCTGGGCGTGGCCACCATCAAGATCAGCCTCGAGCCGATCGAGCAGATGTGGGAGATGCTCGGCGCACCGGCGCTGCTGACCGACACCAACCGGGTGGTCATCCTGTCGTCGCGTCCGGAGTGGCGCTACACCACGCTGAGCGATCCGACACTGGAGCAGCGCGTCGAGATGCAGATCACCCGGCTCTACGACGAGCAGCCGCTGCCGCGCTTCCCGGTGCCGCTGCGCCTGGCCGATGCCGAGAGCGGCGACGGCGACGAGGACAGCGAGGGCAGTGCGGGCATCGAGGCCAGCAGGGAAGTCGACGATGTGCTGCCGCCGGGCCTGCTGCCGCCCGAGGACGGTCAGCGCCCGGTGCGCACCCGCGTGCTGGTACTCGGACGGGCGCTCGACGGCATGGACTGGCGGCTGATGATCTTCCCGGACCTGCGGGTGGTGCGCAACCAGGCGGTGCTGCACAGCATGCTGTCGGCGGTGGCGGTCGGCTTCGTGCTGCTGCTGACGCTGTTCCTGAACCAGCGCCGGCGCAGCATGCGCGAGAAGCTCGAGGCCAAGCAGCTGCTCGAGCGCGCCAATGCCGAGCTCGAGCACAAGGTCGCCCGCCGCACCCGGGCGCTGACCGAGACCAATGCCCGGCTGCGCCGCGAGATCGCCGAGCGCGAGCAGGCCGAGCGCACGCTGCGCGAGGCCCACGACGAGCTGGTTCACGCCGGGAAGATGGCCGCGCTGGGCCAGCTCGCCACCGGCATCACGCATGAGCTGGCGCAGCCGCTGGGCGCGATCCGCACGCTGGCGGGCAATGCGGTCGAGTTCCAGCGCCGCGGCGACCAGAAGGCGGTGTCGGGCAACCTGGGCATCATCACCCGGCTGGCCGACCAGATGGGTCAGATCATCCAGCCGCTCAAGGGCTTCGCGCGCAAGTCGGCCGCGGTGCCGGCGGCCACCGATGTGGCCCATGCGGTGGCCAATGCGCTCTTCCTCTACGACCAGCGCCTGCGCCGCGAGGGCGTGGAGGTGCGCAATCTGTGCGTGCCCGGCGAGGTGGTCGCCTGGTGCGATCCGAACCGGCTCGAGCAGGTGCTGATCAACCTGATCGGCAACGCCGCCGACGCGATGAAGGACAGCCCGGTGCGACGCCTGCTCATCTCGGCCGGACCGGATGCCGCGGCCCGGGACGGCGAGCCGCCGCTGCGCCTGGATGTGGTCGACAGCGGACCCGGCGTGCCGGAGTCGGTGCGTGCCCGGCTGTTCGAGCCCTTCTTCACCACCAAGGAGGCGGGCGTCGGCCTGGGTCTGGGCCTGGCGATCTCGCGCGACATCGTGCGCGAGTTCCACGGCGAACTCGAGGCGAGCAACCACCCGGAAGGTGGTGCATGCTTCACGCTGCGGCTGCCGCTGCCCCCGGGCGAGGCGGCGTCCGACCCCGACACGGTCTCGCCTTCCATTTCCTGACCCCATGACCCGCGAACTCTCCGTTCTTGTCGTCGAGGACGACTTCCACATGCAGCTCGGCTGCGTCCAGGCGCTGCAGCTTGCCGGCCTGTCGGTCGAGGCGGTCGATTCGGCCGAGCAGGCGATGGGCCTGATCACGCCGGGCTTTGCCGGCGTGATCGTCACCGACATGCGCCTGCCCGGCGCCGACGGCCTGTCGCTGGTGCGCCACTGCCACGGGCTGGACGCGGACCTGCCGGTCATCATGATCACCGGCCACGGCGACGTGACGCTGGCGGTCGAGGCGATGCGCAGCGGCGCCTACGACTTCATCCCCAAGCCCTTCTCGCCGGAGCTGCTGGTCGAGGTGGTGCGCCGCGCCATCGAGAAGCGCAGCCTGACGCTGGAGGTGGCCACGCTGCGCGCGGCGCTGGCCGGCCGCGACGGGCTGGAGGGCAAGCTGGTCGGGCGCTCGCCGCAGATCCAGCGGGTGCGCCGGCTGATCTCGGAGGTCGCCGGCTCGCCGGTCGACATCCTGATCCACGGCGAGACCGGCACCGGCAAGGAGGTGGTGGCGCGTGCGCTGCACGACTTCTCCGGCCGCCGCGCCGGGCCCTATGTGGCGCTGAACTGCGGCGGCGTGCCCGACAGCCTGCTCGACAGCGAGCTCTTCGGCCACGAGCAGGGCGCCTTCACCGGCGCGCAGAAGCGCCGCATCGGCAAGATCGAGCATGCCGACCGCGGCACGCTCTTTCTCGACGAGCTGGAATCCATGCCGCTGCCGATGCAGATCAAGCTGCTGCGGGTGCTGCAGGAGCGCGAGATCGAGCGCCTGGGCTCGAACCAGCCGCTGCGGGTGGATGTGCGGGTGGTGGCCGCGACCAAGGATGACCTGATCGCACGCGCGCAGGCTGGCAGCTTCCGCTCCGACCTGTACTACCGGCTGAACGTGGTCACCATCGAGCTGCCGCCGCTGCGCGAGCGCCGCGAGGACATTCCGGTGCTGCTCGACCATTTCATGGTGCTGGCGGCCAGCCGCTTCAACCGCCCGCCGCCGAACGTCACCACCGAGCAGATGCACCGGCTGATGGCGCACCACTGGCCCGGCAATGTGCGCGAGCTGCGCAATGCGGCCGACTGCCTGGTGCTGGGCGTGCGCAAGGACGATCTGCTCGGCCCGCCGCCGGTCGAGGCGTCCGAGCCCGGCGAGGGCGCGGGCGAGGAGGGCCTGTCGCTGGCCGACTCGGTCGACAGCTACGAGCGCAGCCTGATCGCCGCCGAGCTGCGCCGCCAGCAGGGCAACATCGCCCGCACCGCCAAGGCGCTGCGCGTGCCCAAGACGACGCTCAACGACAAGATCCGCAAGCACCGGCTTCAGGCCGGGGAGTGAGCCCGGCCACGAACAGGTCGATCGCCGCGAAGGCGTCGCGCAGCTCGTCCGGGCCGGTCGGCGTCGAGGTGGCCCGCGACAGCAGGCCGTCGATCAGCGCGATCATCGCCACCGAGGCGGCGCGGCTGTCGAGCCGGGCCTCGAAGTCGCCCTCGGCCTGACCGCGGCGCACGATCGCCTCGGCCTCGGTGCGGAACGCTTCCATCGCCTCCAGGTGGCGCTCGAGGGCGGTGCGCATCTCCTCGCTGTACTCGGTGCGGTGGATCGCGATGGTGAAGACCCGCCGGGTGCGCTCGTCCTCCATCATGCGCTCGAGCGGCTGGCGCGCGAACTCGCGCAGCGCCTGCGCCGCATCCGCCTGGGTGTCGAGCATGCAGGCCTCCTCGCAGGGCAGCCAGACCCGCTCCATCATCGCGTTGAACAGGTCGGCCTTGTCCTGGAAGTGCCAGTAGATGGCGCCGCGGGTCAGCCCGGCCGCCTCGGCGATGCGCTGCAGCGAGGTGCGTGTCACGCCCTCGCGCAGGAATACTTCCTCGGCGGTGTCGAGCAGCCGGGATCGGGTCTCCGCCGCTTCTTCTTTCGTTTTCCTGACCATGCTTCTTGGTCTCCTTGTGGGGCGCGGATGGTATGCCGGAACGGGCCAGGCCCGTGCATCCGGCCTTGCGGCATTCAACATACATTCGTGATTGTATGTATGATGCGGCCATCCCGACCGATCTCAAGACGTCTCCGACGTTCTCTCCGACATGAATTCACGCATGAGTTCTCATCTTCCCCATGCCCGCTCGGCCCTGACGCTGGCGGTGGCCTTGCTGGCCGCGCTGGCGCTGAGCGCCTGTGGCGGTGGTGACAAGGCCGCAGGTGCCGCGCCCGGTCCCGGTGCTGGCGCGGCACCGCCGCCCCCGGCCGTGGGCGTGCTGACGGTCAAGGCCGAGCCGGTGGCGATCGACACCGAGCTCTCCGGCCGGCTGGAGGCCTGGCGCACCGCCCAGGTGCGGGCACGGGTGGCCGGCGTGGTCGGCAAGCGCCTGTTCACCGAGGGCAGCGAGGTCAAGGCCGGCCAGGCGCTGTTCCAGATCGATGACGCGCCCTACCGCGCCACGCTCGACAGCGCGCTGGCGGCGCAGACCAAGGCCGAGGCCAATCTGGCCCAGGCCCAGGCCAATCTGGCGCGCAACGAGCCGCTGGCCGCGGCCAAGGCGATCAGCCAGACCGAATGGGTGGCGACGCAGACCGCGCTGAAGCAGGCGCAGGCCGATGTCGCCACCGCCAAGGCGGCGGTCACCACCGCGCGGCTCAACGTCGACTACGCCCAGGTCCGGGCGCCGATCTCCGGCACCATCGGCCGTGCGCTGGTCACCGAGGGCGCGCTGGTCGGGCAGGGCGAGGTCACGCAGCTGGCGCTGATCCAGCAGACCGACCCGATGTATGTCAACTTCACCCAGTCCGCCGCCGAGGTGCTGCGGCTGCGCCGCGCGGTCGAGGCCGGCCAGCTCGGCCAGGGCGGCGGGCGTGGCGCCGAGGTGCGCCTGGTGCTCGACGACGGCAGCGAACATCCGCAGCCCGGCCGGCTGCTGTTCTCCGACCTGTCGGTCGATGCCACCTCCGGCCAGGTGACGCTGCGCGCCGAGGTGCCCAACCCCAAGGGCACGCTGCTGCCGGGCCTGTTCGTGCGGGTGCGCACCGCGCAGGCCGAGGCGCCGCGCGCGATGCTGCTGCCGCAGCAGGCGGTGACCCGCGGCAGCACCGGCGACACCGTGCTGGTGGTGGGCGAGGGCAACCTGCCCGCCCCGCGTCCGGTGAAGATCGGCGGCAGCCACGGCGCCAGCTGGGTGGTGCTCGACGGCCTGAAGGAGGGCGAGCGCGTCATCGTCGACGGCTTCCAGAAGATGAACCTGCGCACGCCGACGCCGGTCACGCCGGTGCCGTGGACGCCGCCGGTCGCCGCCGCGGCCCCCGCCGCCTCGGCGGCCAGCCGCTGATCGCCCAGGAGAGACGACACGATGTCTTCCCGATTCTTCATCGACCGGCCGATCTTCGCCTGGGTGATCACGCTGTTCATCCTGGTGCTGGGCGCAGCCGCGGTCACCAAGCTGCCGGTGGCGCAGTACCCGACGGTGGCGCCGCCGTCCATCATGATCTCGACCGCCTATCCGGGCGCCTCGGCGCAGGTGCTCGAGGACAGCGTGCTGGCGGTCATCGAGCAGGAGCTCAACGGTGCGCCCGGCCTGATCTACATGGAGTCGAGCGCCGACGCCAGCGGCGCGGGCTCGATCACCGTGACCTTCGAGCCGGGCACCGATGTCTCGATCGCGCAGATCGAGGTGCAGAACCGCCTGAGCCGCGCCACGCCGCGCCTGCCCTCGGCGGTGACGCAGCAGGGCGTGCGGGTCGACAAGGCGCGCTCGAACTTCCTGCTGTTCGTCATGCTCAGCTCGAAGAACCCGGCCTATGACCCGGTGGCGCTGGGCGACTATGCCGCGCGCAACATCCAGCCCGAGCTGCTGCGGGTGCCCGGCGTCGGCCAGGCCCAGCTCTTCGGCACCGAGCGCGCGATGCGGGTCTGGATCGATCCGGCCAGGCTGGTCGGCTACGGCCTGGGCACGGCCGAGGTGGTCAATGCGATCCGCACCCAGAACGTGCAGGTCTCGGCCGGCACGGTGGGCGGCACGCCCAATCCGGCCGCGCAGAGCTTCTACGCCACCGTCAGCGTCTCGGGCCAGTTCACCTCGGTGGAGGAGTTCGGCCGCATCCTGCTGCGCGCCAATGCCGACGGCTCGAGCGTGCGGCTGAAGGATGTCGCACGCATCGAGCTGGGCGGCCAGGCCTATGCCACCACCTCGCGCCTGAACGGGGTGACCGCCACCGGCATCGGCATCCAGCTCGCGCCCAGCGGCAATGCGCTGGCCACCGCCAAGGCGGTGCGCGCACGCATGGCCGAGCTGCAGAAGTTCATGCCCGAGGGCGTGAGCTACGAGGTGCCCTACGACAGCTCGAAGTTCGTCTCGGTCTCGATCGAGCAGGTGATCCACACGCTGCTCGAGGCGATCGCGCTGGTCTTCCTGGTCATGTTCCTGTTCCTGCAGAACTGGCGCTACACCATCATTCCGACCATCGTGGTGCCGGTGGCGCTGATGGGCACCTTCGGCGTGATGCTGGCTGCCGGCTTCTCGATCAACGTGCTGACGCTGTTCGGCATGGTGCTGGCGATCGGCATCCTGGTCGACGACGCGATTGTGGTGGTCGAGAACGTCGAGCGCATCATGGCCGAGGAGGGCCTGAGCCCGGCCGAGGCCACCCGCAAGGCGATGGGCCAGATCACCGGCGCCATCATCGGCATCACCGTGGTGCTGGTGGCGGTGTTCGTGCCGATGGCCTTCTTCAGCGGCTCGGTGGGCAACATCTACCGGCAGTTCTCGCTGTCGATGGTGGCCTCGATGCTGTTCTCGGCGCTGATGGCGCTGACGCTCACCCCCGCGCTGTGCGCCACGCTGCTCAAGCCGATCGAGGGCGGCCACCATGAGAAGAAGGGCTTCTTCGGCGCCTTCAACCGGGTGTTCAGCCGCACCACGCACAGCTATGAAGGGCTGGTGGCGCGCATCATCCGCAAGGCCGGGCGCTGGATGGTCATCTATGTCGCGGTGCTGGCGGCGGTGGGCTGGCTCTACACCCGGCTGCCGACCTCCTTCCTGCCCAACGAGGACCAGGGCTATCTGATCGTCAATGTGCAGCTGCCGCCGGGTGCCACCGTCAGCCGCACCGAGGCGGTGCTGCAGCAGGTCGAGGGCTTCTTCCTGAAGCAGCCCGAGGTCGACCGGGTGGTCGGCGTGACCGGCTTCAGCTTCTCCGGCTCGGGGCAGAACGCCGCGCTGGCCTTCGTGCCGCTGAAGGACTGGAGCGAGCGCCAGGGTCCCGAGCACAGCGCTCAGGCGCTGGCCGGCCGGGCCTTCGGCGCGATGATGCAGATCCGCGACGCCTTCGTCTTCCCGCTGTCGCCGCCGCCGATTCCGGAGCTGGGCAATGCCACCGGCTTCAGCTTCCGGCTGCAGGACCGCGCCGGCCAGGGCCATGAGGCGCTGCTGGCCGCACGCAACCAGCTGCTGGGCATGGCCGCGCAGAGCCCGGTCCTGGCGGGCGTGCGCCCCGACGGCCTGGAGGACGCGCCGCAGGTCAAGCTCGACATCGACCGCGAGAAGGCGGCTGCGCTGGGCGTGGGCTACGACAGCATCGCCTCGGTGCTGGCCACCGCCTTCGGCTCGACCTATGTCAACGACTTCCCCAACGCCGGCCGCCTGCAGCGGGTGATCGTGCAGGCCGACGCGCCGGCGCGCATGGCCCCTGAGGATCTGCTCAAGCTCAACGTGACCAACACGAAGGGCCAGCAGGTGCCGTTCTCGGCCTTCGCCAGCACCCGCTGGGTGACCGGCCCGGTGCAGACGGTGCGCTACAACGGCTATCCGGCGATGAAGATCTCCGGCGACGTGGCCCCGGGCCGCTCGACCGGCGAGGGTATGGCCGAGATGGAGCGTCTGGCCGCGCAGCTGCCCGCCGGCTTCGGCTTCGAGTGGACCGGCCAGTCCCGCGAGGAAAAGCTCTCGGGCTCGCAGGCGACCATCCTGCTGGCGTTCTCGATGCTGGCGGTGTTCCTGTGCCTGGCCGCGCTCTACGAGAGCTGGTCGATCCCGGTGGCGGTGCTGCTGGTGGTGCCGCTGGGCATCCTGGGCTCGCTGGCCGGGGTGTGGATGCGCGACATGCCCAACGATGTCTACTTCAAGGTCGGCCTGATCACCATCATCGGCCTGTCGGCGAAGAACGCGATCCTGATCATCGAGTTCGCCAAGGACCTGATGGCCGAGGGCAAGGGCCTGCTGGAGGCGACGCTCACCGCCTGCCACCTGCGTTTCCGTCCGATCATCATGACCTCGTTCGCGTTCATCCTGGGCGTGCTGCCGCTGGCGATCTCGACCGGCGCCGGCTCGGCCAGCCAGCGCGCGATCGGCACCGGCGTGATGGGTGGCATGATCACGGCCACCGTGCTGGCGGTGTTCCTGGTGCCGGTGTTCTTCGTCGTCATCCGCCGCCTGTTCCCGGGGGGGCACGACGTGCCGCATGCGCCGGGGCAGTTCAGCACGGTCGCCGATGCCGAACTGGCCGCCCTGCTGAAGGACGACAAGAAGTGACCGTCGACATGATCCCCCACATGATCTCCACGAAGCCGCGCTTCCTCTCCATGGGCTCGACGCTGGTGGCGGCGCTGGTGCTGGCCGGCTGCACCAGCCTGGCGCCGCGCCATGAGCGCCCGGCCGCCCCGGTGCCTGCCGAGCTGCCGCTGCCGGCCTCGCTGGCCGCCTCGGCCCCGGCCAGTGCCGCCTCCACCGCCTGGCCGGATTTCCTGCGCTCCGCGCCGCTGCAGCAGCTGGTGAAGCTGTCGCTGGAGCGCAACCGCGATCTGCGCCTGGCGGTGCTGAACGTGCAGCGTGCGCAGGCGCAGCTGGGCGTGACCCGTGCCGACCGGCTGCCCACCGTCGGTGCCGGCCTGACCCAGTCGGCCACGCCCAGCGGCGGCGGCACGGCGCGCAGCTACACCGCCGGCCTGCAGGTCAGCGGCTGGGAGATCGACCTGTTCGGTCGTCTGGCCAATCTGGGCGAGGCGGCGCAGGCCCAGGTGCTGGCCAGCGAAGCCGGCCGGCGCAGCGCCGAGCTGGCGCTGGTGGCGGGTGTGGCCTCGAGCTGGCTGACGCTGGCGGCCGACACCGATCTGCTGGCCAGCACCAGCCGGCTGGTCGAGAGCCGCGAGGCCTCGATGAAGCTGGCGCAGCTGCGTTTCGACAAGGGCGCAGCCTCCTCGCTGGAGCTGCAGTCGGCACGCCTGCTGCTGGAGCAGGCCCGCGCGGCCCGCGCGCAGCTGCAGCGTCAGCGCGACCAGGACCTGAACGCGCTGACGCTGCTGGCCGGCGGTCCGGTGCCGGCCGAGCTGCTGCCGACCGCCTCGACCTCGGCGATGGCGGGCGACACGCTCGCGCCGGTGCCGGTGGGGCTGTCCTCGCAGGTGCTGCTGCAGCGTCCGGACGTGATCGAGGCCGAGCAGCAGCTGGTGGCGGCCAGCGCCAACATCGGCGTGGCCCGCGCGGCCTTCTTCCCGCGCCTGACGCTGACCGCCAGCGCCGGTCAGGCCTCGACCTCGCTGTCGGACCTGTTCAGCGCCGGCCAGTTCGCCTGGACGATGAGCTCGCAGCTGCTGGCGACCGTCTTCGACGCCGGCCGCAACAAGGCCAATCTGGAGGGCGCGAAGATCGCCCGCGACATCGCGGTCGCCCAGTACGAGAAGGCGGTGCAGTCCGCCTTCCGCGACACCGCCGATGCGCTGGCCGGTCTGGACACCTGGCGCGACCAGCTCGCCGCGCAGCAGACCCAGCTCGACGCGATCCGCGAGACCGTCCGCCTGACCGACCTGCGCTACCAGAACGGCGCCGCCAGCGAGCTCGAGCGCCTCGACGCCCAGCGCAGCCTGCTGTCGGCCGAGCAGGCCCTGGTGCAGGTCCGCCTGGGCGAGCAGCTCAACCGGGTGGCGCTGTGGAAAGTGCTGGGCGGGTGAGCCGTTCCTCGACCGGGTCCGATCAGAACAGCCGGCCCTGCCCGGTACGGTGCTCGAAGTGCGCGGCATGCCGGGGCAGCGGTGCACGCGGGGGGCGGAAGCCGCCCAGGTCCAGCGCGGGCGGTGTCAGGGCCAGGCCGTGCAGTGCGGCGGCGGCCTCGAGGCGGTGGCGCATCCGGTCGGCCGCGGCTGCCGCCGTGCCGGGGTCGGCCGTCATGTCCGGGCTGTCGTCGACCTGAACCTGCACCAGCACCTGCGCGGCCAGCTCGGGCCGGTGGTCCTGCAGCCAGCGCCGCAGGCGCGGCGCGGTGGTGTCGGACAGCCGCAGCGCCGTGCCGTGCGCGGTGCGCGCGCCGGCCCGCGCGGCCGCGGCGATGATCGGCTCGATCTCCGGCTCGTTCAGCAGCGGCACCAGCGGCGACAGGTTCACCCCGACCGGCACGCCCGCCCGTGCCAGCGCCCGGATCGCCGCCAGGCGCTGCGCCGGTGCGGAGGCCTGCGGCTCGAGCTGGCGCGCCAGCGCCATGTCCAGCGTCATCAGGCTGATCAGCACCAGCAGCTGGCCGCGTGCGGCCATCGCCGCCAGCAGGTCCAGATCGCGCACGATGCCGGCCGAGCGGGTGACGATGGCCAGCGGATGGTGCGCCTCCTCGAGCACTTCCAGCAGCGCGCGGGTGATGCCCAGCCGATGCTCTGCCGGCTGGTAGACATCGGTGGCCGCGCCGAGATTGATCGGTCGCGGCCGGTAGCCGGGACGGCGCAGCTCCTCGCGCAGCCGCTCGGCGGCATGGGTCTTGGCGAAGAGGCGGGCCTCGGTCCCGTCCGGGCGCGCCTCGCAGAAAAGGCAGGCATGCGCGCAGCCCCGGTAGGGGTTGATCGACAGCGGCATGTCGACATCGGGCGAGTCGTTGGCGCGCAGCAGGCTGCGGCAGGGCTCGTCGATCGTCACCGGAGGCAGCGGTGCGCCGGGCGCATGCTCCGGGGGATCCCAGCCCTCGCGCTCTGTCTGCCGCCGCAGCCGCTCCAGGCGGGCAGGAAGATCGGATTGCATGAGCCGCAAGTCTGCCATGCGCCCGTGACCGCCCTTGCGATGGATCAATCCGGGCCGGAGGCCTCGCGCCGCTTCGCCTCTTGAAATGCCTCCGTCGCCTCCCCAATTGCAGCTCAACTGGAAGGAGCCATCCCCATGCGACTCGACAAGCTCACCACGCTGCTGCAGCAGGCCCTGGCCGACGCGCAGAGCCTGGCCAACACGGCCGACCATGCCTACATCGAACCCCCCCATCTCGTCCAGGCGCTGCTGAACCAGGACGACGGCCCGCGCTCGCTGCTGCAGCGCGCCGGCGTCAGCCTGCGCGCGCTGGAAGAGGCGACCGACGCGGCGCTTTCGCGCCTGCCCAAGGTCGACGGCGCGCAGCTCCAGCCCGGCCGGGACCTGGTCGCGCTGCTGCAGGCCGCCGAGAAGGAGGCCTCGAAGCGCGGCGATCAGTACCTGGCCACCGAAATGGTGCTGCTGGCCCTGAGCGACGCCAAGACCGACTACGGCAATGCAGTGCGTGCCTGCGGCCTGACCCGCCGGGCGCTGGAAGGCGCGGTCGACGCGGTGCGCGGCGGCCAGAACGTCGACTCGGCCGAGGCCGAGGGCCAGCGCGAAGCGCTGAAGAAATACACGCTCGATCTCACCGAGCGCGCCCGCCTGGGCAAGCTCGACCCGGTGATCGGCCGCGACGACGAGATCCGCCGCGCCATCCAGGTGCTGCAGCGCCGCTCCAAGAACAACCCGGTGCTGATCGGCGAGCCGGGCGTGGGCAAGACCGCGATCGTCGAGGGCCTGGCGCAGCGCATCGTCAACGGCGAAGTCCCCGAGTCGCTGAAGGACAAGCGCGTGCTGGTGCTGGACATGGCGGGCCTCTTGGCCGGCGCCAAGTTCCGCGGCGAGTTCGAGGAGCGGCTGAAGTCGGTGCTGAAGGAGGTCAGCCAGGACGAGGGCCGCATCATTCTCTTCATCGACGAGCTGCACACCATGGTCGGCGCCGGCAAGGGCGAGGGCGCGCTGGATGCCGGCAACATGCTGAAACCCGCGCTGGCGCGCGGCGAGCTGCACTGCATCGGCGCGACCACGCTGGACGAATACCGCAAGTACGTCGAGAAGGACGCCGCGCTGGAGCGCCGCTTCCAGAAGGTGCTGGTCGACGAGCCGAGCGTCGAGGCGACGATCGCCATCCTGCGCGGCCTGCAGGAGAAGTACGAGGTGCACCACGGCGTGGAGATCACCGACCCGGCCATCGTCGCCGCGGCCGAGCTGAGCCATCGCTACATCACCGACCGCTTCCTGCCCGACAAGGCGATCGACCTGATCGACGAGGCCGCGGCCAAGATCAAGATCGAGATCGACTCCAAGCCGGAGGTGATGGACAAGCTCGACCGCCGCCTCATCCAGCTGAAGATCGAGCGCGAGGCGGTCCGGCGCGAGAAGGACGAGGCCTCGATCAAGCGCCTGGGCCTGCTCGAGGAGGAGATCGAGCGCCTGGGCCGCGAGTACGCCGACCTCGAGGAGATCTGGAAGGCCGAGAAGGCGCAGGCCCAGGGCTCGGCCCAGGTGAAGGAGGAAATCGACCGCATCCGCGTGCAGATCGAGGACCTCAAGCGCAAGGGCAACTTCGACAAGGTCGCCGAGCTGCAGTACGGCAAGCTGCCGGATCTGGAAAAGCGCCTGAAGGAGGCGCAGGCCAAGGAGGCCGGCAGGGCCGCCGGCGGCAAGCCGCAGCTGCTGCGCACCCTGGTCGGCGCCGAGGAGATCGCCGAGGTGGTCAGCCGCGCCACCGGCATCCCGGTGTCCAAGCTGATGCAGGGCGAGCGCGACAAGCTGCTGAAGATGGAGGGCCGCCTGCACGAGCGTGTGGTCGGCCAGGACGAGGCGATCGTCGCGGTCTCGGACGCGATCCGGCGCAGCCGCGCGGGCCTCTCCGACCCGAACCGGCCGCTGGGCAGCTTCCTGTTCCTGGGCCCGACCGGCGTGGGCAAGACCGAGCTGTGCAAGGCGCTGGCCGGCTTCCTGTTCGACTCGGAAGACCACATGATCCGCATCGACATGAGCGAGTTCATGGAGAAGCACACCGTCAGCCGCCTGATCGGCGCGCCGCCGGGCTACGTGGGCTACGACGAGGGCGGCTACCTGACCGAGGCGGTGCGGCGCAAGCCCTACAGCGTGGTGCTGCTCGACGAGGTCGAGAAGGCGCACCCGGATGTCTTCAACGTGCTGCTGCAGGTGCTCGACGACGGGCGCCTGACCGACGGCCAGGGCCGCACGGTGGACTTCAAGAACACCGTGATCGTGATGACCAGCAACCTGGGCTCGCACCTGATCATGTCGATGGCCGGCCAGCCGCCGCAGGACATCAAGGACGCGGTCTGGGGCGAGGTCAAGCAGCACTTCCGCCCGGAGTTCCTGAACCGCATCGACGAGACGGTGGTGTTCCACGCGCTCGACCAGACGCACATCGAGTCGATCGCGAAGATCCAGCTCAAGGGCCTGGAGGCCCGGCTGGCGAAGATGGAGATGCAGCTCGAGGTGTCGGCGGCGGCGCTGGCCGAGCTGGCCAAGGTCGGCTTCGATCCGGTGTTCGGCGCGCGGCCCCTGAAGCGCGCGATCCAGCAGCGCATCGAGAACCCGGTCGCCCGGCTGATCCTGGAGGGCAAGTTCGGGCCGAAGGACCTGATCCCGATCGAGGTCGGCGCCGACGGCGGCTTCAGCTTCGGGCGGACGGTGCACTGAACGGGGCCCGGCACGCGCGGGTTCTTCCGACGGCCGTCTCGTCCCTGTCCTACAGGGGCGGGGCCGGGCGCTTCCTAGAGTGGCGGGATCGATGTTCCACCGCTCCCACGAGGTGCCCATGCCCAAGAAGACCCCGCGTCCCGATGTTCCCGCCCTGAGCACCGGCCAGGCCGGCGAAACCCACCAGAGCGCCGGCGCCGGCGTGCCGGTGCTGACCACGAACCACGGGGTGCCGGTCAGCGACAACCAGAACTCGCTGCGGGCGCACGAGCGCGGTCCGACGCTTCTCGAGGACTTCGTGCTGCGCGAGAAGATCTTCCACTTCGACCACGAGCGCATTCCCGAGCGCATCGTGCATGCCCGCGGCTCCGGCGCGCACGGTGTCTTCGAGTGCACGCAGGCCATTCCCGAGCTGACGCGCGCCTCGCTTTTCCAGAAGGCCGGCACCACCTGCCCGGTCTTCGTGCGCTTCTCGACCGTGGCCGGCGGCGCCGGCTCGGTCGACACGCCGCGCGACGTGCGCGGCTTCGCGGTCAAGTTCTACACCGACAGCGGCAACTGGGACCTGGTCGGCAACAACATGCCGGTCTTCTTCATCCAGGACGCGATCAAGTTTCCCGACCTGATCCACAGCGTGAAGATGGAGGCCGACCGCGGCTATCCGCAGGCGGCCTCGGCGCACGACACCTTCTGGGACTTCATCGGCCTGATGCCCGAGGCCATGCACATGGTGATGTGGGCGATGTCGGACCGGGCCCTGCCGCGCAGCCTGCGCATGATGGAGGGCTTCGGCGTGCACACCTTCCGCCTGGTCGACGCCGAGGGCGAGAGCCGCTTCGTCAAGTTCCACTGGAAGCCGGTGCTGGGGCTGGCGGCGACCTGCTGGGACGAGGCGGTCAAGATCGCCGGGGCCGATCCGGACTTCCACCGCCGCGACCTGTTCGAGGCGATCGAGGCCGGCGACTTCCCGGCCTGGGACCTGGGCATCCAGGTCTTCGACGAGGCCTGGGCCGCGAAGCAGCCCTATGACGTGCTCGACGCCACCAAGCTGATCCCCGAGGAGGAGATTCCGGTGCGCATCGTCGGCCGCATGACGCTGAACCGCAACCCGGACAACTTCTTCGCCGAGACCGAGCAGGTGGCCTTCCTGCCCTCGAACCTGATCCCGGGCATCGACTTCAGCGACGATCCGCTGCTGCAGGGGCGGCTGTTCTCCTACCTGGACACGCAGAAGTCGCGCCTGGGCACGACCAACTTCCACCAGATCCCGGTCAACGCGCCGAAGTGCCCGTTCCACAACTTCCAGCGCGACGGCCTGATGCAGACACGCGTGCCGCGCGGCCGCGCCAACTACGAGCCCAACACGCTGGCCGAGGCCGGCGAGGACCCGGGCCCGCGCGAGGCGCCGGGCGAGGGCTTCCGCTCCTTCTCCGGCATCGGGGCGCCGGCCACCGGCAGGCTGCGCGTGCGCGCCGAGCTCTTCGCCGACCACTACAGCCAGGCCACGATGTTCTGGCGTTCGCAGACCGCCAGCGAGCAGGCGCACATCGCCTCGGCGCTGGTGTTCGAGCTCTCCAAGGTCAAGGTCGAGGCGATCCGCAGCCGGGTGCTCTCGCGCCTGCGCCGCGTTGACGAGGACCTCGCCTCGCGCGTGGCCTGCGGTCTGGCGATGCCCTTGCCGGACGCCGCGCCGGTGGCGCGCGAGCCGGTCGAGATGGCGCCGTCGACCGTGCTGTCGATGCAGGCGCGTGCCCCGCACGGCTTTGCCGGGCGCAAGGTCGCGATCCTGTTCGACGAGGGCTCCAGTCTGTCGAGCATCCGCAGGCTCTGCACGGACATCAGGGCGGCGGGAGGCAGTGTCTTTCTCGTCGCGCCGAAGGTGGGCGAGCTCCGGCTCAAGGGCGGCACGCTCAAGGCCGACGGCCAGCTCGCCGGCTCGCCCTCGGTGCTGTTCGACGCGGTGGTCGGCGCGCTTTCTCCCGATGCGGTCACGCGGCTGCTGCGGGATGCTGCTGTCGCGCAGTGGTTCCGCGATGCCTGGAGTCATTGCAAGGTGATCGCGCACTGCCCGGCCACTCGAACGCTGCTGGATCAGGTCGGGATCGGTCAGGACGAGGCCACGGTGACGCTGGATGCCCTACTCGCTGCGGGCTTGCAGCGTCACTGGGCGCGCGAACCCCAGGTGCGTGATCTGGCTTGAATCGGCGCCGAAGCTGGCTCAGCTTCCAGCCGACGGTGCACTGAGGGGCGCGAGCCCCTGGATTGTCTCCACCTCGAAGCCGACGACGTTGCGCTCTGCGCGCCCGAACTCGATGCCGACCAGATGGATCGGCTCGCCGCGGGCACGGTACTTGTCGGCGTAGCCCCGCGCTTTGATCTGCTGGAGCGCTGCACCGGTCGCTTGGCGGTCGACGACCTTGAACTCGAACAGGAACACCCGCCCGGCGTAGAGTACTGCCATGTCGATGCGACCGTGGCTGGTGGCGTCCTCCACCCGCACATCCAGTCCGAGTGCAGCGAAGTGGCTGTAGAAGACGCTGGCGTAGTGGCCCTCGAAGCCAGCGAGGGGGTTGCTGCGGTACCAGTCGCTGGGGATGCTGGCGAACAGCGACCGGATCAGGGTCTCCAGCTCGTGGAGTGCGCCACGCTGCAAGATCACCGTCAGCCGCTCCTGCGCCTCGGCATCGCCCAACACGCCGTACTCGGGCAGCAGCACCTCGTTCAGGCTGGCTTCGACCTCGCGGTTCGGATAGCCCAGCGTGTACATCCACCTGCCCAGCACCGGCTGGCGCACATCGTGGATGGTGAGGTAGCCCGCCTGGAACAGCAGCGCCTCCGGGGCGATGCGGTCGAAATCGAAGCTGGAGAGCAGCGCCGCATTGGTGTGCAGTGCCTGCAGCCGCGGCAGGAAGACCTTGCGTTCAGCCAGCAGCCTGACCAGGAAGGATGGGGTTCCGGTCTCGAACCAGTAGGCACCGAACACCCGCTTCTGGAACAGGTTGAGCACGTCGTAGGGGTTGTAGACCCCGGTGCCGAGCCAGTTGTAGCCGTTGTACCAGCGGCGGATCTCGTCGCGGTCGAGACCGGGCAGCTCCGGCGCGAAGACGGTGTCGATGTCCTCGTCGGTGTAGCCGCACAGCGCGCTCCAGCGCGCATCGAGCGTGATGTCGGTGAGGTTGTTGAGCCCGGAGAACAGGCTGACCTTGCTGAACTTCGACACGCCCGTCAGGAAGACGAAGCGCAGGTGCTCGTCGACCGCCTTGAAGCTCTCGTAGAGCTCCTTGAGACCTTCGCGCATGCGCTCGGCCTGCGCCGGCTCGGCGATGCGGTCCAGGATGGGCTTGTCGTACTCGTCGATCAGCACCACGGCCGGTGCGCCATGGCGCTCGTGCGCGAGCCGGATCAGCTCGGTGAAGCGCCCGGTCACGCTGCGGTAGGTGCACTGCACGCCCAGGCGCCGCTCGTTCTCGTCGATCAGCTCGTGAATGCGTTCCTCCAGGCGGGCGGGATCGCTGACGCTGCCGGCGAAGCTGATGCGGATGACCGGATGGCGTGTCGACCAGTCCCAGCGCGATTCGGCGGCCAGTCCGGTGAACAGCGCCCGGTTGCCCTCGAACAGCTCCTTCAAGGTGTCGACCAGCAGGCTCTTGCCGAAGCGACGGGGGCGGCTCAGGAAGTAGTACGAGCCGGCCTCGATCAGGTCGACCGCCAGCCCGGTCTTGTCGACGTAGTAGCAGCCCTGCTGGCGCAGCTTGGCCAGGTTCTGGATGCCCAGGGGCAGCTTCAGGCGGGGCGGCATGGACGAGGTGGTCATGCGAGCAAGTTTACGTGCCAGGCGTGCCGCCTGCGGCGACCAGCCGGCCCAGCGCGGCCAGCGCCGGCTCGATGCGTGCATCGCCCGGCGCGTGGCCGAAGTTCAGCCGCAGGCCGCGCCGCAGCCGCCGGTCGCCGCCCGAGGCGCTGAACAGCGCGCCCGGCGCCAGACTGATGCCCAGCGCGGCGGCCCGCGCCTGCAGTGCCAGGCTGTCGCCGCCCTCCGGCAGCTCGACCCACAGGAAATAGCCGCCCTGCGGTCGCGCCAGCCGGGTGCCGACCGGGAAATGCGCCTCGACCAGCGCATGCATGCGCGCCTGCTGCGCCGCGAGCTGGCGGCGCAGACCGCGCAGGTGGCGGTCGAAGCCGCCCTGCGCCAGGTATTCGGCGATCGCCAGCTGCGAGGGCACCGCGGTGGCCAGCGAGGTGAGCGTCTTGAGCCGGCGCAGCCCCGGCGCATGCCGCCCGGCCGCGACCCAGCCGACCCGGTAGCCCGGCGCCAGGCATTTCGAGAACGAGGTGCAGTGCAGCACCTCGCCGGCGGCGTCGAAGGCCTTGGCCGGCAGCGGGCGGCGGCTGCCGTGGTGCAGCTCGCCGTAGACATCGTCCTCGATCAGCGGCACGCCGTGGCGTGCCAGCAGCGCCACCAGCGCGCGCTTGCGCTCCTCGGGCATCAGGCTGCCGAGCGGGTTCTGGAAATTGGGCATCAGCCAGCAGGCGGCCACCCGGTGGCGCTCGAGCACCTGCGCCAGCGCGTCCGGATCGACGCCGTCGCGCGGATCGGTGGGCAGCTCGACCGCGCGCAGGCCGTGGCGCTCCAGCGCCTGCAGCGCCGCGTAGAAGGTCGGCGACTCGACCGCCACGATGTCGCCCGGCCGGGTCAGCAGCCGCAGCGACAGGTCCAGCGCCTCCATCGCGCCGTGCGTGATGACGATCTCGTCCGGATCGACCGCGATGCCGGCCAGCGCCTGGCGCCGGGCGATCTGATGGCGCAGCCGCTCGTTGCCGGCGCTCAGGTCCTCCAGCAGCCGGTCCGGGTCGAGCGCCCGCAGCGCGCGTGCGCCGCAGCGCGCCAGTTCCCGCAGCGGGAACAGCCGCGGACTCGGGAAGGCCGAGCCCAGCGGCACGACATCGCGGTCGCGGGTCGAGCCCAGCACCTGCATCACCAGGTCGCCGATGCTGACCTCGGTGGCCTCGGGCGAGGCGGGCGCGGCCTGCGGCTCGGCGGCGCTGGCGGCGCGGGCCGCACGCACGAAGAAGCCCGAGCGCGGCCGCGACTCGATCATCCCGCGCGACTCCAGCAGGTCGTAGGCCTGGAAGACGGTGGCGGCGCTGACCTGGCGGCTGGCGCGCGCCTGGCGCACCGAGGGCAGGCGCTCGCCCGGTCGCAGCGCGCCGCGGCGGATCGCGTCGGCCAGTTCGTCGGCCAGATCGGTGTAGAGGGGCATGGGCGCGATTGTCGCGGCGGATGTCGCGGCTGATCCGGTCGCAATGCGCCGGATCTGTACCGGTGCCGGCGCCGGGCGGGCCCCGACAATCGCGCGATGACACATTCGCTGAAGCCTTCGCTTCCTCCCAATGTCCAGGGCATCCTGTGGATGACGCTGTCGATGGCCGCCTTTGCGCTGGAGGACCTGTTCGTCAAGCGCGCGGTGCAGGCGCTGCCGCTGTCGGAGGTGCTGGTGCTGTGCGGCCTGGGCGGCGCGCTGGTCTTCGCGGTCCTGGCCTGGGGTCAGGGCGTGAGGCTGCTGCAGCCGGTGGCGCGCTCGCGGCTGATGGCGGGCCGGGCGCTGTTCGAGCTGGTCGGGCGGCTGTTCTACGCGCTGGCGATCGCGCTGACGCCGCTGTCCACGACCACCGCGATCCTGCAGGCCACGCCGGTGCTGGTGGTGCTGGGCGGCAGCCTGTTCTTCCATGAGCGGGTGGGCTGGCGGCGCTGGGTGGCGGTCGGGGTGGGGCTGCTCGGCGTGCTGATCGTGCTGCGTCCGGGCGCGGGCGACTTCTCGGCGCTGTCGCTGCTGGCGGTGGTGGGCATGATCGGCTTTGCCGGGCGCGATCTGGCCAGCCGGGCGGTGCCGCCGGCGCTGGGCACGCTGCATCTGGGCGTGTTCGGCTTCCTGACGCTGGCGCTGGCCGGCGCGCTCTACGCCCTGGGGCGGCCTGCGGCCTGGACGCTGCCGACCGCCGAGGCGCTGGCGCTGCTGGCCGGCGCGGTCGGCGTGGGCACGCTGGCCTATGCGGCGCTGATGAAGGCGATGCGCACCGGCGATCTGGCCACTGTCACGCCGTTCCGCTACACCCGGCTGCTGTTCGGGCTGACGGTGGGCGCGCTGGTCTTCGGCGAGCGGGTGGATGCGGCGATGGTCGCCGGCTGCCTGGTCATCGTCGCCGCCGGGCTGCTGATCGCCTGGGACAACGCGCTGGCGCGGCGCCGGCTGATTCCCCTCTGACTCCCATCTGATCCGGTCTGTTTTGACGATTTCTGAGTCTGTCGGATCAGAAGGGGCGCGCGCACAGTCGGCGCCATGCCTGCTGATCCTGCCTTTGCTGCCGTTCCCGCCCATCTGAACCCGGTCATCCAGGGTGATCTGTGGCTTTCCTGGATCGCCCGCGAGGGCCTGACCGCGCTGGCGCTGCCGCCCGAGGCCGGCGGGCAGGGCGGCACGCTGGCCGAGCTGGGCCGCGCGGCCCGGACGCTGGCGCGCCATGCCCCCGGCGCCGCGTGGGTGCTGTGGGCGCAGCGCCTGTGCATCGACCAGCTGCACGCCGCGCACAACCGCGCGGTGGCCGACTACCTGCTGCCCGACCTGATCGCCGGGGGCCGTGCCGGCGCCTGTCTGCTGCCGTCCACCTCGGCGCCGGTGCCGCTGGCCGCGCGCCGGCTCGAGCGCGGCTGGCGGCTGCAGGGGCGGCTCGGCCTGGCGGCCAATCTGCAGTGGGCCGGCTTCGTGCTGGTGGCGCCTGCCTGCTTCGAGGGCGGCCGCCGCGCGCGGGTGCTGCTCAGCGGCGACGACGACGGCCTGCGCCGCAGTCCCGACCGGCCCGAGGCCGACTGGCACGGCACCCGCACCGCCGAGCTGCAGGCGCAGGCGCTGTTCTTCCGCGACGACGAGATTCTCGACATCGCCGACGAGCCGGACGCCGGCCTGAGCGCGGAGCGCCTGGCCCGGATCACCGCGGTCGACCGGGTGCTGCGCGCCGCACTGACCTGAGCCGAGCCGGCCGGCTCTCCAGCTCTTCAGGTTCTTCAGATCTCCAGAACAAGGACAGACGCCTTCATGAAACCCGACGACCTGCCCGCGCGCGTGACGCCGCGGGTGATCCCGATCCAGCCGGTCATCGAGCCGGCCCGCCGCATCCAGCCCCGCGCGACGCAGGGGCGCATCACCCGCTGGCGCTGGGCGATGGTGCTGCTGACGCAGGCCTTCTTCCTCGGCGTGCCGTGGCTGCAGGTCGACGGTCGCCAGGCGCTGCTCTTCCATCTGGAGCGCCAGCGCTTCGACGTGTTCGGCCTGGTGCTGTGGCCGCAGGACCTGATCTATCTGACCGGCGTGCTGGTGGCCTCGGCGCTGCTGCTCTTCCTGGCCACCGCGCTGGCCGGGCGGGTGTGGTGCGGATTCAGCTGCCCGCAGACGGTCTACACCGAGATCTTCCTGTGGATCGAGCACCGCTTCGAGGGTGACCGCAGCGCGCGGCTGCGGCTGGACGCGGCGCCGTGGACGGCGGACAAGATCCTGCGCCGCGGCGGGCGGCATCTGGCCTGGATCGGCTTCAGCCTGTGGACCGGCTTCACCTTCGTCGGCTACTTCACGCCGATGCGCGAGCTGGCGGCCTCGGTGCCGGCGGGCACCACGGGGCCGTGGGAAATCTTCTGGGTGCTGTTCTACGGCCTGGCCACGCTGGGCAATGCCGGCTGGCTGCGCGAGAAGATCTGCCTGCACATGTGCCCGTATGCGCGCTTCCAGGGCTCGCTGATGGATCCGCGCACGCAGGTGGTGAGCTACGACCTGCCGCGCGGCGAGCCGCGCCAGCCGGCCAAGGCGGGCAAGGCGCGCGCGCCCGGCGCCGGCGACTGCATCGACTGCACGATGTGCGTGCAGGTCTGCCCGGTCGGCATCGACATCCGTGACGGCATGCAGTACGAGTGCATCGGCTGCGGCGTGTGCATCGATGCCTGCGACCGGGTGATGGAGCGCCTGCAGCGCCCCACCGGCCTGATCCGCTTCGCCGCCCGCGACGGTGCCGTGGCCGGCGGTCTGGCGGGGCTGCGCGGCTGGCTGGCCCGCCCGCGGGTGGCGGTCTACGCCGGGCTGCTGGCGCTGACGCTGGCGGCCATGGCCTGGGGGCTGGCGGCGCGCGCGCCGCTGGGCTTCGACATCCTGCGCGACCGCGGCGTGATGGCCCGCCCGGTCGAGGACGGCGCGGTCGAGAACGTCTACCGCCTGCGGCTGCGCAACAACACCGGCCGCCCGCTGGGCGGCGAGCTCGCGGTGCGCACCGACGACGGGCTGGTGCTGGGGGCCGAGCCCGCGCGCATCGTGCCGCTGCCGGCCGCCGGCACGGCCGACATGGCGCTGAGCGTGCGCCTGCCGGCCGAGGCCGCGCTGGAGCGCGCCGGCCGCACGCTGCCGGTCGAGCTGATCGTCACCCTGCCCACCGGCGAGCGGGTGAGCGAGCGCAGCACCTTCATCGTGCCGAGGTGAGGGCGGGGCAGGGTGGCGGGCACCCACGAGCGGCAGAGGCGCCAGGCCCGCGGCTATCATCGCCCGGCCCTGAAGTCGACCGGTCTGATCGCCGCTGCCCTGAATGAATTCCCAAGCCCTCTCGTCCTTCATCTGGTCGGTCGCCGACCTGCTGCGTGGTGACTACAAGCAAAGCGAATACGGCCGCGTCATCCTGCCCTTCACCGTGCTGCGCCGGCTGGACTGCGTGCTGGAGGCCACCAAGCCGGCGGTGCTGGCCGAGCATGCGGCGCGCACCCAGGCCGGGCTGAACCCCGAGCCCTTCCTGCTGCGCAAGACCGGCGTGGGCTTCTACAACGCCAGCCCGCTGGACCTGCCCACGCTCTTGGGCGACCAGGACCACATCCGCCAGAACCTCTACGCCTATCTGCAGGCCTTCTCGCCGGCGGCGCGCGACATCTTCGAGCGCTTCGACTTCCACGCCCAGGTCGAGCGGCTGGCCAAGGCGGACCTGCTCTATCTGGTCACCGAGAAGTTCGCCCGCATCGATCTGCACCCCGACACGGTCGACAACGCCACGATGGGCAGCGTCTTCGAGGAGCTGATCCGCAAGTTCGCCGAAATCTCCAACGAGACGGCCGGCGAGCACTTCACCCCGCGCGAGGTGATCCGGCTGATGGTGAACCTGCTGTTCATCGAGGACAGCGAGGTGCTGGCGCCCGGCCGCGCGGTGGTGCGCACCGTCTACGACCCGACCGCCGGCACCGGCGGCATGCTGTCGGTGGCGGCCGAGCATCTGCTGGCGCACAACCCGCAGGCGCGCCTGACCATGTTCGGCCAGGAACTCAACGACGAGTCCTTCGCGATCTGCAAGGCCGACATGCTGATCAAGGGCCAGGACGTGGCCAACATCGTCTGCGGCAACACGCTCAGCGATGACGGCCATGCCCAGCGCCAGTTCGACTACATGCTGGCCAATCCGCCCTTCGGCGTGGAGTGGAAGAAGGTCGAGCGCCAGGTGCGCCAGGAGCATGAGCTGAAGGGCTTCGACGGCCGCTTCGGCCCCGGCCTGCCGCGGGTGAGCGACGGCTCGATGCTGTTCCTGCTGCATCTGGTGAGCAAGATGCGCCCGCCCGCCGAGGGCGGCAGCCGCTTCGGCATCGTGCTCAACGGCTCGCCGCTGTTCACCGGCGGCGCGGGCAGCGGCGAGAGCGAGATCCGCCGCTACTTGCTGGAGAACGATCTGGTCGAATCAATAGTGGGCCTGCCGACCGACATGTTCTACAACACCGGCATTGCCACCTATGTGTGGATCGTCTCCAACCGCAAGCCCGAGGACCGGCGCGGCTTCGTGCAGCTGATCGACGCCAGCGGCTTCTGGCAGAAGATGAGGAAGAGCCTGGGCTCGAAGCGCCGGGAGATGAGCGACGAGCACATCGCCACCGTGACGCGCCTCTTCGGCGACTTCGCCGAGGCCGAGCAGGTGACGGTGCTCGACGCGCAGGGCCAGCCGGTGGGCGAGCCGCGCCTGGTCACCGGCACCGACACCGCGCCGCGGCCGCCCGAGGGCGGGCGCCTGAAGCGCGTGCCGATCGCGCGCATCTTCCGCAACGAAGAGTTCGGCTACACCACCATCACCGTCGAGCGCCCCTTGCGCGACGCCGCCGGCGCGGTGGTCCTCGGCCAGAAGGGCAAGCAGAAAGGCAAGCCCCAGCCCGACAGCGCGCTGCGCGACACCGAGAACGTGCCTTTGAGCGAAGACATCCATGCCTACTTCGCCCGCGAGGTGCTGCCGCACGCGCCCGATGCCTGGATCGACGCCGAGAAAAGCAAGATCGGCTACGAGATCCCCTTCAACCGCCACTTCTACGTCTTCGAGCCGCCGCGCAGCCTGCACGCGATCGACGAGGAGCTGAAGGCGGTGTCGGCCAACATCATGGCGATGCTGGGCACCCTGGCCCAGGGCTGACGCACACTGAACACTCCGACGAAGGACTTTGCACCATGCCCACCATCAGCATGTTCTACGGCATCCTGGTTTTGATGTTCTACCGGGACAACCGACGCCACCATCTGCCGCACATCCACGTGCGCTACCAAGGGCAGGAAGCGGCCATCGCCATCGCCGATGGCACCGTGCTGGATGGCGCCATTCCGGCCCGACAGCTGAAGCTGGTGCTGGCATGGATCGAGATTCATCAGGAAGAACTGATGGTCGACTGGGATCTGGCCGTCAACGGCGACGAGCCCTTCCGCATCGCCCCGCTGCAGTGAGGTGCGCCATGCTGCTGGACGTGAAGACCATCGCCCCCCGGCCGGATTTCCACCTGGACCTCGAATTTGAAAATGGCGAACGCCGCCGCTTCGACATGCGACCGCTGCTGGCCATGAAACCCTGGAACCGCATCGCCACGCCGGCCTTGTTCGAGCGTGTGCGTGTCGAATACGGCACTGCCGTCTGGCCGGGCGAAATCGACATTGCGCCCGAAACGCTTTACGACGATTCCGTGCCCCTGCCGGACGATCAGCGGCAAGGTGCGTCCGAATGAGCTTGCCGAAATATCCGCACTACAAGCCCAGCGGCGTGCAATGGCTGGGGGACGTGCCGGCGCATTGGGAGATTACTTCCCTGTCGCAAATATGTGATTTGTTGCAGACGGGACCATTTGGAAGTCAACTTCACTCGGATGACTACGTTGATGCAGGAATACCTGTAGTTAATCCTTCAAATATTGTTGGCGAAAAAATCGTACCTGACTATTCCTGTTCTGTCAGTGATGCTGATGCACAAAGGCTTATTCAGCACAGGCTTCAAGCAGGTGATGTTGTGGTCGGTCGCAGAGGTGAGATGGGCCGCTGTGCCGTGGTTTCCGCTCTTGAGGCGGGGTGGCTTTGCGGCACAGGCAGTCTTTTGATTCGACTCAAGTCTCATATGAGGCCTGATTTTCTTTCTGTTTACATGCGTACGCCATACGTACGTGAGCTGCTTTCCTTGGTATCTGTTGGCTCTACGATGGCAAACCTGAGTGCTGGCGTATTGGGTGGAATTCGCATTCCAACGCCCGATTACAACGAGCAAACCGCCATCGCGCACTTCCTCGACCACGAAACCGCCAAGATCGACGCCCTGATCGCCGAGCAGGAGAAACTCATCCAACTGCTGGCCGAGAAGCGCCAAGCCACCCTCTCGCACGCCGTCACGCGCGGCCTCGACCCCGCCGCGCCGATGAAGGATTCCGGCGTGGCGTGGCTGGGGGAGGTGCCGGCGCATTGGGAGGTGCGGCGCATCAAGAGCCTGATCCATTCGATTGAACAGGGCTGGAGTCCGCAATGCGAGAACTTCCCGGTTTCTTCCGTTGATGAATGGGGTGTCCTGAAAGTCGGGTGTGTGAACGGGGGCATTTTTAGGGCGGATGAAAACAAGAAATTGCCGCCCGAGCTTCAGCCCGTCCAGCATTACGCGCTCAAGAAAAATGATGTTCTGGTGTCGCGGGCGAACACTCGCGAGCTGGTGGGCAGCGCGGCGGTCGTTCCTGAGGATTTCTCGAATCTGATGCTGTGCGACAAGCTTTATCGGCTGCGCTTGATCGAGAATTTATGCTCCGCTGATTTCATTGCGGCCTATCTCGGCACCGGGGTCGCACGATCTCAGATTGAGTTGGGGGCAAGTGGTGCCAGCAGTTCCATGCTGAATATCGGGCAATCGGTCATTCTTGATCTGCTGATGCCGTTGCCGTCACAGCAAGAGCAGGAAAAGATCATCGCGTTCATCACGGAGAAAACAGCCGCACTTGATGGTCTCTATGCCGAAGCCGAACGCGCCATCGCCCTGCTCAAGGAGCGCCGCGCGGCGCTCATCGCGGCGGCGGTGACCGGGCAGATCGACGTGCGGCAGGCGGTGGCGGCATGAACCGGGCGGAGGTGGTGGAGACGCTGCGGCAGCGGCTGGACGGGGTGCTGGCGGTGTACCTGTTCGGCAGCGTGGCCCGCGGCACGGCGGGGCCGGACAGCGATGTGGATCTGGCGGTGCTGGTGGCCGGCAAGGCCGAGCCGCTGGCGCTGTGGGACGTGGCGGCCGGGCTGGCGCAGCAGCTCGGGCGGGAGGTCGATCTGGTCGACCTGCGCGCGGCCTCGACCGTGATGCAGTACCAGATCATCACCACCGGCGAGCGGCTCTGGGCGCTGGACGCGCAGGCGGCGCTGTACGAGAGTTTCATCCTCAGCGAAAAGACCGCGCTCGACACCGACCGCGCCGGCTTGCTGGCCGACATCGCGCGCACCGGCCGGGTCTACGGCGAGGCCGCCCGCCCGCCGGCCGCGCAGCCCCCCCACGATCACCCCGACGACCATGACGATGAGCACGCCCCCCGATGATGTCCTGATCAACAAGGCCGCGACGATCGAGCGCTGCGTGCGCCGGGCGCGCGAGGAATACGCCAAGGGCCCGCAGACCTTCGCCGAGGACTTCACGCGCCAGGACGCGGCCATCCTCAACATCCAGCGCGCCTGCGAGGCGGCGCTCGACATGGGCCAGCATCTGGTCCGGCGCGACCGGCTCGGCGTGCCGCAGAGCGCCCGCGACGTGTTCGCGCTGCTGGCCACGGCCGGGCGCATCGACGCCGCGCTGGCCCGGCGCCTGCAGGCCATGGTCGGCTACCGCAACATCGCGGTGCACGACTACCAGACCCTGCAGCTGCCCATCACCATCGAGATCATCACCCGCCATCTGGACGACTTCCTGGCGTACAGCGCGCGGCTGCTGGGCGGGCAGCCTTGAGCAGGCCTCTGTGAGGTGGCCTGAAAAAAAAGTGCCGGCGAAAGAGTGTTCTGGCAAAAAAGTGGAGACACTGACGATTTTTCGGGCGAAAAGGCTTGATCTGACATGCGCAACGTCGGCTATGCGTGGATCCAGGACACGCTGGGCGTGCCGGACTTTCTGGGGGCACGGCGTGCGCGGCTGACCCCGGGCGTCAACCGCATCGTGCGCGTGGCGGACGGTGGGCTGTCGGTGCCGGACAAGCTCGCGCCGGGGCCGACGCTGCTGCAGCACGCGCTGTTCGCACTCAAGCACGAGGGCGTGCATCTGGGGCTGCTGCTGAGTGCGTTGCGCCGCATGCCGCCCGAGGATCTGGCGGCACAGGTGCGGGCCGCGCCCAACAGCGTGTACGGGCGCAAGCTGGGGCATCTGTGGGAGCGCTGGCACGGTCGGCATTTGCCCGGGCTGGACGATTTCCGGGTGGCTTCGGCCTACGCGCCCCTGTTCGACCCCGACGACTACTTTGTCGGAACGGCCCGGCGTGATGCGCGCTGGCGCATCGAATTCAACGGCCTGGGCGAGCTGGATTTCTGCCCGGTGGTGCGCCGCACGCCCGCCATCCAGGCCCTGGTGGACCGGGACATCCTGGCGCAGGCCAAGGCGTTTGCCGAATCGGTGGGTGCCGCCATGCTGGAGCGCGCCCTGGCCTGGGCCTACCTGAGCGAGACCGAGGGCTCGTTCGCCATCGAGGGCGAGGCGCCCAGCCAGGACAAGACCGCCCGGTTCGCCGCTCTGCTGCGGCGCGCGCATGAGCAGAGGCCGATCACCGAAGAGATGCTGGTGGAACTGCAGAACGCCGCCCTGTCCAACCCGTACGACCTGGCGGTGCAGTTCCGCACCGAACAGAACCGGCTGCAAAGGGACGTGCCGGGCGCTGTCGGCGTGACCTACGTGCCGCCGGCGCCGGAGCTGGCGGTGGCACTGATGGACGGTCTGATGCGTCTGGCCAACCAGCGCGCCGCCGGGCTGGATGCGCTGGTCCACGCGGCCGTGGTGTCCTTTGCGTTCGTGTTCATCCATCCGTTCATGGACGGCAACGGCCGCCTGTCGCGCTTCCTGATCCATCACTGCCTGGGGCAGACGGGCCTGTTGCCGCCGCAGTTCCTGCTGCCCGTCTCGGTGGCGATGAAGAAGCACGAGGCCGCCTACCTGAGCGCGCTGACCGCCTTCAGCCAGCCCGCACGCCAGTTGTGCCAGGTGACCTGGGCGGGCGACGAGCATTACGCCTACGACTGGGCCGAGGGCGCCGACCTCTGGTTCAGGACCATGGATCTGACGGACGCGGCTGCTTTCACGCTGACCATGGCCGAAGCGGCCCTGGACATCCACATGCGCCAGGAGGTGGAGTTCCTGACGCTGTTCGATCAGGTCAGGCGCCACATCGACGCCCGCCATGACCTGCGCGGCAGCGATCTGTCCACCCTCATCGTGACCATCCACCAGAACGGCGGCGTGCTGTCCAACAACCGCCGCAAGCGGTTTGCAGAGCGCGTGCAGCCCCAGGTGCTCGACGCGATCGAGGACGCGGTCAGGCGGGCCATGCAAGGCCTGCCCCTGGTGCCGGACCTGGCGGCGCCGGACGCGGCCGACTGACCACCACACGACACCCAACACCAAACCAGACGACACACCAGGGAGAGACCGTGTCAACGCTGCACCGCGAAATCCACTTCGAGACCGAGATCTGCCAGCACCTGGGCGCGCACGGCTGGCTGCACGAGGACGGCGCCGCGCGCGACTTCGACACCGCGCGCGGGCTCTACCTGCCCGATCTGCTGGTGTGGGTGCAGGACAGCCAGCCCGAGGCCTGGCAGCGCCTGACCCAAAGCCACGGCGCGGCCGCCGGGCGCGTGCTGGCCGAGCGGGTGCGCAAGCTGCTGGACGAGCGCGGCACGCTGGAGGTGCTGCGCCGCGGCGTGGAGATGCTGGGCCTGCGCGAGCCGCTGGCGCTGGCGCAGTTCCGGCCCGCGCTGGCGCTGAACCCGACCACCCAGGCGCGGCTGGCCGCCAACCGGCTGCGGGTGCTGCGCCAGGTGCACCACTCGCCCAACCAGCCGCGCGATGCGCTCGACCTGGTGCTGTGCCTCAACGGCGTGCCGGTGGCCACCGCCGAACTCAAGAGCGACTTCACCCAGAGCGTGCACGACGCGGTCGACCAGTACCGCTTCGACCGCCATCCCCACCCCAAGGGCGGCGTGCCCGAGCCGGTGCTGGGTTTCCCCGGCGGCGCGCTGGTGCACTTCGCTGTCAGCCAGAGCGAGGTGATGATGTGCACCCGGCTGGCCGGCCCGGCCACCCGCTTCCTGCCCTTCAACCGCGGCTGCGAGGGCGGCGCCGGCAATCCGCCCAACCCCGAGGGCTTCGCCACCGCCTACCTGTGGGAAGAGGTCTGGGCGCGCGAGAGCTGGCTCGACCTGCTGCACCGCTACCTCACGCCGAAACGCGACCGCAGGCAGCAGCTGCAGACCTGGATCTTCCCGCGCTACCACCAGCTCGACGCCACCCGCCGGCTGGTGGACGACGTGCGCCAGAGCGTCAACCGCGGCGAGGATGCCGGCGGCCTGCGCTACCTGATCCAGCACTCGGCCGGCTCGGGCAAGACCAACTCGATCGCCTGGGCCGCGCATTTCCTGGCCGATCTGCACGACGACCAGCACCGCAAGGTCTTCGACAGCGTGCTGGTGGTGAGCGACCGCAATGTGCTGGACGCGCAGCTGCAGGAGGCGCTGTTCGAGTTCCAGCGCACCACCGGCGTGGTGGCCACCATCACCAGCGAGTCCGGCAGCAAGAGCGGCCAGCTCTCGCAGGCGCTGGAAGAGGGCAAGAAGATCATCGTCTGCACGCTGCAGACCTTCCCGTTCGCGCTGGCGGCGGTGCAGGCGCTGGCCGCCACCGAGGGCAAGCGCTTCGCCGTCATCGCCGACGAGGCGCACAGCTCGCAGACCGGCGAGGCGGCCGCCCGGCTCAAGCAGCTGCTGTCGGCCGAGGACTGGGCCAGCCTGTCCGGCAGTCTTCAGGACGGCGGCGAGATCGACACCGAGGCGCTGCTGGCCGCGCAGATGGCCGCCAAGGCCAGCCCGAAAGGCCTGACCTCCATCGCCTTCACCGCCACCCCGAAGGCCAAGACGCTGGAGCTGTTCGGCCGCCGCGACCCGGCCGACGGGCCCGACGGCCTGCCGCAGCCCTTCCACGTCTACCCGATGCGCCAGGCCATCGAGGAGGGCTTCATCCTCGACGTGCTGAAGAACTACACCAGCTACCAGCTCGCCTTCCGGCTGGCGCACGAGGGCCGCATGCTCGACGAGCAGCAGGTCGAGCGCAGCACCGCGATGAAGGGCCTGATGCAGTGGGTGCGGCTGCACCCGTACAACATCGCGCAGAAGGTGCAGATCGTCGTCGAGCACTACCGCGAGAACGTGCAGCCGCTGTTGGCCGGGCGCGCCAAGGCGATGGTGGTGGTGGCCAGCCGCCGGGAGGCCGTGCGCTGGCAGAAGGCGATGCGCGCCTACATCGCCCGCCAGGGCTACATGCTGGGCGTGCTGACCGCCTTCTCCGGCGAGGTGGACGACCTGGAGAGCTACCCGGCACCGGTCAGCGAGGCCAGCGCCGACGTCAATCCGGCGCTCCAGGGCCGCGATCTGCGCGAGACCTTCGCGCGGGAGGATCAGCACCTGCTGGTGGTGGCCAACAAGTTCCAGACCGGCTTCGACCAGCCGCTGCTGTGCGGCATGTATGTCGACAAGCGGCTCGGCGGCATCCAGGCGGTGCAGACGCTCAGCCGCCTGAACCGCGCCCACCCGGGCAAGGACACCACCTACATCCTCGACTTCGTCAACGACCCGGCCGAGGTGCTGGCGGCCTTCCAGACCTACTACCAGACCGCGACGCTGGACACGCCGACCGACCCGCATCAGGTCTTCGACCTGCGCGCCAAGCTCGACGCCGCCGGCCACTACACCGAGGCCGAGGTCGAGCGCGTGGCGCGCGTCGATCTGGATCCGGCCGGCACGCAGAAGCAGCTCGATGCCGCCATCGCGCCGGTGGCCGACCGGCTGCTGCGCCGCTACAAGGCCGCGCAAGGCCCCGAGGCCCAGGACACGCGCGATGCGCTGCTGCTGTTCAAGGGCGATCTCGGCGCCTATGTGCGGCTGTACGCCTTCCTCAGCCAGATCTTCGACTACGGCCAGACGGCGCTGGAGAAGCGCTTTCTCTTCTTCCGCCGGCTGCTGCCGCTGCTGGACTTCGGCCGCGAGCGCGACACCGTCGACCTGAGCCAGGTGGTGCTGACCCACCACACGCTGAAGAACCGCGGGGCGCAGCCGCTGGCGCTGACGGCCGGCGGCAGCTATCCGCTCGCCGGCCTGGACGGCACCGGCACCGGCCAGGTGCAGGAAAAGCAGAAGGACTATCTGGCCGAGATCATCGAGAAGGTCAACGGCCTGTTCGAGGGCGAGCTGTCCGACACCGACCAGCTCGTCTACGTCAACGGCGTGCTGCGCGGCAAGCTGCTGGAGAACGCGCTGCTGGTGCAGCAGGCCGCCAGCAACAGCAAGGAGCAGTTCGCCAGCTCGCCCGACCTGCGCTCGGCGCTGCTCGACGCCATCATGGACGCGCTCGACGCGCACCAGACGATGAGCACGCAGGCCCTGGGCTCGGAGCGGCTGCAGGACGGCCTGCGCGACGTGCTGCTCGGGCCGGGGCAGCTCTGGGAGGCGCTGCGCGAGCGCGCGGGGGCGGAGCGTGGGTCCTCGCCTTCGCGAGGATGACGGGCCTCACCGCACTGGCACCCCCGGCAGCACGCACAGCATCTCGTACAGCAGGTTCGCGCCCAGCAGCGCGGTGTTGCCGCTCGGGTCGTAGGGTGGAGAGACCTCGACCAGATCGGCGCCCACCAGGTTCAGCCCGCGGCAGCCGCGGATGATCTCCAGCGCCTGCGGCACGCTCAATCCGCCGATCTCGGGCGTGCCGGTGCCGCCGGCAAAAGAAGGGTCGATGCCGTCGATGTCGAAGCTGAGATAGCAGGGCGCGTCGCCGATGACCGCGCGCACCTTGTCCATGATGGGTGCCAGCGACTGCCACCAGACCTCGTGCGCCGGGATGATCGTGAAGCCCTGGCGGCGCGGCCAGTCGAAGTCGTCGGCGGCGTAGCCGGAGCCGCGCAGGCCGATCTGCCAGACCTTGTTCGTCTGCAGCAGGCCTTCCTCCACCGCGCGGCGGAAGGGTGTGCCGTGCGCGATGCGCTCGCCGAACATCTCGTCGTTGACGTCGGCATGCGCATCGACATGAATGAGGGCGACCGGCCCGTGGCGCTCGGCCACCGCGCGCAGGATGGGCAGCGCGATGGTGTGGTCGCCGCCCAGCGTCAGCGGCACGCAGCCGTGGCCGAGCACCTCGCGGTAGAAGTCGGTGATGATGCCGACCGACTTCTCCAGCGAGTAGGTGTTGATCGGCACGTCGCCCAGGTCGGCGACCTGCAGCGCGTCGAAGGGTGCCGCGCCGGTGGCCATGTTGTAAGGCCGGATCAGGCTGGATTCGGCGCGGATCTGGCGCGGGCCGAAGCGCGCACCGGCGCGGTTGGAGGCCCCGATGTCCAGCGGCACGCCGATGAAGGCGGCGTCCAGGCCCGCGGCATGGGTGGCCACCGGCAGGCGCATCATCGAGGCCAGCCCGCCGAAGCGCGGCATCTCGTTGCCGCCGAGCGGCTGGTTCAGCGGGCGGCTCATGCGCGGCGCCCCCGGATCCACTCGAGCGCCAGCATCAGGCCGGTGGTGAAGATCGTCAGCAGCGTGGCCACCGCGGCGATGGTCGGGCTGATGTTCTCGCGGATGCCGGTGAACATCTGGCGCGGCAGCGTGACCTGCTCCGGGCCGGCGACGAAGAGCGTGACCACCACCTCGTCGAAGGAGGTCGCGAAGGCGAACAGCGCGCCCGAGATCACGCCCGGCGCGATCACCGGCAGCGTGATGCGGAAGAAGGTCTCGACCGGGCCGGCGCCCAGACTCAGCGAGGCGCGCACCAGGTTGTGGTTGAAGCCCTGCAGCGTCGCCAGCACGGTGGTCAGCACGAAGGGCGCACCCAGCGCGGCATGCACCACGATCAGGCCGAGGTAGCTGTCGGCGAAGCCCAGCCTGGCGAAGAACAGGTAGCAGGCCACGCCCACCACCACGATCGGCACCACCATTGGCGCGATCAGGATGCTCATCAGGAGGCCCTTGCCGGGAAAGTCGGTGCGCGACAGGCCCACGGCCGCCAGCGTGCCCAGCACGGTGGCGATCAGCGTGGCCGCCGGCGCGACGATGAAGCTGTTGCGCGCGGCGCGGCCCCATTCCGGCGCGTTGAACAGGTTCTCGTACCACTGCAGCGACCAGCCCGGCATCGGATACGCCAGGAAGGAGCTTGACGAGAAGGACAGCGGCACGATCACCAGGATCGGCAGCAGCATGAACACCAGCATCCCGATGCAGAACAGGCGCATCAGCCACCAGCCGAGCTTGTCGGCCAGCGTGGCGTAGGCCGGGAACTGCGGGTTCATCGCGGACAGGATCGCGTTCATCGGTCGTCTTCCTTCTTCTTTCGTGCTGGCGGCGATCAGCCCAGGCTCAGCTCGGACTTCACCACGCGGCGGTAGACGCCGTAGAGGATCAGCGTGGCGGCGAGCAGCACCGCGCCCAGCGCGCAGGCCATGCCCCAGTTGACCTCGACGTTGGTGTACTGGGCGATGTAGTACGACAGCATCTGGTCGTCGGCGCCGCCCAGCAGCGCCGGCGTCACGTAGTAGCCGATGCTCAGGATGAAGACCAGCAGCGCGCCGGCCCCGACGCCCGACCAGGTCTGCGGCACATAGACGCGGAAGAAGGCCGCCAGCGGCGAGCTGCCCAGGCTGATGGCCGCGCGCAGATAGGTCGGCGGCACCGACTTCATCACGCTGTACAGCGGCAGGATCATGAAGGGCAGCAGGATGTGCACCATCGCGATGACCACGCCGGTGCGGTTGAACAGCAGCGCGAGGGGCTCCTCGATCAGGCCCATGCCGACCAGCGCCGAGTTGACCAGGCCCTCGCGCTGCAGCAGCACGATCCAGGCCGCGACCCGCACCAGGATCGAGGTCCAGAACGGCACCAGCACCAGGATCATCAGCAGGTTGGCGCGGCGCGCGTCGAGCGTCGACAGCCAGTAGGCCAGCGGGTAGGCCAGCAGCAGGCACAGCACCGTGACCACCGCCGAGATGTTGAAGGTGCGCAGCAGGATCTTGCCGAAGACCGCCTGCTCGGCCGGCATGGCCTCGACATGGCCTTCGGCATCGCGGCGCAGGTCGACCGCGGCGAGCAGGTAGTCGGGCGTCCAGCGGCTGGCGTTCTTGGCGATCGCCTGCCAGTAGAGCGGCTCGCCCCAGCGCGCGTCGATCTCGAGCAGGCGATCGCGCGTCTGCTCGGGGCTCAGGCCCTCGCCGAGCGGCAGCGCCCGGTAGGTGCCCATCACCAGCGAGCGCGCGCCGGGCACCTCGGAGTTGAGCCGGCGCGCCAGCGTGCCGGCCTGCGCGGTCTCCGGCAGTGCGCCCAGGTCGCGCACCAGGGCCGCATAGGCAGCCGCGGGCGGCGTGCCGTGACGGTCCCAGCCCGACAGCGCCTCGCCGGTATGCACCAGCACGTCGGCCACCTCCGGGTTCTCGACCGCACGCTTGAGCAGCGCGCCGATCGGCACCAGGAAGGTCAGCAGCAGGAAGACCAGCAGCGGCAGCGTCAGGCTGGCGGCCGTCAGCTTGCGGCGGCGCTCGGCGCGCTGGAGCGCACGGGCGAGATCCTGGCCGCGCGGGGCGGCGGCTTCCTGTTCGTCGAGGGCGAGGCTGTGCATGGCGTCAGTCGGGCGGGGGCGGAGGGGCGTTCGGCTCGATCGCGCGGCTTACTGGGCGGCCCAGGCGGCGAAGCGCTTCTCCAGCGCCTCGCCCTGGTCGGCCCAGAAGGTGATGTCGAACTTCAGCGCGTCCTTCGAGTTGGCCGGCGAGGTCGGCAGCAGCGCCAGGGTCTTGGCATCCAGGCTGCCCAGGGCCTTGTTGTTGGTCGGGCCGTAGGAGATCAGCTTGGCGTATTCGGCCTGGGCGGCCGGCTGCGAGGCCGAGGCGATGAACTTCATCGCCAGGTCCTTGTTCGGCGTGCCCTTCGGGATGACCCAGTAGTCCAGGTCATAGATGCCGCCGGTCCAGCTGATCTGCAGGTTCTTGCCCTCGCGCTGCGCGGCGTCGATGCGGCCGTTGTAGGCGGTGGTCATGACCACGTCGCCGGCGACCAGGAACTGCGGCGGCTGCGCGCCGGCTTCCCACCACTGGATCGAGGGCTTCAGCTCGGTCATCTTCTTGAACGCGCGATCGGCGCCGGCCGGCGTGGCCAGCACCTTGTAGACGTCCTTCGACGGCACGCCGTCGGCCATCAGCGCGAACTCGAGGTTGTAGCGCGCGCCCTTGCGCATGCCGCGCTTGCCGGCGAACTTCTTGGTGTCCCAGAAGTCGGCCCAGGTCTTGGGGCCGTCCTTCAGCTTGTCGCCGTTGTAGGCCATGACGGTCGACCAGATGAAGATGCCGACGCCGCATTCCTGCACCGCCGCCGGCTGGAAGTCGGCCTTGTTGCCGACCTTGGCCCAGTCGATCTTCTCGAACAGGCCTTCGTCGCAGCCGCGTGCCGCATCCGGGCTCTCGACCTCGACGACGTCCCAGGTCACCTTCTTCGTCTCGACCATGGCCTTGATCTTGGCCTGCTCGCCGTTGTATTCGACGCCGACGATCTTGGTGCCGGTGGCCTTCTCGAAGGGCTCGACATAGGCCTTCTTCTGCGCGTTGCCGTTGGCACCGCCGAAGTTGACGACGGTCAGCTGGCTCTGCGCGAGCGCCGAGCCGGCCAGCAGCGAGGCCGCGGCGGCCACGACCAGGGAAACGGTAGCGTTCTTCATGACGAGGGTTCCTCAGTGAGAGCGGAAGGGGCGGGGGAAAATCAGGGGAATGGGGAATCGGGGCGGCGTCAGGCGTAGACGCGCAGGAACTGCGGCGCGATGCGCAGCCACACCGGCTGGCCGGCCTGCGGCGCCTGGTCGCCCAGCGGCACCTTGACGGTGGCCTGGGCCTGGCCGGCCACCGCGCAGCGCAGGCGCAGGTGGTCGCCGAAGTAGATGACGTCGTTGATCGCGGCCTGGATGATGTTGCTGTCGTTGGCCGCCGGCGCGGTCAGCATCGCCTCGATGCGCTCCGGGCGGACCGAGGCGGTCACGCGGCTGCCGGGCTGGACCTGGTTGACGTTGACGCCGGCCAGGCGCTCGCCGGTGGGCAGCACCAGCTCGCAGCGGCCGTGGTGGTCGTCGGCGCCGAGCGTGCCCTCCAGCACCGTGCTGTCGCCGACGAAGCCGGCCACAAAGCGGTTCGACGGGGTCTCGTAGAGGCGGTCGACGATGTCGATCTGCTGGATCAGGCCGTCGTTGAAGACGGCGACGCGGTCGCTCATCGTCAGCGCCTCGCCCTGGTCATGGGTGACGTAGACGAAGGTCACGCCGAGCTGGCGGTGCAGCTCCTTCAGCTCGATCTGCATGTGCTCGCGCAGCTGCTTGTCGAGCGCGCCCAGCGGCTCGTCCATCAGCACCAGCTGCGGCTCGAACACCAGCGCGCGCGCCAGCGCCACGCGCTGCTGCTGGCCGCCGGAGAGCTGCGAGGGAAAGCGGTCGCCCTTGCCGCCGAGCTGGACCATGTCGAGCGCACGCGCCACGCGCTTGTCGATGTCGGCCTTCGGCACCTTGCGCACCGTCAGCGGATAGGCCACGTTGGCCGCCACCGTCATGTGCGGGAACAGCGCGTAGTTCTGGAACACCATGCCGAAGTTGCGCTTGTGCGGCGGCGTCTTCGTGATCGGCCGGCCGTCGAGCAGGATCTCGCCGGCGGTCGGCGACTCGAAGCCGGCCAGCATCATCAGCGTGGTCGTCTTGCCCGAACCCGACGGGCCCAGCAGCGACAGGAACTCGCCGCGGCGGATGTCCAGATCGAGATTGCGCACCACCAGACTCAGGCCGTCATAGGTCTTCTGGACGCCTTTGAATTGAACCAGGGCAGGGTTGCTCATCGTCTTCGGGTGCTCGGGTGTGGATCGGGGAAAGGCTCGACGCGGGGCGCGGCGGACAAGGGGTCCGTGCTGCAGGACGCCCGGACTGTAGGAGGGGGCTTGTCGCGACAACATGCACAGACAGGGCCCGGTTCCGACGCACTGTGCAGGCGGTACTGCCTGTACAGACTTGCCCTCTGTTCAAGAGCGGTGCGGCATGTCTGGCACTGGTGCGGTGCATGCCCCGAAAAGAGGCGATCACACGGCGAAACCCCATCGCAATCGTTCACGATGCGGCGGAAACGCACGAAATCCGCACCGATGCGCGCCATCAGGCCCAGGCGAGGGGCAGAAAAATTTTTCCGTCTCCCACGCCATGTTGCAGAAAGTTGACAGCGTGCCGAGGTGTCGCCACTGCTGTTCCGGTCTGGAACAGGTTCGGGCTCCCACCCCTTTTGATCTTTTTAAATACTAACAGCTAAGCGGTTTGCAAACCATCAAGAAACAACCCGTGCAATTCACTCAGGCAAGGCTGAATCACTCCAGAGCCTTCCGGCTTCGCCGGGCGTCTTGACCAAAAAAGCGCTTTTTGCCGGTCTTGTGGCCGGAGGGCCGGAGGGAGAGGTGGACGGCGAGAGGATGGATGGGTGGATGGACCGGGCGGGATCGGGCGGGATCGGTCGTGGGTGCCCGCCTTCGCGGGCATGACGGAGCCGAGCCGCATGACGGAGTCGACTCTGCCGTCATCCTCGCGAAGGCGAGGACCCACGCGATCCCCCGCGGTGCGGTCAGGCCGTCGCGTCGAAGCAGTCCGACAGCACCGCCAGGCCTTCGTCGAGCACAGCGTCGGAGGCGGTCAGCGGCACCAGGATGCGGATGACGTTGGCGTGCACGCCGCACGACAGCAGGATCAGGCCGCGGCGCAGGGCTTCCGCGACGATGCGGCGGGTGCGGTCGGCGTCCGGGCGGGCCAGGTCGCCGTCGGTGAACAGCTCGATGGCGATCATCGCGCCGGGGCCGCGGATGTCGCCGATCGCGCTGTGGCGCTCGGCGATCTGCTTCAGGCCGGCCTTCAGGCGCTCGCCCACCGCCTGGCTGCGCGCGAGCAGGCTTTCCTTCTCGAAGGTCTCGATCACCGCCAGCGCCGCGGCGCAGGCCAGCGGGTTGCCGGAGTAGGTGCCGCCCAGGCCGCCCGGTGCCGGCGCGTCCATCACCTCGGCGCGGCCGATGATCGCCGACAGCGGGAAACCGCCGCCCAGCGACTTGGCCATCGTGATGATGTCCGGCGCCACGCCCGCCTGCTCGAACCAGCTCTCGCAGGCCAGCCAGCGGCCGGTGCGGCCGGCGCCGGTCTGCACCTCGTCGGCGATCAGCAGGATGCCGTGGCGGTCGCACAGCTCGCGCAGCGCCTTGACGAAGTCGATCGGGGCTTCATAGAAGCCGCCTTCGCCCTGCACCGGTTCCAGGATGATCGCGGCCACGCGCGAGGGCTCGACGTCGTACTTGAACAGCGCCTCGATCGAGGCCATTGCGTCGGCGGTGCTCACGCCGTGCAGCGCACACGGGAACTTGGCGTGATAGACCTCGGCCGGGAAGGGACCGAAGCCGACCTTGTACGGCACGACCTTGCCGGTCAGCGCCATGCCCATCATCGTGCGGCCGTGGAAGCCGCCGCCGAAGGCGATGACCGCCGAACGCTTCGTGTAGGCCCGCGCGACCTTGACCGCGTTCTCGACCGCCTCGGCGCCGGTGGTCATGAAGAAGCTCTTCTTCGCGAAGGCGCCCGGCGCCATCGTGTTCAGGCGCTCGGCCAGCTCGACATAGGGCTCGTAGGCCAGCACCTGGAAGCAGGTGTGCGTGACGCGGTCGAGCTGGGCCTTGACCGCCTCGACCAGCGCCGGGTGGCGGTGGCCGGTGTTCAGCACCGCGATGCCGCCGGCGAAGTCGATCAGGCGACGGCCCTCGACATCCCAGACCTCGGCGTTCTCGGCCCGGTCGACGAAGACTTCGTGGGCCTGGCCCAGCCCGGCGGGCAGGGCGGCGCGGCGGCGGGCCATCAGGGCGGCGTTGGTCAGGTTCGGTTCGCGTTGCATCGGGAGGTCCTGGTCGGGGGGGAGGGCAAGTCGGGGTGGCGAGGGTGAGCCGTGGCAGGCTTCGACTAGGCGTCGACTCTAGGGGCCTGTTCCGCGACGGACCATGTACAGCCAGCGTGATCGGCTTGCGCACTGTGCAGGTTCCTGCACCGGTACAGCCTCGGCGATCATGCTGCAGCGCGGCGCTAGACTTGTCGCCAGCCATGTTCACCCTTCAGCCCCAGTCCTCCATCCCGCTGGTCACCCAGATCGTCGACGGCCTGCGCCGCCTGATCGACGACGGGTCCCTGCGTGCCGGCACCAAGGTGCCCTCGATCCGCCAGTTCGCCCATGCGCACGAGGTCAGCGTCTTCACCGTCGTCGAGGCCTACGACCGCCTGGTCGCGCTCGGCTATCTGGTCTCGCGGCCGCATTCCGGCTTCTTCGTGCGCAAGCGCGCGGCGGTCGAGAACCGCGAGTCCGGACCGCCCGGCGTGCCCGGCGGCGGCTACAGCTTCGACTCGGCCTGGTACCTGCGCAAGATCTTCGAGAACCGCCACCTGTCGATGAAGGCCGGCTGCGGCTGGCTGCCCCACGAGTGGCTGTTCGAGGACGGCGTGCGGCGCAGCCTGCGCGCGCTGGCGGCCGACAGCATCGACCTCGGCGGCTATGGCGATCCCAAGGGCTTTCCGCCGCTGCGCGAGTTCATCCGCGACGCGATGGCCGAGCAGGAGATCGCCATCGTGCCCGAGCAGGTGCTGCTGACGCAGGGCTCCAGCCAGGCGCTCGACCTGGCCGCGCGCCGGCTGGTGCGCGCCGGCGACGCGGTGCTGGTCGACGATCCCGGCTACGCCAACCTGCTGTTCTCGCTGCGCTTCGCAGGCGCCAAGCTGGTGGGCGTGCCGCGCACGCCGCACGGCTACGACCTGCCCACGCTCGAGAAGCTCATCATCGAGCACCGTCCCAAGATCTTCTTCACCCAGCCGCGCCTGCAGAGCCCGACCGGCTCGACCGCGCAGCTCGCGCATCTGCACCGGGTGCTGCAGCTGGCCGAGAAGCATGACTTCCTCGTCGTCGAGAACGACATCTATGTCGATCTGGATCCGGAGCCGCGCCCGTCGCTGGCCAGCCTGGACCAGCTCTCGCGGGTGCTCTATGTCGGCAGCTATTCCAAGACCATCTCGCCGAACCTGCGGGTGGGCTATCTGGTGGCGCATCCGGACCTGATCGAGGATCTGGCGCAGCTGAAGATGATCTCGGGACTGACCTCGTCGGAGTTCAGCGAGCGGCTGGTCTACGGCGCGCTCACCGAGGGGCGCTGGCGCAAGCACCTGAAGGCGCTGCGCGACCGCCTGGCCGAGGCGCACCAGCGGGTCGCGGGCCGGCTGGCGCGCCTGGGCTTCGAGATCTTCTCGGAGCCGAAGGCCGGCATGTTCCTGTGGGCACGCCATCCGCAGCTGCCCGACGCCGGCATGCTGTCCAACCAGGCCGCCGGCAGCGACATCATGCTCGGCCCCGGCCACCTGTTCACCGCCGCGATGCAGTCAACCGCCTGGATCCGCTTCAATGTCGCCTTCTGCGGCGAGGAGCGCCTGTTCGACTTCCTGGCCGAGCGCGTCCGCGCCGGCGGGCGCGACTCCGGTGACTCCGGTGACTCCGGTGACTCCGGTGACTCCGGTGACTCCGGTGACTCCGGTGACTCCGGTGACTCCGGTGACTCCGGTGACTCCGGTGACTCCGGTGACTCCGGTGACTCCGGTGACTCCGGCGACCGCCCCGAGGGCGAACTTCTATAATCGAAAACTTTGCTCCGCTCACCCCAGGCCACCCGGCCAGCCGTCGAAAGCCCAAGGATGAAAGCCTCCGAAATCCGTTCCACCTTCCTGAAGTTCTTCGAGTCGAAGGGCCACCAGATCGTCGCCTCCAGCCCGGTCGTGCCGGGCGACGACCCGACGCTGCTGTTCACCAACGCCGGGATGAACCAGTTCAAGGATGTGTTCCTGGGCTTCGACAAGCGCGCCTACAGCCGCGCCACCACCTCGCAGAAGTGCATCCGCGCCGGCGGCAAGCACAACGATCTCGACAACGTGGGCTACACCGCGCGGCACCACACCTTCTTCGAGATGCTGGGCAACTTCTCGTTCGGCGACTACTTCAAGCATGACGCGATCCAGTACGCGTGGGAGCTGCTGACCGAGCACTTCAGGCTGCCCAAGGACAAGCTCTGGGTCACCGTCTACTCCGAGGACGACGAGGCCTACGAGATCTGGAACAAGGTGGTGGGCGTGCCTGCCGAGCGGATCGTGCGCATCGGCGACAACAAGGGCGGCCGCTACATGTCCGACAACTTCTGGATGATGGGCGACACCGGGCCCTGCGGCCCCTGCACCGAGATCTTCTACGACCACGGCCCGGACGTGGCCGGCGGCCCTCCGGGCAGCCCCGATGAAGACGGCGACCGCTACATCGAGATCTGGAACAACGTCTTCATGCAGTTCAACCGCACGGAAGACGGCGTGATGCACCCGCTGCCCAAGCCCTCGGTGGACACCGGCATGGGCCTGGAGCGCATCACCACCGTGCTGCAAGGCAAGCACAGCAACTACGAGATCGACCTATTCCAGAACCTGCTGGCCGCAGCCAAGAACGCGGTCGACTTCGCCGCCGGCGTGACCGACGGCAGCGCCGGCTGCGACGCGGCGAGCCCGAGCCTGAAGGTGATCGCCGACCACATCCGCGCCTGCGCCTTCACCATCGCCGACGGCGTGATCCCGAGCAACGAGGGCCGCGGCTACGTGCTGCGCCGCATCGCCCGCCGCGCGATCCGCCACGGCTACAAGCTCGGCGCGCGCGCGCCGTTCTTCCACACGCTGGTGCATCCGCTGGCGGTCGAGATGGGCGAGGCCTACCCCGAGCTGCGCCAGAACGCCGACCGCATCTTCGCGGTGCTGAAGACCGAGGAAGAGCGCTTCTTCCAGACCATCGCCAACGGCATGGAGATCCTGGAAGGCGCGCTGGCCGGCGACACGAAGCAGGTCGACGGCGAGACCGCGTTCAAGCTGCACGACACCTACGGCTTCCCGGTCGACCTGACTGCGGACGTCTGCCGCGAGCGCGGCGTGACGGTCGACAGCGCCGGCTTCGAGGCGGCGATGAACCGCCAGCGCGAGCAGGCGCGCGCCGCCGGCAAGTTCAAGATGGCCGCGGGCCTCGCCTATGACGGCGTGGCCACCGCCTTCCACGGCTACGAGCACCTGGTCTGCGAGACCTCGAAGGTGGTCGCGGTCTATGTCGACGGCACGCAGGTCGAGTCGGCCGGCGCTGGCGACGATGCGGTGATCGTGCTCGACCACACCCCGTTCTACGCCGAGTCCGGCGGCCAGGTCGGCGACTCGGGCGAGCTGCGCAACGGCACGACCCGCGTGGTCATCGACGACACCATGAAGATCCAGGCTGACGTGTTCGGCCATCAGGGCCGCGTCGTCGAAGGCGCGGTGAAGGTCGGCGACGTCTTCACGGCCAAGGTCGACGGCGAGCGCCGCGCGCGCATCGTGCGCAACCACAGCGCCACCCACCTGATGCACAAGGCGCTGCGCGAGGTGCTCGGCACGCATGTGCAGCAGAAGGGCTCGCTGGTCACGGCCGAGCGCACCCGCTTCGACTTCGCGCACAACGCGCCGGTCACCGATGCGCAGATCCGCCAGATCGAGGCGATCGTCAACGCCGAGATCCTCGGCAACGTCGGCACCGTCGCGCAGCTGATGTCGATCGACGACGCGCAGAAGACCGGCGCGATGATGCTGTTCGGCGAGAAGTACGGCGAGACGGTGCGTGTGCTGAGCATCGGCAGCACCCAGGAACTGTGCGGCGGCACGCATGTCAAGGCGACCGGCGACATCGGCCTGTTCAAGATCGTCGCGGAATCCGGCGTGGCCGCCGGCGTGCGCCGCATCGAGGCGGTGACGGGCGAGGGCGCGCTGGCCTATCTGCAGTCGCTCGAAGCCACCGTCAATGGCGTGGCCGGCGCGCTGAAGGCGGCGCCCACCGAGGTCGAGGCCCGGGTCGGCGGCCTGCAGGAGCAGCTGCGCGCCCTCGAGAAGGAAATCGCCGCGCTCAAGGGCAAGCTGGCCTCCAGCCAGGGAGACGCGCTGCTGGCGCAGGCGGTGGACGTGGGTGGCCTCAAGGTGCTGGCCGCGCGCCTCGAAGGCGCCGACGCGGCGACGCTGCGCACGACGATGGACCAGCTGAAGAACAAGCTCAAGACCGCCGCGATCGTGCTGGCTGCGGTCGATGGCGCCAAGGTGCAGATCGCGGCCGGCGTGACCGCCGACAGCATCGCCCGCGTCAAGGCCGGCGAGCTGGTCAACTTCGTCGCCGGTCAGGTCGGCGGCAAGGGCGGCGGCAAGCCGGACATGGCGATGGCCGGCGGCACCGATCCGTCGAAGCTGACCGAGGCGCTGGCCAGCGTCCAGGGCTGGGTCGCCGCCAAGGTCTGATGCGCCCCTGAAGCACAAGGCCCCGGTCGCTCACGCGGCCGGGGCCTTTTTGCAGGGACTTTCGCGAGAATCCTGGGCTGCGCGCCGAGGATCTCAGCCTGGGATCACTGCGCGCCGAACTTGTAGTCGGTGCGCGCCTTGGTCTTCAGGTCGTCGCGGTACTTGGCCAGCTTCTGCTGCTGGGCACGCTGGGCCAGCTGCGGCTTGACTTCCTCGAAGGACGGGAAGGAGGCCGAGCGGGTGTCTTCCAGCAGGATGACGTGGTAGCCGAACTGGCTCTTCACCGGGGCGTCGGTGAACTGGCCCTTCGTCAGCTTGGTCATCGCCTGCGAGAACTCGGGCACGTAGTTGCCCGGCGAGGCCCAGTCGAGGTCGCCGCCGTTCGGCGCCGAGCCCGGATCCTTCGAGTTGGCCTTGGCCAGCTCGGCGAAGCTTGCGCCGCCCTTGAGCTGGGCGATGATCGCCTTGGCCTCGTCTTCCTTCTCGACCAGGATGTGGCGGGCGCGGTACTCGCTGCCGCTGTTGGCGGACTTGATCTGCTCGTACTCGGCCTTCAGGTCATCGTCGCTGACCGGGCTGGTCTTCTGGTAGTTGTTGAACAGCTCGCGGATCAGCAGGCTCTGGCGCGCGACTTCCATCTGCGCACGGAATTCCGGATCACGCTGCAGGCCGCGGCGTTCGGCTTCCTGCACGAAGATCTCGCGCAGGACGATCTCGTCACGAACCTGCTGCTCCAGCTCCGGCGTGCGTTCCTGGCCACCCTGCTTGGTGATCTGGGTCATGAACGATTCGAAGCGCGCCTTCGGCACGGCCTTGCCGTTGACGATGGCGATGTTCTGGGCCGAGGCCAGGGCCGGCAGCAGCGCCGCGGCGATGGCGACGGCGGAGACAGCGATCGAGAGCTTCTTCATGGAGTGGGTGGGCCTTTGCTTTGTTCAGCGGTCGGGGCGCTCAGGCTGCATCGGCCTCGATGGCCAGGGCATGGATGCCCAGGGGGATCAGCCCGGCGAGGGCATCATACACGAGGCGATGTCGGGCAATCCGGCTCGATCCGGCAAAGCGCGCGCTGCGGATCAGCACCCGGTAATGTCCTCCGGAGGCGGCGCCGGCGTGGCCGGCATGCAGGTGACTTTCGTCGATGACCTGCAGGGATTCGGGCGCCAGCGCATCGCGCAGCGCCTGCTCGATGGCGGAAACGGAGACTCTCGGTGCGTTCATGATTCGTCGCCTTCGGCCGGCTTCATGTGGCGGCTCATGTAGATGCCCTGCGCGACCATGAACACCAGCATCAGGCCCATGCCGCCGAAGGACTTGAAGGTGACCCAGGTGCTGGTGTCGTAGCTGTAGGCGATCCAGAGGTTGAGCACGCCCATCAGGCTGAAGAAGCCGATCCAGGCCAGGTTCAGGTTGCGCCAGACGAAGCCGGGCAGCTCCACCTGCTCGCCCATCATCATCTTCAGCAGGTTGCGGCCCGACAGGATCGGGCTGAGCCAGAAGGCCGCGGCCATCACCCAGTACAGCACGCTGGGCTTCCACTTGATGAAGGTCTCGCTGTGGAAGTAGATGGTGGCGCCGCCCATCACCGTGACCAGCCCGAGGCTGACCCACAGCATGGTGTCGACCTTCTGGCCGCGCAGCTTCAGGTAGAGCACCTGCAGCACGGTGGCCAGGATGACCACCACGGTGGCCAGCAGCACCGGCGCCTCCTTGGCGCCGACCGCGCCGCCCGAGACCATGAAGCCGAACCAGTCGGTGGCCAGCGCGGCGGCCTCGTCCGGGCGCTTCTCGGCCTGGTTGAAGGTCAGGAAGAACAGGACGATCGGCAGGAAGTCGAGAAGGATCTTCATCAGGCGGTTTTCTCAGGACGGGACGGCTGGAGCCGGGGCAGGACGGAGTCTAGCGAAGCTTGCGTGCGGCGCCGCCGCCTGTTCCCGGGATGGGGGCCGCGATCAGGACGAGCACGACACCGCCAGCGTCTGCGCCCAGTCGGGCGGCAGCGCGGCGCAGTCGGCCTGGTCGGGCTGTTCGTCGAAGGGACGCGACAGCACCGCGTGCAGCCGCTGCACCTCGGAGAAGTCGCCGCGCTCGGCGCGCTGGATCGCGATCTCGGCCAGGTGGTTGCGCAGCACGAAGCGCGGGTTGACTGCGTTCATGCGTGCACGCCGCTCGGCGTCGACGCTGCCCTCGGCGCGCATCCGCGCGGCATAGCGCACCGTCCACGCATCGAAGGCGGCGATGTCGACGAAGAGGTCGCGCGCGGGCTCGGGCGTGGCGGGTGCGCTGCCGTCGGCGCGCTGATCGGCCAGCCGGCGCCAGACCAGCGTGTGGTCGGCGCGGTAGCGCGCCATCTCGCGCATCAGGTCGTCGAGCAGCTCGCGGTCGCCGTCCTGGTGGGTCGTCAGGCCGAGCTTGGCGAACATGCGCCGGCCCATCGCCGCCTGCAGCGTGTCCGGATAGGCGCCCAGCGCCTCGCCGAGCCGCTCGGCCGCCTCCTCGGGCACGCTGCCGGCCAGCGGCACCAGCGCCTGCGCCAGCGCGTGCAGATTCCACCAGGCGATCTGCGGCTGCTGCGCGAAGGCGTAGCGGCCCTGGTGGTCGGAGTGGTTGCAGATGTGCTGCGGGTCGAAGCCGTCGAGAAAGCCGAAGGGGCCGTAGTCGATCGTCAGGCCCAGGACCGAGAGGTTGTCGGTGTTCATCACGCCGTGGCAGAAGCCCACCGACTGCCAGGCGGCGATCATCTCGGCGGTGCGCCGGGCGATCTCCGCCAGCATCGCCACCGCGGGGAATTCCGCCTCGCGGCAGGCGGGGTGGTGATGCTCGATGACGAAGTCGAGCAGCTGCTGCAGCGCGCGGTAGTCGCCGGCGCGGGCGTGATGGCAGAAGTGCTCGAAATGGCCGAAGCGCAGGAAGCTCGGCGCGGTGCGCACGACGATCGCGCCGGTCTCGACCCGCTCGCGCTGCACCGGCAGGGGCGAGCCGATCAGCGCCAGCGCGCGGGTGGTCGGGATGCCCAGGCCGTGCATCGCCTCCGAGCACAGGAATTCGCGGATCGACGAGCGCAGCACCGCGCGGCCGTCGCCCCGGCGCGAATAGGGGGTGCGGCCGCTGCCCTTGAGCTGGATCTCGCGCGGGCCGGCGGGCGTGTCGACCTCGCCGAGCAGCAGCGCGCGGCCGTCGCCGAGCTGGCCGGCCCACTGGCCGAACTGGTGGCCGCTGTAGACGGTGGCCACCGGCGCCATGCCTGGCCACGGCGTACCGGCCGAGAAGGCCTCGAGCGCACCCGGCGCCTGCCACCAGTCGGCCGGCCAGCCCAGCTCGGCGGCCGCGGCCTCGCTGGTGGCGATCCAGTGCGGCGCCGGCAGCGCCTCGCCGGCCTGCGGCGTGGCGAACGGGGCCTGCAGTCGGGCATGGCGGTTGATCCAGCGCAGCGCGAGCGGATCGAAGGCGGGGGCATCGGCATTCATGCGCGGCAGTGTAGGCGAGGGGCCTGCGGGGCGGCCGGCCGGGGGAATTCGGCGCGCGGATCGCACTGAGATCGTGCGGAAATCGTTCGGAGATCGACGCCAGGCCGTCACCAAGACGACATTTCACCCGGGAAAACCGCGTCCCGCCCGCCGGGGGAGATTCCTAGACTGGGGCGACCGATCCACCTGATGGCGCCCCCATGACCGACATGAACACGACCCCCGTTGCACTGAGCCTGAGCGCGCACATGATGACCATGCCGCTGACCATCTCCTCGCTGCTGGTCCATGCGGCCCGCCACAGCGGCGACACCGAGATCGTCTCGAAGCGCGTCGAGGGCGACCTCCACCGCTACACCTACCGGGACGCGGAGCTGCGCAGCCGCAAGCTGGCCCAGGCGATCGAGCGGCTGGGCTGCGCGCCGGGCGAGCGGATCGGCACGCTGGCCTGGAACGGCTACCGCCATTTCGAGCTGTACTACGGCAGCTCCGGCTCGCGCCGGGTGCTGCACACCATCAACCCGCGGCTGTTCCCGGAGCAGATCGCCTGGATCATCAACGACGCGCAGGACCGGGTGCTGTGCTTCGACCTGAACTTCCTGCCGCTGGTCGAGAAGCTCGCGCCGCATCTGCCCGGCGTGCGCCATTTCGTGCTGATGACCGACCGCGCCCACATGCCGGCCAGCACGACGATTCCCGCACTGCTGTGCTACGAGGAGCTGGTCGAGGCCGAGAACGGCGACTGGGCCTGGCCGGAGTTCGACGAGAACGAGGCGGCCTGCATCTGCTACACCTCCGGCACCACCGGCCACCCGAAGGGCGCCGTCTACAGCCACCGCTCGACGGTGCTGCACGCCTTGGCCTCGGCGCTGCCGGACGCGATGGCCAGCTCCTCGGCCGATACCATCCTGCCGGTGGTGCCGATGTTCCATGTCAACGCCTGGGGCCTGCCGTACAGCGCGCCGCTGGTCGGCGCCAGGCTGGTCTTTCCGGGGCCGCACCTGGACGGCAAGTCGCTGCATGCGCTGTTCGAGTCCGAGCGCGTCACCTTCAGCGCCGGCGTGCCGACCATCTGGCTGGGCGTCATCAACCACATGAAGCAGAACGGCCTGCGTCTCTCGACCCTGAAGCGCACCGTCATTGGCGGCTCCGCCTGCCCGCCGGCGATGATGCGCACCCTCGAGGACGACTTCGGCGTCGAGGTCATTCACGCCTGGGGCATGACCGAGCTGTCGCCGCTGGGCACGCTGTCCAGGCTCAAGGCCAAGCACCGCGACCTGCCTCCTGAGCAGCAGCACCGGCTGCTGGAGAAGCAGGGCCGGGTGGTCTACGGCATCGACATGGAGATCATCGGCGCCAGCGGCGAGCCCCAGCCCTGGGACGGCCGCAGCACCGGCGACCTGGTGGTGCGCGGCCACTGGGTGGTCAGCGGCTACCTGAACCGCGACGACTCGCCGCTGCAGCAGATCGGCGGCCAGGCCTGGTTCCCGACCGGCGATGTCGCCTCGATCGACGCCGACGGCTTCATGCTGATCACCGACCGCAGCAAGGACGTGATCAAGTCCGGCGGCGAGTGGATCAGCTCGATCGAGCTGGAGAACATCGCGATGGCGCATCCCGACGTGCTGGAGGCTGCCGCGATCGCCTGCCATCACCCGAAGTGGGACGAGCGCCCGCTGCTGGTGGTGGTGCGCAAGCCCGGCCGCGAACTGAGCCGCGAGCAGATGCTGGACTTCTACGAAGGCCGCATCGCGAAGTGGCAGATCCCCGACGACGTGGTCTTCGTCGACGAGATCCCGCACACCGCCACCGGCAAGATGCTCAAGGCCCGGCTGCGCGAGATGTTCCGCGAGCACCGGCTGCCCGGGGTCTGAGACGGGGCTGTCGCGGTCTTGTCCCGGCGGCGACAGCCGCTAATGGACATCCCTGACGCGGCGATGACGACGCGGGGCCACCATCCTTTCCACATCCAGACCGGCCTGTCCGGCGACATGAAAAGGAGACGACGAGATGGTTCGCAGCCCCGCTTCCGCTTCTTCCCATTGTTCCCATGGCTTCCCTTCCTGGTCCTTGACGGTGCGCTCGCTTGCGCTGACCACGCTGCTGGCCGCGGCCAGCTCGGGCGCGATGGCCCAGAAGGGCGAGACGGTGAAGATCGCCTGGATCGATCCGCTGTCGGGCCTGATGGCGCCGGTCGGCCAGAACCAGGTCAACAGCTTCCGCTTCTTTGCCGAGAAGTTCAGCGGCGCGGGCAATGCGGCCGGCGTGAAGTTCGAGGTCGTGCCCTTCGACAACAAGCTCAGCCCGGCCGAGTCGCTGACCGCGCTGAAGGCTGCCATCGACCAGGGCATCCGCTATGTCACCCAGGGCAACGGCTCGGGCGCGGCGGCTGCGCTGATCGACGCGATCAACAAGCACAACGAGCGCAACCCCGGCAAGGAAGTCGTCTACCTCAACCACTCGGCGGTCGACCCCGACCTGACCAACAGCAAGTGCAGCTACTGGCACTTCCGCATGGACGCCGACACCTCGATGAAGATGGAGGCGCTGACCAGCTTCATGAAGGACCAGAAGGACATCCAGAAGGTCTTCCTGCTGAACCAGAACTACGCGCACGGCCACCAGGTCGCCAAGTACGCCAAGGAGATCCTCGGCCGCAAGCGCCCGGATGTGCAGTTCGTCGGCGAGGATCTGCACCCGCTGGCGCAGGTGCGCGACTTCGCGCCCTATGTGGCCAAGATCCGCGCCAGCGGCGCCGACACCGTCATCACCGGCAACTGGGGCTCGGACCTGTCGCTGCTGCTGAAGGCCGCCAACGAGGCCGGCCTGACGGCGAAGTTCTACACCTACTACACCGGCGTGACCGGCACGCCCACCGCGCTGGGCGGGCAGGGCGACGGCCGCGTCTTCCAGGTTTCCTACAACCACTATCACCTGCCCGGCCAGATGGCGGCCTGGCGCGACGAGTTCCAGAAGAAGTTCAGCGCCGACTTCTACACCGGCAGCGTCATCCACATCTACACGCTGCTGGGCGAGGCGATGGCCAAGGCGAAGTCGACCGACCCGGTGAAGGTGGCCGCCGCGCTGGAGGGGCTGAAGACCAGGAGCTTCAACGGCGAGGTCGAGATGCGCCGCACCGACCACCAGCTGCAGCAGACGCTCTACATCACCCGCTGGCAGAAGGCCGACGCGAAGTTCCCGTACTCGCCGGAGAACACCGGCTACACGCTGGCCCCGGTGGCGACCTACGAGCCCTATGTCGCCAGCACGCCGACCTCGTGCCAGATGAAGCGGCCGGGGTGAAGACCGGCGGGGCCCTGCGTGGGTCCCCGCCTGCGCGGGGATGACGGAGCAGGGCGCCGTCACACGAAGGATGCCGTCACCCTCGCGAAGGCGAGGGCCCACGCCGCGCCTGCGCGATGATTCCAGGCACGCAACCCCTTCGCACCGTGGATCCACCGTGGACCAGATCCTCATCAACCTCCTGAACGGACTGAGCTCCGGCCTGCTGCTGTTCATGCTCAGCTCGGGCCTGACGCTGATCTTCAGCATGATGGGCGTGCTGAACTTCGCCCACGCCAGCTTCTACATGCTGGGCGCCTACATCGCCTTCATGATCTCCGGCGCAGTCGACTTCTGGCCGGCGCTGGTGCTCGCGCCGCTGGCGGTGGGCGTGCTGGGCGCGCTGTTCGAGCGCGGCGTGCTGCGCCGGGTGCATCACCACGGCCATGTGCCGGAGCTGCTGATCACCTTCGGACTGTCCTACGTGATCCTGGAGCTGGTGCAGCTGGTGTGGGGCCGCAGCTCGGTGCCGTTCACGCCGCCGCCGGAGCTGCAGGGGCCGGCCTTCACGCTGGTGCAGTCCTCGCGCGACGGGCTGTCGCTGGTCTGGGGCGCGGCACCCGAGGCGATGTGCCGCGCCGCCGAGGGCGTGCAGATCGCCTGCTCGCGCTTTCCGATGACCCGCGCCTTCATGATGCTGGTGGCGCTGCTGATGCTGCTGGCCCTGTGGCTGCTGCTGACGCGCACCCGCATCGGCCTGGTGATCCAGGCCGCGCTGACCCATCCTGAAATGGCCGAGGCGCTCGGCCATGATGTGCCGCGCGTCTTCATGCTGGTCTTCGGCAGCGGCTGCGCGCTGGCCGGCCTGGCCGGGGTGATCGGCGGGGTGACCTTCGTGACCGAGCCGTCGATGGCGGCGGTGGTCGGCTCGATCATCTTCGTGGTGGTGGTGGTCGGCGGCATCGGCTCGCTGGCGGGCGCCTTTGCCGGATCGATCCTGGTCGGGCTGCTGCAGACCCTGCCGCTGACCGTCGACGCCTCGCTGGCGACGCTGCTGAACCGGCTGCTGGACGCCGGCATCGGGCCGGACTCGCCGGGCTGGCCGCTGCTGCGCATCACGCTGGCGCAGGCCGCGCCGATCCTGCCCTATCTGCTGCTGGTGCTGATGCTGATCCTGCGTCCGCGCGGCCTGCTCGGCACCCGGGAGGGCTGAAGGCCATGGCCGCCACTTCGCTGACCTCCGCCCGCCACGAGGCCCCGACGACGACCATGACGACGCCGACGACCGCCACCGCCCCGAGCCGCACCGCACGCCGGCGCAGCTACCGCTTCCAGCCCTGGAATGTCGGGCGCTGGCTGATCTGGGGGGGATTCGCGCTGCTGCTGGTGCTGGCGCCGCTGCTGTGGAGCAGCAGCTTCGCGCTGACGATGCTGTCGCAGATGGGCATCGCGATCATCGTCTGCCTGTCCTACAACCTGCTGCTCGGCCAAGGTGGCATGCTCAGCTTCGGCCATGCGGTCTACAGCGGCCTGGGCGCCTATCTGGCGATCCACACCCTCAACCAGGTCGGCGCCGGCACCCTGGCGCTGCCGGTCAGCCTGGTGCCGCTGGTGGGCGGCCTGGGCGGCGGGCTGTTCGCGCTGCTGCTCGGGCATGTGAGCACCCGCAAGTCGGGCACCACCTTCGCGATGATCACGCTGGGCGTGGGCGAGCTGGTCTGGTCGATGTCGCTGATGCTGCCGGAGTTCTTCGGCGGCGAGGGCGGCATCTCGTCGAACCGCGTCGTCGGTCCGCCGGTGCTGGGCATCACCTTCGGGCCGCAGATCCAGGTCTACTACCTGATCGCGCTCTACTGCTTCGTCTGCACCGCGCTGATGTTCGCCTTCACCCGCACGCCGCTGGGGCGCATGCTCAACGCGGTGCGCGACAACGCCGAGCGGGTCGAGTTCATCGGCTACAGCGCCAGCCGCATCCGCTGGATCGCCTTCACCATCGCCGGCTTCTTCGCCGGCATCGGCGGCGGTCTGGCGGCGCTGAACTTCGAGATCGTCACCGCCGAGGTGGTCAGCGCGCACCGCTCGGGCGCCTATCTGCTGTTCGTCTTCCTGGGCGGCGCGATCTTCTTCTTCGGGCCGATCCTGGGCGCCATCCTGATGGTGATCGCGCTGGTGCTGCTGTCGGAGCTGACGATGGCCTGGCTGCTCTACCTGGGCCTGGTCTTCCTGTTCATGGTGATGTATGCGCCCGGCGGGCTGGCCAGCCTGATCATGATGAACCTGCGGGTGGCGGCCTTCGGGCGGCTGCGCACGCTGTGGTGCGCCTGGCTCGGTCTGGCCGGCACCGCGCTGGCGGCGCTGGCCGGTCTGGGCGCGATGGTGGAAATGGTCTACCACCGCCAGCTCGATGCCGCGCTGGGCGACCGGATGCGCTTCCTGGGCGCCACGCTCGATGTGCGCAGCCCCGACGCCTGGATCGGCGCGCTGCTGCTGCTGCTGACCGGCGCCGGCCTGTTCGAGCTGGCGCGGCGCCAGTTCAGCCGCGAATGGGACGAGACGCAGGAAGCGATCGAGAAGGAAATCAAGCGCCGGGAGAGCCTGTGATGAAGCCCGTGACCATGAACCTGGCCGTCGAGCTTGACGCGGTGCGCAAGTCCTTCGGCCGCACCGAGATCATCCGGGGCGCCAGCCTGCAGGTGCGTGCCGGCGAGCGGGTGGCCATCATCGGCCCCAACGGCGCCGGCAAGTCGACGCTGTTCAACCTGATCAGCGGCCGGCTGACGCCCTCGGCCGGGCAGATCCGCCTGTTCGGCGAGCGCATCGACGGCCGCACGCCGCACGAGATCAACCGGCGCGGCCTGGCGCGCAGCTTCCAGGTCAGCAATCTGTTCCCGAAGCTGAGCGTGTTCGAGAACCTGCGCTGCGCGATGCTCTGGAGCGAGGGCCACCGCTACGCCTTCTGGAAATTCCTCGCCGATCTGGACGAGACCAACGCCCGCGCCGAGGCGCTGCTCGAGCGGCTGCATCTGGACCGCCGCCGCGACGTGCTGGCGATGAACCTGACCTACGCCGAGCAGCGCGCGCTCGAGATCGGCCTGACGATCGCCGGCGGCGCACGCGTGATCCTGCTCGACGAGCCGACCGCCGGCATGAGCCGCAGCGAGACCACCCGCTTCATCGGCCTGATCCGCGAGGTCACCGAAGGCCGCACGCTGCTGACCGTCGAGCACGACATGGGCGTGGTCTTCGGCCTGGCCGACCGCATCGCGGTGCTGGTCTACGGTGAGGTCATCGCCTTCGACACCCCCGAGCGCGTGCGCGCCGACCCGCGCGTGCAGGAGGCCTACCTCGGCTCCGTGCTCGCCCAGGGCCACTGAGCGAGCGGACCGGCCTGACCGCCGTTCCCGCCCATCCGTGATTCCCGCCGCCTCATGCCGTCATTCCCGCGAAGGCGGGAACCCACCCCTTCGCTCATCCTCCCCATGCTGGAAATCGACAACCTCCACGCCTACTACGGCAAGAGCCACGTCCTGCACGGCGTGACGATGCGCATCGCGCCGGGCGAGATCGTCGCGCTGCTCGGGCGCAACGGCTCGGGGCGCTCCACCACCGTCAAGGCCGTCATGGGCCTGGTCGAGGGCAGCGGCTCGGTGCGCTGGGGCGGCCGCGAGCTGCTCGGGCTGAAGGCGCACCAGATCGCGCACCACGGCCTGGGCTACGTGCCCGAGAGCCGCGACATCTTCCCCCGGCTCACCGTGCATCAGAACCTGCTGCTCGGCCAGAAGAAGGCCGGCGGCACACCCGGCGCGCGCTGGCAGCTCGACGACATGTACGCGATGTTCCCGCGGCTGAAGGAGCGCCAGCACACCGAGGCCGGCGTGCTCTCCGGCGGCGAGCAGCAGATGCTGACGCTGTGCCGCACGCTGATGGGCGACCCCGACCTGATCATGATCGACGAGCCCACCGAGGGCCTGGCGCCCAAGATCGTCGAACTGGTGGCCGACTACCTGCGCGAACTGCAGCGCCGCGGCATCGCGGTGCTGCTTGTCGAGCAGAAGCTCACCATCGCGCTGGAAGTCTCGCAGCGCTGCCTGCTGATGGGCCACGGCTGCATCGTCTTCGAGGGCACGCCGGCGGAGCTGCGCGCCAATGCGGGGGTGAGGCGGGAGTGGCTGGAGGTTTAGCTGGTTTCAGGCGGCTCAAAAAAATTAATTGACAAAAACTCGAAGCCTTCTTTCTTTAGCTCCGCCAAAAACTTTTGACCCGTTCCGTTCAAATCTTCAGCGGTCCATAGCTGGAAAATGAGCAGCCAATTTCTGTCGCGACTATTGTTGTCTTGGTGTTTTAGGTTGTAGGCATATTTCTTTATATGCCTCTCCAGAATTGTATTTTCTGCCGCAATAGAATACCTGTGCAGAAGTACATTGGTTATGCAGTCGTCTAATTCAATTATATCAATAAATTCATTTTCTTTTATTTCGTCAAGTGATATTTTGTACTTTAGTGCGTAGTATATTGCGTGCGCAATTGCATCCGGATAGACTTTTCTAATGCCAAGTCTTAAGGCTGAAATAACAAATTTCTTTATTTTTTCATTTATTCCTTCGTGCCAGCACTTTCTGAATACATAAAAATCCAATGTTGGTATTAAATATGGAAATGCAATGGCCAAGTTTATTGCCTCTTGTGTATAAAGTTTTTTTGCTCGAATTGTCAATTCTTTGTTATTAGCCTCATTGCCGGCTCTGTTGCACAAATCCACGAGCAGACGCCCTGACCCCAACCCCGGACGGACTCATGCCACGGCACCCACCGGCACGGTCTGCGGCCGGCCGATCTGACTGAAGCGGTTGAGCACGGCCACGCG
>NZ_JACCPY010000022.1 GCF_013426975.1 Sphaerotilus sulfidivorans
CTGCGCGGTCTTCAGCACCGAGTCCGGCGCGGCCTGCTGGCGGTCGACCGCACGCGCCTGCTGCGCCGCGCTGACCGGCAGCCAGGGCTCCACCGTCGAGAAACCAGCCTGTGCCTCGTCGGCCTGCAGATAGCCCTCGGCCTGCAGCTGCGCGTAGGCATGCAGCACGGTGTTGCGCGCCACGCCCAGCGTCGGCGCCAGCACCCGGCTGGCCGGCAGCCGCGCGCCGGCCCGCAGCACGCCGCGCAGGATCAGGCCGCGCAGGTGCTCATGCAGCGCCCGCTGGCGCGGCAGGCCCGGCGGCCAGCGCAGATCGCACAGCGGGGACAGCTCGGACAGATCGACGGACATCGGTGGCTCCATGCAGGCACATCGCGGTGGATCTCGTCATGGAGCCACCGGGCGCCTATCGTGCCACCGCGAAACGATCTTCCGAAGAACCCTTCCCCCTGGAGCTGCCCCCGCATGGCCACCCCGAACGCCGCCCCGTCCGAGCGCACCCGCGTGCGCCGCCTGCCCGACCGCGCCCGCTACGACGCCGAGAACCTGGCGGCGATCGTCGATGCCGCGTGGATCGCGCATGTCGCCTTCCCGCTCGACGGCGGCGTGCACAGCATCCCGACCGCCGTCTGGCGCGAGGGCGATCATCTCTACATCCACGGCGCCAAGGCCTCGCGCATGCTCAAGGCGCTGACCGAGGCGGAGTGCTGCGTCAGCCTGGCCATCCTCGACGGCCTGGTGCTGGCGCGCTCGGCCTTCCACCACTCGATGAACTTTCGCTCGGTGGTGGTCTACGGCCGCTTCGAGATCGTCGACGACGCCGCGCACAAGGCCGCCGCGCTGCAGGCCTTCACCGACCGCGTCGCACCCGGCCGCTGGGCCACGCTGCGGCCGATGACCGACAAGGAGATGGGCGCCACCACGGTGCTGCGGCTGTCGCTGGCCGAGGCCTCGGCCAAGGTGCGCACCGGCGGCCCGAAGGACGACGACGAGGACCTCGCCTGGCCGACCTGGGCCGGCGTGCTGCCGCTGTCGCTGCAGGCCGGCGCGCCGCAGGCCGAGCCCGACAGCGCGGTCGACACGCCCCCGCCGCTGCCGGACAGCCTGGCGCCGTCGGCCGGCTGACCGTCGCCCCGCAGCCCCGCGGCCAGCCGCCCCGCTGCCGACAGGGAGGTGCGGACCGGGCGATGATCCCTGCCCCGTCCACCTGCCCTGTCCGACCATGTCCGCCTCCCGCACCTCCCTCGATCCCGCCGAACTCGACGCCGTGCCGCTGCAGCGGCTCGACGGCCGAGCCGCCACGCTGGCCGACTTCGCCGGCCAGGCGCTGCTGATCGTCAACGTCGCCAGCCGCTGCGGCTTCACGCCGCAGTACGACGGGCTGGAGGCGCTGCACCGGCGCTGGCAGGCGCGCGGCTTCGCGGTGCTGGGCTTCCCGTGCAACCAGTTCGGCCAGCAGGAGCCGGGCGACGCGGCCGAGATCGCCTCGTTCTGCCGGCTCTCGCATGACGTGAGTTTTCCGATGTTCGCCAAGATCGAGGTCAACGGGCCGGGAGCGCATCCGCTCTACCGCCATCTGAAGCAGGCCGCACCCGGCCTGCTCGGCACCGAGGCGATCAAGTGGAACTTCACCAAGTTCCTGCTCGACGCCGAGCACCGGGTCGTGCGCCGCTTCGCGCCGACCGACACGCCGCAGTCGCTGGAGGCCCACATCGAGCCGCTGCTGCCACGCCCGGCCTGATCAGCGCAGAATGGGCAGGAAGTAACAGCCCATTCGCTTCAGGAGCCTCGCCATGAGCGTCATCATCGTCGACGACAACCCGGACGGCCAGCGCCGCACGCTGCACATCATCTACGCGCTGCATGCCTTCGGGCTGGGGCTGGGTGCCTTCGGCGCGGCCAGCGTGGTCGGCTCCTTCCTGTTCGGCTGGCCGTCGATCATCGCGGTGGTGCTGAGCTACATCCACCGCGACAAGGTGCGCGGCACCTGGATGGCCTCGCATGTCGACTGGGTGATCCGCACCTTCTGGATCGCGCTGGCCTGGACGCTGGTGGTGGTGGTGGGGTCGGCGCTGCTGATACCGCTGCTGATCGGCTTCGCGACGCTGCCGCTGGGCATGTTCCTGCTCGGCGTCTGGGCGATCTACCGCATCGCGCGCGGCTGGCTGCGCCTCAAGGACGGCGAGGCGATGCCGCAGGAATGAACGCTGCTGCGGCGGCACCGGGCTGGCCGCGCCGCCGCAGCCAGGCCAGCCGGACCGCCAGCCGCTCGCGCCGGCCGGGCAGGTCCGGCCCCAGCCACGCGGTCCAGGCGACGACGAACAGCGCACGCGCCTCGATGCAGGCGTCCAGCAGCGCCGCGTCGATCGGCGGGCCCTGCTCGCGCCAGCCCGCCAGCGCCGCTTCGGCCCAGGCCTGCTCCGGGCCGCCGAAGATGCGGCCGGCGCCGACCAGCCCGGCCAGATCCCACTCGAGCGGCCCGCGACAGGCATCCTCCCAGTCGAGCCAGACGCTGGCGGCCGGATCGGCCTGCAGCGCGCGCACATTGTTGACCTGCGCGTCGCCGTGCAGCCACTGCAGCGGCGCCGGGTGGGCTCGCAGCGCGCACGCCAGCGTGTCCAGCCGCGCCAGCAGATCGGCACGCACATCGCCCGGCAGGGCGGCCGTGGCCGGGCCGGACGGCGCGGTGGCCAGCAGGCGCCGGGCCTCGTCAAGCAGCGCCCAGGGCTCGGGCACCGCCAGCCCCGGTACCAGCGCGGCCGGCAGGGTCGCCAGCACCGCATGGCAGGCCGCCAGCGCGCGCCCGGCCTGACGGGCCTCGGGCGGCTGCGGCCGCAGGTGCAGCCCGCGCCACAGCGTGATGCGCCAGCCGGCTTCCCTGTGCGGTCCGGCCAGCGTGCCCGGCGCGGGTGCACCGACCGGCGCCCCGCCCGCCTGCAAGGCCTGCGCCAGCGCGATCTCGCGCCGGGCCCAGGCCGGCTCGGCGCGCGGCCCGGCGGTGCCGGTGGCCACCCGCGCGACCCAGGGCGTCGGCTCCAGCGCCAGCACGATGTTCGAGAAGCGCCCGATCACCCGCGGCCGCACCTCGCCCAGCCCGAGGCGCTGCGCCAGCGCCCGGCAGGCGGCCGAGACCTCGGCCTCGACTTCGACCCCGGCGCCGGCCTCAGGCACCGGCCACGCCCTGCCCGTCCTTCTCCAGCGACAGCGCGTTGATGCAGTAGCGCAGCCCCGAAGGCGGCGGGCCGTCCGGGAAGACATGGCCGAGATGCGCGTCGCAGACCGCGCAGGTGACCTCGACCCGCACCATGCCGTGCGACTCGTCGACATGGGAAGCCACCACGCGGCCGTCGACCGGCTGGGTGAAGGACGGCCAGCCGGTGCCGCTGTCGAACTTCTCGCCGGCGTCGAACAGCGGCGTGCCGCAGCAGGCGCAGTGGTAGCGCCCCGGCGTGAACAGGCCGCACATCGACGAGCTGAACGGCCGCTCGGTGCCCTTGCGGCGGGTGACGACATACTGCTCGGGCGTCAGCCGCGCCTGCCAGAAGGCCGGCTCGCGCTCGACGCGGCGCGGCGGCGCGACATTGCCCTCGCGGGCGCGGCGCAGCACCTCGCGCCAGTCGATCAGCGGCGCCGGCTCGGGCTGGCCCGGCTGCGGCAGGCGCCAGTTCGGCCGCACCCAGTGGCAGGTGTAGCCGTCCGGATAGTGCTGCAGATAGTCCTGATGCTCCGGCTCGGCCTGCCAGAAGGGGCCGGCGGCCTTCAGCTCGGTCACCACCGGGCCGGGCCAGCGGCCGGAGGCGTTCACCTCGGCGATCGTGCGCTCGGCGGTCTGGCGCTGCGCCTCGCTCAGCCAGTAGATGCCCGAGCGGTAGGACGGGCCGCGGTCATTGCCCTGGCGGTCCGGCGTCGTCGGATCGTGGATCTGGAAGAAGAACTCCAGCAGCGCGCGGTAGCTCAGCCGCGACGGGTCGAAGACGATCTCGATCGCCTCGGCATGCGTGCCGTGGTGGCGGTAGGTCGCGTGGGGCACGTCGCCGCCGCTGTAGCCCACGCGGGTCGAGACGACGCCGGGCAGATGGCGGATCAGCTCCTGCATGCCCCAGAAGCAGCCGCCGGCGAGGATGGCGGTTTCGGTGGAGGCGGGGGTGTTCATCGGCGGGATTCCTTCGCGTGAGCGCATGACGGACAGGCCCCGAGCGTAGCCAAGGCCGCCTGCGCCTGCGGGGCGCAAGGGTTCTTGCGGGCGGGCGGACCGTGCTCACACACGGCCCGGTTTCTCCCGATGCCGCCGGATCGCCTCCAGCGAGCCACGCCCGCTGTGCAGGATCTGGCTGATGTCGTAGCGGTGCTCGGCGCCGACCGGGCAGGCCAGGCGCGCCACGCAGCCCGATGCGCACGGCGAGCCCTCGGTCAGCCGCTGACGCTGGCAGGCCTCGATCTCCATGCGGCCGCTGTCGAGCGCCCGGCCGGGGCAGGCCTCGATGCAGCGCCGGTGCGTGCAGCTCGGACAGGGGTGGCCGAGGTCGACGGCGGGCGACGGCGGCAGGCCTGAATCGGTGACAACGGCCGCGCGATAGGCGAACCACGAGCCCCACCGCGCATCGATGCCGACCATGAACGGCGACGCATGGTGCCAGCCGGCCAGGCTGCCCAGGCGCTGCAGCCCCACATGCTGCCCGGGCGGCAGCCCGACCGGATAGACGAAGCGCGCGCGGGTGCCCGGCAGCGCCTCGCGCAGCCAGCGCTCGACGGTGCGCTGGCTGTGCTCGTCGATGGGATGCTCGGCGCCGAGCCGGCCGTCGGCCTGCTGTGCCTGCACGCAGTCCCACAGGCGCCGCCCGGCATGGCCGAACAGCAGCAGCTGCGTCTCGCCGGGCCTCAGGTCCAGGGGCGCGAGCAGGTCGGACGGCAGGTCGACCAGATTGAAGACATGCTGGCGGTTCAGGCCGGCGTCGTCGAGCAGGGCATGGCGGGGCAGGTTCGGCATGAGTGCGGCGCGAGTTCAGCGGGATGGCCGCGATTGTCCCGGCAGACCAGGCCATCGGTGGCCGACATGGCGGGAACACGCCCATGCCGCGCCGCCACGCCCCACGCCACAATCGGCGCCATGTCGTCCTCGCCCGCCCGCATTCCGCCGATCCAGTGCCTGCTGACCTTCGAGGCGGTGGCACGCCTGCGCAGCGCCACGCTGGCGGCCGACGAGCTCAGCGTCACGCCCAGCGCGGTCAGCCACCGGCTGCGCCAGCTCGAGGCGCTGGTCGGGCTGAAGCTGTTCAGCCGCCAGGACTTCGGCCTGACCACCGAGGGCGCGCACTACCTCGCGCAGGTGCGCATCGGCCTGCAGGCGCTGCGCCAGCTGCCCGGCCACGCCGCGCACGACAAGCGCATGACCCGGCTGCGGCTGGCGGTGCCACCGACCTTCTCGCGCCAGATGCTGCTGCCGCGGCTGGCGCTGTTCCGCACGCTCTGTCCGGACATCGAGCTGTCGATGCAGGTGTCGATCCCGCTGCTCGACGTCAAGGCCGAGGAGGCCGACCTGGAGATCCGCTTCGGTGCCGGCGGCTATGCCGATGTCGAGGAGCTGCGCATTCTCGATGACGAGGTGACCCCGGTCTGCAGTCCGGACTACCTGCGCGAGGCCGGCCCCTTCGACGGATTCGACACGCTGGATCAGGTGCGGGCGGCGCGGCTGATCCGCAGCCCGCTCGAGCCCTGGGGCACCTGGTTCCGCCACTGCGGCATCGATCTGCCGGAGCCGGATGCGGGCGCACAGTTCAACGATGTCGGCCTGGTGTTCGACGCCGCGGCCAGCGGCTTCGGCGTGTCGCTGCAGCGGCTCAAGCTGGGCGCGGCCTGGCTGGAGAGCGGCCGGGTGGTGCGGCTGTCGCGGCAGGCGGTGCGCTCGCCGCACAGCCACTTCATCTGCTGGAAGCCCGGCACGCTCAAGCGCTGGGAGTGCGCCGCCTTCGTCGAGTGGCTGCGCGAGGCGCTGCGCTGAAGCCGCAGCCGCAGCCTCGGCCGGCGCCGATCAGACCCGGAAGCGCTCGACCCGCGCGTGCAGCCGCACCGCCTCGTCCTGCAGGCTCTCGGCGGCCGCCGCGCTCTGCTCGACCAGCGCGGCGTTCTGCTGCGTCATCTGGTCGAGCTGCGACACCGACAGATTGATCTGGTCGATGCCGCTGCTCTGCTCGCCGGAGGCGACCTTGATGCTGCCGATCAGCGTCGAGACGCTCTCGACGCTGGCGACGATCTCGCGCATCGTCTGACCGGCACTGCCCACCGAGGCGCTGCCCTGGCCGACCTTGTCGACCGAGGCGCCGATCAGCGACTTGACCTCGCGTGCGGCAGCGGCCGAACGCTGCGCGAGATTGCGCACCTCGCCGGCCACCACCGCGAAGCCGCGGCCCTGCTCTCCCGCCCGCGCGGCCTCCACCGCGGCATTCAGCGCCAGGATGTTGGTCTGGAAGGCGATGCCGTCGATCACGCCGATGATGTCGGCGATCTTGGCCGAGGCCTGGCGGATCTCGCCCATGGTGTGCTCGACCTCCTGCATCAGCGCGCCGCCGCGCTCGGCCACCGTGCGGGCGCTGCCGGCCAGCGCATCGGCCTGGGTGGCGACCTCGGCGCTCTGGCGCACCGTGCCGGCGATCTGCTCCATCGACGAGGCGGTGGACTGCAGGCTGCTGGCGGCCTGCTCGGTGCGGTGGCTCAGGTCGGTGTTGCCGGCGGCGACCTCCTGGCTGGACATCCGGATCGTGTCGCTGGCCTGGCGCACCTGTCCGACCAGCTCGCGCAGCTCGTCCTGCATCGCACGGACCGCGGTGGCCAGATCCGCCACCTCCGAGCGCCCGCTCACCGGCACCGGCGAGGCCAGATCGCCCTCGGCGATGCGGCCGGCCACCTCGCGCAGCGAGCGCAGCGGCTGCACGATGCTGCGGTGCAGCGCCCAGCCCAGCAGCACCGCCACCACGATGTTGAACACGGTGATGCCGACGAAGATCAGGTGAGCCTGCTCGATGCGGCGCTCCACCTCGGCACCCAGCGCCTTCTGGCGCTGGAGCTGCCAGGCCACCATCGCGTCGGCCGCGACGATGTACTCGGCCACTGTCTTCTGGAAGGCATCGGCACGTTCACGCACCATGGTGTCGTCGCTGCGCGCCGCCAGCAGGCCGTCACGGCCCGCCAGGTAGCGCTTGCGGACCTCGGCCAGACGCGCACCGATCTGCCGCCCCGGCTCGGTGGTCTCGATCTCCTCGTAGCGCTTCTGGATGACCGTGGTGCGGGCGGTGACCGCCTTGGCGGTCTCGGCGAAGTAGCCGGAAATCACCCCGCTGGTGTCGAGCGCCATCGCCATCGCGCGCGAAGAGTTCGCGACGATGTTCTCGCGCCACTCGCGCGCCAGCGCCAGGCGCTCGCTCTGCTCGCCCTGCAGCAGCGCATTGGCCTGCTCGACGCCGCGCAGATTGATCCAGGTGACGGCGGAGGCGAGCACCATCAGCACGATCATCACCGCATAGCCCAGCGCCAGCCGGGCACCAATGCGCCAGTTCTCCAGAAATATCATGTACCACACTCCACATGCACCTGAGGCGCGCTTTGACGACTGCAGTGTCGGTTCCTGATCGTTTCAGGCATACCCCGAACAAAGGCGGCAATTCGGCGGATAACGTGTGTTGCACGCTGAGGGTGAACCCGCTCAAGCCCCAGCTTATCGACGGACCGGATCCGGCAGTTCTGCCGATGATGCAGTCGCGCCGGAGACATGCAGTCAGGCCGGCGCCCCCCCGTCCCGCAAGGAGCTCTCCCAGATGTCAGCCACTCCACGCGGAGGCTCGGCAGTATCGGCCTCGTCCTTCCCCTCATCCGGTTTCTTCTCTCACCACGGACCCTGGGCACCCGGCGTTCGCCTGTTCCGCCGGCTGGGCTTTCGCAGCAAGGCGCTGATCGTCAGCACCTGCTTCGTGGTGCCGCTGGCCGTGGTCTCGGCGTCCTGGTTCAGCAACGAGATGGCCGACATCGAGTTCACCCGGCGCGAGGCCGACGGCACACGCTTCCTGAAGACGGCAATCGCCGCACAGGCCCAGGCGCTGGAGCTGCGTGCCCTGGCCGCTGGCGGCCAGCCGGACGCCCCGCTGCTGGAGCGCCTGGGCGCATCGATCGAGACGCTCCGCAGCGCACAGCCGGCGGACCGGCCCTTTGTCGATGCGCCCACGCTGGACGCGCTGCGCCAGCAGCTCGACGCGCTGCGCGGGCGCGCCGACATGGCCGCGCACGATGCGCTGGTCGAGAAGATCGACGTGATGATCAGCCAGGTGCTCGACACCTCGAACCTCGCGCTGGACCCGGAAGCCGCGAGCTACTACCTGATGGACGCGACCCTGGTGCGCCTGCCCGATCTGAGCGACCAGATCCAGCGGCTGGGCCTGCACGCCCGCCATGACGGCATCGAGGCGCTGGCCACCCGGGACGCGGCGCTGCTGGCCAGGCACCATCTGGAGGAACTGCGATCGACCCTCGACAAGGTCATGCCGCTGCTGCCGCAGCTCAAGGTGGATGCCCGCGTCGACGAGATGCTGGCCGCGCTGGAACGCAGCCATGCCGCCGCAGCCCGGCCGGGTCAGGAGGCGGTCGCACTGGCCGCCTCCCGCGAGGCGATCACGCGAATGCAGCAGTCGCAGGCGACGATGCTGGCCGCGCTCGAGCGCATGCTCGACCAGCGCGCCGACGACAAGCTGCGCACCGAGGTCGCCATCGGCCTGGCGATGCTGATCAGCCTGAGCGCCGCGCTCTACCTGTTCCACTGCTTCTTCCTGGTCATGAACGGCGGTCTGCGCGAGACGCGCCGGCACCTGAAGGCGATGACCGAAGGCGACCTGACCACCGAGCCTTCGCCCTGGGGCCGGGACGAGGCGGCCGCGCTGATGCTGGACCTGCGCGACATGCAGCATGCGCTGCGTCACATGGTCAGCAGCGTGCGCGCGGCCAGCCAGGACATCGTGCACTCCAGCGCCGAGATCGCCGACGGCATGCATGACCTGTCCAGCCGCAGCGAGCAGTCGGCCAACAGCCTGCAGCAGTCGGCCGCGGCGATGGAGCAGATCTCGGTGACGGTGAAGAACACCTCGGCCCACACCGAGGAGGTGTCGAAGCTGGCCCGGGACAATGCAGCCGCGGCCAACGAGGGCGGCCGGGTGATGGGCACGGTGGTGGAGACGATGGAGGGCATCCGCAGCTCGTCGGCGCGCATCAGCGACATCATCGGCACCATCGACGGCATCGCCTTCCAGACCAACATCCTGGCGCTGAACGCAGCGGTGGAAGCTGCCCGTGCCGGCGAGCAGGGCCGCGGCTTCGCGGTGGTGGCCGGCGAGGTGCGCACGCTGGCGCAGCGCAGCGCGCAGGCGGCGCAGGAGATCAAGCGCATCATCGGCACCAGCGTCTCGCAGGTCGAGACCGGCACCGCGGTCGTGCGTCAGGCCGGCGACTCGATCCGCCACATCGTCGACGCCTCGCGGCGGGTCAACGAGCTGCTGGAGGACATCGCCACCGGTGCGCGCGAGCAGAGCCTGGGCATCGAGCAGATCGGCGAGTCGGTGCATGCGCTCGACAGCGCGACCCAGCAGAACTCGGCCCTGGTCGAGCAGACCGCCGCCGCCTCGTCGGCGATGCGCTCGCAGGCCGACGCGCTGGCGCAGGAGGTGGCGCGCTTCCGGCTGCCCGACGGCGTCGCGCTCGATGAAAGGCCCGCCGGCCACGACCGGCCGGGCGACAGCTTCGATTTCGACCAGGCGATCGAGGCGCATCGGGGCTGGAAGGTGAAGCTGCGCAAGGCACTGGCCGGCCAGGAAGCCATCGATGCCGACACGGCCTGCCGCGATGACGCCTGCACCCTGGGCCGCTGGCTGCATGGCGCGGGCGGGCAGCGCTGGGGATCGCGTCCGCTGTTCACCGAGCTGATCGAGCGGCATGCGCAGTTCCATCAGGTTGCCGGCAACGTGGCCCGCCGCGCCCAGCCCGGCCGCGCCGTCGACCCGGAACCGCTGATCGGTCCGGGCTCGGCCTTCTCTCAGGTCTCGAACGACGTGGTCTCGCTGCTGACCCGGGCCAAGCGGGATTTCTGAGCGCCAGCGGCGCCTCGACGGCACCGCGCTGCCGGCCTGAGCCCGGCTTCAGTCCTCGGCCAGATAGCCGCGCTCGATGGCGCCAGCCTCGTCGGCGAAGATCGCCATCGCGGTGCGCATCGGCCGGAAGCCGAACTGGCGGTAGAAGCCCTCGCGCCCCGGCACCGCGTAGAGCAGGATCTTGCGGTGTCCGCGCGAGCGCTCGACCAGCCGCGCCACGATCTCCCGTCCGAGACCGATGCCCTGGTGCGACGGCAGCACGGCGATGTCGCAGACACAGGCACAGTCGACTCCGTCGCCCAGCACCCGGCCGGCGCCGACCAGCCGACCGGCGGCATCGCGCACCAGGCAGCGGTGCAGGCTGTTCGAGAACACCGTGCGCAGCGCCTGCGGCGGCTTGTCGCCCAGGGGAGCGGCGCGATAGAGCGCCGAGAGTTCGTCCCAGTCGACCGCATCGGTCGCGTCGGACCACTGAAGCGTGTCGATGCCAGGGGCGGCGCCGGTGCGCGCGCTCATGCTCAGCGCAGCTCGGAGACGAACTGCTCGAGCGGACGGCGCACCTTCGGCAGGTTCACCAGCCAGTCGCCGTCGACCTGACGGTGGCCCAGCGGCACGATGACCGCGCTGCGCAGGCCGCGCGCGCGCAGGCCCAGGATCTCGTCGAGCTTCGCCGGATCGAAGCCCTCCATCGGCGTGGCGTCCACGCCCTCGAAGGCGGCCGCCAGCAGCGCGGCCGACATCGCGATGTAGGCCTGGCGCGCGGCGTGCTGGAAGTTCACCTCCGCGTCACGCTGCGGGTAGCTCGACAGCAGCATCTGGCGGTAGTTCTCCCAGCCCTCGTTGGTGAAGCCGCGCACCTGGTTGGTCAGGTCGAACATCGTGTCGATGCGCTCGGCGGTGTAGGTGTCCCAGGCGGCGAAGACCAGCAGGTGCGAGCCGTCGGTGATCTGCGCCTGGTTCCAGGCGATCTCGCGGATGCGCGCGCGCACCTCGGGGTTGGTCACCACGATCAGCTCGAAGGGCTGCAGGCCGCTGGAGGTCGGCGCCAGGCGCGCGGCCTCGACGATGCGCGCCACCTTGTCCTCGGGCACCGGCTGCGCCGGGTCCATCTTCTTGGCGGCGTAGCGCCAGTTCAGGCGCTCGATCAGCGCGTCGGAGGACGGGGTCGGAGCGGTCACGGTCGTGCTCATCGGGAAATCCTTGTCATGTCAATGAATCGGTTCCCAGTCTAGGCCGTTCCGTGACGGCAGCGTCGGCACCGCGGTCTTGGCGGATGTGATAGGGCCGGGCCGGCCGCGGCAGGCCGGCCCCGCGCCATCTCACTTCGCCGTCGGCATCACGAACTCGGCGCCCTTGCCAATGCTCGCCGGCCAGCGCTGCATGATCGATTTCTGCTTGGTGTAGAAGCGCACGCCCTCTTCGCCGTAGGCATGCATGTCGCCGAACAGGCTCTTCTTCCAGCCGCCGAAGCCATGCCAGGCCATCGGCACCGGGATCGGCACGTTGATGCCGACCATGCCGACCTGGATGCGGCGCGAGAACTCGCGCGCGGTATTGCCGTCGCTGGTGTAGCAGGCCACGCCGTTGCCGAACTCGTGTGCGTTGATCAGGTCGACCGCCTCGGCGAAGGTGGCCACGCGCACGCAGCCCAGCACCGGGCCGAAGATCTCTTCCTTGTAGATGCGCATCTCGGGCGTCACGCGGTCGAACAGCGTGCCGCCGGTCCAGAAGCCGTTCTCCAGGCCGGCCGGGCGGAAGCCGCGGCCGTCGACCACCAGCTCGGCGCCCTCCTCCACGCCCAGCGCGATGTAGCCCTCGATGCGGTCGCGCGCCTGCGCGGTGACGATCGGGCCCATCTCGGCGTCGAGGTGCATGCCGTCCTTGATCTTGAGCGCGCGGGCGCGCTCGGCCACCTTCGGCACCACCTTGTCGGCGATCTCGTCGCCGACGAAGACCGCCACCGAGATCGCCATGCAGCGCTCGCCGGCCGAGCCGTAGGCCGCGCCGATCAGCGCGTCGACCACCTGGTCGACGTCGGCGTCGGGCATGACCACCATGTGGTTCTTCGCGCCGCCCAGGGCCTGCACGCGCTTGCCGTGGTGCGCGCCGGTCTCGTAGATGTACTGCGCGATCGGGGTGGAGCCCACGAAGCTGACCGCCTTCACATCCGCATGGTTCAGCAGCGTATCGACCGCCAGCTTGTCGCCCTGCACGACGTTAAAGACGCCGTCGGGCAGGCCGGCCTTCTTGAGCAGCTCGGCCATGAACAGGCTGGGGCTGGGGTCGCGCTCGCTGGGCTTGAGCACGAAGGTGTTGCCGCAGGCGATCGCCACCGGGAACATCCAGCACGGCACCATCACGGGGAAGTTGAACGGCGTGATGCCGGCCACCACGCCCAGGGCCTGGCGCATCGTCCAGTTGTCGATGCCGGTGGAGACCTGCTCGGTGTAGTCGCCCTTCATCAGCTGCGGGATGCCGCAGGCGAACTCGACGATCTCGATGCCGCGGGTGACCTCGCCCTGGGCGTCGGTGAAGACCTTGCCGTGCTCGGCGGTGATCATCGCGGCCAGCTCGTCGCGGTGCTCGTTGAGCAGGGCCAGGAAGTTGTTCAGGATGCGCGCACGGCGCACCGCCGGCGTGTCGGCCCACGCCGGAAAGGCGGCCTTGGCCGCGGCGATCGCGGCCTCGACCTCGCCCTGCGTGGCCAGCACCACCTCGCGCGCGACCGCGCCGGTGGACGGGTTGTAGACGGCCTGCGAGCGGCCGCTGCAGCCGGCGACGATCTCGCCCTGGATGTAGTGGCCGACGGGCGCGGTGCGGGTGAACGGGGTCGGTGCGGACATGGCGTGCTCTCCTGGAGGAATGGAGCGCAGTCTAGGCAGGCCGCCGGGGGCTGAACAGCCATTGGCGACGGATACACTGTTCGCCAGAACGAACAATCACTCGAGAAAACCCGGAACAAAGGAGCTGGCGTGACGCTTCAGGACGACCCGGAGGCACGGCGCCTCGACACGCTGTGGTCGCCGATCCATGCGCTGACGGTGCTGGGCGATCTCGGCAGCTTCACCGCCGCCGCACAGCGCCTCGGGCTGAGCAAGGCCGGCATGAGCCAGCGCATCGCCGATCTGGAGCGCAGCGCCGGCGTGCCGCTGGTGCAGCGCACCACCCGCAGCGTGCGCCTGACCGAGGCGGGGCAGCAGCTGGTCGACAGCACCCGCGATGCCTACGCGCAGATCGAGCGCGGCTTCGCGCAGGTCAAGGATCTGGCGGCGGTGCCGCGCGGGCGGCTGCGGCTGACGATGCCGGTGGCGCTCGGGCGGCAGATCATCGTGCCGCACCTGCCGGCCTTCCTGCAGGCGCATCCCGAGGTGAAGCTGGAACTCGACCTGTCGGACCGGCTGGTCTCGCTGGCGCAGGAGGGCTTCGATCTGGCGATCCGCCACACCGGCCACCCGCCGGAGACGCATGTGGCCTGGCCACTGCGCCCGACCCGGGCGCTGCTGCTGGCCACACCCGGCTATCTGGCCCGGCGCGGCACGCCCGAGCATCCTTCGGACCTGGCCGCGCATGACTGCCTGCACTACCTGCGCCCCGGCGAGACGCCGGCCTGGCAGTTCCGTCGGCGAGACAGGGGCCCCGCTGGCGCGCAGGCACCGCATGTGACCGTCGCGGTGCGCGGCCCGTTCAGCGCCAACAACAGCGAGGTGCTGCGCGAGGCCGCGCTGGGCGGCCTGGGCATCGCGCTGCTGCCCGACTTCAGCGCCGACGTCGCGCTCGCCCGCGACGAGCTGGTCGAGGTGCTGCCGCCATGGCAATGCGTCGGTGCCTTCGGCGAGCAGCTCTGGGCGATCCGGCCCTACAGCCCGCATGTGCCGCGTGCGGTCCATGCCCTGGTGACCTATCTGCGCGAGACGCTCGGGCAAAAAAAAACCCACCAACGAGGGTGGGTTGATGGACGCTCCGAATGAGCGCCGTTGGGAAATCCTGAGTCCCGACCACGGAATCCTGTATGTTTTTTTGCAGATTCTCGTGTGTCAGGGGCGGATTTTCGTGGTACCGCGTGACAGCTGATGAAGTGACTTTATGGGGGGGGTCTGAGAGCGCACATCCCCACAAAGGATGAACTGGAAAAGGACGAAATTCATCGCTTTTGTGTTAACAGTCAGTCACCTTTCCAGCCGATTCAAGTCATCATCACCGCGAATCAGGCAGCAACCGCCTTGAAACGCCCCTGAACCTCGCGGTACCCAGTGAAGCCGAAGGCCAGCGCCGGCTGACGGCCGCTGATCAGCTCGGCCAGCGCGCGGCCCGAGCCCGCGCCATGCGTCCAGCCCAGCGTGCCGTGGCCGGCGTTGACCCACAGACCTTCGACCTTCGTGCGGCCGATGTACGGGATGTTCGTCGGCGTGCTCGGGCGCAGGCCGGTCCAGTAGTTCGGCTCGCTGGTGTCGGCCACGCCGGGGAAAAGCTGCTCGAAGCGCCGGCGCAGCGACTCGCAGCGTGCACGGGCCACCCGGCCGTCCAGGCTGGTGTCGTAGCCGGCCAGCTCGGCGGTGCCGGCCACGCGGATGTGGTCGCCCAGGCGCGAGATCGCGATCTTGCGGGTGTCGTCGAGCAGGCTGACCACGCTGGCGCGCTTCGGATCGCGCAGCCGGAAGGTCGCCGAGTAGCCCTTGGCCGGATAGATGTTCAGATCGACACCGACGCCGCGCAGCAGGGGCGCGGTGTAGGAACCCATCGCCGCGACCACCGCGTCGCCCGCGATCGTGCGGACCTGCGGATGGCCGACGCGGCGCACCCGCACCTGCCTGACCGCGCCGCCGATGCGCTCGAGCGGCAGCACCTCGTGCTCGTACAGGAAGGTGGCGCCGCGCTCGATGCAGCGCCGCGCCAGCTGCTGGGTGAAGACGCAGGCGTCACCCGACTCGTCCGACGGGGTGAAGGTGCCGCCGGCGATGTTCGGCGCCCACGAGGCCAGCGCCGGCTCGACGCGCAGCACCTCCTCGCGGCTGAGCACGCGGCGGTCGACGCCGTAGCGGCGCATCAGCTCGGCGCCGGCCGCGCCCGACTCGAAGTCGGCCGGGGTCGAGAAGAAGTGCAGGATGCCGCGCTCCAGGCGCTGGTACTCGATGCCGGTGGCCGCGACCATCGACTTCAGCGTCTCATGGCTGTAGCTGCCCAGCGCGACGAGCTGGCGCACGTTGCGCTCGAAGGCCGCGTCGCTGCACTGACCCAGGAAGGACAGGCCCCAGCGCCACTGCTGCGGATCGAGCTTCGGGCGGAACAGCAGCGGCGACTCGTCGCTCATCAGCCATTTCATGACCTTCAGCGGCGCACCGGCATTGGCCCAGGGCTCGCAGAAGCTGACCGAGATCTGCGCGCCGTTGGCGAAGCTGGTCTCCAGCGCGGCATCGGGCTGGCGCTCGATGACGGTGACTTCATGGCCGAGCTCCAGCAGGTGCCAGGCGGTGCTGACGCCGATGATGCCGGCGCCGAGGATGGTGACTTTCATCGTGATCTCCTTGCCGGTCAGGCGCGGTGCGGCAGCGGTGCTACCCCCGGCTCCGGGCGATGACGCGATGGTGACAGCGGCCGCCCTCGATCAAAAGAGACATGAATTTGTTTCAGGTTTGATAATTGGTGCTTATGAAAATGCTCGACCCTGCCGCCCTCGACTGCCTGGCCGCCCTGGTCGACGAAGGCAGCTTCGAGCGCGCCGCGCACCGGCTGGCGATCACCCAGAGCGCGGTGTCGCAGCGACTGCGCGCGCTGGAGATGCAGATCGGCCAGCCGCTGGTGGTGCGCTCGCGCCCGCTGCGGCTCACCGGCCCGGGCCAGGTGCTGCTGCGCTACGCGCGCCAGCTGCAGGCGCTGCGCAGCGATGTCGCGCGCGATCTGGGCGAACGCATCGATGTCGAGGACCGGGTGCCGATCGCGGTCAATGCCGACAGCCTGGCGACCTGGGTGCTGCCGGCGCTGCAGCCGCTGGTCGACGACGGCATCTCGCTGGAGCTGATCGTCGACGACCAGGACTTCACCCATGACTGGCTGCGCGAGGGCCGGGTGCTGGGCTGCGTGTCGACGCTGGCGGAGGCGCTGCGCGGCTGCCGGGTCACGCCGCTGTGCACAATGCGCTATGTCGCGGTGGCCAGCCCGGCCTTCGTCGAGCGCATGATCGGCCCGCGCGGGCTGAGCCACCGCCATCTGGCGCAGGTGCCCTTCGTCGTCTTCAACCGCAAGGACGACGCCCAGGCGCAGTGGGTGGAGCGGGCGCTCGATCTGCCCTCGCCGCGGCTGCTGCAGCGCTATGTGCCGTCGTCGGAGGCCTATGTCCAGGCGGTGGAGCGCGGCTGGGGCATCGGCGTGGCGGCCTGGCCGCTGGTGCGCTCGCGGGTGGAGGCCGGCCAGCTGCAGCTGCTGCGCCCCGAGGTGCATGTGCCGGTGGACCTGCACTGGCATCAGTGGAAGCTGGCCGATGCGGTCTCGGCCGGCACCGCCCGGCCGGGCCTGCTCGAGCGCATCGGCGCGGCGCTGGCGGCAGGAGTTCCGCAGGACGGCCCGGTGCGCATGAGCTGATCGGTCTGGATCGTGCGGCGCCTGACTATTATTGCGACGCACCATGAACCCTTCCTCCCTCTCTCGCCGCGCGACCCTGCGGGAACTGTCGCGCTGGGCCGCGCTCCTGGCCGCACAGCGGGTCGCGGCCGCACCGGACCTGTCGCTGCCGCGCCAGGAGCGCCCGCACTTCGGCGCCGACCCGTTCACGCTCGGCGTGGCCAGCGGCCAGCCGCGGCCGGATTCGGTGATCCTGTGGACCCGGCTGGCGCCGCAGCCGATGGCGCCGCGAGGCGGCATGCCACGCGCGCTGGTGGCGCTGCAGTGGCAGGTGGCCGAGGACGAGGGTTTCTCGCGCCTCCGGCGCAGCGGCACCGTCTGGGCCGATCCGGCGCAGGCCCACAGCGTGCGGGTACACGCCGACGGGCTGACACCAGGGCGGATCTGGTTCTACCGCTTCATCGCCGGCAATGCGGTCAGCCCGACCGGCCGCACCCGCACCGCACCGGCCGAGGACGCGCCCGTCGATCGGCTGCGTCTGGTGCTGGCGTCCTGCCAGCACTACGAGCAGGGCTGGTTCATCGCGCAGCGCGAGATCGCCGGGCTGGACATCGACTTCGTGCTGTTCACCGGCGACTACATCTACGACAACCCCTGCGCACGCCGGCTGCGAGTGCGCAGCCACGAGAGCGGCCAGCATCCGTCGGGCCAGGCCTTCTCGCTGCCGCAGTTCCGCTGCCGCCACGCGCACTACAAGCTCGATCCGGACCTGCAGGCCGCGCACCGCGCGCATCCGTGGATCCTGGCCTGGGACGATCACGAGGTCCGCAACGACTACGCCGGCCTGCGCGGCGACGATGATTTCGACCTGCCCCCGGCAGAGTTCGTGCGGGTGCGCGCGCATGCCTATCAGGCCTATTTCGAGCATCTGCCGCTGGCGCTCGACCAGCAGCCCGGACCCGGCGGCATGCGCATGCATGACCGCTTCACCTGGGGCCGGCTGGCCGAGCTGTGGACGCTGGACGGTCGCCAATACCGCGACGTGCAGGCCTGCAACGAGGACGGCCGCTACAACGGCCATCTGCGCTGGAACTGCGACGCGGTGTCCGCCCCCGGCCGCTCGCTGCTGGGTGCAGCCCAGCGCCAGTGGCTGCAGCAGGGTCTGGCCGGATCGCGGCGGCGCTGGAAGCTGATCGGCCAGTCGACGCAGATGAGCCCCTGGGGCCTGCCCGCACCTGACGGACGCCGGCTGGTCTTCACCGACGGCTGGGATGGCTATGCCCGGGAACGTGCCGCGCTGCTGGGCTTCATCGGTAAGCAGCGCATCGACGATGTCGTCGTGCTCGGCGGTGACGTGCACCGGCATGTCGCAGCGCAGCTGCGCGCCCGCCCGGGAGATCCGCGCTCGCCGGTGGTCGCCAGCGAGTTCGTCGCCACCTCGCTGACCTCGGCGGGCATGCCGCAGTCGACGATGTCGCTGATCCGCCGCGCCAACCCGGACATCCTGCACGCCCGCAGCGATGTCAGGGGTTACATGCAACTGGAAGTGACGGAGCGCTCGCTAAACTGCATCGCCAGGGCGACGGATTTTCCGGTGCTGCCGCATTCACGGATGCGCACGCTGGCCCGCTTCCATGTCGAGGCGGGCCGGCCCGGACCCCAGGTCGGCTGACGCCGGCCGACGGACCGGTCCGACGCCCTGGAGACCGGTCCGTCCGTGCAGTCGACGGGCCGCGGCAGGCAGTCTCGGGAGATCGGCAATGACGACGATGAAGCGTTCGCTGACCAGCTGGCTGAGCTGGCCCTCATGGAAATCAGGCCGTGCCCGGCCGGCGCCGGAGCGGCGCCGCTCCGAGGACTGCGCCGACTACGGCACCGCCTTCGGCCTGGACATGAGCTTCGGCCCGCAGACTGCAGACACCCTGCCCCAGGGCGATCAGGACCGGCGCGACCGTCAGCGGCCCGCGCCGGAGGGCCTGGCCGATCCCGGACCGGAGTCGAAGGGCTGATTCAGCGGATCAGCAGCACCGGCACCTTGCAGTGCGCCATCACCTTGGTGGCGACCGAGCCCATCACCAGGTTGCCGAGCGTGCCGTGGCCATGCGAGCCCATCATCAGCAGGTCGAAGCTGCCCTCGCTCGCGGTGGCGGCGATGGTGTCGGCGATGTGGCCGGTCTTGCTGAGGAAGGTCGCCTTCAGGCCCTGCTTGTCCAGGAAAGTGCGCAGCGGGTGGAAGACCTTCTCGCCCTCGTCGGCGTAGTAGGCGTTCAGCAGTTCGCGGTCCAGCACCGCGGCCGCGCGCGGCGGCACCGGCGGCACCACGGTCAGCACGGTGTACTCATGCTGGGTGCCGAGCCACTCGTCGTGGGCCGCCCAGTAAGCGACCATGCGGCGGGTGAATTCGCTGCCATCGACGGCGACCAGAATCTTCATGCGAGTCTCCTTGCGGGGTGAGTCCACGGGCCTCGAGGACCCGACGGACCCAGTCTGTCAGCATGAAGTCAGTCCGGTCTTGACCCGGATCAACTCTGGTCGCGGCCGTGGCACTGCTTGTACTTGCGACCACTGCCGCACGGGCAGGGGTCGTTGCGGCCGACCTTGGGCGCGCTGCGACGCACCTGCGTGACCTTCAGCCGCTCGGCGCGGCCGATGTCGACCAGCTCGACCACATTGCCGACCAGATCCTCGATCGCCGCGTCGAGCGACTTCAGCGGATGCTCCTGGTCGAGCGCCTTGGTGTAGGCCTGCTCATCCTCGCTCTGGTCGGGCAGATGGCGGCGCAGGCAGGCCAGCAGGTCCGGGATGTCAGGATGAGGCAGATCCTCCAGGCCCGGGAAATGGTTGAGCGCATGCTCGAAGCCGATGATCCACGGCCCCAGCGCACCCTCGATCTGGGCGCGGCCGGTCAGCGGCTCGTCATCCTCGCCGAGCGGCTGCATCACCACCGGATCGAACCAGCCGTCCTCGACCATCTGGCGGTTCAGGGCGTCGAAGCGGCGCTGCACCAGCGCGAGCAGGCGCTCGTGACGCGCACCATGCCAGCCCGCGGTGTCCGGCGCGAGCACTGCGCCGCCGCCCTGCTCCTCGTCGCCGAGGTTCCAGTCGCAGGCCGGCGGCAGCCACTCGGCGATGTCGACGGCCACCGGCTGCGCCAGCACGCCGCAGAGATAGCCGTCGAGCATCACCACATCGAGCGCCTCCAGCGGAGCCGGGATCTGGGCCAGCAGGTCATCGAGTTCGCCGATCTCGGCATCGGTGAGGTCGTTCTGGGACGGTTGGGACATGGGAAGAGCTTTCGGAATTCGTGACAGATCGTGCTTGCTGCGTATTGTGCCCGCCGCGGCCGGGGCCAGGGACGAGCCGTTAGGATGACGGCATGGGACACCGACTCACACAGATCAGCACCCGCACCGGGGACGACGGCACCACCGGACTGGGCGACGGCACGCGCGTGCCGAAGGACCACCTGCGCATCGCGGCGATGGGCGACGTGGACGAACTCAACTCGCAGATCGGCGTGCTGCTGGCCGAGCCGCTGCCGGCCGAGGTGCGCGAGCTGCTGGTCGTCATCCAGCATGAACTCTTCAACCTCGGCGGCGAGCTGTGCATTCCGGGCCATGCGCTGCTGAAGGACGAGGCGGTGCTGCGCCTGGACGAGGCGCTGGCGCATCACAACGCGCAGCTGCCGCGGCTGCAGGAGTTCATCCTGCCGGCCGGCACCCGCAGCGCCGCGCTCGCCCATGTGGCGCGCACCATCGCCCGGCGCGCCGAGCGTGCGGTGGTGACGCTGCAGCGCTCCGGCGAAGCACTCAACAGCGCGCCGCGCCAGTACCTGAACCGGCTGTCGGACCTGCTGTTCGTGCTGGCGCGGGTGCTCAACCGCGCCAACCTCGACGGGCTGGGCGGCGACGACGTCTACTGGAAGAGCGAGCGTCTCGCCCGCCAGCAGGACGACAACACCGCCTGAGGGTCCGGGGAAGACTCAGAAGCTGGCCCGGCCCTCGACGATGTCGAGCCGCACCACCGGCCGACCGGTGGCGGCGCAGGCCGCGGCAGCCAGCCGCACAGCCCAGGCCGGATCGCCCTCCGGCCCGAAGGCCCGGGCTCCCGCCGCATCCGCCACCGCCAGCAGCTTGTCGGCGGTCAGCACCTTGCCTGAGGCGCGCAGCGGCTCGCAGTCGAACTCGAGGAACTGCTCGTCGAGCCACTGTCGTGCCGCATCGGCAGCGGGCAGCGGCTCGGCGGCGGCAACGACGAACTCCTGGTCGGGAGAGAAGCGAACGGTCAGGCTGCCAGTCATGTCGGGGTCTCCTGTCTCCGAGAGATGATGCAAGGATCCCCCTGATCCTAGCGGCTCAGCTGCGGCGGGCCAGGATCGCCTGATGCAGGATTTCCAGCACTTGCTCGGAATCGTCCCATCCGATACAGGCGTCGGTGATGCTGCGGCCGTACTCCAGCTTCGAGGCATCGTCCTTGCCCGGCGAGAACTTCTGCGCGCCGGCCTTCAGATGGCTCTCGACCATCACGCCGAAGACGCTGCGGCCGCCCGCGGCGATCTGGTCGGCGATGTCGCGCGCCACGTCGATCTGACGCTCGTGCTGCTTGCTGCTGTTGGCGTGGCTGCAGTCGACCATCAGCGTGGCCGGCAGCTTGGCGGCCTCCAGGTCCTTGCAGGCGGCCGCGACGCTGGCGGCGTCGTAGTTCGGCGCCTTGCCGCCGCGCAGGATGACGTGGCAGTCGGTGTTGCCGCGGGTCTCGACGATCGCGACCTGGCCGTTCTTGTGCACCGACAGGAAGTGGTGCGGGCGGGCTGCCGCCTGGATGGCGTCGGTGGCGATGCGGATGTTGCCGTCGGTGCCGTTCTTGAAGCCGATCGGCGCCGACAGCCCTGAGGCCAGCTCGCGGTGGACCTGGCTCTCGGTGGTGCGCGCGCCGATCGCGCCCCAGGCGATCAGGTCGCCGATGTACTGCGGCGAGATCACGTCGAGGAACTCGCTGCCGGCGGGCATGCCGAGGCGGTTGATGTCGATCAGCAGCTGGCGCGCGATGCGCAGGCCCTCGTCGATGCGGTAGCTCTCGTCCAGGTACGGGTCGTTGATCAGGCCCTTCCAGCCCACCGTGGTGCGCGGCTTCTCGAAGTAGACGCGCATGACCACCTCCAGCGTGCCCTTGTACTTCTCGCGCAGCGGCTTCAGGCGGCGGGCGTACTCCAGAGCGGCGGCCGGATCGTGGATGGAGCACGGGCCGATGATCACCAGCAGGCGGTCGTCACGGCCCTGCATGATGTTGCGGATCGACTGGCGGGTCTCGCCGATCAGGCTCTCGATCGCGGTGCCGCGGATCGGGAAGAAGCGGATGAGGTGCTCGGGCGGGGGCAGCGGGGTCACGTCCTGGATCCTTTCGTCGTCGGTCTGCGAGGTCTTGTCGACGGGCGGATACCAGGCATCGGTGCCGGAAGCGGTCTTGGCGTTCATCTTCGTGTTCCTGGGAGAGTCGTGTGTCGGGTGTCGGATGCAGATTCGGGATGCGGAAGACCGGGGGATCCGGGCGGCGGCCAAAAAAAAACCGCCGGGGATCCGGCGGTTTCCTTGGAGCGCTTGCGGGCTTTTCAGCTACGCGTGGGCCTCTCCTCCGCCGGTGCGGTGCGAGAACCAAAAGTAGCCAAAAAAGAAGGCAAAACGCTTCATGGGGGTCGAATGTAGAGAGGCCGCGTGGCCGCGTCAACCGGAAATCTCTGGAGCAGGGGCGATGTCGGCTCCGGGCGACGCAGGCGCAAGCCTGCCGTCAGGCCCGGCTCAGGCGGTGCCGCCGACGGTCAGGCCGTCGATGCGCAGCGTCGGCTGCCCCACGCCCACCGGCACGCTCTGGCCGTCCTTGCCGCAGGTGCCCACGCCCGAATCGAGCTCGAGGTCGTTGCCGATCATCGACACGCGCGTCATCGCCTCCGGGCCGTTGCCAATCAGCGTCGCGCCCTTGACCGGGTAGAGGATCTTGCCCTTCTCGACCCAGTAGGCCTCGCTGGCCGAGAAGACGAACTTGCCGCTGGTGATGTCGACCTGGCCGCCGCCGAAGTTGGTGGCGTAGAGGCCACGGTCGATCGAGGCGATGATCTCCTCGCGCGACCGGTCGCCGGCCAGCATGTAGGTATTGGTCATGCGCGGCATCGGCACATGGGCGTAGCTCTCGCGGCGGCCGTTGCCGGTGGGCTTGACCTTCATCAGCCGCGCGTTCATCGCGTCCTGGATGTAGCCCTTGAGGATGCCGTCCTCGATCAGCACGTTCTTCTGGCTGACATGGCCCTCGTCGTCGATGTTGAGCGAGCCGCGGCGGTCGGCGATGGTGCCGTCGTCGAGCACGGTCACGCCCTTGGCGGCGACGCGCTCGCCGATGCGGCCCGAGAAGGTGCTCGAGCCCTTGCGGTTGAAGTCGCCCTCCAGGCCGTGGCCGACCGCCTCGTGCAGCAGCACGCCCGGCCAGCCGGGGCCGAGCACCACCGTCATCTCGCCGGCCGGCGCCGGACGGCTCTCGAGGTTGGTCAGCGCCGAGCTCACCGCACGGTCGACATAGTCCTGCAGCAGCGAGTCCTGGAAGTAGCCGAAGCCGAAGCGCCCGCCGCCGCCGGCCGAGCCGACCTCGCGCCGGCCGTTCTGCTCGGCGATCACCGTGACCGACAGGCGCACCAGCGGGCGCACGTCGGCTGCCAGCGTGCCGTCGGCGCGCGCCACCAGCACCACGTCGTACTCGCCCGCCAGGCCGGCCATGACCTGCACCACGCGCGGATCCTTGGCACGCGCCATGCGCTCGATGCGCTCGAGCAGCGCCACCTTCTGTGTGCTGTCGAGCGTGGAGATCGGATCCAGGTCCGGGTAGAGCCGGCGGCTCGGCGCCACCACCTGCGGCGTGTCGACCTTGACGCGCCGGCTCTGGCCGGCCGCGGCGATGGTGCGCACGGTGCGTGCCGCATCCAGCAGCGCCGCCTCCGAGATGTCGTCCGAATAGGCGAAGGCGGTCTTCTCGCCGGCGACCGCGCGCACGCCCACGCCCTGGTCGATCGAGAAGCTGCCGCTCTTGACGATGCCCTCCTCGAGGCTCCACCCCTCGCTGCGGGTGTACTGGAAGTACAGGTCCGCATCGTCGACGCGGTGCGCCGACAGGGTGTTGAGCGCCCGCGTCAGCGTGGCCTCGGTCAGGCCGAACGGGTCCAGCAGCAGCCGGCGGGCGGTGGCCAGCCGCTCCAGGGTGGGTTCGCGAGAGATCATGCGATGCATTCTAGGTCCGCCACAATCGGCCCATGCATGATGCGGATGGCGACCCGACCCGGAAATCTCACGATGACCGCGAAGCGCAGGCGCTGGCGCCCTCGCCTGCGCCCGCCCGTCTGATCGCGCACCTCGACATGGACGCCTTCTACGCCTCGGTCGAGCTGCTGCGCCGGCCCGAGCTGCGCGGCCGCGCGGTGGTGGTCGGCGGCAGCCGCGCCCGCGCCGCGCGCTTCGAGGACGGCCACTGGCCGCGCCTGGGCGACTACGCCGGCCGCGGCGTGGTCACCACCGCGACCTACGAGGCGCGCGCCCGCGGCATCCATTCCGGCATGGGCCTGATGAAGGCCGCCGCGCTGGCGCCCGACGCGGTGCTGCTGCCGGCCGACTTCGACGAGTACCGGCGCCTGTCGCGCGCCTTCAAGGAGGCGGTGGCCGAGCTGGCCCCGGCGATCGAGGACCGCGGCATCGACGAGATCTACATCGACCTGAGCGCGGTGGCGCGCGCGCACGAGCCGCTCGGCCACGACCCGCTGGGCGGCGCACGGGCGCTGGCCCAGGACATCCGCAACAACGTGCGCACCGCCACCGGCCTGAGCTGCTCGATCGGCCTGGCGCCGAACAAGCTGCTGGCCAAGATCGGCAGCGATCTCGACAAGCCCGGCGGCCTGACGGTGCTGACCGCCGCCGACCTGCCGCTGCGGATCTGGCCGCTGCCGGTGCGCCGCATCAACGGCATCGGCCCGAAGGCCGGCACGCGGCTCGAGCAGCTCGGCATCCAGACCATCGGCGAGCTGGCGGCCTGCACGCCCGACTGGCTGGTCGAGCACTTCGGCCGCACGCAGGGGCTGTGGATGCACCGCAGCGCCCACGGCCTGGACGACCGCCCGGTGGTGACGCACAGCGATCCGGTGTCGATGAGCCGCGAGACCACCTTCGATCGCGACCTGCACCCGCGCCATGACCGCGAGCAGCTCGGCGCCCTCTTCACCCGGCTGTGCGAGCAGGTGGCGGCCGACCTGCAGCGCAAGGGCTGGGTCGGGCGCACCATCGGCATCAAGCTGCGCTTCGACGATTTCCGCACCGTCACCCGCGACCTGACGATCGAGCTGCCGACGGCCGACGCCGCGCTGATCCGCCGCGCCGGCGGCCTGTGCCTGAAGCGGGTCAGCCTGAACCGGCGCCTGCGCCTGCTCGGGGTGCGGGTGGGCACGCTGTCGCGCGCCGATGCGCAGCCGCCGCGGCCGCGGCCTAAGCGCCCGCCCCCGATGCCGCAGACCGCTCCAGCGGACGCGCCGCTGACTCAGACGCTGCCGCTGTTTCCGGACGAGTCCTGAAGCGGCAGATCCTCGCGCGCAGGCAGCCGCGCCATCCACAGCGCCACCAGCGCGCAGCAGAGCGCCGGCAGCCACTGCAGCCGCGGCAGCGACCAGGCCGCCACGACCGATCCGATCGCCATCATCGCGAAGGCCAGCCAGCGCGCCCGACGCGGAATGGCACGGTGGCGACGCCAGTCGCGCACCATCGGCCCGAAGGTGCGGTGGGACAGCAGCCAGCGCTCGCAGCGGGTGCTGCCGCGCGAGAAGCAGGCTGCGGCCAGCAGCACGAAGGGCGTGGTCGGCAGCAGCGGCAGGAAGATGCCGACCACGCCCAGCAGCAGCGCGACCAGCCCGGCCGACAGCCACAGCGCCCGCCACCAGACGGGCCGACGCGGCAGCTCGGCTGCGCTTGCATGTGTTCTCAGATTCACCGCGAACGCTCTCCGCAAGAAAGAAGCCCGCGCCTCCGGGAGGAGACGCGGGCTTCATCGTAACCCTGGTGCCGACTATCCGAATCGAACGGATGACCTACTGTTTACAAGACAGTTGCTCTACCAGCTGAGCTAAGTCGGCGGGGAGCCGGATTGTAGTGAAAAAGCGCTCCGAGGTGTCAGGCCCGAGCCTGCTGCACCTGCGCTCGCCCCACTTCCAGCCTCACTTGATGCGCTTGAGCGACGGCCGTGCGCCCGCAGGCGGTGCGGCCGGCGGCGGCTCGTCGCCACCCGCATCCGCGTCGGCGGGCATCTCTGCGGCGGAGGCAGGAGCCGGCGCCAGTCGCAGCCCGGCGCTGGGCGCCGGTGGCTCGGGCGTCTCGGCCGGGGCCTGAGGCTCGAGATCGGTCGGGCCCTCGGGCATCGGGAAAGCCATGCCCTGGCCGTTCTCGCGCGCGTAGATCGCGATCACATGGTCGATCGGCACGACGATGTCGCGCGCGACGCCGCCAAAGCGGGCCTTGAAGTCGATCACGTCGTTGCCCAGGCGCAGGCCGCTGGTGGCATCGAAGCTGACGTTCAGCACGATCTCGTTGTTCTTGACGAACTCCATCGGCACGCGCACCGAGGAGTCGACATGAACGGCGAGCAGCGGCGTGAAGCCGTTGTCGATGCACCAGTCGTGCAGCGCACGGATCAGGTAGGGACGGGTCGAGGTGCCCTGGGAATCGTGATCGACGGACATGCAGCGGTGCGCTCAGGCAGAAGTGGATCCGGGTCGGCGGCGGGAACGGCAGCGCGGCTTACTTGCGCATCACCTTCTCGGACGGCGTCAGCGCCTCGATGTAGGCCGGACGCGAGAAGATGCGCTCGGCGTACTTCAGCAGCGGTGCGGCATTCTTCGACAGCTCGATGCCGTAGTAGTCCAGGCGCCACAGCAGCGGCGCGATCGCCACGTCGAGCATCGAGAAGTCCTCGCCCAGCATGTAGCGGTTCTTCTGGAAGATCGGCGCGAGCTGCGTCAGCCGGTCGCGGATCTGCGAACGCGCACGCTCCAGGTCCTTCTCGGTGGCCTTGACGCCGCCGCGGCCCTCGAGCAGGTTGACATGCGTGAACAGTTCCTTCTCGAAGTTGAACAGGAACAGGCGCACGCGTGCACGAGCCACCGGGTCGCCCGGCATCAGCTGCGGATGCGGGAAACGCTCGTCGATGTACTCGTTGATGATGTGCGATTCGTACAGGATGAGTTCGCGTTCGACGAGGATCGGCACCTCGTTGTACGGATTCATCAGCGCGATGTCCTCGGGCTTGGCGTAGAGATCGACGTCACGGATCTCGAAATCCATGCCCTTCTCGAACAGCACGAAACGGCAGCGATGCGAGTAGGGGCAGGTCGTGCCGGAGTAAAGCACCATCATGGCGGAGATCGCTCCTCGAAGAGAAGACAGAGCTCTGGAACCGAACTCTGAAAAACAAAAGCGCGCAGAGAGCCTCGATGGGCACTCTGCGCGGTGACACCGGCCCGAGGCGCCGCACGAGGCGGCCGCCCGGATCCGGCGCCGGACACCGGGAACGTCAGCTTACTTGACGTCCTTCCAGAAGGCTGCATTCAGACGCCAGGCGATGACGGTGAACACGGCCAGGAACAGCAGCACCCAGACACCCAGCTTGGTGCGCAGGCCCTGGTTGGGCTCGCCCATCCACTGCAGATAGGCGACCAGATCGCCGACCGCCGAGTCGAACTCCTGCGCCGACATCTTGCCCGGCTTGATCTGCTCGAAGCTCTTGAAGGCGTGCGTGACCTTGCTCGGGTCATGCGGATCCTTGACCTCCTCGAAGATCGCGCGGCGCTCGCCTTGCAGCTCCCAGAGCACATGCGGCATGCCGACGCTCGGGAAGGCCAGGTTGTTCCAGCCGGTCGCCTTGGTCTCGTCGCGGTAGTAGGTGCGCAGGTAGGTGTAGAGGTAGTCCGCACCGCTGCCGGCATGGCTGGCGCGCGAGCGGGCGATGACCGTCAGGTCCGGCGGCGTCGCGCCCAGCCAGTCCTTGGCCTGGCGCGCGTTCAGCGAGACGTTCATCAGGTCACCGACCTTGTCGGTGGTGAACAGCAGGTTGTCCTTGATCTGCTGTTCGGTCAGGCCGATGTCCTGCAGCCGGTTGAAGCGCATGAACGCGGCGGCATGGCAGTTCAGGCAGTAGTTGACGAACAGCTGGGCGCCACGCTGCAGCGCGGCGGTGTCGTGCAGCTTCTCGGTCGGGAACTTGTCCAGCTGCACCGCGGCGCCACCGGCGGCATGAGCCGGCGTCAGCGCGGTCAGGCAGGCCGACGCCGCCACGAGCAGGGAAGCGATGAACTTTTTCATGGTTGTCTGGGCTCCGTGTCGTGGGCAGGCATCAGTGCGGCTGGAAGGTCACGCGGTCGGGGACCGGCTTGAACTCGCCGATCTGGCTCCACCACGGCATCAGCAGGAAGAAGCCGAAGTAGAACAGCGTGCCGACCTGGGCGATCAGCGTGCCGATGTCGGACGGCGGCTGGATGCCCAGATAGCCCAGGACCAGGAAGAACACGACGAAGACACCGTAGAGCGTCTTGTTCCAGGTCGGACGGTAGCGGATCGACTTGACCGGGCTGCGGTCCAGCCAGGGCAGGAAGAACAGGATGACGACCGCGCCGCCCATCACGACCACGCCCCAGAACTTCGCGTCGAAGGTCTTGAGCAGGCCGCAGACGACCACCGCACCGACCAGCACGCCGACCTTGGCCTTGCTCGGCAGATTGCCCTTGAGCACCGCCATCACCGCAGCCAGGCCGATGATGACCACCAGCACGTTGATCATCACGTCGGTGGTGGCACGCAGCATCGAGTAGAACGGCGTGAAGTACCAGACCGGCGCGATGTGCGGCGGGGTCTTGAACGGGTCGGCCGGGATGAAGTTGTTGTACTCGAGGAAATAGCCGCCGAACTCGGGCGCGAAGAACACCACGCCGGTGAAGGCCATCAGGAAGACGGTCACGCCCAGCAGGTCATGCACCGAGTAGTACGGGTGGAAGGGAATGCCGTCGAGCGGGATGCCGGTCTTCGGGTCCTTCTTGGCCTTGATCTCGACGCCGTCCGGGTTGTTCGAGCCCACTTCATGCAGCGCGATGATGTGAGCGGCCACCAGACCGATCAGGATCAGCGGCACGGCGATGACGTGGAAGCTGAAGAAGCGGTTCAGCGTCGCGTCCGACACCACGAAGTCGCCGCGGATCAGCAGGGCCAGGTCCGGACCGACGAAGGGCACGGCGGCGAACAGGTTCACGATCACCTGCGCGCCCCAGAAGGACATCTGGCCCCAGGGCAGCAGATAGCCCATGAAGGCCTCGGCCATCAGCGCCAGGAAGATCGCGCAGCCGAACACCCACACCAGCTCGCGCGGCGAGCGGTAGGAGCCGTAGATCAGGCCGCGGTACATGTGCAGGTAGACCACCACGAAGAACGCCGAGGCGCCGGTGGAGTGCATGTAGCGGATCAGCCAGCCCCAGGGCACATCGCGCATGATGTACTCGACCGAGGCGAACGCGAGGGCCGCGTCCGGCTTGTAGTGCATGACCAGGAAGATGCCGGTCACGATCTGGATCACCAGCACCAGCAGCGCCAGCGAGCCGAAGAAATACCAGAAGTTGAAGTTCTTCGGGGCGTAGTACTCGGACAGGTGTTCCTTGTACAGCTTGGACGCGGGGAAGCGGTTGTCCACCCAGGTCAGCAGCTTCTCGCCTGCGGAGGCGTCCGGGGGAGCGACTTTGAATTCAGCCATGTTGGACCTCAGTTCCTTCAAGCCTTCTTGTCTTCACCGATCAGGATCGAGGTGTCCGACAGGTACATGTGCGGCGGCACCTCGAGGTTGTCCGGCGCCGGCTTGTTCTTGAACACCCGGCCCGCCAGGTCGAAGGTGGAGCCGTGGCAGGGGCAGAGGAAGCCGCCCTTCCAGTCGTCCGGCAGCGAGGGCTGCGGGCCGGCCTGGAACTTGTCGGACGGCGAGCAGCCCAGGTGGGTGCAGATGCCGATGACGACCAGATATTCGGGCTTGATCGAGCGCGGGGTGTTGCGCGCGTATTCGGGCGTCGGATAGGCGGTGCGCACCGAGTCCGGATCGGCCATCTCGGCGCTCAGCGCCTTCAGGGCCTCGAGCTGCTCGGGCGTGCGACGCACCACCCAGACCGGCTTGCCACGCCATTCGACCGTGATCTTCTCACCCGGCTTGAGTGCGCTGATGTCGACCTCGACGGAGGCGCCGGCCGCCTTGGCCCGCTCCGACGGCGTGAAAGTGCTGACGAAAGGCACGGCGGTTGCCAGGCCGCCTACGGCGCCTGCGCAGCCCGACGCGATCAGCCACGTCCGCTTGGCCTGGTCGACTTGCTGGTCACTCATGTTATTCCTCGGGAAAAGATCCGGTCTCTGAGAGGGGGGCAACCCCTAATTCTAGCCCAGCCCGAAGGGGCTTCTCCACATTCGGCAACACCCGGCCCTGTCTGTGGCATCGCCAAGCTGAGGCAAAAACAACACGCTCAGGAGCACGGCCTGTCCCGGCTGTGGCCCTGCTCATGTCGCCTTCATGCCAGCCTCCAGCCCCGACCTAATGATGGTTGACGTGGCGCTGACAGCGGCAATACTTCACGAGGCGTGACAAAGAGGCACGCCGACTTCCAGACCCCGAGCTTCACCAAGATTCATTTCCGCGGGAAACCACGGGCGCCAGCGCCCGACACCACAGGAGCAACAACCATGGGCATGATGAGCGAATTCAAGGATTTCGCCCTCAAGGGCAATGTGATGGACCTCGCCGTCGGCGTGATCATCGGCGGCGCGTTCGGCAAGATCGTCGACTCGGCGGTCGGCGACGTGATCATGCCGATCGTCGGCAAGATCTTCGGCGGGCTGGACTTCAGCAACGCCTTCATCCCGCTGGCCGGCCAGACCGCCACGACGCTGGTCGAAGCCAAGAAGGCCGGCGCGGTGCTGGCCTACGGCAACTTCATCACCATCGCGATCAACTTCATCATCCTGGCCTGGATCATCTTCCTGATGGTCAAGGGCATGAACCGCCTGAAGAAGGCCGAGCCGCCGGCGCCGCCCGCCCCGCCGGCACCGACGCCCGAAGACGTGGTGCTGCTGCGCGAGATCCGCGACGCGCTGAAGAAGCGCTGAGCACACGCGGCCCAGCCGCAACGCGGTGACACATGACGGCGCGCCCCGGTTCGGGGCGCGCCGTTCTTCTTGTGGCCTGCCCGCGACAGGCACTCAAAATTACCGTGGCAATTTTTTGCATTTGAAGTCTGTCCCCATTATGTTGGCGTAACTTGCCCGGTAATTTGTCACGCCACTTGGGGAGATCGTCGGCATGGAAGCGGCATTCCTTCCCGCTCAACAGCATTTCAGCCTTCACGCACTGGCCGCACACCGTCAAGACGGGAATGCCGCGAGTGACAGTCCAGCCACAGACCACGCCAGCGCCCATGTCACGCCGCTGCAGCGGCTGCGCACGCCGGTCTGGCTCTACGACATCGACCAGGGCCGCGTGCTCTGGGCCAACGAAGCCGCGCTGGGCCTGTGGTGCAGCGACAGCCTCGAGGAGCTGCGCCAGCGCGACATGGCGCAGGAGATGTCGCCGACCATCGCGCAGCGGCTGCGCCAGCTGCAGCAGGACTTCCGGCTGCATGACCGCAGCAGCACCGAGCTGTGGACGCTCTATCCGCGCGGCATGCCGCGCACCGTCGACATCGTCTGCACCGGCTGGGTGCTGGACGACGGCCGCATGGGCATGCTGTGCGAGGCCATCGGCGAATCGATGACCGACGCGGTCACGCTGCGCAGTGCCGAGGCGATGGTGCACACGCCCGTCATGGTCACGCTCTACAGCGTGCGCGGCCGGGCGCTCTACCGCAATCCGGCCGCGCGCTCCACTGTCGATCATCCGGATGCCGGCGCGCGCAGCCGGGTGCTCGACCGGCGCGAGCTGCGCCAGATCGTCGAGCAGCTGCACCGCAGCGGCCAGGCCCGCGCCACCACGCAGGTCAGCACCAGCCTGGGGCCGCGCTGGCACGACATCTCGGTGCGGCTGTGCCGCGATCCGGTCGAGGGCCGCCAGGTCTTCCTGGTCAGCGAGATCGACATCACCGAGCTCAAGCAGGCCGAGGCGCGTGCGCACTGGCTGGCGATGCGCGACACCCTCACCGGCCTGCCCAACCGCAGCTTCGTCTCGCGCGACTTCCAGCAGCGCCTCGACGGCCTGCACGCCAGCGGCGGCGAGGCGGCGCTGATCTTCATCGACCTGGACCGCTTCAAGGCGGTCAACGACTCGCTCGGCCATGACATCGGCGACCGGCTGCTGGTGGAGATCGCGCAGCGCCTGTATGCCACGCTGGACACCGACGACCTGGTCGCACGGCTGGGCGGCGACGAGTTCCTGGTGCTGGTGTCGAACCGCGACGGCGACATCGAGCGGCGCACCCGCCAGCTGGTGCGCCGGCTGCAGGTCGAGCTGGGCCGCACCGTGATGATCGGTCGGCTGCAGATGCAGGTCACGCCCTCGATGGGCATCTGCCGCTTCCCGCGCGACGGCCATGACATCGACGCGCTGCTGCGCAATGCCGACCTGGCGCTCTACCGCGCCAAGGAGGCCGGCGGCAACGGCGTGGGCTGGTTCACCCCGGAGCTGGTGCGTCTGGCCCGCGAGCGCATCCAGCTCGAGCAGGATCTGCGGGTGGCCGTCGAGCGCCACCAGTTCGAGGTGCACTACCAGCCGCGGGTGCAGGTCGGCAGCGGCCATCTGGTGGGCGCCGAGGCGCTGGTGCGCTGGCGCCATCCGCGCCGCGGCCTGGTCGCGCCGGATGTGTTCATCGGCCTGAGCGAGGAGACCGGCCTGATCCGCTCGATCGGCGCGATGGTGCTGGAGAAGGCCGCGCGCCAGCAGGTGCTGTGGCAGTTGCTGGGACGGCGGCTGCGCATCTCGGTGAACCTGTCGCCGCGCCAGTTCGGCGATCCGGGCCTGGTCGACACCATCGCGCGCATCGTGCGCGACACCGGCTGCGACCCACAGCAGATCGAGCTGGAGATCACCGAGTCGGTGATGCTCGGCCAGGACGAGTCCACCAACCGGGCGCTGCACCAGCTCGCCGACATGGGCTTCCGGCTGGCGATCGACGACTTCGGCACCGGCTACTCCAACCTCGCCTATCTGCAGCGCTGCCCGATCAGCACGCTGAAGATCGACCGCTCCTTCATCGCAGGCAGCGACGGGGTCAGTCCGCTGGCGCGGCTGGTGATCACGATGTGCCGGATGCTGGGCATCGAGACGGTGGCCGAGGGCGTCGAGACCGAGGCGCAGCTCGACTGGCTGCGCACCCAGGACTGCGACGAGTACCAGGGCCACCTCTGCAGCCCGGCGCTGCCGGCCGACCAGTTCGAGCGGCAGATGCTGACGATGGCCGGCCCGGCCTGAGCCGGGAACCGGGAAGCGGCCCGGCCGGTCAGCCGCCCAGCACCGCGGCGATCGCCTCGGCGGTCGGCTCGACGTTGCCGGAGTTCAGGCCGGCCACGCACATCCGGCCCGAGCGCACCAGATACACGCCATGCTGCTCGCGCAGCACGTCGACCTGCTCGGCGCTCAGGCCGGTGTAGCTGAACATGCCGCGCTGGGTCAGGAAATAGCTGAAGTCGCGGCCGGGCACACGCGCCGACAGCACCTCGTGCAGGCGCTGGCGCATCTGGCGGATGCGATCGCGCATCGCGTCGAGCTCGGCGACCCAGGCGGCGTGGAGCGCCGGCTCGGCCAGCACCCGCGCGACGATGCGCGCGCCGTGCGTCGGCGGGCTGGAGTAGTTCTTGCGCACCGCCACCTGCAGCTGGCCGGCCACCAGCGCGGCCTCGGCCACGGTCGGGCAGACCACGCTCAGGCCGCCGACGCGCTCGCCGTAGAGCGAGAAGCTCTTCGAGAAGCTGTTGGCGACGAAGAAGGCCAGGCCCGCGTCGGCCAGCATGCGCAGCGCGAAGGCATCCTCGCGCACGCCGTCGCCGAAGCCCTGGTAGGCGATGTCGACGAAGGGGATCAGGCCGCGCTCGACCATCACCGGGATCAGCTCGGCCCACTGCGCCGCGCTCAGGTCCACGCCGGTCGGGTTGTGGCAGCAGGCGTGCAGCAGCACCACCGAGCGCGAGGGCAGCGCGCGGATGGCCTCCAGCATCGCGTCGAAGCGCAGGCCGCCGGTGGCCGCGTCGTAGTACGGGTAGGTGTTCACCGGGAAGCCCGCGCCCTCGAAGATCGCGCGGTGGTTGTCCCAGGTCGGGTCGCTGATCCAGACCTGCGAGGCCGGGAAGTACTTGCGCAGGAAGTCCGCGCCGACCTTCAGCGCGCCCGAGCCGCCCAGCGACTGGATCGTCACCGTGCGCCCGCTGGTCACCGCCTCATGGTCGGCGCCGAACAGCAGGTGCTGGATCTGGGCACGGTACTCGGCCAGGCCGGTCATCGGCAGGTAGCCGCGCGGCCCGATCGACTGCAGCAGCGCCGTCTCGGCCTCGCGCACCGCCTGCATCACCGGCAGCCGGCCGGCGTCGTCGAAGTAGATGCCGATCGACAGGTTGATGCGCCCCGGGCGCGGGTCCTTCTGGAAGTTCTCGTTGAGCGTGAGGATCGGATCGCCCGCGTAGGCGTCGACGTGTTCGAACATGGACGTTGGCTCCTGCCGGAACGGCGCGGAAGAGAGGTCGGAAAACCGGATTATGGCGCTGCCCCGATCAGGAAAATCCGGGCGCGCGAAGCGTGCAATCCTGCGCACCCCCCGCGACAGCGCAGAGGTACCACGCCGTATTGAGGGGGGCTCGGCGCCTTGACGCTGCAGGCCGCGGGCTCGAAGAATCGGACCGTCCCGAACCGCATAGCCCGAGGAGTACCGGATGTCCGATTGCCAGAGCGTCGCCTTTGTCGGCCTCGGCGCCTTCGAGCGCCGGACGCTGGAGAGCTTCTTCCGGCTCGATGCCGGCCGGCGCCGCTACGCCTGCACCGACGCGATCGACGAGGCCGACTGGCTGATCGCCGATGCCGACCGGCCCGAGGCGGTGCTGCGCATCGAGCGGCTCGACCGGATGCGCGAGACGGTGTTCGTCGGCGCGGGCACCGTGCCGCGGTGCAGCGGCGCGCAGCTGCCACGCCCGATCGACGCGCACCAGCTGCGCCGCCAGCTCGACCTGCTCGGCGAGCGTCGCGCGGCCCGGGCGGCACGGCCGGGCGCCCTGCTGCAGCTGCCGCCCGGACCGCACCGGGAGCGGATCGCGGCGCTGGCGGACCAGCAGATCCATGACTTCCGGGCCAGCAGCGGCTTCAGCAACACCGTGCTGGCCGAGGGCGAGCAGCGGCTCGACCGCATTCTTGTCGTCAGCAGCAGCCCGGCCGAGTGCAGGCTGCTGCGCGACACCCTGGCGCCGCTGGGCTACCGGGTGCATCTGACCCGCAGCGCCGGCGAGGCCCAGCAGATGACCGAGCGCCTGGGCTACGGCTTCGTGTTCCTGGGCGTGGGCCAGGGCGGCAGCGCCGGCTTCCAGGTCAGCCGGCGCATCCGCCGCGAGATGGCCGACGGCGGACCGGCGCCGGTGGTGGTGGCGCTGGCACCGCGCGGCGCGGCGATCGAGCGCATTCGCGCCACCTTTGCCGGCTGCGACGCCTTCCTGACCACGCCGCTCGACGAGCGCGAGCTGCTGCACCTGCTGGCACGCCATGACCGCACCTTCGAGCGGGTCTTCCAGCCGACCGAGCTGATGGTGCCGCTCGAGATGCGCGCCTGACGGGCGGCTCACAGGGCGCGTACCCGGCGCGCCCTGCGCGTCAGTGGTGGCCGTCGCTGCGGGCGATCGTCAGCAGGCGATCCACCTCGTCGCGGTGCTGCACCGTGTTGCGCTGGTGCCAGCGCCCGATCAGCCCCATCGTTCCGGCCACCAGCAGGCCGAAGATGGTGATCGCGCCGAAGGCCGACAGGCCGCCGCGGGTCATGCCGGTGTAGAAGGCGCCCAGCGCCAGGATGCAGGCCTGCTCGTTGAAGTTCTGCACCGCGATCGAGCGGCCGGCGCCCATCAGGTTGTGGCCGCGGTGCTGCAGCAGCGCGTTCATCGGCACCACCAGGAAGCCGCCCAGGCCACCCAGGACCATCAGGAAGGGCGCGGCCAGCCAGACGTTGTCGATCAGGTTCATCAGCACCACCAGCAGGCCCATGGCCACGCCCAGCGGAATGACCCGGGTGGCCTGGTCGAGCTTCATCATCACCGAGGCCACCACCGCGCCGACCGCGGTGCCGATGGCCACCACGCCGACCAGCGAGGAGGCCTGCGTGGTGCCGTAGCCCAGCGCCGCGGCCGCCCAGGCCAGCACGATGTAGCGCAGATTGCCCGACACGCCCCAGAACAGCGTCGTCGTCGCCAGCGAGATCTGGCCGAGCTTGTCGGCCCACAGCCGGGAGTTGCACTCGGAGAAGTCGCGCACCAGCGCCAGCGGCTGCGCCGGCAGCGGCTGCAGCGGCGCGTCGGTGCGCGGGATGTAGAGATTGAACACCGCCGCGATGATGTAGAGCAGCACCAGCGAGGCGATCGCGGCCTGGGCCGGCGTGTCGATGCCCAGCGACAGGCCCGGCAGCTCCAGCGCCAGCAGGTGCGGCGCGATGTGCGGACCGACCAGCTGGCCGCCCAGCAGCACGCCCAGGATGATCGAGCCGATGGTCAGCCCCTCGATCCAGCCATTGGCCTTGACCAGCTGCGAGGGCGGCAGCAGCTCGGTGAGGATGCCGTACTTGGCCGGCGAGTAGGCCGCCGCGCCCAGGCCGACGATCGCATAGGCGGCCAGCGGGTGGGTGCCGAACAGCATCATCAGGCAGCCCAACACCTTGATGGTGTTGGAGACGAACATCACCCTGCCCTTGGGCACCGCGTCGGCGAAGGCGCCGACGAAGGGCGCGAGGATGACATAGAACAGCGCGAACATCGGCACCAGCGCGGCGCGCTGCCACTCGGGCGCACCGGAGGTTCTCAGCAGCTCGACCGCAGCGACGAACAGGGCGTTGTCGGCCAGCGAGCTGAAGAACTGCGCCGACATGATGGTGTGGAAACCTTTTTTCATCCGGAAAGATGGCGCTGCGCTCGAGGTTCTGAGGGTTCTGCAAGGGCGCGACCACGGTGCGGCCACGGCGCCGCTTCGGCGCGGCGCGGTTATAGCATGCAGGCCCAAGCCGCCTGCCGAGGCGATTCCCCGAGACGGCCGGATCTGCGGAATCGGGCGGAGCGGGCTGGCACAATCTCGCGATCATGCCCCGTCCGATCGAAGCCCTCGTCCATCCCGACGCCCTCGCCCGCAACCTGGCCAGCGCACGCCGGCGCGCACCCGACGCCCGGCTGTGGGCGGTCATCAAGGCCAATGCCTACGGGCACGGCATCGAGCGCATCTGGCCGGGCCTGCTCGGTGCCGACGGCCTGGCGATGCTCGACCTCGACGAGGCGCAGCGGGTGCGCGACCTGGGCTGGCGCGGCCCGGTGCTGCTGCTGGAAGGCTGCTTCGAGCCGCGCGACCTCGAGCTGTGCTCGCGGCTGAACCTCTGGCATGTCGTGCACTGCGACGAGCAGATCGACTGGCTGGCCGCGCACAAGACGCACCAGCCGCACCGCGTCTTCCTGAAGATGAACAGCGGCATGAACCGCCTGGGCTTCACCGCAGCGCACCTGCGCAGCGCCTGGGCACGGCTGGACGCGCTGCCCCAGGTCGACGAGATCTCGCTGGTGACGCACTTCTCCGACGCCGACGGCCCGCGCGGCGTCAAGCATCAGGTCGAGGCCTTCGTCCAGGCCACCCGCGACCTGCCGGGCGAACGCTCGCTGAGCAACAGCGCGGCCATCCTGCGCCATGCGGCCGCCGCCGACGTGCGCGCCGACTGGGTGCGCAGCGGCATCCTGAGCTACGGCAGCGCGCCCGACTTTCCCGAGCACGACATCCACCACTGGGGCCTGGTGCCGGCGATGACGCTGCGCTCGCGCCTGATCGCGGTGCAGCAGCTGCAGCCCGGCGACAGCGTCGGCTACGGCAGCCGCTTCGTCGCCGAGCGCGCGATGCGCATCGGCATCGTTGCCTGCGGCTATGCCGACGGCTATCCGCGCCTGGCCGACAGCGGCACGCCGGTGCTGGTCGATGGCGTGCGCACCGGCACCGTCGGCCGGGTGTCGATGGACATGCTGGCGGTCGACCTGACGCCGGTGCCGGCGGCCGGCTTCGGCAGCGAGGTCACGCTGTGGGGCCATGGCCCGCGCGGCACGCAGCTGTCGATCGACGAGATCGCGCACGGCGCCGGCACCATCGGCTACGAGCTGATGTGCGCGCTGGCGCAGCGTGTGCCGGTGCGCGTGGTCGATCTGGCGCCGCAGGACTGATTCCCCCCTCGAAGATGAAGACTGAACTCCGCCGATGCCCGCCCTCCACACTGCCTCTCCGGCGCCCGCCGCCGCCCGTCCGACGCTCTACGGACCGATCTCCCGCCTGGCCCACTGGGGCGGCGCCCTGCTGACGATCGCGCTGCTGGCACTCGGCCTGATCGCCGAGGAGCTGCTGCCTGACGGTGCGCTGCGCAGGAAGCTCTGGGCCTGGCATGTCGGACTGGGCATGCTGGCGCTGCTGCCGCTGCTGCTGCGGGCGCAGTGGAGCGTGCTGGCGCTGCTGGCCGGGCGCCGTCCGGCACCGCTGTCGGCCCCGGGCCCGCTGCGCTGGCTCGAGCACGGCGTGCATGCGGGCCTGCTGGCCGTCATGCTGGTGATGGCCTTCAGCGGCCCGCTGATGTACTGGAGCGAAGGCGAGCCGGTCCATGTGCTGGGCTGGTTCTCGGTGCCCTCGCCGATCGAGGCGAACGCGGCGCTGCACTACTACAGCGGCCGGCTGCACGAGCTGGGCTCGAAGCTGATGCTGGCGCTGCTGGCGCTGCATGTGGCGGGTGCGTTGCGCCACGGCCGCAGTTCGCTGCGTCGCATGGCCGGGCCGCGGCCGCAACAGTCAGCGCGCTGACACCAGGCTGACGGCACCAGGCACGACTGGTGCAAGATGGCGGAGACTCCACCACCGACCTCACGGTCTGCACCCTCCATGGATCTCCCCTCCCACCAGCTGACGATGACGGTGCTGATGACGCCGGACATGGCCAACTTCTCCGGCAATGTGCACGGCGGCACCATCCTGAAGCTGCTCGACCAGGTCGCCTACGCCTGCGCCAGCCGCTATGCCGGCCGCTACACCGTCACGCTCAGCGTCGACCAGGTGATGTTCCGCCAGCCGATCCACGTCGGCGAGCTGGTCACCTTCCTGGCCAGCGTCAACTACACCGGCACCTCGTCGATGGAGATCGGCGTGAAGGTGGTGGCCGAGAACATCCGCACCCAGGTCGTGCGCCATGCCAACTCGTGCTTCTTCACGATGGTGGCGGTCGGCGACGACGGCAAGCCGGTGCCGGTGCCGCCGCTGCGCCCGTTCAACGCCGAGGAGAAGCGCCGCTGGGCCAATGCCCAGGCCCGGCGCGAGCTGCGCACCGAGATGGAGCAGCGGCTGCGTGCGGTGCGCACCCAGCCGCCCGCTCCGGCCAGCGCAGGCTGAGCGGCAGCCTCAGGGCTCGATCGCCAGGCCGCGGATCGGCGCACCGGTTGCGACCGGGCCGATGCGCCGGGCCTGGCCGCTCTTCAGGTCGACCCGGTAGAGCCGGGTGCGGTCGGTGCGCAGCGCCGCCAGCGCGGTGTTGTCGATGTCGGCGATGTCGAAGGCCGCATCCGAGACGTCCTTCACCCCGAGCGGCCCGACGGTGCTCAGCAGCCCGGTGTTGGGCGAGACCGCCGGCGTGGCGCCTTCCAGCGAGCCCTGCATCACCAGCGTGCCGGCCGCCTGGTCGATCGCGTAGTTGGTGGTCAGCTTGTCGCTGGTCTTGTTGTAGGTGTAGCCGGCGGCATCGATGCGCGGCGTGCGGCCGCGGGCCGGATCGCCCTCGGCATAGCGCAGCGCGCCGTCGGGCTGCAGGCCCTCGGCCTTCGGGTCGCCGTCGACCAGCGCGCCGGTGTCGGGATGGGCCCGCAGATTCACCGCGGCGCCGACGATGCGGATGCGGTCGGCGGCCGGATTGAAATCGAAGCCGATCGGCCCGGACGGCAGCGCCAGCGCCAGTGGCGCACCGGACCCCACCGGGGTGAGCTGACCGCTGCCGGTGTCGACGGTGTAGAGCCGGCCCTGGCGGGTCAGCAGGTACAGCACGCCCCGCGCGACCCGGAAGTCGATGCCGACCACCTCGTCCCCGGCGGCCAGACCGCGCAGCGCGACCTGCTGCTCGATGCGGTCGGGGCGGCCTGCGCGCACCAGCTGCAGCTGGTGATCGGCGCTGACGAGCCAGACGCGGTGTTCGCGGGCCTGGGGCGAGAGGCCCTCGGCGGTGATCGCCTCCGGCGCACGCGGCCGGGGCGGCATGCCGGCGCAGGCCGACAGCAGCAGAGCCGCAGCCAGGGCCGAAACGACCGGAGAGAAGGACGGAGCAGGACGGGAGCGCTTCATGGACGGCCTTTCATGCCGGAGAAGAACAGCCCCGGCACCGGCCCATCGGCAGCGCGGCGCGCGCCTTGAGCCCGGGCAGACCCGCCGCCCGGCCGCGTTCAGGCTGCGCGCCGGAACATCGCCAGGAAAAGGCCCGCAGCCACGAACAGGCCGCCGAAGCTGCGGTTCATCCAGCGCAGCTGGCCCGGCGTGCGCAGTGCGCCCAGCACCCGCGAGGCCAGACCCACATAGCCGGCCATCACCACCAGATCGGTGAAGGCCAGCGTCAGCGCGATCGTCAGGTACTGCGGCACCAGCGGCTGCGCCTGATCGATGAACTGCGGCATCACCGCCAGCAGGAAGACGGTGCCCTTCGGATTGACCGTGTTGATCATCCAGCCGCGCAGCACCAGGGCCAGGCGCGAGGTGCCGGCGCCGGTGTCCTCGGCCGACACCAGCGGTGCCTCGGCGGCGCGCCACTGCTGGATGCCCAGCCAGACCAGATAGGCCACGCCCAGCCATTTCAGCATCGAGAAGGCCCAGGCCGAGGTCGCCATCAGCGCGCCCAGGCCGACCGAGACGACAAGCACCTGGGTCCAGATGCCCAGCACCAGTCCGATGACGATGGCATAGCCACGCCAGAAGCCATGACGCACGCCGGCGCTCATCGACGCCACCGCGCCGGGTCCGGGAGACAGGCTGATGGCCCAGCAGGCCGCGAAGAAGGTGATCCAGGTCGAGAATTCCATCGCGGCGTTGTAGCACAGCCCCCGCGGCAACCCGCGCAGCGACAATCCCCCCATGGCCCGTGACAAGACGCTCTACACCTGCCGCGAGTGCGGCGGCACCAGCCCGAAGTGGCTGGGCAAGTGCCCGCACTGCAATGCGTGGAACACCCTCGACGAGACCGTCCCTGAGCCGGCGGCCGCCGCCGGTGCGGCCGGGCGCAACACCCGCTTCCAGGCGCTGGCCAGGAGCCAGCCGGTGGCCACGCTGGCCGACATCGAGGCGGCAGAGATCGCGCGCACGCCGACCGGGCTGGAGGAACTCGACCGGGTGCTCGGCGGCGGCATCGTCGAGGGCGGCGTGGTGCTGATCGGCGGCGACCCCGGCATCGGCAAGAGCACGCTGCTGCTGCAGGCGGCCGAGGCGCTGTCGCGGCAGATGGGCGTGCTCTACGTGACCGGCGAGGAGTCCGGCGCGCAGGTGGCGCTGCGTGCGCGCCGCCTCGGCCTGGAGGGGCTGCAGCTGCGCCTGCTGGCCGAGATCGGCCTGGAGCGCATCCTGGCGACGCTGGCGGCCGAGCAGCCGGCCTTCTGCGTCATCGACTCGATCCAGACGCTGTTCTCCGAGCAGCTCAGCTCGGCGCCGGGCTCGGTCGCGCAGGTGCGCGAGTGCGCCGCGCAGCTCACCCGGGTGGCCAAGTCGAGCGGCTGCACCATCGTGCTGGTCGGCCATGTCACCAAGGAAGGCGCGCTGGCCGGTCCCCGGGTGCTGGAGCACATCGTCGACACGGTGCTCTATTTCGAGGGCGACACCCATTCGAGCTTCCGGCTGGTGCGCGCGATCAAGAACCGCTTCGGCGCGGTCAACGAGATCGGCGTCTTCGCGATGACCGACAAGGGCCTGAAGGGCGTCACCAACCCGAGCGCGATCTTCCTGTCGACCCAGGGCGAACCGGTGCCCGGCGCCTGCGTGCTGGTGACACTGGAGGGCACGCGGCCGATGCTGGTGGAGATCCAGGCGCTGGTCGATGCGGGCGGCCCGAGCCCGCGCCGGCTCAGCGTCGGCCTGGACCGCGACCGGCTGGCGATGCTGCTGGCGGTGCTGCACCGCCACGCCGGGGTGTCGTGCGCCGACCAGGACGTGTTCGTCAATGCGGTCGGTGGCGTGCGCATCGGCGAGCCGGCGGCCGACCTGGCGGTGCTGCTGGCGATCCAGAGCTCCTTGCGCGGGCGGGCGCTGCCCAAGGGCTTCATCGCCTTCGGCGAGGTCGGCCTGGCCGGCGAGGTGCGCCCGGCCCCGCGCGGCCAGGACCGCCTGAAGGAGGCCGCCAAGCTCGGCTTCTCGGTCGCGCTGGTGCCGCGCGCCAATGCGCCGAAGAAGGCGATCGAGGGGCTGACGGTGCATCCGGTCGACCGCATCGAGCAGGCGATCGAGGTGCTGCGCGGCCTCGACTGAAGCGGACCGGTGGTGGGGTCGGGCTGGGCTGTTGCCGGATCCTTATTGACATTACCAGTTGTTTCACAAGGCTCGCAGCAGGACCGCTGCTACTACACTTTCCGGTTGTTCCGCCTCCTGCCGGCGCCTCGCCCCCCGATTCACGGGGCAGGTCGATCGACCGGATCCCGACAAGGGGGCGGCCCATTCCTCCGGCGATAAGATCTGGTACATGAAAGTTTCCAATCAACGCTTGCTGAACGCGACCCTGGTGGCGGCTGCCCTGATCGCAGGCTGGACCATGCTTGGCTGGCAGGGTGTGGTGCTGGCCATCACGGTGATCGGCTTCTGGATGGTGCTGCAGTTCAACCGCGCCACCCGGCAGATGCGCAATGTCGCCGACCGGCCCAAGGGCATGGTCGACAGCGTGGTCACGCTGCAGTCGAAGCTCGGCCACGGCATGAGCATGGCCGACGTGCTGTCCATCACCAACAGCCTGGGTCAGCGGGTCCAGGGCACCCATGGCGACTGGATGTGGCGTGACAGCTACGGCAACCAGATCGTCGTGACCTTCCGCCGCGGCGGCGTCGAACGCTGGGCCGCTACCCGCACCGATGGCGGCAATGCGCAGCAGGCCACGCCGGATGCGGCCACGGCCACCGGCAGCCCCCGCCAGCCCAGCGCCGCAGCCGCCTGACCGCCTGGCGATCGCGATTCAGCTCGGCACGACCCAGCCGAGCTTGATGCACACCTCTCGCGCCTGGTCGATCTGCTGGCGCAGCAGTCGCGCTAGCTCCTGACGCTGCGCGGCCTCGTCCGGCAGACCGCGCTCCTCGATCTGGCGGGCTGATTCGGCCAGCTGGCGCAGCCCCAGCGTCGCGGCCGTGCCCTTGACACGGTGCGCCGCGGCGCCGAGGCCCTCGATCTGCTCGTGATCGATCCGGTCGAGCAGGTCGGCCAGCGTGCGGCTCTCGTCGGCGAAGAAGGACTGCAGCAGCGAGCGCAGCCGCTCGACGCCCAGCATCGCGCAGGTGTCGGTGATCAGCTCCAGATCCAGCACCCGGCCGGCATCGCCACGCCGGGGCCTCGACTTCGTCGCGGGGCGCGCCTCCACCACGGCGGCGGACACCGGCGGCGGACGCACTGCGGCCACCGCTGCGCTGCCCACCGAGCGGGCACCGAAGTGGCGACGCAGCATTTCCTCGACATCGTGGACCTGGACCGGCTTGGCCAGGAAATCGTCCATGCCCGCCGAACGCGCGCGATCCCGCGACTCCGCGAAGGCGTCCGCCGTCAGCGCGATGATGCGGGTGGCGCCGGCGGGCTGGGGCAGCTGGCGAATCGCCCGGGTCGAGGCCAGGCCGTCCATGTTGGGCATGTGCACATCCATCAGCACCAGGTCGAAGGGCGAAGCTTCACGCTGGCGCACCTGCTCGAGCGCCTCCCGACCATCGAGCGCCAGGCTGACCCGGTGCCCGAGCCGCTCCATCAGCACCTGCATGTACTTGCGGTTGACCGGATGATCGTCGGCCACCAGCACCTCCAGCGCGCCCGTGCCGGTGTCTGCCCCCGGAGCGGGCGCAGCCGCATCGATCCGGGCGCCGCCGACGGCCGGCGCAGCCGCCTCGGCCACCGGCGACTCCAGCGGCAGCAGCGGCAGCAGCACGCTGAAGGTGCTGCCCTGCCCGGGCTGGCTGTCGACCCGGATGTCACCGCCCATCATGCGCACCAGCTCGCGCGAGATCTCCAGGCCAAGACCGGTGCCGCCGAAGCGCCGGCTGATGCTGTCGTCGCCCTGGCTGAAGCGCTGGAACAGCCGGCCCAGCGTGGCGGCGTCCATGCCGATGCCGGTGTCGATGATGCGCAGCCGCGTCAGTGCCATGCCGCCCGGTGCGGCGGGTGGCAGCGCGTCGATCAGCAGCCGCACCTGGCCCCGGTCGGTGAACTTGATCGCGTTGCCGACCAGATTGAAGATCACCTGCTTGAGCCGCTTGCCGTCGACCTCGACGCGCTGGTGCAGCGCCGGATCGAGCACCGTCTCGAACTGCAGCCCCTTGGCCCGCGCCTGCGGTCGCATCAGGGCCTCGACCTCGGCCAGCAGGCGCGACAGGTCGACCGGATGGGGCGACAGCTCGAGCCGGCCCGACTCCAGCTTGGACAGGTCCAGCACATCGTTGAGGATGGCCAGCAGGTGCTCGCCGGACTGGCGCGCGATCTGCAGATGCTCGCGCTGCTGCGCATCGAGCGCGGAGCGGTCGAGCAGCGACATCATGCCCAGCAGGCCGTTGAAGGGCGTGCGCAGTTCATGGCTCATGTTGGCCAGGAAGGCGCTCTTGGCCCGGTTGGCCTGCTCGGCCTCGGTCTTGGCCTCCTCCAGCCGGGTGGCGAGCTGCTGCAGCGCCTCGCGGCGGCGCTCGAGCGCACGCATCTGCCGCACGACGATGCCGGCGAACAGCAGGATCAGCAGGCACTGGAACAGGGTCAGCGCGATGCCGATGCGGTTCTGCTGGCGCACGCCCTCGTTGCGGCTGACGATGCCCGCGCCCACCGCCTGGTTCGACAGCAGCGACAGATCGCGCACCGCCGGCGCCAGCGCCTCGTAGTCGGCGATCACCGCCTTCAGCGCGGCCGGGTCCAGCGGCTGGGGCGCCTCCGGGCCCAGCACGGTATCGACCCGCTCGACCATGCCGTGCAGCAGGCCCATCACCCGGTGATGCTCGGGCAGGTCGGGCATGACCTCGCGGGTGCGCTGCGGATCGACCAGGCTGATGCGGCTGACGAAGATGTCGTAGCGCTCGCGAAGATCCGTCTCGGCCAGATCGCGCTGCGCAGGCGGCAGGGCGGCGCCGTCGCGCGCGAAGTCGCGCAGCTGCTGACCCAGGCGCAGGTATTCGGTCTCGAGCTGGAAGAAGCTCCAGACGATGTTGTCGCCCTGATAGACGACATTGGCGCTGAGCAGGCGCAGCGACTGCGCCTGCAGCCAGGCGATGCCGCCGAAGACCAGCGCCAGCAGCAGCGCCATGACCGCCAGCAGGCGGCCGACCCGCCGCGATCCGGCCGGGGAAGTCACCGAGGCGGCCGTCCCGCTCACTCGACCTCGATCACCTTCAGCTGCCAGGCCGAACGGCTGTAGTAGCGCTCGCTGCGCAGCGTCTCGTCGGCATCGAAGGGATAGATGATGAACAGCGGGCCCTTGTCGCGCACCGGCATCGGCTTGTCGTCGAGCAGCCGGGCCAGCACCACCGGGTAACGCGAGGCGTCCTCGACCGGCAGCTCGACCTTGTAGTCGTTGAGCGCGATCGCCCGCAGCGTGCGGCCCTGCGCGCCGGCGGCGGCCAGCACATCGCGCAGCAGCGGGCCGGTGAACTTGCGAGCCGTCGGGTACCAGGGCGTCTTGGTCGAGAAGCTGTGCTGGGGCATCGCCGCCAGCATGTCCATGTCGAACTGGGCGGTCTCGCCGGCATTGCGGATGCCGATGCGGCCGGAGATCGTCAGCACGACCCGGCCCTTGGGGGCCGGCAGCGCGGCGCGGACGACGCCCGGCAGCAGGGGCAGTGTGGTGGCGGCAGCCGCCGCAGCCAGAAGACGACGACGATGCATCATGAGAGCGATCTCCAGGGCAGTCGCACGACACGCACGTGCGGCGCGGATGATGCCCGAGGAACCCTCAGGTATCACGTGCCGATGACACGGGGTCGATCGGCCGCAAGACGATCAACCGAAGTGGCAGATGTAGTGGTAGGGCTCGCCCTCGACGCGGATCTCGAAGCGGGCGTTGCCCGGCACGCTGAACTTCTCGCCAGGGCCGAAGGTCTGCCACTCGCTCGCGCCGGGCAGCAGCACGCTGCACGAGCCCGCCACCGTCTCCATGATCTCCGGCGCGCCGGTGCCGAACGTCAGCTGCGCCGGCAGGATCACGCCCACGCTCTTGCGGGTACCGTCGGCGAAAGTGACGGTGTGGGAGACGCAGCGGCCGTCGAAGTAGACATTGGCCTGGGTCGAGACGGCGACGCCGTCGAGCTGTGCGGTGATGCTCATCGTGAAAGCCGCCGGAGGGCGGACAGCAAGGGGAAAGCGTTGCGGGATTGCAGCCGCCGATTCTAGGCGGGCACAGGCCTGTCCCGACCGCGACAGCGCCTCCGGGACGCCCCGATGCCGGCCGCCCGCGCCCGCGCCTACGCTGCAGCCCTGCTCCCCCTGGAACGACCCGACCGAGCGCGAGGTTCACGATGCCGATTCCCGCCGACCGTCCGCACCTGAAGCACTGGCCCGCCCGCCTGCCGCGCGAGCTGGCGGTGCCCGACACCACGCTGTGGTTCAACCTCGAGGTCGCCGCGCAGCGCTGGCCGGACAAGCCCGCCTGGAGCTGCCTGGGCCACGACTGGCGCTGGCGCGAGGTGCGGCGCCAGGCCGAGGCGCTGGCCGGCTGGCTGCAGGCGCAGGGCGTGGGCCGCGGCGACCGGGTGGCGCTGTTCATGCAGAACTGCCCGCAGTTCGTCGTCGCGCTGTACGCGGTGGTGCGTGCCGACGCGGTGGTGGTGCCGGTCAACCCGATGAACCGCGCCGACGAGTTCGGCCACTACATCACCGATCCGGACACGAAGGCGGTCATCTGCGGGGCCGAGCTGGCCGAGGTGGTGCGCCAGGCCGACGCGCGCCTGCCCGAAGCGCAGCGCCTGCGCGCGCTGCTGGTGACCGGCTGGGACGACGTGCTCGGCCCGGAGCGCCGGATCGATCCGGACCTGGCGGTGCCGCCGGCGATGCAGGCGCTGCTGCAGGCCGAGCCGCCCCTGCCCGAGGGCGCCACCCGCTGGGCCGACGCGCTGGCCGCCGGCCTGGCGCCGGGACCGCACCTCGCCCGGCCCGACGACCTGGTGCTGCTGCCCTACACCTCCGGCACCACCGGCCTGCCCAAGGGCTGCATGCACACCCACCGCACGCTGATGCCCAACATCGTCGGCGGCTCGCTGTGGAGCCATGTCGGCGCCGAGTCGGTCACGCTGGGCGTGGTGCCCTTCTTCCACATCACCGGCATGGTCTACGGCGTGCTGGCGCCGGCCTGGAGCGGCGCGACGGTGGTGGTGATGCCGCGCTGGGACCGCGTGCTGGCCGGGCGGCTGATCGCGCGCCACCGCGTCAGCCACTGGACCTGCATCCCGACGATGATCATCGACCTGCTCGCCAGCCCGGAGGCGGCGAGCCTGGACCTCTCGAGCCTGCGCTTTCTCAGCGGCGGCGGCGCGGCGATGCCACAGGCGGTGGCCGAGCGGCTGCAGCGCGACTTCGGCCTGACCTTCGCCGAGGGCTACGGCCTGACCGAGACCGCCGCGCCCAGCCACGCCAATCCGCCCGAGCGGGCCAAGCTGCAATGCCTCGGCCTGCCGCTGTTCGGCACCGACGCGCGGGTGGTCGATCCGGTCACGCTGGCCGAGCTGCCCGCCGGCGAGGTCGGCGAGATCGTCACCTGCGGGCCGATGCTGTTCACCGGCTACTGGAAGCACCGGGCCGCGACCGAAGCGGCCTTCGTCGAGCTGCCCGGCATGCCGGGCCGGCGCTTCTTCCGCACCGGCGATCTCGGCCGCATGGACGAGGAGGGCTACTTCTTCCTCACCGACCGGCTCAAGCGCATGATCAACGCCAGCGGCTTCAAGGTCTGGCCGTCGGAGGTGGAGCTGCTGCTCTACCGCCATCCGGCGGTGGCCGAGGCCTGCGTGATCGGCGCGCGCGACGCCTACCGCGGCGAGACGGTCAAGGCGGTGATCGTGCTGCGCGCCGAGGCCCGCGGCCAGGTGGGCGAGGCGGACATCATCGCCTGGGCGCACGAGCACATGGCCGCCTACAAGGCGCCGCGCCAGGTCGAGTTCGTCGAGACGCTGCCCAAGTCCGGCACCGGCAAGGTGATGTGGCGGCTGCTGCAGGACCACCAGCGCGCCCGCGAAGGCGAAGGCGAAGGCGGACGCGAGCGCGCCTGAACTTGTCAGCCGGGCCGGCGGCGCAGCAGCGCCCAGCCCGCGCCCCACAGCAGCAGGCAGGCCAGCCAGCCTGCCAGCGTCAGCTCGGCGAAGGCGCGCAGCCCGTCGATCTCGCAGTGGCGGCCGAGCCAGGCCTGGCCGGGCTCGCAGCCGAAGGCCAGCAGCGCAAAGGCGATGCCGGGGCCGAGGTGCAGGATGGCCAGGCCGTGAAAGAGGATCTTCAGCATGCGTCGTCGAGGGTTCAGGATTCCTCGTCGCCCTGGGCGGCCGGCCGGCGCACCACGGTGACGGTGCAGTCGGCATCGGCCACCACCTTCGACGAGACGGTGCCCAGATAGCGCCTGAGCGTCGAGCGCGCGCGCGCGCCCATGATGATGTGGTCGACCTGGGTGCGACGCGAGAACTCGAGCAGCGCCTCGGCCACGTCCGGCGCCTCCAGGACATGGAAGGTCAGCCGCCCGGTGCCCAGCGCCAGCGACTGCGCGATCGGCCGGGCCCAGTGCTTCAGGCCGACCAGCTGCTTGACATGCAGGCTGTTGCCGGAGCGGTCGGTCAGCTCGTCCATGCCGATGCGGTTGGTCTTCATGACGCCCACGCAGGCCAGGCGCGCGCCCGGCTCGGCCGCGACGATGCGCCGCACCGTCTCGCGCTGCAGGTCGAGCAGCGGCTCGGTGGCGTTGCTGACATCGACCGCGGCCAGGATGATCGGCGCGCGCTTGAGCTGCTCGCCCACCGAGGCCCGCGCGGTCGGCTCGGCGCCGAGCGAGCCCAGCCAGCGCCGCCAGGTCTGCAGCCGCCCTGGCGTGGTGTCGCGGCCGGCGCGCTCGGTCAGCGCCATCTGGTCGGGATGGCTGAGATCGTGCATCAGGTGCGCGGCGCTGGGATGGCGGTCCTCGGCCTTCACCTCCAGGCAGCGCAGGATGATCTCCTGCAGCCACGGCGGGCAGTCCGGCCGCAGCCGACGCGGCGGCACCGGCGCCTGGTAGAGCCGCTCGCGCAGGCCGCGCACGCTGGTGGGCGCGCCGAAGGGCCGCTCGCCGGTGGTCAGGTGGTAGAGCATCACGCCCAGCGCGAACAGGTCCGAGCGCGGCTCGCTGCGCAGGAACTGCACCTGCTCGGGCGACATGTAGGGCCCGGTGCCCATCGGCAGGTTGAACTCCTCGTCGAGCAGGTCGGGCAGGTGGTCATGGCGACTCAGGCCATAGTCGACCAGCACCGCCTCGCCGCCCGGACGGAACAGGATGTTGCTCGGCTTGATGTCGAGATGGATGACGTTCTGGCGATGCAGGTCGTGCAGCGCCGCGGCCACCCGCGCGCCGATCGAGGCGATCTCGTCGACCGGCAGCGGCGCCGCATCCAGCTTCGGGCGCAGCGAGTCGCCGGCGATGTGCTCCATGACGATGTAGGGCCGGGTCGCGAAGTCGCCCTTGGCGATGAAGCGCGGCACATGCACGCCGCGCAGCATCGGCAGGATCATCATCTCGACCTCGAAGCCGACGATGGTGGCCGGATCCTCGCCGCCCTTGATGCGCGGCACCTTCATCAGCATCGGCAGCCGATGATCGGGATGCGTCACCCGCCACAGGCTGGCCATGCCGCCCTGGTGCAGCCGCTCCTCGAGCAGGAAGCCGTCGACCAGGTCGCCCACGCCGAAGTGCATGCCGAACGCGTCGCTGTCCATCGCCGCCCTCCCCCGCTCAGGCGCCGACCAGCAGCCGCTCGCCCAGCGCGCGGGGCAGGCCGGCGGCGATGATCTTCGCGGCGGTGGCCTCGTGGTCGTAGGGCACACGGTGGAAGGTCAGCGTCTGGCGGCCCAGATCGAACATCGCCCAGGCCGCGGCCGGATTGCCGTCGCGCGGCTGGCCGGCCGAACCGGCGATCGCCAGCCACTGGCGATGGCCCGGCACCGGCACCGCCACGCCCGGCACCGGCGAGAAGTTGGCGATCTTGCCGACGCTCGACAGGTGATAGAGCGCCGGCTGGTGCACATGGCCGCAGAAGGTGTGGCGGCAGTCGGTGGCCATCATGCTGCGCACCGCCTCGTTGCGGCCCAGGATGTACTCCCAGCCGGCCGGCGCCCAGGCATTGGCATGCACGAACAGGCAGCCGAACTCCTCGCGGCGCATCGGCAGCCGGCCCAGGAAGTCGAGCTGCTCGGCCGAGAGCTGGGCGCGGGTCCACTCGATGGCGCGGCGCGCGTCCTCGACCAGGTTCGGATTGGGCTCGCCGGCCACCGCGTCGTCATGGTTGCCGCGCACCGCGATCGCGCCCTGCGCGACCAGGTCCTGCACCATCGTCACCACCCAGGCCGGATCGGCGCCATAGCCGACGAAGTCGCCCAGCAGCGCGATGCGGTCGGCGCCATGCAGATGGGCCTGCTCGAGACAGGCCTCGAAGGCCTCGCGGTTGGCGTGAATGTCGGTGATCAGTGCAATCTTCATGTCGATGTCTCCCCGGTCGGACACGCTGGCGTGCCCCGGCATGGAATCGAGTGTAGACCGCACCCGCGCCGGCCAGCGGCCGCTGCGGATCCGCAGCAGTCTGGCCGTCATGTCGCTCGCCTAGAATCGGCGCGTTCCCGAGATCGCCGCGACCCGTGACCCTGAGATTCGAGCGACAGCCGCCCGCTGCGGCCTGCCCTGCCCCCTGCGCCACCGGCGCACCGCCTGCGGCCATCGTGCTCGGCGAGCGCTGCCATGACAGCGACGCGGCACTGGCCCGCGCAGCCGGTCTGCCCCGGCTGCTCGCGGGCGAGCCGCCCTGCGCCGAGCGCTGGCTGAGCCCGGTGTCGCCGGCCCGGCTGCGACAGGGCTGCACCGGCCGGGTGAGCTGGCGCAGCGACGGCCGCTGGCTGCACGCCAGCGCGCGCATCGAGGTGCAGAGCGGCGCCCAGCTGCGCGAGCACACCCGCGCGCTCTACGCCGACCTGTTCGAGGTGCTGCGGCTGCAGGGCGGCCCCGAAGGCGGCATTCGCCTGCATGCGCTAAAGATCTGGAACTATCTGCCGCACATCACGGCCGATCTCGACGGGCTGGAGGTCTACCGGCACTTCAACATCGGGCGCCAGCAGGCCTTTCTCGAGGCCGGCCTGAGCGCCTTCGAGGGCGCACCGGCCGCCTGCGCGCTCGGCCACCATGACGGGCCGCTGACGGTGCATGTGCTGGCCGGCCCCGAGGTGCCGCGCCCGGTCGAGAATCCGCGTCAGGTCAGCGCTTACCACTATCCATCGGCCTACGGCCCGCGCAGCCCGACCTTCTCGCGTGCGGCGCTGGTCTCGCTGGCCCCCGACGAGGAGACGCTGCTGGTCTCTGGCACCGCCAGCATCGTCGGCCACGAGACCTGCCATGTCGGCGACGTGGCCGCACAGACCGCCGAGACGCTGCGCAATCTGGAGGCGGTGCTGGCCTCGGCGCACCGGCAGACCTCGGCCCGCTTCGACCTGCGCCAGATGGACCTGACGGTCTACCTGCGCGATCCGGGCGATCGCGCGACGGTCGAGGCGGTGCTGGCGCAGGCGCTCGGCGCCGCGGCGCCCGGCCTGCGCAACGCGCTGTGGCTGCATGCCGATGTCTGCCGCGCCGACCTGCTGGTCGAGATGGAGGCCCAGGGCCATGCGCGGTGCTGAGCGCGCGGCCCCCGAATCGGGTGCGTTCACCCGGGTGACTGGCGGTTCCACGCAACCCTGGGCACACTGGCCGGATTGAAATCATGAAAGACCGCCAGACCGGGCGAAGGAAAAACGAATGAGTCACGACCGATCGAATCTTTCGCATCCCGAAGCCCGGCGGCGTCTGCTGCTGGGCGTGCTGGCGCTGTCCCCGCTGGCCGCGGCACCGCTGCTGGGCGGCTGCACCACCACGCCGCCGCTGTCGCCGATTCCCCCGACCGAGAGCACCCAGCCGGCCGCCGCGGCGCTGCTGGCCGAATCGGCCGCAGCCCACGGTCTGAGCGCCTGGCGCCGGGTGCGCGATCTCAGCTTTTCCTGCCGAGGCGAGTGGCGCACGCTGGTGGACCGACTGCAGCCGGAGCTGGCGGATGCACGCTTTCGGGTCTCGTCCGAAGAGCGGCTGATGCCGGCGGAGGGCCTGATCGCCCAGATCCACACCGGGCCCGGCGGTCACAAGCATGTGCTGCGCCGCCAGGGCCGCGGCGAACGCGACACCGGCAGCGTCGAGGTGGCCTACAACAGCCTGAACACCCGCGATGCCGCGCTGCTGCAGGCCAGCGCGCTGGCGGCCGACAGCAGCCGGCTGGGCCTGCTCGGCCCGCTGGCGCTGGTGGACGGCGCGCACACCCTGCGCCTGGCCGGCCTGGAGCAGGTCGGCGAACATGCCTGCGAGCGGCTGATGGTGCGACTGAGCCCGGGCCTGGGCCTGTCGCCGGTGGACCAGCTGGTGCTGTGCATCGACCGGCGCACCCGGCTGATGCGCCGCGTGCGCTTCACGATCGACGGCCTGGCCTCGGCCCGCGGCACGCTGCTCGAGCTGGACACCCGCGATTTCCAGAACATTCACGGCATCGAGTGGCCGACCCGCTTCCACGAGCGCATGCGCCGGCCGGTCCCGCACCTGCCGGTGCGCGACTGGCAGCTCACCGGCCTGGACATCAATCGCGGCATGAAGGCCGAGGATCTCGGCGGCGGCCGCTTCTCGGGCATGGCGCGGGGCGCGGCGCGGGCACTGCCCGGCGCGGCGACGCCCACGACCTGAAATGCCGCCACGCGACCATGCTGCATCGCAGCATGACTGAGGCGATCGGCCTATGATGGACGGGTCACGCACTTCCCGGACAGTCCGTCGCCCATGTCGCCCCATCTGCACCATCGACCCGACGCGCTCTGGGTCGCCCAGATCGAGAAGCTCTGCGAGGAGCTGAACCTGCGCATCGCCCGGCTGGCCCTGATGCTGGGTGTGTCGCTCGACGACGAGGCGCAGCTGGCCCGGCTGCTGGCGCCGGTGGCGCGCCCGGACGGCCATGACCGCCCCAGCGAACGCCATGAGGCCGATGCGCGCACCGAACTGCGCGGCCTGCTGCTGCTGCGCGGCGAACTCGAGAAGCGCTGCGTCGACGAGTTCGGCCCGGTGACCGCCGGCGAGATGCTGATCGATGTCGAGGCCGCCATGGTGCGCCACGGCTTCACGCCGGGCGCCGACGGCCTGGACCTGCAGCGCCTGTTCGGCTCGGCGTCGGCCTGAGCCGGCCGAACAGGCGCGGCCTGCGTCAGCGCCAGCGCCAGCGCCAAGGTCAGCCGATGCGGCCCAGCAGCAGATACTCCATCAGCGCCTTCTGGACGTGCATGCGGTTCTCGGCCTCGTCCCAGACCACCGACTGCGGGCCGTCGATCACCTCGGCGGTGACCTCCTCGCCGCGGTGCGCGGGCAGGCAGTGCATGAAGAGCGCGTCCGGCCGGGCCACCGCCATCATCTCGGCATCGACGCACCAGTCGGCGAAGGCGGCCTTGCGGGCCTCGTTTTCGGCCTCATAGCCCATGCTGGTCCAGACATCGGTCGTGACCAGATCGGCGCCGCGGCAGGCCTCGCGCGGATCGGTGAAGACCTTGTAGCAGTCGCTCGATCGCACGCCGGCCACCTTCGGATCGACCTCGTAGCCGCTGGGCGTGCTGACATGCACCGTGAAGCCCAGCGTCTCGGCCGCCTGCAGCCAGGTGTTGGCCATGTTGTTGCCGTCGCCGACCCAGGCCACCACCTTGCCCTTCAGGCAGCCCAGGTCGTAGCCGTTCGCCCCGACCGGCGCGCGGTGCTCCAGGTAGGTGAACAGGTCGGCCATGATCTGGCACGGGTGGAACTCGTTGGTCAGCCCGTTGATGACCGGCACGCGGCTGTGCGCGGCGAAGGCCTCGATCTTGGTGTGCTCGAAGGTACGGATCATGACCAGGTCGGTCATGCGGCTGATGACGCGCGCCGAGTCCTCGATCGGCTCGGAGCGGCCGAGCTGGCTGTCACCGGTGGTCAGGTGCACCACCGAGCCGCCCATCTGGTACATGCCGGCCTCGAAGCTGACGCGGGTGCGGGTGCTGGCCTTCTCGAAGATCATCGCCAGCGTGCGGTCGGCCAGCGGCTGGTAGCGCTCGTAGTTCTTGAAGCGGCGCTTGATCAGGCGCGCGCGCTCGAACAGGTAGGCGTACTCCTCGGCTCGGAAGTCCTTGAACTGCAGGTAGTGCTTCATCAGGCTGTTTCCGGGTTTCATGCTGCGGCGGACTCGGCGAGGAAGGTCTTGATCACGGGCACCAGGATCGCGACGATCTCGTCGGCCTCGGCCACGCTCAGCGTCAGCGGCGGCACCAGGCGCACCACGCTGTCGGCGGTCACGCTCAGCAGCAGGCCGGCCTCGAGCGCGCGCGTCAGCACCACGCCGCAGGGCCGGTCGAGCTCGATGCCCAGCATCAGGCCGGCGCCGCGCACTTCGGTCACGCCAGCCACGCCGGCGAGCTCGCGCTCCAGCGCCGCCTTCAGGTGCGCGCCGACAGCCGCGGCGTTCTCCAGCAGGTCCTCTTCCTCCATGATGCGCAGCGTCTCGATGCCGGCGCGCATCGACAGCGGGTTGCCGCCGAAGGTGGTGCCGTGGTTGCCGGGCTTGAAGATGTTCGCCGCCCGCGGACCGCACACCACCGCGCCGATCGGCACGCCCGAGCCCAGGCCCTTGGCCAGCGGCATCACGTCCGGCTGGATGCCGGCCCACTGGTGGGCGAACCACTTGCCGGTGCGGCCGATGCCGCACTGCACCTCGTCGAGCATCAGCAGCAGATCGTGCCGGTCGCACAGCTCGCGCACCGCGCGCAGGTAGTCCCAGCGCGCCGCATGGATGCCGCCCTCGCCCTGGATGGTCTCGAGGAAGACCGCAGTGATGTTCGGGTTGGACTCGACCGCGGCGCGGATCGCGTCGAGGTCGTTGAGCGGCACGCGCACGAAGCCCTCGACCAGCGGGCCGAAGCCGGCCTGCACCTTCGGGTTGCCGGTGGCCGACAGCGTCGCGATCGAGCGGCCGTGGAAGGCCTTCTCGAACACGATCACCTCGGGGCGCTCGATCCCCTTGTCGTGGCCGAACTTGCGCGCGAGCTTCAGCGCCGCCTCGTTGGCCTCCAGGCCGGTGCTGCAGAAGAAGGCGTTGGTCAGGCCCGACAGCTCGACCAGCCTGGCCGCGAGCTGCTCCTGGCCGGGGATGTGGTAGTAGTTCGAGCAGTGGATCAGGGTCGCGACCTGCTCCTGCAGCGCGGCGACGAACTTCGGGTGCGCATGGCCCAGCGTGTTGACCGCGATGCCGCCCAGGCCGTCGAGGTACTCGCGGCCGGCCGAGTCCCAGACGCGGCAGCCTCGGCCTCGCACCAGCGCGATCGGCAGGCGGCCGTAGGTCGTCATCACGTGGGGTTCGGCGATCGTCGCGGACTCGGCGGTCATCTTGGGGCGCTCCGTGGAGGGGGTGAAATCCAGTCGGGAAAAATGCAGAAGGCGCCGCACGAGGACGGCGCCCGACCCATTGTAAGGAAAGCCGACGACAGCACGCCGACAGACGCCTGAGCGATACTCGCACCCCGCGCGCCAGTGCCGGCGCGCAAGAACCGCACAGACCGAGACGCAGAGACCCGGCGCCGCCCGCGGTGCCGGCCGACATCTGCCCTGACTCCGCGGCCGTTCCGTCCTGCACCGATTGCTGCTGCGCTGCAGCACAATAGCGGGCTGACGGGCGGCCGCATGCGCTTGTCACCGCAAGCAGAACAAGGCAGCAGCCCGTGACGAACAACTCGAAACCCAAACCCCGCGAAGTCTTCATCCAGGGCATCACCCGCGACGGCCGCACCTTCCGTCCGAGCGACTGGGCCGAGCGCCTGGCCGGCGCCATGTCGTGCTTCCGCCCCGGGGGCGGCAGTCGCTCGGGCATCGGCTCGGCGATCGGCTACTCGCCCTACTGCATCCCGACCGTCATCGGCAGCACCAAGTGCGTGGTCGTCAGCGAGGCGCTGAAGGACATCGAGCCGATGGCCTGGGACTTCGTGATGAACTTCGCCCGCGACAACGACCTGCAGGTGATGGAAGCCTGCCTGATTCCGGATCCCCCGAAGAAGGGCTGAGGCCCGGGGCGCGCCGCACCGCCCTTTTGCCCGCCTTTGCCGCTCGAGTTCCGCCGATCACGGCCGGAGCCGGCGGCGCATCATGCACCGGTCCCGAGATGATCCAGCCGCGACCACCGTCCGGTGCATGCCATGACTCCCCCGCCCACCCGTCCCCTGTCCTCCAGTCTCGCGCCTGCCACGCCGGTGCGTCGGCGCCGCGTCCACTATTTCAGCGGCTTCGACCCACGCGGGGCCGGCCACTATCACCGCCTGTTCAGCCAGCAGGGCGAGCGCCCGCAGCCGGGCGGCGGCAGCATCACCACCGGCGCGCGCCAGCGCATCGGCGAGCTCTTCCACCGCTGGACGGTGGACTGGCGGCCGGCTCCGGCTGCCCCCGCCGCCTCGCCGGACGATGCGGCGGTGCGCACCGAGCATGTCTTCATGAGCTGGGACGACATCATCCGGCGCCACTGGAGCCGCCAGCCGCTGGCGCTGCTGCGCGAGTTCGTCGCGGTGCAGGTGGCGATGATGCGAGACGTCGGCCTGCGCCGGGTGCACGCGCTGCACCCGACCGCGCTGCTGACCGCGCTGCTGCCGCTGCTCTGGCTGGTGGCAACGCTGCTGGTGGGCGGCTTCGTCATCGCCGCGATGTCGGCGCTGCCGCTGACCGCGCTGGGCGACACCGGCCTGGTAGCGGTGGCCACCGGCGTGGGCCTGGCACTGAGCGGCATGCTGATCTCGCTGGGCGCGCAGGCCGGGCTGTTCTGGCTGATGCGCATCTACCACTTCATCCTGTGCATGGGCCGCGGCCAGGTCGCCGGCATGGACGAGCGGGTCCAGGAATGGGTCGAGCATGTGATCGAGCGCCAGAGCGCCGATCCGGTCGACGAGGTGGTGCTGGCCGGCCACAGCGTGGGCACGCTGGTGATGGTCGAGGCGGTCGACCAGCTGCTGCGCGATCCGCGCTGGCAGGCGCTGCAGGCGGGACGCCGCACCGCGATGCTGACGCTCGGCCAGTGCTATCCGTGCCTGGCGCTGCTGCCCGGCGCCGAGTCCTTCCGCCATGCGCTGCTGCGGCTGTCGCGCCATCCGGATCTGGTCTGGCTGGACGTGACCGCGCGCATCGACCCGATGTGCTTCTTCAGCACCGCGCCGCTGGCCGGCACCGAGCTGGCCGAGCAGGCCGGCCCGCTGCCACGCCGCCGCGCCGCGAGCTTCTTCCAGATGTACGACCCGCTGCACTGGGCCGCGATCCGCCGCGACAAGCTGCAGGCGCATTTCCTCTACCTGATGACGCCGGACCGGCCCGGCAACTTCGATTTGTTCGCGATGCTCTACGGCCCGCGCCGCTTCGAGCAGCAGCTGGTCGAGACACGGAGGCGCTGAACCGCGATGGCCCGCTTCTGCCCCGCCTATCCGACCCCGCGCCGGAACAAGGCCTCCGGCCTGCTGATGTTCCTGAGCGCGCGCCACTCCTGGCTGGACGCGCTGTACGAGCGCAGCTACCGGATGCAGATGGGCGAGGTCCGCCTGCCGGGCCTCGACCTCTACATGGTCAACGAACCCGGCCTGGTGCGGCGGGTGATGGTCGAGCAGGCCGAGGACTTCCCGAAGAGCGAGCTGCTCGGCCAGGCGCTCGAGCCGCTGCTGGGCGAGAGCATCTTCACCACCAGCGGCGAGCAATGGCGGCGCCAGCGCGCGATGATGGACCCGGCCTTCGCGCAGGCGCGGCTGCAGGTGGCCTTTCCGGTCATGGCCGCCGCGACCGAGGCGATGCTGGCGCGGCTGGCGCAGCTTGCCGAGGGCACCGAGCATGACATCGAGGTCGAGATGACCCATGTCACCGCCGACATCATCTTCCGCACCATCTTCTCGGTGCCGATGGAGGGCGCGGACGCTCGGCGGGTGTTCGACGCCTTCGCCCGCTACCAGGCGCTGGTGCCGCGGCTGATCCTGCCGTCGATCTTCGGGCTGCGCTGGCTGGTCTGGCCCTGGGACGCCTGGCGCGCACGCCGCGCCGCACGCGAGATCCGCGGCCTGCTCGAGACGCTGATCCGCCCGCGCTTCGAGGCCCGCCGCACCGGCGCCGAGCATCCGCAGGCCGACATCCTCGCCGCCTTTCTCGACGCGCGCGACGAGCAGGGGCGCGCCTTCGGCTTCGAGGAGCTGGTCGACCAGGTCGCGATGCTCTTCCTGGCCGGACACGAGACCTCGGCCAGCGCGCTGACCTGGGCCTGCCACCTGCTGGCACGCGCGCCCGACATCCAGCAGCGCGTCCATGACGAGGTCGCCACACAGCTTGGCGCACGCGCACCCGGCACGGCCGACATGAAGGGCCTGACGCTGACCCGCAACGTCTTCCGCGAGACGCTGCGGCTGTTCCCGCCGGTGGGCTTCATGGCCCGGCAGGCGCGCACCGGCTGCCCGATGCGCGGCAAGCAGGTCAAGGCGGGTGCCACGGTGGTGATCTCGCCCTGGCTGATCCAGCGCCAGCGTGAAGGCTGGCACGATCCGGACGCCTTCGATCCCGATCGCCATGCCCGCGACGAAGAAGGCAGCACGGGCCACGGCCGTGCCGGCTACCTGCCCTTCGGCATGGGGCCGCGCGTCTGCCTGGGCGCGGCCTTCGCGCTGCAGGAAGCGACGCTGATCCTGGCGCAGCTGGTGCGCCGCTGGCGGCTGGAGGCCGTCGAAGGCCATGAGCCCCGCCCGGTCGGTCGGCTGACGATCCGCTCGGCCAACGGCGTGCGCCTGCGCCTGCACCGGCGCGCGGAGGCTGCAGCCGGATGAAGGAGCGGGCGGCAGGCATCCTGCTGATGTGCGCGATCGTGCCTCTGGCGGTGATCGGCTACCTGATGCTGGTGTGGATCGGCCTGTTCGGCCCCAACCGGCGCGGCCGCGCCGGCGTGCGCGCGCTCGACCATTTCGTCAATGCGACCGTCTTCGGCGGCCACGCCTGGGAATCGATCTCGTCGCATGCCTGGCGGGTGCGCGAGCACAGGCGCTGGGCGCGCCTGGTGATCCGCCTCACCGATCTGTTCCAAAAGGATCACTGCCGACGCGCCAACAAGCGCGAGCAGCCGCTGGTGGACCTGGCGCTGCGTGCCGGCCTGGATCGGCAGACCATTCGCTGAGCGGTGGCAGCCCGGAAAAGGGCCGAAAAAAGAAAAGGGACTGCTTTTTGAGCAGTCCCTTGATGTTTGGTGCGGCTGGCAGGATTCGAACCCACGACCCCTTGGTTCGTAGCCAAGTACTCTATCCAACTGAGCTACAGCCGCATTGACCTTGCGATCATCTCGGCGAATTCATCTTTATGGCGCGGCTGGCAGGATTCGAACCCACGACCCCTTGGTTCGTAGCCAAGTACTCTATCCAACTGAGCTACAGCCGCCATGCGAATTTCGCTGAGAGATGAATTATGGCATGCGCCTGAAAATTTCCGCAAGCACTTCCGACAATTATTTTTTGAGCCCGGATCAGAGGCTGCGTGCGGCCTCGCGATAGCAGCGCTGTGCCAAGGCCTCGTCGCCTTCGCTCTCGGCGATCTCGGCCAGCGCGCGCCAGGCCTTCAGCCGCAGCGCCGGTGCCGCATCGGTCGCGCAAGCCGCCGACTCCAGCAGGCGGTGCGCCCGCCCCCAGAGCTGGCGCTCGGCCATCGCCCGGCCGACGACATAGGTCAGATGTGCGTCGCGCGGCGAAGCGTCGACCGCGGTCTCGAGCAAGGGCAGCCAGTCGGCCGGCAGCCCCGGCAGCACCTCGACGAAGGCATCGAGCACATCGCCGCGGTCGCGCTCGTCGAGTTCGGTCAGCCGCTCCCAGTGGGGCTTGAGCCAGCCCCGGGCGTCGGAGGGCGCCTCGACCGCAGCCGCACGGCGCGCGGCGCGGGCGGCCACATACGGATCACGCCGGTCGGCGCCATCGAGCTGCAGCCAGATGCGGCGCAGCTGGTCGGCATCGCGGGCGGTGTCGAGCGCCTCGACCGCCAGCGAGCGCAGCAGCCCCTGGGCGGCCGCCGGCGTGAAGCCCTGATGCTTGGCCAGCAGGCGTGCGGTCTTCAGCGCCTCGAGCGGCTGACGGGCAAGACGGGTGGCCTGCAGCTTCAGCCGCAGCGCATGGGTGCGGCGGGCCACGCCGGCCGGCAGCTGACCGAGCTGGTCGAGCGCCCGATCGGCATCGCGGTCGTCGACCGCCCACTCGGCGGCCAGCATGCGGGCGCCCTCGCCGATCGCGGAGCCCGAGGGCAGATCCGCCAGCAGCGCCTGCGCGCGCGAGAGCTGCTCGTCGCGCCGGCCCTGATCCTGCAGCCGGTGCAGCGCACTGGCCGACAGCAGATGCGCCAGCACCGGCAGATCCGGATCGAGCTTCAGGTCGGGCGCCTGGATGCGGATGTCCAGCGCCTGCTGCGCCGCCTTGTGCGCGCGGCCGTAGCGGCCGGCGAAGAGCTGCGCCACCGCCTCGCGCATCGCGCGCTGCACCGCCGCCTCGCGCTGCTGGGTGCGCCACTGGCGCGCCCGCTGCGGCAGATCGATCAGGCCGGCGACCGCCCCCGTCAGCACATGGCCGACAAAACCCGCCGCCAGCAGCAGCAGCACGAAGACATTGATCGACAGATCGACCCGCCACGGCGCCCAGTAGATCGACACCAGCCCGTCATTGGCGCCCAGCGTGCTCGCCGCCAGCACCGCGATGGCGAACATCATCAGCAGCCACACCACCTGACGCATCGTGCGACTCCTTCAGCGTCCGGCCAGCGCGGCCGTGGTGGCGGCCAGCGTGTCGTCCGGCCGCGGAATGCCGACCAGCCGGCTCTGCGAGGAGACCTGGCGCAGCATGTCGGCCGCGATCTGGGTGCGCCGCGCGCTCATGTCGAAATAGGTCGACAGCATGCGCTGACAGGCCTGCAGGTCGGCCACCGCCGCCTCGGGCTGGCGCGACAGCAGCGACAGCCGGGCATTGAGCAGACGCAGCTTCAGGTTCTCGCGCAGGAAGAAGCCCTGGTCAGGCGACAGCAGCATTGCCTCGGGATGATCGATGCGGGTCACCCGCAGCAGGCCGGTGATCTCGGACCAGACCAGCTCGACCGGCCGGCTCCAGTCCTGCAGCCACTGCGGCCAGGCCGCGCTGGCGGCTCCGCCCTGCGCGGCCGAGGCCCGGGCGGCGGCCTGCACTGCACGTGCCTGCTGGGCCGCCGCCCGGCCGGTGGTGGCAGCCTGCGAGACCAGCGGCAGCTCGTCGGCCAGCCGCACCGTCTCGTCGAGCTTGATCAGCAGCGAGCCGATGTCGGGCACCGCCACCGAGCGCACCCGGTCCATGTCGCGGGCGATCGCCCGGCGCAGCGGCTCCAGGCGCGGCTGGCTGATGCGCGCCAGCCGCTCGTCGGCGCTGCGCAGCGCCACCATCAGCGGCTCGGCCGAGCCGGTCAGCGTGGACTGCTGGATCGCCAGCCGGACGGCCGAGTCGATGTCGGACACCGCGTTCTCGTCACGCGAGCGCGACAGCGACTGCAGCAGGTCGTCGATCTGGCCGCGCTGCAGCGCGACCTCGGAGACACGCGCCTCCATCAGCGCGACCTTGGCGGCCGCGTCGCGCGCGATCTCGTCGGACTGGCGCGCCAGCACCCGGGCCTCGGCGGACTGCTCGCCGCTGTCCTGCTGGCGCTTGACCAGCTCCATCTCGAGCGAATGCACCCGCTGCTGCGTCTGCCAGCTGGTCCAGGCGCCGCCGCCGGCCAGCAGCGCCAGCACCAGGCCGGTCGGCAGGACCCAGCCGGGCAAGGCGGGCGCGGGCGCAGGCAGGTTCGCAGGCGTGGCCACGGGCGGGGGCGCAGACAGCGGCGGCGCGGACGCGGCCGGCGCCACGGACGCCGCTGCGGGCGCGGCAGCAGGAACGGCCGGTGCGGATGCCTCGACCGGCGCCTCGGCGGCGCCAGCCGGCGGAACCGGACTGCTGGAAGAGGAGGATTGATCGTTCACGGGCAATGCGGGTCCGGGAGGAGGAACCTCCCTCCGGAAAGATTGTATAGAGCGGACCGCACCCGCGTGCGGCACATCACGCCCGCGGCTCCTGCGAGCGCTTGAGCGCCTGACGCACCTCAAGCGGGTCCGGACGCACCGGCACGACCGAGACAAAGCCGGCCGATCGGGCGGTCTCGGCAATGCGCGCATGGGTGGCCAGCACCGGCACCTGGCGCAGCGCCGCCAGGGTTGCGGCGTCCACCGGCGCGCGCAGCAGGTGCGCGATGCACTGCGAGCTGCTGAACAACCAGACCTGCGCGGCCGGATCGCGCGCGACCACGGCCAGTGCGGCAGATTCCGCCGCGCTCCAGGCCGGCTCGGCGCGCGCGTAGGCGGCCAGGGCATCGACGTGGGCACCGGCCTGACGCAGCGTCGTGGCCAGCCAGTCGCGGCCATCCTCGCCGCGCACGATCAGCGCCTGCCGCTGCGTCCAGTCCAGTCCAGCCAGCGCATGGCGCCACAGCGATTCGGCATCGAAGCTCGCCGCATCTTCGGGGGGCGCGGCGATCGAGCGCGCATCGACACCCTGCGCGCGCAGCGCCGCGATCGTGCCGGGGCCGGTCGCGCCGGCCAGCGTCTGCGCCGGCCAGGCGGCGCCCTCGGGTCGCCCGGCGAAGAAGGCCAGCACCGCGTTCGGACTGACGAACATCACCAGCCGGTGCCGCGCCAGATCGCTCCAGGCCGCACGCACCGCGGCGTCGAAGCCCTCGCGGCGCACGATGCGCATCAGTGGCAGGGCCTGCGCGGGCGCGCCCAGCGCCTGCAGCCGCGCGACCCAGTCGTCGGCCTGTGGCTGCGGCCGGGTGACAAGCACCGTCGGCAGCGCGGCGGCTGGCGTCATGCGCCGGCCGACAGCGCGGCGGCCGCGTCCAGGCAGACCTGGCCGCCGGCGGCGCGCAGCTGGCGCGCCGCTTCCAGGCCCAGCGCCTCGGCGGCCGCGGTGTCGGTCACCTCGGCCGACACGTTCACGACATGCAGCGGATGCGCCGCATCGACCGGATGGCCCAGCCGCGCCTGCAGCGCGAGCGTGCCGCCCTGCCAGTGCGCCCAGGCGGCCAGCGGCATGCTGCAGCTGCCGCCCAGCGCCCGCGACACCGCGCGCTCGGCATGCACCGCCAGCCAGGTCGGCGCGTGGGTCAGCGACGCCAGCGCCTCGCGCAGCACGGTCGAATCGGTGCGCACCTCCAGGCCGAGCGCGCCCTGCCCGGCCGCCGGCAGCATCACGTCCGGATCGATCACCGCGCGGATGCGCGCGTCCAGGCCCAGCCGCTTCAGGCCCGCGGCGGCCAGCACGATGCCGTCGTACTGGCCCTCGTCGAGCTTGCGCAGCCGGGTGTCGAGGTTGCCCCGCAGCGGCTGCACATCCAGATCCGGCCGGATCGCCTTGAGCTGCACCACCCGGCGCAGGCTCGAGGTGCCGACCCGCGCGCCCTGCGGCAGCGCCTGCACCGACTCGAAACGGGGCGAGACCCAGGCATCGCGCGGGTCCTCGCGCTCCAGCACGGTGCACAGCGAGAAGCCCTCGGGCATCTCCATCGGCACGTCCTTGAGCGAATGCACCGCCAGGTGGGCGCGGCCCTCCTCCAGCGCGACTTCCAGCTCCTTGACGAACAGGCCCTTGCCGCCGACCTTCGACAGCGCGCGGTCCAGGATCTGGTCACCCTTCGTCGTCATGCCCAGCAGCTCGACGCTCCAGCCGAAGCGCTGGCGCAGCAGGGACTGGACATGCTCGGCCTGCCACAGGGCCAGGCGGCTTTCGCGGGTGGCGATGATGCACGGGGACGACAGTGTGTTCATGCCGCGATTGTCCTTCATCGGCTGACGAAGTCGTGACAGGCCTCACACGGCGCCAACGGACCGGTTCTGGTCCGAAAGCTGCTCTGGATCACCACTTCGGGTGCTAACATGCGCCGCGTAACCCGGTTACCACTCCATCGCCATCGAGGTTTCAATGCCCCGCGCTGCCCGTCCCAAGAAGAACGCCGCTTCCGCCCCCGCTCCTGAAACCCCGGTCGTCGAGACCGGGTCGGCCGCCGATGCGGCCGAGAAGAACCGACCGCTGGTCGAGGACATCCGCCTGCTCGGGCGCATCCTCGGCGACGTCATCCGCGAACAGGAAGGCAAGGCCGCCTACGAGCTGGTCGAGAAGATCCGCCAGCTCTCGGTCGCCTACCGCCTGAAGCAGGATGCCAGCGCCGGCAAGTCGCTCGACCGCCTGCTGAAGAACCTGTCGGTCGAGCAGACCGTCAGCGTGATCCGCGCCTTCAGCTACTTCTCGCACCTGGCCAACATCGCCGAGGACCGCCACCATGTGCGCCGCCGCGAGGTGCACGAGCGCCAGGGGCATCTGCAGGAGGGGTCGCTCGCGATGGCCTTCGAGCGCCTGGCCGAGGCCGACATCCGCGCCGACGACATCGCCGGCACACTCGCGCGTGCCTACATCTCGCCGGTGCTAACCGCGCACCCGACCGAGGTGCAGCGCAAGTCCATCCTCGACGCCGAGCGCGCCGTGGCCGAGCTGATCAACCAGCGCGACCACCTGCACACCGCGCGCGAGCGCGCCGAGAACGAGGAGCAGCTCGCCGCCCGCGTGACCCAGCTCTGGCAGACGCGCATGCTGCGCTACACCAAGCTGACCGTCTCGGACGAGATCGAGAACGCGCTGTCCTACTACCGCTCGACCTTCCTGCGCCAGATCCCGAAGATGTACCGCGAGGTCGAGCACGCGCTGCCGGGCCGCGACATCGCCAACTTCTTCCGCATGGGCAACTGGATCGGCGGCGACCGCGACGGCAACCCCTTCGTGACCGCCGAGACGCTGAAGCTGGCGCTGTCGCGCCAGAGCGAGACGGCGCTGCGCCACTACCTGACCGAGGTGCACCAGCTCGGCGCCGAGCTGTCGATGTCGCTGCTGCTGTGCCCGGTCACGCCCGAGATGACCGCGCTGGCCGAGCGCTCGCCCGACCAGAACGCGCATCGCCAGGACGAGCCCTACCGCCGCGCGCTGATCGGCATCTACGCGCGTCTGGCCGCGACGCTGCACGAGCTGACCGGCACCGAGGCGCTGCGCCACGCGGTGGCGCCGCAGAACCCCTACGCCTCGGCCAGCGAGTTCCTCGCCGACCTGCAGGTGATCGAGGCCTCGCTGAAGTTCCACCACGCGCAGGCGCTGATCGCGCCGCGCCTGGCGCCGCTGATGCGCGCGGTCGAGGTCTTCGGCTTCCATCTGGCCACGGTCGACCTGCGCCAGAGTTCGGACAAGCACGAGGAGGTGGTGGCCGAGCTGCTGCGCGTGGCGCGCATCGAGGCCGACTATTCAAGCCTGGACGAGGCCGGCCGGCGCACGCTGCTGCTGAAGGTCCTGGACGACGCGCGCCCGCTGCGCGTGATCGGCGCCGACTACTCCGACCACGCCCGCAGCGAGCTGTCCATCTTCGAGACCGCGCGCGAGATGCTGGGCCGCTTCGGTCGCCACGCGCTGCGCCACTACATCATCAGCCACACCGAGGATGTCAGCGACCTGCTCGAGGTGCTGGTGCTGCAGAAGGAAGTCGGCCTGATGCGCGGCACGCTCGACAGCGGCGCGGCGGTCAACGACCTGATCGTGGTGCCGCTGTTCGAGACCATCGGTGACCTGCGCAACGCCGCGCCGATCATGGCGCAGTTCTACGCGCTGCCCGGCATCGCCGGCATGGTCGCGCGCTCGGGCCGCGAGCAGGACATCATGCTGGGCTACTCGGACAGCAACAAGGACGGCGGCTTCTTCACCAGCAACTGGGAGCTGTACGCGGCCGAACTGGCGCTGGTGGAGCTGTTCGAGCAGCTCGGCCGCGACCACGGCATCACGCTGCGGCTGTTCCACGGCCGGGGCGGCACGGTCGGCCGCGGCGGCGGCCCGAGCTATCAGGCCATCCTGGCGCAGCCCCCGGGCACGGTGAACGGCCAGATCCGCCTGACCGAGCAGGGCGAAGTGATCGCCTCGAAATACGCGCACCCCGAGATCGGCCTGCGCAACCTGGAGACCCTAGTGGCCGCGACGCTGGAGGCCACGCTGCTGCACCCGACCAAGAGCGCGCCGAAGGCCTTCCTGGACGCCGCGGCCGAGATCTCGACCGCCAGCATGGCCGCCTACCGCGCGCTGGTCTACGAGACCCCGGGCTTCACCGACTACTTCTTCAGCGCCACGCCGATCCGCGAGATCGCCGAGCTCAACATCGGCTCGCGCCCGGCCTCCCGCAAGGCCACCCGCGCGATCGAGGATCTGCGCGCGATTCCGTGGGGCTTCAGCTGGGGCCAGTGCCGGGTGGCGCTGCCGGGCTGGTGCGGCTTCGGCTCGGCGGTCGCCGCCTATCTGGCCGGTGCCAAGGGCGACAAGGCCCAGGCCGAGCGCCTGGCGCTGCTGCAGCGCATGTACCGGGAATGGCCCTTCTTCCGCACCCTGCTGTCCAACCTGGACATGGTGCTGGCCAAGACCGACCTGCGCATCGCCGCGCGCTACCTCGATCTGGTCGAGGACAAGAAGCTCGGCAAGAAGATCTTCGCCGCGATCGAGGCCGAATGGCAGCGCACCCAGGACGCGCTGAACCAGATCACCGGCGACGCCCAGCGCCTGGCCGCCAACCCGACGCTGGCGCGCTCGATCGAGCACCGCTTCCCGTATCTCGACCCGCTCAACCACCTGCAGGTCGAGCTGATGCGCCGCTACCGCCAGCGTCCGGCCGACGCCAAGACCGCGGGCGATGCGACGCTGGAGCGCCTGCAGCGCGGGATTCACATCTCGATCAACGGGGTGGCGGCGGGGTTGCGCAACACGGGCTGACGCCGCCGCAGAATATGGCGGTGGCCTCTTGCGGATGTGGACGGTAAAGGTCGAGACGGTTCAGGTGTCAGTGATCAGCCGAACCGGGGCTCGGCTCGGTGAAGTACAGCTCGACCAGAGCCGTTGTCCAGGTCGCCACGCCGGTGCCAAAGAAGTCGCGGTCTTCCGTCCAGATCGGGCAATTCAGCAGAAGCGCACACGCCAGGATGGGCCAGTCATCGGGGTCACGCGGGCCGATGCGGGCCAGCGCAGCCGACTGCATGGCCTCGTACTCGGTGTGGTCCACGGACTGCACCACGCTGCGCAACGCGGCCAGCTTGTCCAGCGCGGGTTGCAGCGCCGCCGACTCACCGCGCTTGGACAGAACAGCCGCCAAGTGCTCGCGCACGTCGTCGAAGGCCATTTCTGGCGCCAGAAACGTCACCTGTGCCGCGAAGGTTTCCAGCAGACCCGCCACCCGGCGACCGAGGACGGCACGCATCAGCACATTCGCGTCCAGGACGATGGTTCGAGGCGTCATTTCATGGAGTTCGGTGTGCGTCGGCGTGCAGCCGCCGCCTTGCGCAACCCGTCGAAGTCCCGGACGGAGGCCTCGACCTCCTCCTCCGTCAGCGCCATGACGGCTTCGAGCTTGTCCGCCGCGTCGCGCAGCGCCTGAAGATCCGCCTGGGCGGGGCGGGCTGTGGGGATGAAAAACCCCACGGTCTGCCCATGCCGCGTGACGGCAACGGGCTGCTTGTTGTCGATGAACTCGGCCAGTCCGGCGCGGAACTCGCGGATGCCGACAGACTTGGTTTCCATGGGGACTCCCAGCAAGGGGCTTTGAGGCCGCCATTGTGCATCAGTGTGTACACAAATGTCCTGCGCGATGGGCACGACACCGTGAGTCGCCGTCACGCCGCCCGCACCTCGTCCAGCAACTCCGGGTGGCGGTCCAGCATCTTCAGCAGCTTCCCCAGGGCCAGCGGCGGGCGGGTCTTGCCGGTCTCGTAGCGCGAGAAGGCGTTGACGCCGCCGCCGAAGAGCTGGGCGGCCTCGCGCTGGCCGAGGTCGAGCTTCTTGCGCACGCTGGCGATGAAGCTCGGGTCCACGGTGGCGGCGTTGACCTGCTTGTGGAACGCCTGCATCTCGCGCATGACGCGCTCGGTTTCCGCCATGTCGGTGATGGACTCGTCGCACGCGGGGCAGAAATCGGCCGTCACCGCCGGGATCGTGGTGGTTTCGCCCTTGTAGGTGTAGGGGGCTCTGTTGCACAAATCCACGAGCAGACGCCCTGACCCCAACCCCGGACGGACTCATGCCACGGCACCCACCGGCACGGTCTGCGGCCGGCCGATCTGACTGAAGCGGTTGAGCACGGCCACGCGC
>NZ_JACCPY010000023.1 GCF_013426975.1 Sphaerotilus sulfidivorans
AACCCGACTGCACTCGACGCTGGCCTACGTCAGCCCGATGCAGTTCGAAGAAAACTGGCTCGCCGGCCAAGCTCGGCAAGCCAGCGCGTAGTCTGGCTATGGGATACGGAATACAGGGGCAAGGTCAGTCCGATTCCGTGAGGTTGTTGTAGCTGGCAATGGTGCCCTCGCAGTCCTGCCGCAACCGAGTAAACAGACCGCGGTACAGCTCGATCTGCGCCTCGTTCCGAATGCCCTCCCGCAACCACTGGCGCGCCAGATCACCGTCCCACCAGCGCTCATCCTTGTAGCCCCCCGCGTCGATGAAACAGCGGTACTCCGCGTTCGTCACCGGAGCGAACGCCATCTCGAACGCGGCCAGCGTCACCGACGTTTCCGGCCCCTCGTCAGCCGGCCCGTTGTTGTGGCCGATGGTGTAGCGCCCGGCCGGCACGCGCACCCACTGCTTCGGCCACAGATACCGCCCATGCGGCCCGATGCACTCCTCAAAGCGCGGATCGCCCAGCTCACCCAGCACGAGCCCCGCCTCGATCCGCAGCCGCACATCCACCGCCGGATCCCGGCTGCGCGCCAGCAGCGCCTGGCGCAGCCCGTCGAACACCGCCGCACCGTGCAGCCGCTCCGCCTTCTCCCGACACGCCACCGCCGCCCGCCCCGCCAGCGGCAGGTTCACCGCCTCCAGCGCCCGCACCCACGCCAGCGGATCGCGCACCAGTTGCACCGCCAGCTTCACCGGCTCCTCCCAGTGCGACGGATCCGGCCCGGGCAACGGCTCCTGAACACCCAGCTTGCCCAGCACCTCGTCCAGCGGCGCCAGCGCGGGCGGGCGCAGGTCCGGCAGCCGATCCGCGCCCTGCCCCGGCAGAAAACGCAGCCCGCGGGCGGCAAAGAACTCCTGCCAGAGCTGGTGGGTGCAGCGCAGCAGCGGGTCGGTCGAATACTCGTCGCTGCCGCCTTCGCCGATCAGTTGCAGGCTGCGCACCGCGTACAGCCACTGCGCCGGCGTCGCCCACTCGGCGCGCGCGGCCAGCCCGCCCAGCAGTTCCTCGCGCGACACGCTGACCTGCCGACCCAGCCGGTGCAGCCGCTGCATCGCCTCGTCGAGCCACGGCACCAGACAGCCCTGCTGGTCCGGCAGCGCCCGCAGCTTCTCCTTCCACTTGCCGTTGGCGATCAGTTGCCGGTCTTCGTCTCCCAGCAGCCCCGCCACCTTCAGCGGCCCGTCATGCACCCGCCGCACCAGCATCTGCCAGAACAGCCCGCCCATCAGCTCCGCCCGGTCGCTGGCCGCCCGACCCAGCGCGCTGAACAACTCGCACTGCGCCCACAGGTTGAACGGCAGCTCCGAGAGTTCCAGCAGGTGGCGGTCTGCCTCGATCCGCGGCCACAGCGCATTGCCCTCGCCCAGCGTGTGGGCGCAGTAGTCGCGGATCTGGTCCCGGCTCCAGCGCGCCACGACGATCTGGCGCACCTCGAAATCGCCAGCACCGAGCGGACTCTGGTCGAGCGTGCGCACGCTGAAGATCGGCGCGAGCACGTGGTCCGCCTGGTGCGCCTGCTGCGCGGCCCAGGCGGTCCAGCGGTCGATCGCTTCGAGCTGGCGGCGGCGGTCGGGCGCCTTGATCTCGTTGAGGCCGTCGAGCAGAAAACGCACCCGCGCCACGCCGGGCAGCGCCGACAACGCCGGCAGGTCACGCGGCCAGCGCGCCGCCAGCCACTCAGCGGGCGGCGCGCTGTCGTGGCTGTACTCCGACAGCCGCTGCCAGACGCAGACCTCGGGCGGCGCGTCCACCTCGCTCGCCAGCGCCGCGGCTGCGGTCGTGAGTTCATGGTGCTGCAGGATGGTCGATTTCCCCGACCCCGGATCCCCCACCAGCACCCACGCGCCCACGTCCGGCCGCTCGGCCAGCAAGGCGCTCAGCCGGTCGTAGCGGCCCTGCGCTTCGTGGCGCGGCCCGTTGTGGGTCAGGCCGTGGTCGACCATCAAGGTCAGGTTGACGAAGCGGCGGTCGAGGCGGCCCGCGGCGCCAGTACACCAATATTCGCTGCGGCGGCCCAGGTAGGCGCGCAGATCGGACGGCGCCGGGTCGGCGTCGGCACCACCACCGCGGATGTACCGCGACGACAACCACTGGCGCAGACCGTGGCGTAACTTGCCGGCCAGGTCATCCAGATCGGAAAACGGATTGAAGCCCTCGCGCATCGGCGCGCCGGGTGGGTTGTGGCGCTCGATGTATTCGCTGACGGCCAGCGACTCGCGCTTGGCCTTGGCGCCCGTGGCGGTCAGGGGCCGCTGGTCGTGGAAGACCCAGACCGCACGCCGCGCGATCAGCCCTTGCTCGACTTCCCACTCGGAGCAGTGCCAAGGCTCTTCGCGCTCCGCAGGAACCGGGAACCGCTCCGTCGGCAGCGTCCCGCCCATCGTGTGCGCAAAGATCCCGATGACCAGATCGCACTCACCCGGAGATCCGACCTGCTGCACGATGTCCTGCTGCGGATTCCCCGCCCGGTCGCAGACCACCGGCCGCGCCGGATCGTCCCAGCGGCGCAGGTCCAGCCGCACATGCGGCGCGTACTGCGGATCGGCGCCAATCTCGCTGACCACCTGCGCCACACGGGCACGCGCCTCCAGCGTGTCCGCGCTCGGCGACGCCAGAAAGATCCGAACCACCCGCTCCGCCATGCCCCATCTCCCGCCTTGTTCTGACAAAACCCCGCAAGGATGCCAGAGGGCGCGGCGGGGGTGGATCCTCGCCTTCGCGAGGATGACGGGGACATGGGCGAGGAAACGCGCCGAAACGCGCCGTCAGGCCCGCGCAGGCGGGCACCCACGCCGGACACCCCGCGCCTACTCCGCCCGCAGCGCCTCCACCGGATCGAGCCGTGCCGCCGCGCGCGCGGGCATCACGCCGGCGAGCAGGCCCACCGCCGCCGACAGGCCCAGCGCCAGCAGCACGAAGGGCAGCGGCGTGCTGACCGGCAGCGCGGGCAGCAGCAGGTGCGCGCCCTGGGCGATGCCGATGCCGATCGCCAGGCCCAGCAGGCCGCCCAGCGCCGACAGCACCACCGCTTCGCCCAGGAACAGCGCCATCACCGTGCGCCGGCGCGCGCCCAGCGAGATCAGCAGGCCGATCTCCGCGGTGCGCTCGGTCACCGCGATCGTCATGATGGTGACGATGCCCACGCCGCCCACCAGCAGCGAGATGCCGCCCAGCGCGCCCACCGCCATCGTGACGATGTTCAGGATGTTGGAGAGCGTGCCCAGCATGTCGGCCTGGGTGACGAGGGTGAAGTCCTCGCGGCCGTGGCGGGCGATCAGCAGCGCGCGGGCCTGCGCGACCACCGCCGCGGGCGACATGCGCTCGTCGTAGGTCAGATGGATCTCCATCAGGCCGGGGCGGTTGAACAGCTCCAGCGCGCGCGCCGACGGGATGTAGGCGACATCGTCCAGATCGACGCCGAGGAACTGCCCGCGCGGCGCCAGCACGCCGATGACGCGGAACTGCTGGCTGCCGATGCGCACCCGCTGGCCCAGCGGCGAGCTGCTGCCGAAAAGCTCGCGGCGCAGCGTCGAGCCCAGCACGACGAAGTCGCGCGCCTGGCCGACCCCCTCCTCGGGCAGGAAGCGGCCGGTCGCCACCGTCAGGTGAAAGGCCGGCACCAGCGCGGCGCTGGTGCCGTAGACCAGCGCGCGGCGCAGCCGCCCGCCGGCCTGCATCTCGGCGTTGCCGGTCACGCCCGGCGTCACGCCGGTGAGCTGCGGCAGGTGGCGGCGCAGCGCCTGCGCATCCTCCAGCGTCAGCGGCCGCACCGAGGACGGGAAGCCCGGGTTGGTGCCGCCGGTGGTGGTGCGCCCCGGCGAGAGCGTGACCACGTTCGTGCCGATCTGGCTGAACTCGGCCAGCAGGAAGCGGTGCAGGCCCTCGCCGATCGAGGTCAGCAGGATCACCGCGGCGATGCCCACCGCGATGCCCAGCAGCGTCAGCACGCTGCGCCCGCGCTGCGAGACGATCGCGCGCCAGGCCATCGAGACGGTGTCGGTCCAGCGCATCGGGGCGGTCCTCGTGTGTGCGTGTCCGCTCAGCGCCGCGACAGCGCCGCGACCGGCTCGAGCCGGGCCGCGCGCCGCGCCGGCATCACCCCGAACAGCAGCCCGGTGCCGATGGCGGTGCCCAGCGCCGCCACCACCGCCCACAGCGGCGGCCAGGCCGGAAACTGCGGATAGAGCAGCCGGATCCCCCAGGCGCCCGCATGCCCGGCCGCATAGCCCAGCAGCGCGCCGGCCAGCGACAGCAGCGCCGCCTCGGTCAGGAAGACCGCACGGATGGTCGCCGCCGGCGCGCCCAGCGCCTTGAGCAGGCCGATCTCGCCGGTGCGCTGCGCCACCGCCACCAGCATCACGTTCATCACCAGGATGCCGGCCACCGCCAGGCTGATCGCTGCGATCGCCGCCACCACCGCGGTCAGCGCCAGCAGCACCCGGTCGAAGGTGGCCAGCACCGCGTCCTGGGTGATGACGGTCACGTCCTCCTCGCCGTCATGGCGGGCCTTGAGCAGCGCGGTGGCCTGGCGCCGGGCCGCGGCGATGGCATCGCGGCTGCGCGCCTCGATCAGCACCCGGAACAGCGTGTTCGAGTCGAACATCGCCTGCGCCAGCGCCACCGGCACGATCGCGACCTCGTCGGCATTCATGCCCAGGCCCTGGCCGGCCGGCGCCATCACGCCGATGACCCGCAGCCGCCGCCCGCCGATGCGCACCGTCTGGCCCAGCGCCGAGCCCTGGCCGAAGAGCTCGCGCGCCAGTGCCGCGCCCAGCACCGTGACCGCATGGGCGCGGCCCCAGTCGTCATCGGGCAGGAACTGTCCCTGCGCCAGCGCCAGCCGGCGCACCGCGAGGTAGCTGCGGGTGGTGCCCAGCACCATCGCCTCGCGCAGCCGCCCGGCCACCGCCACCTCCGACAGCCCCACCGCCAGCGGCGCGACCTGCGCGACCGCCGCCAGCCGGGTGAGCGCCTGCGCATCGTCGATCGTCAGGTCGCGCGGCGTGGTGCTGACCGCATTGGCCGGGCTGAAGCCGCCGGTCTGCGAGCGCCCGGGCAGCACGATGACCAGATTCGTGCCGATCGACGAGAACTGGTCGACCACATAGCGCCGCGCGCCGTCGCCCAGCGCGGTCAGCACCACCACCGCCGCCACGCCGATGGCCATCGCCAGCGTCATCAGCAGCGTGCGCAGCGGGCTGCCGGTGGCGGCGCGCCGCGCGAAGTCCAGGATGTCCCACCCGCGCATCGGTCCGGGTCCGCTCAGGCCGGCGTGCGCTCGTCGCGCCGCAGCTGGCCGTCTTCCATCATCAGGCGCCGGCGCGCGCGCGCCCCCAGGCCGGCGTCATGGGTGACGACGATCAGCGTGACGCCGCGTGCGTTGAGCTCCTCGAGCAGGCGCACCACCTCGTCGCCGGTGGCGCGGTCGAGGTTGCCGGTGGGCTCGTCGGCCAGCAGCAGCGGCGGCTGCATGATCGTCGCGCGCGCGATGGCCACGCGCTGGCGCTGCCCGCCCGAGAGCTCGCTGGGGCGGTGGTCGGCGCGCGAGGCCAGGCCGTAGTCCTTCAGCGCCTGCGCGACCCGCGCCTGGCGCTCCTTCGGCGCGATGCCGGCCAGCACCATCGGCAGCGCGATGTTCTCGGCCGCGCTCAGCCGCGGCACCAGATGGAAGCTCTGGAAGACGAAGCCGATGCGCCGGCTGCGCACCGCCGCCTGCTCGTCCGGGCTCAGCGTGGTGACATCGCGCCCCTCGAGCAGCAGCCGCCCGCGGCTGGGCTGGTCGAGCAGGCCGAGAATGTTCAGCAGCGTCGACTTGCCCGAGCCGCTCGGGCCCATGACCGCGACGTATTCGCCCGCGTCGATGCGCAGGTCCAGCCCCTGCAGCGCATGCACCTCGCTGTCGCCGAGACGGAAGACCCGCTCGACCTGCTCCAGCCCGATCAGCGCCGGCGCGCTCATGGCTTCGCGCCCGAGGCGGCCGGCTCGACCCGCACGAGCACACCCGGCCTGACGCCCTCGCGCTCGAGCGAGCTGACCACCTGCTCGCCGGCCTCCAGCCCGTCAAGCACCTCGGTATGCTCCCAGTTGGACAGCCCGGTGCGCACCCGCCGCTCGGCCAGCACGCCCTCGGCGCCGATCACCAGCACCCGGCCGCCCTCGCCCACCGCCGCCGCCGGCACCCGCAGCACGTCGCGGTGCACGTCAAGCACCACCTCGACATCGGCGCTGTAGCCCACCCGCAGCGGCCCGGCCGCGGCCAGATCGTCGAAGTCGACATCGATGTCGACGGTGCGCGCCTGCTTCTCCAACGCCGAGACGATCGGCGCGACCCGGCGCACCCGGCCGGGGAAGGTGCGGCCCGGCAGTGCGTCGATGGTGATGCGCACCGGCTGGCCCGGCTGCAGCCGCGGCGCGTCGACCTCGTCCATCGGCGCCTTGACATAGAGGCAGCGGTCGTCGATCAGGTCGATCGCCGGCGGCGTGGGCACGCCCGGCGGCGATGGCGTCGAGTATTCGCCCACCTCGCCGACGATCTTCGCCACCGTGCCGTCGAAGGGGGCGCGCAGCACCATGCGGCCCTGCTCGACCTGCGTCGCCTCCAGGCGCGCCTCGGCGGCGCGGGCATCGGCCTGTGCGGTCTGGCAGGCGGCGCGGCGGGTGCGGGCTTCGCTGAGCGCGCGGTCCTCGGCGGATTCGGAGATGAAGCCCTGCTCGCGCAGGCCGCGCTGGCGCTCGGCCTCGCGCTCGGCGGCCTCGGCGGCCGAGCAGGCCTCGACGATGCGCCGGCGGCTGGTGTCGAGCTGCGCGGCGGCCAGCGCCGCCTGCGCGCGCTGGTCGTCGTTCCACAGCTTCATCAGCAGCTGGCCCTTGCGCACCCGGTCGCCCTCGCGCACCTCGAGCCGCTCGATGCGTCCGCCCAGGATGGTCGACAGCCGGGTGCGCTGGCAGGCCTCGACCGTGCCGGCGCGGGTGTTGGCGATCGTGGCCTCGACCGTGCCGCGCGTCACCTCGACCGCGCTGACCGCCACCGGCTGGGGCCGGCGCAGCCAGGCCACCGTGCCCGCCCCGAGGCCGACGACCAGCAGCGCGACCAGGCCGCGGCGCAGCCAGACGGAAGAAGCTTTCGGGGCAGCGGCGCTCATCGCGATCCTTGTCGGTGCGGCACGCATCCGGCGTGCGTGAATGCACGCATTCTGCCGACCGGCACCGATCATGCGCATGACCGGCGTCAAGCTGACCGGTGGGTCAGCAGCACCGGCACGGTCAGCAGTCGCAGGATTCGCGGAAGACCGCCGCGGCGTCGGACGCCAGTCCCAGCGCCAGCGCGCCGGCCTCGATGCGCAGTGCGGTGCCGTGGATCAGCTGCAACTCCAGCACCAGCGCGCCGTCCAGGCGGCCGGGCAGCGGCAGCGCGTCGAGCACCCGGCCGGCATGCAGCACCCGCGCGGCGCGAATGCCGCCGAAGAACACGTCCGGCCCGCCGCCCTCGCAGCGCGCCTGCGCCAGCCGCAGCTCGACCGGGCGCAGATAGCCGGCCACGCCGTCGGCCGCACGCCGCACCGCCGCGGCCGACAGCCGCAGCACCAGCGCGCCGGGCTCGATGCAGGCCGCGGCGATCTCGCTGCCGGCCAGGCTCAGGCACCAGGGGGCGGACTCAGGAACGGACTCAGGGGGAAAAGCGACGGCGATCATGCCCGCCAGCATAGCCGAGGTCGGGTTATCACCAATTATTAGCAAATCATCACCCGGCATGATCCCGGTGGCGGGGCGAGCGGCCGCCTCGCTACCATCGCGGCCTGCCCGTCGATCTTTCCACCGAACTGCCGTGACCTCCCGCAAGCCTGCCCCGATGCCCGTGCGCCGCCCCACCATGACCGATGTGGCCAAGGCCGCCGGCGTGTCCCAGTCCACCGTGTCGATGGTGCTCAACAACATGACGGGCGCGCGGCTGTCGGCCGAGACGCGCAGCCGCGTGCTCGGCGTGGCGATGGAGCTGGGCTACCGGCTGCCGCGGCGCGAGCAGCCCGCCCCCCAGGCGATCGCCAGCGCCAGCCCGGCACCGGGGCTGCGGCGCAGCCTGATCGGCTATCTGGTCGACGAGATCTCGACCAGCCCGCATCCGGTGGTCAGCGTCGACGGCGCGCGTGACGCCGCCTGGGAGCACGACTGCCTGGTCAGCGTCATCGTCACCCGCAGCAATGCCGACCAGGAGGCCGCGGCGATCGCGGCACTGCGCGCCAACCCGATGCTGCTGGGCATCGTCTACTCGACCATCTTCACCCGGGAGGTGACGCTGCCGGCGGTGCTGACCGACGACGCCGAGCTGCCGGTGGTGCTGCTGAACTGCCATGACGAGCGCCACCGCCTGCCCACCATCGTGCCCGGCGAGATCGGCGGCGGCCATGCGGCCACCGAGCATCTGATCGCGATGGGCCACACCCGCATCGGCTTCATCAACGGCGAGCCGTGGATGGAGGCCGCCAAGGACCGGCTCAAGGGCTACCGCCGCGCGCTGGCCACCGCCGACCTGCCCTTCGACCCGGCGCTGGTGCGCGACGGCGACTGGATGTCGGGCACCGGCTTCGAGGCGACACTGTCGCTGATGCGCGAGGCGCGCCCGCCCACCGCCATCTTCTGCGCCAACGACCTGATGGCGCTGGGCGCGATGGAGGCGCTGGCCCAGCTCGGCCTCAAGGTGCCCGAGCATGTCTCGCTGATGGGCTACGACGACCAGGAGATCTCGCGCCACACCCATCCGCCGCTGACCACGATGGTGCTGCCCAACTACGAGATGGGCCGTGCCGCGGTCGAGGCGCTGCTGGCGGCGGCCGACCTGCCGCCGCCGCAGCGCGCCGCACGCCGCCACCTGATCAAGATCGACTGCCCGCTGGTGGCGCGACAGACGGTGCGCCCGCGCTGAGGCGGACGAGGGTGACTCCCGGGTTTCCACTGATTATTGCTAATAATATTGGCAGCAGAATGCCGCCTCATGGCGAGCATCGAACTTTCATCCGTCTTCAAGGCCTACGGCGACCACGCCCCCGTCATCCGGGACGTGAACCTGCACATCGCGCAGGGCGAGTTCTGCGTCTTCGTCGGGCCTTCGGGCTGCGGCAAGTCGACGCTGCTGCGCATGATCGCGGGGCTGGAGGACATCACCGGCGGCGAGCTGAAGATCGGCGGCCAGCGCATGAACGAGGTGGCGCCGGCGCAGCGCGGCGTGGCGATGGTGTTCCAGTCCTACGCGCTGTTCCCGCACATGACCGTGTACGAGAACATGGCCTTCGGGCTGGGACTGGCCAAGGTCGACAAGGCGGTGATCCGCGAGAAGGTGATGGCCGCGGCCAAGGTGCTGCAGCTCGACCAGCTGCTCGACCGCAAGCCCAAGGCGCTCTCCGGCGGCCAGCGCCAGCGGGTCGCGATCGGGCGGGCCATCGTGCGCGAGCCGGGCGTGTTCCTGTTCGACGAGCCGCTGTCCAACCTGGACGCCGCGCTGCGGGTGCAGACCCGCATCGAGATCGCCAAGCTGCACCGCGACTTCGGCAAGGCCAGCACCGTCTACGTCACCCACGACCAGGTCGAGGCGATGACGCTGGCCGACCGCATCCTGCTGCTCAACAGCGGCGAGGCCGTGGCCCGTGACGGCTCGGTGGCGCAGGTCGGCACCCCGCTGGAGCTGTACCACCGCCCGCGCAACCTGTTCGTGGCCGGCTTCATCGGCTCGCCGAAGATGAATTTCCTGCCCGCCACGCTGGTCAGCGCCGCCACCGACCACGCCGTCGTGCGGCTGAGCAGCGGCGAGACATTGCGCGCCGCGGTCGATGCGCAGCGCCTGTTGCCGGGCGCGAAGGTGACGCTGGGCGTGCGGCCCGAGCACACCGAACTCGGCACCGCGACGCAGCACATCATCCGCCCGCTGCAGTGGCAGGAGCGGCTGGGCGAATCGACCTACCTCTACATGACCGGCGCCAGCGGCAGCACCGAGTCGCTGGTCGCCAAGGCCCCCGGCCACGCCCACGCCAGCACCGGCCACCGCCTGGCGATCGGCCTGCCGGCGGACACACTGCACCTGTTCGACGACCAGGGGCTGGCGCTGGAACGCCGCATCCCCGACCAGAACCAGTCGCTGCCACAAGCCGCCTGAGCGCCTGGTCACCTGACCACCTGACTTCATAGGATCGACGACATGCAACTGGGTGTCTGCTACTACCCCGAACACTGGCCACGCGCGCAATGGGCCGAAGACGCGCGGCGCATGCACGCGATGGGCATCCGCGTCGTGCGGATCGCGGAATTCGCGTGGAGCGTGATCGAGGCCGAGCCGGGTGTCTTCACCTGGGACTGGCTGGATGAAGCGGTCGAGACGCTGCACGCCGCCGGCCTCGGCGTCGTGATGTGCACGCCGACCGCGACGCCGCCGAAGTGGCTGGTGGACCGGATGCCGGACATGGTAGCGATCGACCTGCAGGGCCGCCCGCGCGGCTTCGGCTCGCGGCGGCACTACTGCTTCTCGCACGCCGGCTACCGCGCCGAGTCGCGCCGCATCAGCCGCGCGGTCGCCGAGCGCTACGGCCAGCACCCCGCCGTGGTCGCCTGGCAGACCGACAACGAATACGGCTGCCACGACACCGTGCTGAGCCTGTCCGAGTCGGCGCGGCAGGGGTTCCGGCGCTGGCTGGCCGCGCGCTACACGACGATCGACGCGCTGAACACCGCCTGGGGCACGGTGTTCTGGAGCCAGGTCTACCGCAGCTTCGACGAGATCGACCTGCCCGCGCTGACCGTGACCGAGGCGCACCCGGCGCACCGGCTCGACTGGCGGCGGTTCTCGTCGGACGAGGTGGTGGCGTTCAACCGCGAGCAGGTGGCGATCCTGCGCGAGCTGTCGCCGGGGCGGCCGGTGTCGCACAACTTCATGGGCTTCTTCACCGAGTTCAACCACCACGACGTGGCGGCGGACCTCGACATCGCCACCTGGGACAGCTACCCGCTCGGCGTCACGCAGATGTTCTTCCTCAGCGCCGAGGAAAAGGCGCGCTGGGCACGGACCGGGCACCCGGACATCCCGTCGTTCCACCACGACCTGTACCGCGGCATGTGCCGGGACGGCCGCTGGTGGGTGATGGAGCAGCAGCCTGGCCCGGTGAACTGGGCCCACTGGAACCCGGCGCCGCACGACGGCACGGTGCGGCTGTGGACCTGGCAGGCGTTTGCGCACGGCGCCGAGGTGGTGAGCTATTTCCGCTGGCGCCAGGCGCCCTTCGCGCAGGAGCAGATGCACACCGGCCTGCTGCGCCCCGACGCCAGCGAGGATCAGGGCGCGATCGAGGCCGCGCAGGTCGGCGCCGAGCTGGCCGCGCTCACGCTCGACGAGGCCGGTCCGGTGCGGCTGGCGGTTCAGGCGCCGGTGGCGATGGTGTTCGACTACGCCGCGATCTGGATGCTGCAGATCCAGCCTCAAGGCGCCGACTTCAACCCCCTGGAGCTGCAGTTCCGCGCCTACGAGGGCCTGCGCCGCCTGGGGCTGGATGTGGACCTGGTGCCGGCCGACGCCGATCTCTCCGGCTACCGGCTGATCGTGCTGGCGGCGCAGCCGCAGATCGGCTCGGCGCTGCAGGCCTCGCTGGAGGCGGCCGCGGCGCGCGGTGCGCAGATCGTGCTGGGCCCGCGCGCGGGCTCGAAGTCGGCGCATCTGTCCTTCCCTGCAGGCGACTCGCCCACCGGCCACGGCCTGCCGCCGGGGCCGCTGAGCGCGCTGGCCGGCGTGCAGGTGCGGCGGGTGGCCTCGCTGCCGCCGGGCTGCGCCGAGCCGGTCGTCGTCGGCGGACAGAGCGTGCAGATCACCCGCTGGCGCGAGGACCTGGCCCTGGCCGAAGGCACCGAGGTGCTGGCCGCCTTCGCCGACGGTCATGCGGCCCTGACCCGCCGCGGCCCGGTGCGCTGCGTCGCCGGCTGGCTGGACGCGGACGGCTGGCAGGCGGTGCTCACCGGCGCGGCCGCCGACGCCGGACTCGCCGCGCAGGCGCTGCCCGAGGGCCTGCGCCTGAGCCGCGCGGGCGATCTGCTGCTGGCCTTCAACTTCTCCGACCGGTGCCTCGACGCGCCGGCGCTCCCGACCGCGGCGCCCCTGCTGGGGCAGCGGCCCCTGCCCCCCCGGGGGCTGGCGATCTGGCGCACCTGAGACGAGACGGCTTGTCCCGCCGCACGGCCCGCGCCCTTTTCTCTCACTGTTCTCTCACCTCACCGACCGACAACGACGTCCGACACCCGTTCGACACGACGACACGACAGGAGACAAGCGATGAAGACGATCCAGAAGACGACGATGAAGCTGGCCGTGCTGGCCTGGGCCGCGGCCGCCTGCGCCGCCCAGGCCGGCACGCTGGTCATCAACACCGACGCCTCCGACCCGGCGCCGAAGGCCGCCTGGGAGGCGATGGCCAAGGGCTTCATGGCCGCCAACCCGGATGTGACGGTCAAGATCAACACCTTCGACCACGAAGGCTTCAAGACCTCGATCCGCAACTTCCTGTCGGCCAACCCGCCCGACATCGTGACCTGGTACGCCGGCAACCGGATGGCGCCGTTCGTCAACGCCGGCCTGTTCGAGGATGTCTCCGATGTCTGGGCCAAGGAAGGCCTGAACGACAAGCTGAAGTCCGCCGCCTCGTCGATGACGATCAACGGCAAGCAGTGGGGCATTCCCTACACCTACTACCAGTGGGGCATCTACTACCGCAAGGACATCTTCGCGAAGAACAACATCGCGGTGCCGAAGGACTGGAAGGAGCTGCTGGCCGCCAGCGCCAGGCTCAAGGCCGCGGGCGTCACGCCCTTCGCGATCGGCACCAAGGCGCTGTGGCCCACCGGCGGCTGGTTCGACTACCTGAACATGCGCGTCAACGGCTACGAGTTCCACATGGATCTCACCGCCGGCAAGGTGCCCTACACCGACCGGCGCGTGCAGGCCGTCTTCGACCGCTGGGACGAGCTGACCAAGCCGGGCTATTTCCTGGCCAACCACGCCAGCTATGACTGGCAGGACGCGGTGCCGGCCTTCGTCAAGGGCGAGGCGGCGATGTACCTGATGGGCAACTTCGCGGTCGACCCGTTCAAGAAGGGCGGCCTGACCGAGGCGCAGCTCGGCTTCATGCAGTTCCCGAAGATCAGCAACGTGCCGATGGCCGAGGACGCGCCGACCGACACCATCCACATTCCCGCCAAGGCGAAGAACAAGGAGGACGCCCGGCGCTTCCTGGCCTATGTCGCCAGCGCCAAGGTGCAGACCGAGGTCAACGCGATTCTCGGCCAGCTGCCGGTCAACAAGGACGCCACCCGCCCGAGCGACACCTACCTGAAGGACGGCTTCACGATGCTGTCGAACGCGCACGCGCTGGGCCAGTTCTACGACCGCGACGCACCCGCCGAGATGGCCAAGGCCGGCATGGAAGGCTTCCAGCGCTACATGGTCAAGCCGGAGTCGCGCAAGGAGGTGCTGGAGCGCCTCGAGCAGGTGCGCCAGCGCGTCTACAAGTAAGCCCCGGCCCGCCCGCCCTTGCCTCCGATGTCCGCCCTTGCGTCCCGTCCGATGACCGCCTCGCCCCCTCGCCTGTCCTGGTGGCGCCGCCACCAGCGCCAGCTCGCCCCCTGGCTCTTCCTGATGCCGGCGCTGCTGATGTTCGGCCTCTACGTGATCGCGCCGATCTTCGAGTCGATCGCGATCAGCCTGTACGACTGGGACGGCCTGGGCGAGGCCAGATACATCGGTCTGGCCAACTACATCGAGCTGGCGGGCGATCCGGACTTCCGCGTCGCGCTGAAGAACAACCTGCTGTGGCTGGTGCTCTTCCTGCTGTCGGTGCCGATCGGGCTGGGCCTGGCGCTGTTCCTGAACCAGACGGTGAGCGGCATCCGGCTGGTCAAGTCGATGTTCTTCTTTCCCTTCGTGATCTCGCAGGTCGTCATCGGCCTGGTCTTCACCTGGTTCTACAACCCGACGATCGGACTGCTGCCGCAGCTGCTGGCGCTGGTCGGCCTGCCGGACGTGGCGGTGCTGTCCGACGAGCGGCTGGTGAACTACGGGATCATCGCCGCGGCGCTCTACCCGCAGATCGCCTACTGCATGATCCTCTACCTCACCGGGCTGAACAGCGTGCGCCCGGACCTGATCGAGGCCGCGCGCCTGGAGGGCGCCAAGGGCTGGTCGATGCTCTGGCATGTGGTGCTGCCGCAGCTGCGCCCGGCCACCTTCATCGCGATGGTGGTGACCATCATCGGCTCGCTGCGCAGCTTCGACATGGTCTCGATCATGACCTCCGGCGGTCCCTACGGCTCCTCGCGGGTGCTCGCCTTCTACATGTATGAACAGGCGCTGAGCGAATACGGCTACCGCATGGGCTACGGCACCGCGATCGCCACCGTGCTGTTCTCGATCATGCTCGTCTACATCACCTTCGTGCTGTGGCGCATCTACCAGCAAGAGAAGGACCTGGCCTGATGTTCCCGACCCCGATCGAACGCTGCTCGCCGCTGACGCGCGGGCTCTACAAGGCCGGCCTGCCGCTGGCGCTGATCGTCTGGCTGCTGCCCATCCTGGCGGTGGCGATGACCTCCATCCGCGGCGCCGGCGACATGGCCGCCGGCAACTACTGGGGCCTGCCGACCGAATGGCAGCTGCTGGAGAACTACACCGCGGTGTTCCGCGACACCCCGATCGCGCGCTACATCGGCAACAGCCTGATGGTGGCGATCCCGACGGTGATCGGCGCGATCGCGCTGAGCTGCCTGGCCGGCTTCGCGCTGGGCGTGTACCGCTTCAAGGCCAACCTGGCGGTGTTCTTCCTCTTCGTCGGCGGCAACTTCATTCCGTTCCAGATCCTGATGGTGCCGGTGCGCGACCTGAGTCTGCGCCTGGGCCTGTACGACTCGGTCGGCGCACTGGTGCTGTTCCACATCGCCTTCCAGACCGGCTTCTGCACCTTCTTCATGCGCAACTTCATCCGCGACCTGCCGCACGAGCTGATCGAGGCGGCGCGCATCGAGGGCGCCAGCGAGTGGCAGATCTTCTGGAAGGTCGTGCTGCCGCTGGTGCGCCCGGCGCTGGCGGCGCTGTCGGTGCTGGTCTTCACCTTCATCTGGAACGACTACTTCTGGGCCACCGTGCTGATCCAGGGCGATCACGCGATGCCGGTCACCGGCGGGCTGAAGTCGCTCAACGGCCAGTGGGTGGCGCAGTGGCATCTGGTGTCGGCCGGATCGATCATCGCCGCGCTGCCGCCGGTGGCGATCTTCTTCCTGATGCAGAAGCAGTTCATCGCCGGCCTGACGCTCGGCGCGACCAAGGGCTGAGGACCGAGCCGTGACGACGCCGTCTCCTGAATTCATCACCCTGCACGGCCAGCGCAGCAGCCTCGTGCTGGAACTGGTGCCCGGCGAGGCACCGCTGTGGCGCCACTGGGGCGCACGCCTGCCCGACGGGATCGACCCGGGCGCGGCGCTGCGCGACACCCGCGCGCTGCCGACCTTCGCGCTCGACCAGGACCTGCCGCTGACGGTGGCGCCGGTCTTCGGCACCGGCTGGTTCGGCCAGAGCGCGCTGCTGGCGCACCGCGAGGGCCGCGACTTCGCGCAGGGCTGGACCGGCTGCACGGTCGAGTGGACCGCGCCGGGGCGCGCGCTGACGCTGCACCTGAGCGACGCGGTGGCGCGGCTGCGCCTGGACCTGTCGATCGCGCTGGACGCCGACAGCGACGTGCTGGTGCTGTGCTCGACGCTGCACAACGACGGCGACACCGCGCTCGACCTGCAGTGGCTGGCCGCCGGCACGCTGCCGCTGCCCGGCCGCTGCGACGCGGTGCGCTCCTTCGCCGGCCAGCATGTGCACGAGTTCCTGCCGCAGACCGACCCGCTGACCCGCAGCCTGTGGCGCCGTGAGAGCCGGCGCGGGCGCACCAGCCACGACTGCTTTCCCGGCGCGGTGGTCACCACGCCGGGCGCGACCGCGCAGACCGGACGGGTCTTCGGCGCGCACCTGGCCTGGTCGGGCAACCACCAGCAGACGATCGAATGGCTGCATGACGGCCAGTACCAGTGGCAGTTCGGCGAATGGCTGGCGCCGGGCGAGGGCCGGCTGGCGCCGGGCGCCTCGCTGACGACGCCGGAGCTGGTGGCGAGCTGCTCCGATGAGGGCCTCGACGGCCTGGCGGCCAACTTCCATGCCGAGCTGCGCCGCCGCCTGGACTGGCCGGGCGGTGCGATGCGCCCGCGCCCGGTGCACCTCAACACCTGGGAGGGCGTCTACTTCGACGTGCATCCGGGTCCGGTGAAGGAGATGGCCACCGCGGCCGCCGCGCTGGGCATCGAGCGCTTCGTGCTCGACGACGGCTGGTTCCACGGCCGCCACCATGACCGCGCCGCGCTCGGCGACTGGTGGCCCGATGCGCACAAGTTCCCCGACGGCCTGAGCGGGCTGATCGCGCACGTGAACGCGCTGGGCATGGAGTTCGGCCTGTGGGTCGAGCCGGAAATGGTCAGCCCGGACAGCGAGCTGTTCCGCGCCCATCCCGACTGGGCGCTGCAGATCGCCGGACGGCCGCTGCTGACCGCGCGCAACCAGCTGGTGCTCGACATCGCGCGCCCCGAGGCGAGCGATTACCTGTTCGAGAAGATCGCCGCGCTCCTGGCCGCGCACCCGATCCGCTACCTGAAATGGGACCTGAACCGCGACCTGGCGCCGGCCGGCCTGGGTGACGGACGTGCCGGCTACCGCGCGCAGGTGCTGGCAGCCTATGCGCTGATGGCGCGGCTGCGCACGGCCTTCCCCGAGGTGGAGATCGAGAGCTGCTCGGGCGGCGGCGGACGCATCGACTTCGGCGTGCTGCGCCATGCACACCGTGTGTGGACCAGCGACTGCATCGATGCGCTCTCGCGGGTCGAGATGCAGCACGGCTTCCTGCAGTTCTTCCCGCCGGAGATCATGGGCGCGCATGTCGGTACGGCGCCGGCGCACACCACCGGACGCACGCAGGCGATGGCCTTCCGCGCGGCGGTGGCGCTCGCCGGCCACTTCGGGGTCGAGCTGGACCCGCGGCAGCTCTCGACCGAGGACGCCGACGAGCTGCGCGGCTGGATCGCGCTGCACAAGCGGCTGCGCGACCGGCTGCACCACGGCCGGGTCTGGCGCGGCGAGGCCGGCGACGGCCTGCACTGGCAGTTCCATGCCGACGCGGACACCGCCGACGGCGTGCTGATCGTGCTGCGCACCCGCCCGAGCGACCACCGCCAGCCGCCGGCGCTGCGCCTGCCGATGCTGGACGTGGCCGCCCGCTACCGGGTGCGCGAGCTGCGCCCTGCAGGCTCGCCCCGACGCGAGGGCCGCCACCACACCGCGCCCTTCTTCGATGCGCAGGACAGCGCCGAGGGCGTGACCCTGGCCGGCGCCTGGCTGGCCGAGGTCGGCCTGCCGATGCTGCGCGCCCCGGCCGAAACCGCCTTCATCGCGAGGATCGAGCGTGTCTGAACCGACGAACCTGTTCCCGACCCGCTTCGATCCGGCCGAGCACAGCCACCGCCGCCGCAATCCGCTGACCGGCCAGTGGGTGCTGGTCTCGCCGCACCGGGCGAAGCGCCCGTGGCAGGGCCGGCAGGAGGCGGCCGACGACACGGTGCTGCCTGCGCATGATCCGCACTGCTATCTGTGCGCCGGCAACACCCGGGTCAGCGGCGACATCAATCCGCCCTACACCGGCACCTTCGTCTTCACCAACGACCACGCGGCGCTGATGCCCGAGGTGCCGGCCGCAGCGCCGCAGACCCGCCTCGACCCGCTGTTCCAGGCCGAGGCCGCACGCGGCACCAGCCGTGTCATCTGTTTCTCGCCCGACCACGCGCGCACGCTGCCGGAGCTGCCGCTGCCGGCGATCCGCGGCGTGATCGACACCTGGGCGGCGCAGAGCGAGGAACTCAGCGCGCGCCATCCGTGGGTGCAGGTCTTCGAGAACAAGGGCGCGATCATGGGCTGCTCGCAGCCGCATCCGCACGGCCAGATCTGGGCCTGCGACCACCTGCCCAACGAGGCCGCCACCGAGGATCGCCACCAGAGAGAGTACCTCGCCGCCCACGGCCGGCCGCTGCTGCTGGACTGTGCCGAGCGCGAGGCCGCCGCCGGCGAGCGGGTGGTGGTGCAGACCGCGCACTGGCTGGCGGTGGTGCCGTGGTGGGCGACCTGGCCCTTCGAGACGCTGCTGCTGCCGCGCTTCGCGGTGCAGCGCCTGCCCCAGCTCACGCCCGCGCAGCGCGACGACCTGGCCGAGGCGCTGCGCCGGCTCACCAGCCGCTACGACAACCTGTTCCGGTGCAGCTTTCCCTACTCGATGGGCTGGCACGGCGCCCCCTTCGACGGCACGGCCGGCCTGCACTGGCAGCTGCACGCGCATTTCTATCCCCCGCTGCTGCGCTCGGCCACGGTGCGCAAGTTCATGGTCGGCTTCGAGATGCTGGCCGAGGCGCAGCGCGATCTCACCCCGGAGCAGGCCGCCGCGCAGCTGCGCGCGGTCAGCGACGTCCACTACCGATGCACACCCCCATGAGCGCTCTCCGCGATCCCCTGGCGCGCCGCTGCGACGACGCGATGCTCCAGGCCTTCGGCCAGCGGCCGGACTTCCATGTCCAGGCCCCCGGCCGCGTCAACCTGATCGGCGAGCACACCGACTACAACGACGGCTTCGTGCTGCCCTGCGCGATCGACTACCGCACCGTCATCGCGGTGCGGCGGCGCCCGGACCGGCGGCTGCGGGTCGTCGCCGCCGACCTGCACGGCGAGACCGACGAGATCGACCTCGACGGCGACATCGCGCACCACCCGACGCAGCAGTGGAGCGACTATGTGCGCGGCACGGTGCGCATGCTGCGCGAGCACCTCGCGGCCCACGGCCTGCGGCTGGCGGGCGCGGATCTGGCGATCGCCGGCAATGTGCCGCAGGGCGCCGGACTGTCGTCCTCGGCGGCGCTGGAGGTGGCGGTCGGCCAGGTCTGGCGCCAGCTCGGCGGCCTGGACGATGCGCTGCTGTCGGCGGTCGACCTGGCGGTGCTGGCGCAGCGCGCCGAGAACCGCTTCGTCGGCGTCAACTGCGGGATCATGGACCAGATGATCTCCGCCTGCGGCCAGGCCGGCCACGCGCTGCTGATCGACTGCCGCCATCTGGCGCAGCGCCGTGCGGTGCCGATGCCCGCGGGCGTGGCAGTGATGATCGTGCACTCGCGGGTGCGCCGCGGCCTGGTCGACAGCGAGTACAACACCCGGCGCCAGCAGTGCGAGGCCGCGGCCGCGCACTACCGCGTGCCGGCGCTGCGCGATGTCGACGAGACGCGGCTGACGCAGGACGCCGCCGGGCTGGATCCGCTCGTCTTCCGCCGCGCCCGCCACATCGTCACCGAGAACGCACGCACGCTGGCCGCGGCCCAGGCGCTGCAGGCCGGCGACCTGAAGCGCCTGGGCGAGCTGATGGCCGCCTCGCATGCCTCGATGCGCGACGACTTCGAGATCACCCATCCGGCCATCGACCGGTTGGTCGAGATCGCGCAGGCGGCGATCGGGCCGCGGGGCGGCGCGCGCATGACCGGCGGCGGCTTCGGCGGCTGCATCGTCGCGGTGCTGCCGGACGCGCAGGTGGCTGCGGTGCGCGCCGCGATCGAGGCCGGCTACCGCTCGCCCGAGGGCGAGCCGCCGGCGATCTGGATCAGCCATGCCGCCGACGGCAGCGGAGTGCTGCGATGAAGCCGCTCCTGCTGTGCCTGCACGGCCCCGACGGCCTGGAGATCGCGCTGAGCCCGCTGGGCGCGTCCTGGCTGTCCTGCCGGGTGCCGGTCGACGGCGAGGCGCAGCCGCGCGAGGTGCTCGCCGGCGGCACGGATCCCGAAAATCCGCAGCGCCTGGCCTGCTACGCCGGCGCCACCGTCGGGCGCTGGGCCAACCGCATCGCCGGCGCGGTGCTGCGCCGCGACGGCCGCGTCTGGCCGCTGCTGCCGCACCCCGCCGGCTCGGCCCACCAGCTCCACGGCGGGCCGGACGGCTGGAGCCACCGGCTCTGGCGCGTCGAGGAGCAGGCGCCCGACCTGGCGGTCTTCGCGCTGCATTCGCCCGACGGCGACCAGGGATTTCCCGGCGCGGTCGAGGTGCGGGTGCGCTACCGCCTGCACCCGGGGCGGCGGCTGCGCATCGACTTCGAGGCCTGCGCCGACGCGCCCACGCCGCTGGCGATGACGAACCACGCCTACTTCAACCTCGATGGCGTCGGCACCCCCGGCGACGCGCGTGCGCAGCGCCTGCGCCTGCATGCCGACGCCTGGATGCCGGTGGATGCCGCGCTGATCCCGACCGGCCCGCCGGTGGCGCTGGACGGCGAGATCCGCGCCGACGACCCGATGGATCTGCGCCGGCTCCGCGCTGCCGACGCCCGGCCGTTCGCGACCCATCCGGCCCTGGCGGCGGCCGGCGGCTACGACCACGGCTGGCGGCTGGCCGCCGGCCACGCGCAGGAGGCCGCGCGGCTGGTGTCGGCCGACGGCCGGCTGGCGATGAGCATCGCCACATCGATGCCGGCGCTGCAGTTCTACGACGGCCGCGCGCTGGCGCCGCCCTGCGCCGGCCTGGCGCTCGAGCCCGGCTGGCTGCCCGACAGCCTGGGCCGCGACGACACCGGCCAGCCCGATGCCTGGCTGCGTCCGGGCGTGCCGCGTCACGACTGGATCGAGTACCGCTTCGGCTGACAGGCTTGCAGGCCGGCCGCTAGACTGGCCGGATGCGCCTGCAGATCCTCTCCGACCTTCATCTCGAGACCCAGCCGGACTGGACGGCCGCGCCGGCACCGGACGCCGACCTGCTGGTGCTGGCCGGCGACATCGGCTCCTACCAGCGCGGCTCGCGCCTGCAGGGCGACGATTTCGGCCTGGGCCGCTTCGCGCCGCGCCCCGGCTGGTCGCGGGTGCTGTTCGTGCCGGGCAACCACGAGTACGACGGCCTGGACCATGACGCCACCGGCCCGCGGCTGCAGGCGCTGTGCGCGCGGCTGGGCATCGAGTGGCTGGACCGGCGCATCCGGGTGATCGACGGCGTGCGCTTCATCGGCACGACGCTGTGGAGCGACTTCGCCGCGCTCGGCCATCTGGACAAGGCGCTGCGCGCCGCCGACTGGTACCTCAGCCGCAACACCACGCTGCGCGAGGGCCGGCTGGTGATGGCCGCCGAGCTGCGCGGGATGGCGCTGGACTGCCAGCGCTGGCTGCGCGCGGCGCTGTGCGAGCCGCATGACGGACCGACGGTGGTGGTCAGCCATTTCGCGCCGACGCTCGACAGCGCCGACCCGCGCTACGGCATGGTTCCGGGCACCGCAGGCTTCTGCAACACGCTCGACGAGCTGCTGCCGCTGGCCGACCTGTGGATCCACGGCCACCTGCACTGCCCGGTCGACGTGACGCGCGCGGGCTGCCGCATCGTCTGCAACGCGCTGGGCTATGTGCACAAGAGCGAGCAGGACGGCCACCGGCCCGGCTGGTGCGTCGAGGTGCCCCGGCCTTCGGCCGAGGCGCTCACAGCGCGACGGCGTGCAGCCGCATCGCTCCGAGCGTCCGGCGTGCGGGTTCCAGCAGATGCAGGTGGTGGGTGAAGACGATGATCTGCCCGCCATCGCCCTCGCAGGCCTCGGCCAGCGCCTGAAGCACCCGCAGCGCCCGGCCGTCGTCCGAGGTCATCAGCACATCGTCGAGCACCATCGGCAGCAGCAGGCCGCGCGCGCGCTGCTGCGCCAGCGCCGCCAGCCGCAGCGCCAGGTGAAGCTGGTCGCGCGTGCCTTCGCTCATCGCCTCGACGCCGATGGCGCGGCCGCCGCGCCGGCGGGCCTGCAGCACCGCAGGCGCGTCGTCGTCGCCGGCCTCGGTCTCGAGCCGCTCGAACTCGCCGCCGGTCATCGCCGCGAACAGCGTGGAGGCGGCACCGAGCATCGGCCCCTGGCTGCGCTCGCGAAAGCGCTGCATCGACTGCGCCAGCAGCGCATGCGCCAGCCGCGCGCGCATCCAGTGCGGCAGCTCGGCGCGCACCGTGGCGGCGGCCTGCTCCAGCCCTTCGCGCGCCTGCACCGCGCGGTCGTCGCCGTCGATCGCGTCGAGCGCGCGCCGCGCCAGCTCGTCGGCCGCACGCGCCTGCTCGAGCGCCTCGTCGGCCTCGGCCAGGCGGCGCTCGAGCCGGAGCACCGCCTGGGCAGGATCGGCAGCCCCGGACTCGTCCGCCGGCGATGCGCAGGCCAGACGGGCGCGCAGGCCGGCCTCGTCGTCGCGCGAGGCCTCGGCCAGCATCGCGCCGGTGCGCGCCAGGCGCAGCACGGCCTCGCGCTGCTGCTGCCACTGGGCCTCACGCTGCGGCAGCAGCTCGGGCGAGGCCACGCCGGCGCGCTCGCACAGCCGCCCCAGCTGCGCCTGCACCGCAGCCAGCGCCGCGCTGTCGGCCGCCAGGCGCTCGTCGGCCTGCTGGCGCTGCTGCTGCAGCCGGGCGCGCTCACCCTCGACCGCACGCGCCTCGCCCAGCCGGGCCGCGAGCCGGTCGATCCAGCCGCGCAGCGCCTCGCCGGCCGGCGCCGGCTCGGCCAGCGCCGCAGCCAGCACGGCGGCGCGCTCCTGCAGATCGGTCTCGACCAGCCGCGCCTGCGCCAGGCGCTGGCGCTGCAGTTCACGCTGCTCGGCCAGCGTGCGCAGCCGCTCGCCCGCCTGGCGGCGCGCATTCGCCAGCGCCAGCGCCTGCAGGGCATTCTCGGGCAGCAAGACGCCGCGGCCGTCCTCGTCGAGCAGGGCCTGCAGCGCCGCATGCGCCTGGCGCTCGGCGGCACGGCGCTGGGCGGTCTGGCGCGCCAGCCGCTCCAGGCGCTGCTGCGCCGCCTGATGCGCGCTGCGCTGCGCCTCCAGCGCGGTCTGCCGCTCGCGCAGGGCCTGCAGCCGCGCACGCGCCTGGCCCAGCAGCGCGGCCGCATCGTCCGGTGCGACGCCGGCCGGCATCGGGCCCAGCGCCTCGCGCAGCTCGGCCGCGGCGGCCTGCACCCGGCGGTCGAGCGCCTGCAGCGCCTCGTCGACCGACTGCAGCGCCTGCACCGCCTCGAGGTGGCGCGCCTGGTGCTGCTGCCACTCGCGCAGCGCCTGCGGCGCCAGCTGCGGCAGGCCGGCTGCGGCCAGCGTCTCGTCCCAGATGCGGTTCTGGCGCTCGAGATCGCGCTGCAGCGCCTGCCGCTGCATGTCCAGCACCGCCCGGTCCTCGTCCAGCTCGGCCAGCGAGCGCTGCAGCGCCTGCAGCCGGGCCGCACGCTCGCCGTCGCGGCTGCGGCCGTCCGCCAGGCGGTCGGCATGGTCGAGCAGCTGCGCGAACAGCGCCCGGTCCTCGGTCGAAGGCGCCGCCGGGCCGTCGGCCAGCCTCCGCCACAGCGCGTCGCGCACCCGGCGCGCCTCGGCAATGTCGTCATCGGTCGGCACTGCGCCGGCGGCCAGCAGCTGGGCGCGCTCGGCCGCACGACCGCGCCGCGCCTCGTCGATCTGGTCGATGCGCTGTGCCAGCGCGGCCAGGCGGGTGGCCGCGGCCTCGCGCTCGCGCAGCGCCTGGTCGATGTCGGCCTCCAGGCGCGGACATGCGGTCAGCGCCCGGCTCGCCATCGCCGCGCCGCCGAGCTGCAGCGCGGTGCGCTGCAGCGTCTCGTGGCGCTCGGCACGCTGGCGCTCCAGCGCCTCGCGGCCAGCCAGAAGCGCCACCTCCGGCGCCAGCCGGTCGCAGCGCTGCTGCAGCGCCTGCACCTGCGTGGCCAGCGCGGCCGGCGGCTCGGTCAGATCGGACGGCGAGGTCTCGGCCCCCCGCTCGGCCGCCAGATCATCAAGATGCTGGGCCAGGGCACGCGCCTGCTCCTGCAGCTGCGCGGTGGCGGCTTCCATGCGCGCCTGCCAGGCCGCGTCGGGGCGCCGCGCCAGCAGCGCCTGCACGCCCGCGCCCGGCTCGAGCGCCTGCGCGGCCGCCTCGAGCTGCCGATCCAGCGCCTGCCCTTGCTGCTCGAGCTCGCGGCACTGCAGCCGCGCCGCCTCCAGGCCGTCGGCGGCGGCGACCAGGCGGTCGATGCCGGCGGCCTGCTCGAGCCAGCGCGGCGTGCCCGCCGGCAGCGCCTGCAGCTGCTCGTCGAGCCGGGCGCGCAGCGCCTGCTGCGCGGCGCGGGCGGTCTGCAGCTCATGCTCGCGGGTCTGCAGCGCGATGCGCTGGCGCGGCAGATCCTCGTCGGGCGGCGGCAGCAGCGACAGCGCGGCCAGCTCGGCGCGGGTGTCGTCGAGCGTGCGCAGCAGCGGCGCCACCGCGATGCGCTCGCGCAGGTCGCGCAGCGCCAGATCGGCCGCGGCGCGGTTCTCGCGGGCGCGCTCCAGCGCGGCCTGGGTCTCGTCGGCACGCTGGCGCAGCGCGGCCCATTCGGCCGGACGCAACTGCGCGGCACGCAGCGCCTCATGCTGCTCGCGGTGGCGGCGCAGCGCGATGTTGACGCTGCCGGTGCTGCCGCGCGGCACCAGGCGCGAGCGCGCCTGCTGGTCGAGGCGGTCCAGCACCGTGCGCAGGCTGTGCACGCCGGCACTGGCCTCGAACAGCGCCGCACCGATCTCGCCCTGGCCGGCCAGCAGCTGCTCGCCGCCGGCACGCAGGCGCTGGTGATCGAGCGCGAACATAAGATCGTGGTCGGCGCGCTTCAGGCCGCCGGTGAGCTGCAGCTCCAGGTCGGCCGAGGCCGGCAGGCTGCCGCCGTCGGGTGCCACGACGGACAGGGTCGGCTCGCGGCCCTTGCGCCGCAGCAGCTGCAGCTCGCGCCCCTCGCGGTCGAGCACCACCGCGCCGAGCGCCATGCGCGCATGCTCGTGCACGAAGTTGTCGGCGCTGCGATGCTCGATGCCGAAACGCAGCGCCGTCAGCGCCCGCAGCATCGAGGACTTGCCGGCCTCGTTCGGACCGGCCAGCAGCGTCAGGCCGGGGCCGAAGTCGATCCAGCGGTCGGTGAACGGCCCGAAGGCCTGCAGATGCAGTCGGCGCAGTCTCACCGCCGCCTCATGTCGTCAGATCGCGGCCCAGCTGCGCCAGCACCATCGCCTCGGCATCGAGCAGCAGCACGCGCCAGCTCGCCTCGTCAAGGCGCTCCGGGCGCAGATCGGCCAGTTCGGCGGGAAGATTCGCGCCGGCTCCGAGCGCCGCCTCGGCCCAGGTGCGCAGCGCCTGCGGATCGGCCAGCAGCCGGTCGACCTCGCGCAGCACCTCGCCGAGCGCATCGTCGCGCGCAGCCAGCGCGCCCCGGTCCAGCGGCGAGGCCAGCTCGACGCGGACCTGCTCGATCCACAGCCGCCCGGCCTGCTGCAGCGCCTGGGCGCGCACCGCGGCCTCCAGCAGGCCCGGCTGTGCGGCCTCGGCGCCGTGCAGCCGGCTTCTGCCGCGCAGCACCACACGCACGCAGTGCAGGCGCGAGGCCGCGCCCGCGTCGACACCGACCGCACGCCCCGGCCCGGCCTCGCCGGCCAGCAAGGCCTCGAAGGCCGGATCGATGCGCTGCGCCAGCGCTTCCAGATCGTCGATGCCGCCCAGGTCCAGCTCGAGCCGGTGCCAGCGCAGCACATCGAGCACCACCGGCTCATGGCGCACGATGCGCCCGTGCTCGATCTCGACCAGTTCGCAGCCTTTCGGGCCGGTCTCGCGGGCATGCCGGCCCTGGAGATTGCCGGGATACACGATGCAAGGCGAGGATTCCCGGACCACCTGACGCTGATGGATATGTCCCAAGGCCCAGTAGTCGTAACCGGTTGCAATCAGGCGGGCTTCGGTGGTCGGCGCATACGGATCATGATCCGGATTGCCGGTCAGGCTGGTGTGCAGCAGCCCGATATTGAATCGCCCGGGCACGGGCGGCGGATATCCGGGCAGCAGATCCTCGGTCACTGCAGGCTTCGAGAAGCTGCGACCATGGATCGCCACCCCCGAATCCGGCAGATCGACGGTGCCGCCGCGCCGGGATTCGAAGACATGCACATGCGCCATCGGCGGCAATTGCCGGGTGATGCGACTTTCCGCATCATGATTTCCCCGGACGATGAACACCCGGATATCCCGGCTGGCCAGCCGGTTCATCTGCTGGTGAAAAAACAGCCCGGTGCGGAAATCATCCCAGTCGCCGTCATAGAGATCGCCGGCAATCAGCAGCGCCTGGACCTCGCGCTCGATCGCCAGATCGACCAGGGCGATCAGCGCACGCCGGGTGGCCGAGCGCAGCGGTTCGACCGGCGCGCCTTCATGTCGGTCCAGCCCGCGCAGCGGACTGTCGAGATGCAGATCCGCCGCATGAAGAAAACGCCAGCGCATCGATGCAAGTGATCAGCAGGCCGTGGCAGGCGACGTCATGTCGCTCGCGCTCACTCGGCGGCGGGCGCCTCGACCAGGAATTCCTCGAGCGAGCGGCCGGCTTCCAGCGCACTGGTCAGCCAGCGCGGCTTCAGGCCACGGCCGGTCCAGGTCGAGCCGGTCTCGGCATCGCGGTACTTGATCGCGACCTTGGACGGCTCGCGGGTCTTGCCCTCGGCGGCGGCTCGGCTGCCCCGGCCGGCCGGGGTTTCCAGATCGGACACCGTCAGACCATGCTGGGCCATCATGGCCTTGATCTCGGCGATCACGCCGGCGCGCTGCGAGGAGCGGAATTCCTCGATGGAGCGGGCAATTTCTTCCTGCTGCTTGCGCAGTTCTTCCTGCTTGGCGCGCAGGTCCTGGAGGGTCGTCATGGCAGAGGCATTCCAAGGCGTTCGAGCACATGCTCGGCGCGGAGTATGCCCGAATTGCCCGCAGGTACGGAAATATTTCAGGCTTGAATTCCCGGGCACCCCACCCGGGATTCCCTGGAGTCGCGTGAAATGTCGCGGCTTTCCTTCCCTTGTTCCTGGCGATGCGCCGGGTCAATTCGATGCCGAACCCGCCTGACGAGCCAGATCATGGAATCGACGGGCCAGTTCGGAGGGGCGCGCCTCGCGGTGGCGGTGATCGGACCAGAACTGGCGCCAGATCCGGGCACCACGCTGGCCATTCCACAGCCCGAGCGCATGGCGCATCGCGGTCGGCCAGGGTCGGCCGCCCGCCTGAACGCCGTCCAGATATTCGATCCAGGCCGATTCGACCGCCTCGCGCGAGGCCGCCGGCCCCGGCTCGCCGAAGAATCGCGCATCCCAGCCGGCCATCTGCCAGGGCTCGTGATAGGCCTGCCGGCCGACCATCACCCCGTCGACATGGGCCAGATGCTGCGCGATCTCGTCGTCGTCGCGGATGCCGCCGTTGATGACGATGGTCAGTGCGGGAAAATCGCGCTTGAGCTGCCAGACCCATTCATGGCGCAGCGGCGGAATCTCGCGGTTCTCCTTCGGACTCAGGCCTTTCAGCCAGGCATTGCGCGCGTGCACGATGAAGACCTCGCAGCCGGCCTCGGCGATCTGCCCCACGAAGTCGCGCACGAAATCGTAGGACTCGATGCGGTCGATGCCGATGCGGTGCTTGACCGTGATCGGCAGGTCGACCGCATCGCGCATCGCGCGCACGCCGTCGGCCACCGTGGCCGGCTCGGCCATCAGGCAGGCGCCGAAGGCGCCGCGCTGCACCCGCTCGCTCGGGCAGCCGCAGTTCAGGTTGACCTCGTCATAGCCCCATGTCGCCGCCAGCCGCGCGCAGGCGGCCAGGTCGGCCGGCTCGCTGCCGCCGAGCTGCAGCGCCACCGGATGCTCGATCTCGCCGAAGTCGAGATGGCGCGACTGGTCGCCGTGCAGCAGCGCGCCGGTGGTGACCATCTCGGTGTAGAGCCGGGTGCGGCGGGTCAGCAGGCGGTGGAAATGGCGGCAGTGACGGTCGGTCCAGTCCAGCATCGGCGCGACGGACAGGCGCCAGGGGGACAGCGGAGCGGCGGCAGGCGCTGCGGCAAGAATCGGTTCGGACATCGGCAGGGGCCCGGTGGGCCGGGAAGACGGGGCCGGAAAGACGAGCCCGGCGGGAGCGCGATTCTGACCGATTCAGAGTACCCCGCTCCAGGCGCAGGACAGGCACAGGCTCTCGGGCAGCGCCTGCATCACCGGCGTGATCACCGACTCGGGTACCCGCACCCAGGCCAGCGATGCACGCGCCTGCCAGCGCGCCAGCTGCTGGGCCAGCTGGGCGGACGCGGCGGCGCTGTCCAGACTCAGGCCATGGCCGATCAGCAGGCCCTGGGCATCGCAGGCATCGAGCAGCGCCTCGTCGGCATCCGGCCCGCCTGCAGACGCGATGTCCAGCAGATCGATGCCTGCAGCGCGCGCCTGCGCGACCTGAGCGGCGGCCTCGGTGGCCGACATCTGCGCACCCGGCACCCAGCGGGTCCGGCGCAGCGGTGCAGGCATCGGCACGCCATTGATGATCAATCGCCCGCGCGGGCGGTCATGCGCGATCCGGCGCCAGCCGATGCGTCCCAGCGGCAGCACCCGGCGCCCGCCCTCGGGCAGCAGCGCGTGCAGCTCCAGCTCATGCAGGGCCGGCTCGCCGAGCGCATGCGGCCACCACAGCGCCGGCGCCTCGACATCCAGCAGCCCCTGCCACAGGCCGCCGCCCTGCCCTGCAGCCGCAGCCCCCAGCGCCCCCAATGCCATCGGCGCCTGCCAGCGCCGACCGGCATGGCGCAGCACCATCGACAGGCCCAGCAGCGGCTCATGCACCCGCAGGCGCAGCGCCAGCCGGGCGCGGTCCGCATCGAGCAGGCGCGCGCGCAGGGCCGGCGCATCGACCGCCAGCCGCTCACCCACCCGACGCACCGGCCGCCACAGCCCGACCGCCGACACCGGCTCGTCGCGCAGCACCAGCCAGAGCACGGTGTCGGCCGCGCCGGCCGGCAGCTCGACGCGATGGCGCAGCAGCGCGCTGTCGCTGCGCAGCAGCAGGCGCTGGTGTCCGGTCTCGACCTGATGCAGCCACAGCTCGGCCCGGCGCCCGGCCAGACCGTCCAGCTCCAGCCAGCGACGGCGCCGATCGGCGCAGGCCGGCAGCGGCCGGCACAGCCACCAGTCGCGCACGCCGGCATGAACCGCCGACAGCGCCGCCGAATCCAGCCGACGGACCAGCGTGTCGATCGGCGCGACCGGGCCGTCGCAGGCATGCCAGTGCGGCTCCTGCGACAGCCGCAGCACGGTCTGCGGCGAGTCCCACTGCCCGGGCGCGCTGCTGCCCCACCACCAGCCGTCGTCCAGCGGTTCGGCCAGGTCGGCGCCGCCCGCTGCCAGCCGGCCCCGGCTGCGCAAGGAATCCGAAAACGTGATCAATTCAACACTTCGGTTATTTTATTACTGGATGTTACATTAATCCCATTGAGGGAGAACATCGATCATGCTTCCGCCGCCTGCCACTGCCGCCCGCCTGTGCCTGATCAACGGGCTGGAACACGGCATCACGGTGCCGCTGGATACCCGGCAGCGGCTGTGGCCTCAGGGCTCCGGCGTGCTCGATCCCTGGCTGTCGCTGCTGGCGGCGCTGCGGCTCGATGTGCATGCGGTGCTGGGCCATGTGCTGGCGATCGACTGGCTCGATGACCAGTGGAGCGAGCCGCGCCCGCCGGCCGAGGATCTGCGCCGCCTGCACGGGCTGGAGCCGCATGCGCTGACGCTGTGGCGACCGCTGGCCGACCATCTGCACGAGCAGCTCGGCGCGGGCCGGCTGGTGATGCTGGAGGCCGACGCCTGGTGGCTGCCCGATACCGACGGCCAGGACTACCGGCGCCAGCACCGGCGCACCCCGCTGATCGTCAACGACTTCGATGCGACGCAGCGCCGCCTGGGCTATTTCCACCATGACGGCTACTTTCACCTGCAGGACGAGGATTTCGACGGCCTGATGCAGGCCGGACTGCAGGGCGATGGCAGTCTGGCGCCGAGCGCCACGGCGATCGAGCTGCGCGGGCTGGTGCGCCGCCCGCCCGAGACGCTGCGCCATCTGGCCCGGCAGCTGCTAGAGCGGCATCTGGAGCGGATTCCGACCCGCCATCCGCTGCGCCGCTGGCAGCGCCGCAGCCAGGCCGAGCTCGATGCGCTGGTGCGCCAGCGGGATGTGGAGGGCTGCCGGCGCTGGCTGGACTGCGGCATCGCGCGGCTCGGCGCCAGCGCGGAGCTGGCGGCCATCCATCTGCGCTGGCTCTCGGGCGAGGACAGCGGCTCCGCGCATCTGCTGCAGGCCGCCGATGCGCTGCGCCAGCTGGCGGTGCTGGCCCGGGCGGCCCAGCTCAAGGCCCAGCGGGCGGTGCAGCAGGGCCAGCCGGTCGATCTGGCGGCCCTGAGCGAGCGCATGGCGCGCCACTGGAGCCGGGCGATGGCGCTGCTGGGCGCCGGCGCGATCGTGATCGAGGATCTGGCCTGAGCCCCATGCCGGCCCAGGACGGCCGCGGCGGCCTCAGCGCGCCGGGCCGGTGCGGTGGCGACCGGCCAGCGCCAGCAGCTCGTTGCCGACCAGCGCGCCCAGCACCAGCAGGCCGCCGCTGAGCGTGGCCGGCCCCGGCACCTCGCCGGCGCCGACCCAGGCCCACAGCACGCCGAACAGCACCTCGAGCAGGCCAAGCAGCGCGATCTCCGGCGCCGGCAGCACGGCCGTCAGGCCGACCACCAGCAGGCAGGGCAGCGCGAGCTGGAACACGCCCAGCCCGGCCAGCAGCATCAGGTCATGCGAGGAGGCCTGCAGCGGCCAGGCCAGAGGCAGCGTCACCAGCGCCGACAGCAGCCCGCCGATCAGCACCGCCGGCAGCATGTCGGGCGTGGCCGCGGCCTCGCCGCCGAGCGCCTCGTCCGGGTCGCCGCTGCCGTGCGAGACATGCTGCAGCACGGTGAAGTTGACGGCTGCGGCCAGCGGCACCGCCAGCGCGACGCCCATGCCGGCGGCCGCGCCGGTCTGCAGCTCGGCACCGAACATCCAGGCGATGCCGGCACCGGCCACCGCGATCGCGCCCCAGGTGCGCGCCGGCAGCTGGTGCTGCAGGAAGATGCGCGCGAACAGCGCGGTGATCAGCGGGCCGATGGCCATCGTGACCAGCACGTTGGCCACCGAGGTCAGCGTCAGCGCGAACATGAAGGCGGTGAACATCACCGCCCAGCACAGGCCGGAGAGCCACAGGGCGCGCCCGCCCTCGCGCAGCGAGCGCCACAGGCCCGCGCCGCGCAGCAGCGGCAGCGCCACCAGCAGCGCCAGCGCATTGAAGGCGCTGCGCCAGAAGGTCACCTCGAAGCCGCGCGCGGCCTCGAGATGGCGGCTGACGACGCCCGCGCTGCTCCACAGCAGCGTCACCAGCACCATCAGCGCGACCGCGCGGGCATGGCTCATGCCCGGCATGCGCGTCAGGAACCCACGCCTTCGCGCGAGGCGCGCTTGCGCTCATGCTCCTTCAGGTAGCGCTTGCGCAGGCGCACCGACTTCGGCGTGATCTCGACCAGCTCGTCGTCGTCGATGAAGTCGACGCCGTATTCGAGCGTCAGATCGATCGGCGGAGTGATCTTGATCGCGTCTTCCTTGCCGCTGACACGGAAGTTGGTCAGCTGCTTGGTGCGGGTGGCGTTGACCACCAGATCGTTGTCGCGGCTGTGGATGCCGACGATCATGCCCTCGTAGACCGGGTCGTTGGCCTTGACGAACATGCGGCCGCGGTCGTCGAGCTTGCCCAGCGCGTAGGTGAAGATCTCGCCATCGTCCATCGAGATCAGCACGCCGTTCTTGCGGCCGCCGATGTCGCCCTTGTGCGGCTCGTAGCCGTCGAAGATCGACGAGATCAGGCCCGAGCCGCGGGTCAGGTTCATGAACTCGTTGGAGAAGCCGATCAGGCCGCGGGCCGGGATGCGGTATTCGAGGCGGACACGGCCGTGGCCGTCCGGCTCCATGTTCAGCATTTCGCCCTTGCGCAGGCCCAGCGCCTGCATCACGCCGCCCTGGTGGATTTCTTCCACATCGGCGGTGACCAGCTCCATCGGCTCGCACTTCACGCCGTCGATGTCCTGGAACATCACGCGCGGCTTGGAGACGGCCAGCTCGTAGCCCTCGCGGCGCATGTTCTCCAGCAGGATGGTCAGGTGCAGTTCACCACGGCCGCAGACCTCGAAGATGCCGTCCTCGTCGGTCTCCTTCACGCGCAGCGCGACGTTGTGCTGCAGCTCCTTCTGCAGGCGGTCCCAGATCTGGCGGCTGGTGACGTACTTGCCTTCGCGACCGGCCAGCGGGCTGGTGTTGACGCAGAAGTTCATCGTCAGCGTCGGCTCGTCGACCTTGAGCATCGGCAGCGGCTGCGGGTTGGCCGGATCGGTCACGGTGACACCAATGCCGATCTCCTCGATGCCGTTGATCAGCACGATGTTGCCCGGGCCGGCTTCCGTCACCTGCACGCGGTCCAGGCCCTGGAAGGTCAGCACCTGGTTGATGCGGCCGTTGACGCTCTTGCCGTCCGGACCTTCCATCACGACCACGTTCATGCCCGGCTTGATGGTGCCCTGGCTGATGCGGCCCACGCCGATGCGGCCGACGAAGCTGGAGAAGTCCAGCGCCGAGATCTGCAGCTGCAGCGGCGCGGAGGCATCGCCCTGCTGCGGCGGCACATGCTTGAGCACCGTGTTGAACAGCGCCGACATGTCGGGGCCCCACTGCTCGCCCGGCGCGCCTTCTTCCAGGCTGGTCCAGCCGTTGATGCCCGAGGCGTAGACCACGGGGAAGTCGAGCTGCTCGTCGGTGGCGCCGAGCTTGTCGAACAGGTCGAAGGCGGCGTTGATGACCGCATCCGGCTTGGCGCCCGGCTTGTCGACCTTGTTGACCACGACGATCGGCTTCAGGCCCAGGGCCAGCGCCTTCTTCGTCACGAAGCGGGTCTGCGGCATCGGGCCTTCCTGGGCGTCGATCAGCAGCACCACGCCGTCGACCATCGACAGCGCGCGCTCGACCTCGCCGCCGAAGTCCGCGTGTCCGGGCGTGTCGACGATGTTGATGTGCGTGCCTTCCCAGCTGACCGCGCAGTTCTTGGCCAGGATGGTGATGCCACGCTCGCGTTCGATGGCGTTGTTGTCCATCACGGTGTCGACGACCTTCTCGTGTTCGGCGAAGGTGCCGCTCTGGCGCAGCAGCTGGTCGACCATCGTGGTCTTGCCATGGTCGACGTGGGCGATGATGGCGATGTTGCGGATCTGTGTGCTCATGAGGTTGGTCCGTCAGCGCGGCCGCAGCGGCGCGGGGTCAGCGGAAGAGTTCGGAAGGAATCGGATCAGGTCAGTCGCGCCGCAGCGCGCGGACTTCGAGAGGACTCAGCAGACGGTCGGCGATCAGCTCGCCGGCCTTCACATGGGCGCCCCCCAGCAGCGAGCGCCCGTCGGGGCCGTAGACGCGCACATGCTCGGCATCCGCATGCACGATCCGGCGGCGCATGCCGCTGAGGAAACGTGCCGCGTCGGCCTCGCCGAGCTGCACCGCCGGCCAGTCGGCCAGCAGCACGTCGACCGGGCGCAGACAGGCGTCGCGCGCCGCCTCGTCCATCGCCTCCAGCGCCGCCAGCGTGACCGAGGCGCGCAGGTCGACCGGTCCGCTGACGATGCGCCGCAGGCCGGCCAGATGGGCGCCACAGCCCAGCGCCTCGCCGATGTCCTCGGCCAGCGTGCGGATGTAGGTGCCCTTGGTGCACAGCACGTCGACCACCAGCGTGTCCGGCCGGTCAGCCTGCCACTCGATGATGTCGATGCGATGAATCGTGACCTGCCGCGGCTGGCGCTCGACGGTCACGCCGGCGCGCGCGTATTCATACAGCGCCTTGCCGTTGTGCTTGAGCGCCGACTGCATCGGCGGCAGCTGCGAGATCAGGCCGGTGAAACGCGCGCAGGCCGCCTCGACGGCCGCGCGGTCGCAGGCGACCGGGCGCTCGGCGATCACCTCGCCCTCGCGGTCGCCGCCGACGCGGGTCTGGCCGAGCTGCAGCGTGGCGCGGTAGCCCTTGTCAGCCTCCAGGCTGACCTGGGAGAACTTGGTCGCCGCACCGAAGCAGATCGGCAGCAGGCCGGTGGCCAGCGGGTCCAGCGTGCCGGTGTGGCCGGCCTTCTCGGCGCGGAACAGGCGCTTGACCTTCTGCAGCGCGTCGTTGCTCGACAGGCCCAGCGGCTTGTCGAGCATCAGCACGCCATGCACCGGACGGCGCGGCACCCGCACCCGGGGCGCCGGTGCCGCGGCACCCTGCGGTTCGGCGACCGCCGCATCGGCGATCAGGGGGATGTCACTGCTCATCGTCGGTGTCGGCGGCGCGCTGCGCATTGGCCTCGCGGATCAGCGCATTCATGGCGACCGCACGCTCGGTGGTGCGGTCGAAATGGAAATGCAGCGTCGGCACGGTGTGGATCTGCAGCCGCTTGAACAGGCCGTTGCGCAGGAAGCCGGCCGCCTCGTTCAGCGCCTGGCCGGTGGCCTCGGCATCACCGACCAGCACCGAGAAGTGCACCTTGGCATGGGCATAGTCGGGGGTGACCTCGACCGCGCTGATCGTGACCATGCCGACGCGCGGATCTTTCAGGCCGCGGATCAGCTCGGCCAGATCGCGCTGGATCTGGTCGGCGACACGGAAGCCGCGGTTGGGAATCGAACGCTTGTGTCTCATGGTGAGAAAGCTCTCGCGCACTCTCGCGCAAAACGACGAGGCCCCGGCGCTGGCGCCGGGGCCCGGAAGCAGGGCAGACGCCGTGGATTACAGCGTGCGCGCCACTTCCTTGATCTCGAAGAACTCCAGCTGATCGCCTTCAGCGATGTCGGTGACGTTCTTGAGCTTGATGCCGCACTCGAAGCCTTCCTTGACTTCCTTGACATCGTCCTTCATGCGGCGGACCGATTCGACCTCGCCGGTGTAGATGACGATGTTGTCGCGCAGCAGGCGGAACTTGCAGTTGCGACGCACCAGACCCGAGGTGACCATCGAGCCGGCGACCGTGCCGATCTTCGACGCGACGAACACCGTGCGGATTTCCGCGGTACCGATGGCTTCCTCGCGCTGCTCCGGCGCCAGCATGCCCGACATCGCGGCGCGGATCTCGTCGACCGCGTCGTAGATGATGTTGTAGTAGCGCAGATCGACGCCGTTGCCTTCGGCCAGCTTGCGCGCACCGGCATCGGCACGGGTGTTGAAGCCGATGATGACCGCCTTCGAGGCCAGCGCCAGGTTGACGTCCGACTCGCTGATGCCGCCCACCGCCGCGTGCACGATCTGCACCTTGACCTCGTCGGTCGACAGCTTGAGCAGCGAGGCAGCCAGCGCTTCCTGCGAGCCCTGCACGTCGGCCTTGATGATCAGCGGCAGCATCTGCGCAGCCGTCTGACCCATGCTCTCGAACATGTTCTCGAGGTTCGCGGCCTGGCGCTTGTTCAGCGTCACTTCGCGGTACTTGCCCTGACGGAAGGTGGCGATCTCGCGGGCCCGGCGCTCGTCGGCCAGGACCATGAACTCGTCGCCGGCCGCCGGCACTTCGGACAGACCCTGGATCTCCACCGGGATGGAGGGACCGGCCTCGGTGATGGGCTTGCCGTCCTCGTCGAGCATGGCGCGGACGCGGCCATAGCTCTGGCCGGCCAGCACCGCGTCGCCACGCTTGAGCGTGCCCGACTGCACCAGCACCGTCGCGACCGGACCGCGGCCCTTGTCCAGACGCGCTTCGATCACCAGGCCCTTGGCGAGGGCCTCGACCGGCGCCTTCAGCTCCAGCACTTCGGCCTGCAGCAGCACCTGCTCGAGCAGCTCGTCGATGCCCTGGCCGGTCTTGGCCGACACCTGGCAGAACGGCGAGTCGCCGCCGTACGCTTCCGGCACCACATGCTCGGCGACCAGTTCCTGGGTGACGCGCTCGACGTTGTGGCCCGGCTTGTCGATCTTGTTGATCGCCACGACGATCGGCACGCCAGCCGCCTTGGCGTGGCTGATGGCTTCCTTCGTCTGCGGCATCACGCCGTCGTCGGCCGCCACCACCAGGATGACGAGGTCGGTGGCCTTGGCGCCACGGGCACGCATCGCGGTGAACGCTTCGTGACCCGGGGTGTCGAGGAAGGTGATGACGCCACGCGGCGTCTCGACGTGGTAGGCGCCGATGTGCTGCGTGATGCCGCCCGCTTCGCCCGCGGCAACGCGGCTGCGGCGGATGTAGTCCAGCAGCGAGGTCTTGCCGTGGTCGACGTGACCCATGACGGTGACCACCGGCGGACGCGCCAGCGCCTCGCCCGACGCGGCCGCGTTCTCTTCCTCGAGGAAGGCGTCCGGATCGTCCAGCTTCGCGGCAAACGCCTTGTGGCCCATTTCCTCGACGAGGATCATGGCCGTTTCCTGGTCGAGCTGCTGGTTGATGGTGACCATCTGGCCCAGCTTCATCAGCTGCTTGATCACCTCGGAGGCCTTGACCGACATCTTGTGGGCCAGGTCGGCCACCGAGATGGTCTCGGGCACATGGACCTCGTGGATCTGGGCCTCGACCTGCGGCGCCATGCGCTGGTCGCCACTGTCGCCACGACCGCCGCGGCGACCGCCACGGCCGCCGGCCGGCGCACCGCGCCAGTTGCTGCCACGGTTGGCGGAGGCGCCCGGTGCCGCGTCACGGCCCTTCGGCGCGGTGCCGCGCTTCTTGTCGTCGGACCAGGTCGAGGAGAGTTCGCCGGACTTGACGTTCTTCTCCGCACCCTTCTTGCCCGGCGCAGCCTTGTCGCCAGGACGGGCCGTACCCGGAGCGGCGGCGGCGCCCGGGGCGCCAGCCGGCTTGCGAATGGTGCCGGTGATCGCACCCGGGGCAGGAGCCGCAGCGGGCTTGGGCTCTTCGGGCTTCTTCGCGACCAGGACCTTGTTCTTGCGGGCCATCATGTCGCGGATGGCCTGGGCTTCGGCCTCGGCCGCCTTGCGACGGCGCTCGGCTTCGGCCTGGCGTGCCGCATCCACAGCGGGCGCGGCAACCGCAGCCGCTGCCGGGGCAGCGGCCGGCGTCGGGGCCGGTGCACGAGTGAAGATGCCGCGGCTGGTCGGCTGCTGCGGCGCCGGGCGGACCGGCGGCGCCGGAACGCGTGCGGGAGCCGGAGCGGCACCACGCGGAGGCACAGGCAGCGGAGCCGCAGCAGCGACGACCGGAGCGGGGGCCGCCACAGGTGCAGCCACCGGGGCCGGGGCCGGAGCCGGTGCGGGTGCAGGTGCAGGTGCAGCCACCGGAGCGGCAGCGGCCACAGGCGCGGCGGTGCGGACAGCGCTGCCTGCACGACCTTGGGCGCCACCGCCGTTGCGACGGCGCGCAGCCGCCTCGTTCAGAGCAGCCACTTCGGCGGCAGCACGGGCCTGGGCCTCGGCACGGCGGGCAGCAGCGTCGCGGGCAGCCTGCGCTGCCGCGTCGACCACCGGCGCGGCGGCCGGCGCCGGAGCAGCAGCAGCCGCTTCGGCACGGGCCGCAGCCGCAGCGGCGGCTTCAGCCTGGGCACGGGCTTCCTGCTCGGCAGCAGCACGGGCAGCGGCCTCGCGGGCCGCGGCTTCGGCCGCAGCACGCTCTGCGGCCTCGCGGCGGGCACGTTCCTCGGCCTCGCGGCGGGCGCGCTCCTCGGCCTCGGCCTGCTCGCGGCGGCGGGCTTCTTCCGCGGCCGCAGCTGCGGCGGCAGCTTCCGCCTGCAGGCGCAGCTCTTCCTCGACCTGACGCGAGTCGTCCTCGACCGTCTCCAGCGCCTCGGAGGCGCCACCGGCTCCACCCACCACATCGTCGCGCTTGACGAAGGTGCGCTTCTTGCGCACTTCGACCTGGATCGTGCGGGCCTTGCCGGACGCGTCAGCCTGCTTGATCTCGCTGGTGGATTTCTTGGTCAGCGTGATCTTCTTGCGGTCGGCACCAGTCGTGCCATGCGTGCGGCGGAGGTAGTCCAGCAGTCGTTCCTTGTCGGCCTCGGTGAGGGGGTCGCGGTCGCTTCCCTTGCTCACGCCGGCGTGTTGAAGTTGCTCGAGCAGCGTCGTCACCGAACTCTTGAGCTCGGCAGCGAACTGGGCAACGGTGGTCACAGCCATGTGTTTGTTTCCTTGGGACGGGCGTCTTGTTCGTTCGTTCGTCGGTGTCGGTCAGGATCTGGAAGGGTCTCGGGGCGCGGAGCTCGGACTCAGGCGTCCGTGCCGAACCAGTGCTCGCGCGCCTTCATGATCAGCGCCTTCGCACGGGCCTCGTCGACGCCGGTCATCTCGACCAGCTCGTCGACCGCAAGATCGGCGAGATCGTCGCGGGTGTGGATGCCACCCTCGGACAGGCTCGCGATCAGTTCGGCGTTGAGTCCTTCCATGTCGCGCAGGTCCTGCGACACCTCCTCGACGCGCTCCTCCTTGGCGATCTCGAGCGTCAGCAGGACATTCTTCGCGCGGGAGCGCAGCTCCTGCACCGTGTCCTCGTCGAAGGCATCGATCTCCAGCATCTCCTGAAGCGGCACATAGGCCACTTCCTCGAGACTGGTGAAGCCCTCGGCGATCAGGATGTCGGCGACTTCCTCGTCGACATCCAGACGCTCGACGAACAGGCGACGGATGCCGTCGCTTTCCTCGGCCTGCTTGGCCGCCGATTCCTCGGCGGTCATGATGTTGATGCGCCAGCCGGTCAGCTCGGAGGCCAGACGCACGTTCTGGCCGCCGCGACCGATCGCGATGGCCAGGTTCTCCTCGTCGACCACCACGTCCATCGCGTGCTTTTCCTCGTCGACGACGATGGACTGCACATTGGCCGGGGCCAGCGCGCCGATGACGAACTGCGCCGGATCCTCCGACCACAGCACGATGTCGACGCGCTCGCCGGCGAGCTCGTTGGTGACCGCGTTGACGCGCGAACCGCGCACGCCCACGCAGGTGCCGATCGGATCGACACGCTTGTCATAGGACACGACGGCGATCTTGGCGCGGCTGCCCGCATCACGGGCGCAGCTCTTGATCTCGAGCAGGCCCTGCTCGATCTCGGGCACTTCCTGGCGGAAGAGCTCGACCATGAACGACGGCGCCGAGCGCGACAGCAGGATCTGCGGACCGCGCAGCGTCGGATCGATCTCGACCATCATCGCCCGCACCCGGTCGCCCGAGCGCAGGTTTTCCTTCGGGATCAGCTCGCTGCGCTTCAGGCGGCCCTCGACGCGGCCGCTCTCGACGATCAGGTCGCCCTTGTCGAGGCGCTTGACGGTGCCGGTGAAGATCTTGTCGCCGCGCGACAGGAAGTCGTTGAGCAGCTGCTCGCGCTCGGCGTCGCGGATCTTCTGCAGGATCACCTGCTTGGCGGCCTGCGCGCCGATGCGGCCGATCGGCACCGACTCGACCGACTCCTCGAGGAAGTCGCCGACCTCGATGTCGTCGATCTGCTCCTTGGCCTCGAAGTGCAGGATCTCGGCCTCGGGCTGCTGCAGACCGGCCTCGTCGGGCACGACATGCCAGCGCCGGAAGGTCTCGTAGGCGCCGTTCTCGCGGTCGATGGCGACACGGATGTCGACCTCGCCCTCATAGAGTTTCTTGGTGGCCGAGGCCAGCGCCGACTCGACGGCGCCGAACACGACTTCGCGATCGACGTTCTTCTCGTGCGAGATCGCATCGACCAGCATCAACAGTTCGCGGTTCATTCTTCGTGACCTCCGGGTTCCTGTTCCGCCGCTTCACCCGCTGCCGCGCCGGCATCCTTGTCCTTGCGGCCCCGCCCCTTGAAGTCCACGACCGGCACCAGCCGGGCCTCGCGGACCTCGTCGAGGGTGAAGCCCAGCACCTGCTCGTCCTTGTCCTTGCCGTCGCGGAAGATCAGCTCCAGCGAGGCGTCCGGACCCTTCCCGGCCAGACGGAGGATGCCGCGGTATTTCTTGCGCCCCTGGAAGACCTGGCGCAGCGTGACGTCGATCTCGGCGCCCTCGAAGCGCACATAGTCGGCCATCCTGCGCAGCGGCCGATCCAGCCCGGGCGAGGACACCTCCAGACGAGCGTAGTCGCAGCCCTCGACCTCCAGCACGCGCTGGAGCTGGCGGGTGACCTGCTCGCAATCCTCGACCAGGACAAAGTCGGCCGGACCGGTCGGATAGACGGTGCCCGGCACCCGGTCGATGGACACACTCAGCAACCCGCGCAGGCCACGCTCGCATTCCACGAGTTCGTAGCCCATGCCGGTAACGGTTCGTTCGACAGCCTGCTGCCAGTTCATCTATGCAGTACAAACGGCAGCCTGAGAGCCGCGTCATGCCGCATCGAGGCCGCGACCGACACGAACTGCCCCTCGGGGCAGCCCATGCAACGGGCCTCTTCGCAGACATCACGCCAGCCGGCTGCCGCACTCCTTCCGGTGCCTTGCGGCGGTTCAAGCAAAAAAAATGGGCTGGATCTGATCCGCCCATTCAGCGTTCTAGCGAAAACCTGATCATACCCGAGCCGGGACGCCCGGGCAACCCACCATGAGCCGGCCGATCAGGCGGCCCGGGGCGGTCGTGGCCGGCTCTGGCTACCGGCGCCTCCCGCCGCATCGGGCAGATCGCGCAGGCGCTGGCGCAGCTGGCGCTGCTCGAGACGCAGGTCCGCCTTCAGGTCGGAGAGGTTCAGCACCAGATCGCGCAGCCGACGCAGGTCATCGGCCGAACCGGCACCGGCCAGCAGCGGCACCGGGCCGGTGGCCAGATCGCCGAAATCGGACTGGTTGGTCGAGCCGCCCGCCGCCATGCGCTCGCGCAGATCGCCGAGCTGATGCCCGATCTGCTCGCCATTGCGCTGCAGCAGACCCTCCAGTCCCGACAGGCGCTGCTCGAGTCGCGCAAAGCGATCGCGCTGGGTGTCGTCGGTGGCTGCACCCATCGCCTGCACCCGGGCGTATTCGCCGGCCAGCGATTCGCGGCAGGCCTCCACCTGGCGCGACAGCAGATCCATCTGCTGCGCCAGCGCGGGCGGCGGCACCACCGAGCCTGCAGCAGGTGCGACCGGCGCGGCCGGCCCCTCGGCCGATGCCGGCTGACCCGCCCGGCCGGCCGCCCGCCCCCGCCAGGCACCGATGCAGGCCGACAGGATCGCCAGGCCGAGCCAGACCGCCGCCACCAGCATCCACTGCCGCGCGGCGGCGATGTTGGCAGCCTCGTTGATGTCGGGCATCGGCAGCAGCGCCGAGCTCGGGGTGAAATGCAGCCGCGCCAGGTCGTCGTTCAGATAGTCGAGCAGGCGCTGCCAGGCCAGCAGCGCCGGCACCAGCCAGCCACCCCACAGCAGCATCTGGCCGACCAGGCGGATCGAGGAGGCGAAGGAAGGCAGATTCATCATGTCGACTCGCCCGCGGCGATCGGTCCCAAAGGTTACCGATTATCACAGCACAGAGGCCCAGGCCTGAAACAGCCGGCCCCGCAACCCGGCACCCGGACCAGGGGCGCCGGACACGCCATACCCTGAGCAGGATTGGAGCCCCGCTTCAGGACAGGCCAAGCATTCTTGCGGAACCTGTCACGCTCAAGCGCACTCCAAACCCGGAACCCGACCGCACCGCGCCAGCCTTCTCACCGGCGGTCAGGGTCGTTCGAAGCTGCAACCCGGGATGGGACAAGGACACGTCTTGATGCGCCTGTTGCCCGACTGGGTAGCCAGCCCCTGGACCTGAGCCTGAAATCCGGATCACAAGATCCACGACGACAAGGAAGGAGCCCGACATGTCCGACAAGCACACCCCTGCCGCCGACAGCTCGCTGCCGCTGTGGCGCCGGCTTCACACCATGCTGCGCAGCGAGGGCTCACGCGATCAGGACGGTCCGCGCGAGACCGACAGCGCCCGCATGGACCTGGGCTACGAGGCAGCCTACGCGCTGCCAGCCGGGTCGGAGCGGAGCGACGACGGCGGATCAGCCGGACCCGACCGCGCCGGCTGATCCGGCCAGGGCACCCGGACCCGCACATCGAGGCCGGGCTGCGCCGGGCGCAGCTCCAGCCGACCGCCATGCGCCCGGGCGACCAGCCGGCACAGATGCAGGCCCAGGCCGACGCCGCCCTGCCCCCGGCCGCGTGCGGCGTCCGGCCGATAGAAAGCCTCGCCCAGATGGGCCAGCACCTCGGGCGGGACGCCCGGCCCATGGTCGCGCACGCCGAACTCGAGCAGATCGCCCGCCACCGCATCGGCCTGGCCTGCATCCGGGCGGACCCGGGCCAGCCGAACCTCCACCGGCGCGCTGCCGTGCCGCAGCGCATTGCCGACCAGATTGCGCACCAGCAGCCGCCAGCGCGCCGCATCGAGCGCCAGCTCGCCGGACACCGCATCGAGGTCGAAGCGCAGCGCCTGCTCGGGCGCACCCGCAGCCTCGGCCGCCTCGACCGCGGCCAGCTCGACCAGCAGCGCCAGATCGGTCGGCGCCGGCTGGAGCGCGGCATGGCCGCCGGCCAGGCGCTCGCCCTCGAGCAGATCGGCGATCAGCTCGCGCATCTCGCCCAGATCGCGCAGCAGCGCCTCGCGCGAGGGTCCGTCCTCGACCAGCTCGGCATGCAGGCGCGCGCGGGTCAGCGGCGAGCGCAGCTCATGGCTGATCGCCAGCAGCAGCGCGCGCTTGGCCTCGAGCATGCCGTGCAGCGCGGCGGCCATGGTGTTGATCTGGACCGCCAGCCGCCCCAGCTCGCCGCGGTCGCGCACCGGGATCGGCGAGGCGAAGTCGCCCTCGCCGTAGCGCACCGCGCCGGCGCGAATGTCGTCGAGCGGCCGCAGCCAGTGGCGCATCACCAGATAGGCCAGCAGCGTCAGGCCGAGCAGCGTGGCCAGCGTGACCCAGCCGATCGAGCGCGGCCGTTCCCGCCAGGGCACATCGCCCAGGCCGAAGCGGATGCGGTGGCCGTCCGGCGTGACCCGGCTGATCAGCAGCCAGCCGCGCTCACTGCCCTCGTCCGCGTCGGCGCGATCCTCCAGCGCCGGATCGGCCACCCAGCGCAGGTCGCGCCCGCCCGAGGCCGGCGCATCGCCGTGATGGTGGCGATGCAGATCGACATCGGAGGCATGCCGGGGCGGCCCCATGCGCCAGGGCCGCTCCGGCTGACCGCGCAGATGCGGGTGCGAGTCCCACTGCACCACCGGCCCGTCGATGCGCACCGACAGCGGCAGGCGCGCCACCAGCGCCTGCGCACGTGCGATGTCCGGCGGCGAACCCAGGTCCGCCGCCAGCCGGTCGGCATAGTCGGCGACCAGCGGGCGCACCAGGCCGCGCCAGCCTCCGCCGATCGCGCGCTGCAGGCCCGACATGAACACCGCCGTCATCGCCAGCGCCAGCACCACGAACAGCAGCAGCAGGCGCGGCCCGAGCCGGCCGCCCAGCCGGCGCAGCACGCCCGGCAGCCGCCTCACTCGGGCGCTCCGGCCGCGAAGGTGTAACCGGCATTGCGCAGGGTGCGAATGCAGTCGAGCGGCTCGAGCTTGCGGCGGATGCGGCTGACCAGGATGTCGATCGCGCGGGTGTGGATCTCGGTCTCGTGCCCGCGCAGGCGCGAAAGCATCTCGTCGCGACTGAAGACGCGCTGCGGCTCGGCCGCCAGCAGCGCCAGCAGCGTGAACTCGGTGCCGGTCAGCTCGACCGGCTGGCCGTCGCGCCAGACCTGGCGTCGCTCCAGGTCGATCTCGATGCGATCGAAGCGCAGGCGCCCGGCCATCGGCATCGCCGTGGTCGCGGTCGCCCCGACCGGCGCGGCACGTCGGCGCAGGATGGTCTGCAGCCGCGCCGCCAGCTCCCGCGGCTCGAAGGGCTTGGGCAGGTAGTCGTCGGCCCCCAGCTCCAGGCCGATGATGCGGTCGGTGACCTCGCCGCGCGCGGTCAGCATCAGCACCGGCAGGCCGGCGAGACGGGCATCGGGGTCGCGGCGCAGGCGCCGGCACAGCTCGAAGCCGTCCATGCCGGGCATCATCACATCGAGGATCAGCGCATCGAAGGGCTCGGTGCGCAGCCGCTCCAGCCCCGCCTCCGGCCGGACCGAGGCCTCCAGCTGCAGGTCGAAGCGGCGCAGGTAGGCGGCCAGCGGCGCGGCCAGATGTTCATCGTCATCGATCAGGAGCAGGCGAGGCATGGCCCGATCCTAGCCGCGGACACCCGCCGCGCGCACGGCTCAGCCGTGGTGACGGCCACCGCCCATGAAGCCGCGGCCCGGACCGCGCTCCAGGAAGGTGCGCACCTTGGCCTGCTGCTCGGGCCTCAGGCTGTCGTAGAAGTCGCCCATCGCGGCGATGACCTGCGGCGCGGCGGCACGCGCGGCCTGCGTCTTCTCGTCGACCAGGGTCTGGGCGCGGGCCCGGTCGAAGCGCTCGCCCTTGACCAGCTCCTGCATCTGCTGCCTGGGCAGCATGCCGGGACCACCCGGGCCGCCATGTCCCCCGCGGCCGGCCTGCCCCGCGCTGCCGGCCATTGCCGTGCGCTGAGCCTGCAGGGTCTCCATCAGCCGGACCAGATGGCCCTTCTGCACCGCGTCGAGCTCGAGCTGCGCGGTGATGCGCTCGACCATGCGCTCGCGCATCTTCTGGTGGTCGGCCTCGCTGCGCGGGCCGTGCGCATGGCGGTCCTTCATGCCCATGCCGATGGACGAGCCCTCGCCCTCGGGGCCGCCGCGCCCGCCGAAGGGCGCGCTGCCGCAGGCGCTCAGACCGACCACCAGCGCCAGGGCGGCCACACCGGCCAGCGAACGCTTGAACACGCGATTCATGACGATTTCCTTCCTTGATGAGACTGCATCGAACACGGTCTCATCGTGCCGGGCGAGCGCTTCGGCGTCCTTTCGCCCAGGTATCGTCGTGTTTCGTTTTATGTCGTGCCCTGCCGGAGGGCCTCGACTGCGGCCGCGAAACCACAGCGTTTCGTCAGGAAACAGACTTTCGGATGTGACATGCTACACACTCGTTAACATGCAGGCCGGCATCAAGGATGGGACACCGTCCTTCTGTGGCGGGCACGATCAGGCGATGAGCTTTTCGCCGATTTGCATTCCGCAGGTAACAGATCTGTCGATACCAGAGCCCGGCGTGGAAAATTCGTTTCCATCATTGCCGGAAAAGAGGTTTCCCCATGAAAAGGGAGACGGATCACCCGGCTCTGGTTGTCGCGCAGTCGATGCACGGCAGGACAATATGAAGTCTTCCCTGACAGCATGGGGAGACGCTGGGAGTCTTCTGAACATGGTCGCCATCGCCCGCCCGATCGCACGCTGGTTCGTGCAGGCCCGTTATCCGACGGGCACGAACCTGCTGCCGATCCTGATGTATCACAGGGTGCTGAAGGAGCCTGATCCTCTTCAGCCCGACGTGCCGGACATCCGCCAGATGGCCGAGCAGTTCCGCGCGCTCGCGGGCGCCTTCAAGGTCTTGCGGCTGCACGAGGCCGCCGAGATGCTGCGCGAAGGCCGGCTGCCCGCCGGGGCGGCCTGCATCACCTTCGACGACGGCTACCGCGACAACCACGATCTGGCGCTGCCGCTGCTGCGCGAGTTCCGCCTGCCGGCCACCGTCTTCGTCACCACCGGCTTCCTCAACGGCGGCTGCATGTTCAACGACACGGTGGTCGAGACGGTGCGCCGGCTGCCGCCCGGCGCGATCGACCTGTCCGAGGTCGGCCTGGGCACCCGCATGATCACCGACATCGCCTCGCGCCGCACGCTGGTGACCGATCTGACCCGGGCGGTGAAATACCTGGATCCGCAGCATCGGCAGGACTTCTGCGCCGAGCTGTGCCGCAAGGCCGGCGCGAAGCTGCCCAACGACCTGATGATGGACGACCACCAGGTGCGGGCGCTGTCCGACAGCGGTCTGGTCGACATCGGCGGCCACACCGTGACCCATCCGATCCTGGCCAAGGTCGACCCCGAGCAGGCCCGGCGCGAGATCGCCGACAACCGCGACCGCATCACCGAGCTGACCGGGCGCCAGCCGCCGTGCTTCGCCTACCCCAACGGCAAGCCCGATCTCGACTATGCGGCCATCCACGCCAGGATGGTGCAGGAGGCCGGCTACAGCAGTGCGGTGTCGACCGCCGTCGGCGTGGCCACCGACCAGGCCGATCCCTACCAGCTGCCACGCTTCATGCCACGCGAGCGCAGCGCGGCCCAGTTCGTCGCGCGGATGATGCGCATGGCCACCCATCGCCATCCACAGTTCGCGCGCTGAGCACGGCACCTCAGGCCGAAAGGCCCGTTTGCTACCATCCACAAGAGGTTCGTCGCGGACGGACCGGGCCCCGCCGGACCCAGCCGACGGCGCGCCGCGGGCCGAACGATTCGACAAGGACCCTGAATGAGCAACCAGTTCGGTGCCAAGGCAGTGCTGCGCTCAGTGCTGCTGACGACCGGCTCGACCTATGTGACCTACGCGGCCGGTCTGGTGACCAGCATGCTGATCGCGCGCGGCCTCGGGCCGGCCGACTACGGCCGCTACGCCTATCTGGTGTGGCTCTCGGGCCTGCTGGTGCTGGTGATGAACCATGGCCTGACCACCTCGGCGATCCGATTCGTCTCCGAGTCGCTCGGGCGCAAGAGCCTGGGTGACGCCCAGGACGTGCACCGCCGGCTGCAGCGCTGGCAGGGCTGGTCGCTGCTGGCGGTGGGCGCCATCTTCCTGGCCGCGCTGCCGGCACTGCGTCCGGCCGGCTGGGAAGGCCATCTGGCGCTGTTCGCCGCGGTCGCCCTGCTGGCCTCCTTCGCCAAGGCCTGGTACCTGTTCAGCATCTCGGTGGCCAAGGGCTACGGCCGCTTCGGCATCGAGGCCAGCTCGATCAGCCTGCTGAGCCTGATCAACCTGGCCGGCGCCGGCATCATGGCGCTGCTGGGCGCACCGCTGGACGGCTACATGCTGCTGTTCCTGGCGATCTCGATCGCGCATCCGCTGATGGCCGCCCACCAGCTGCGCCGCGCCGAGATCCGCAAGGGCTCGCGCGAGATCGACGACGAGCTGCTGGCCCGCGTCAAGCCGCATCTCGCCTGGACCATGGTCTCGACGCTGGTGGCCGCCTTCAGCAACAAGGCGATCGAGACCTATCTGCTCAACCGACTGGTCGGCGCCGAGGCGGTCGGCTTCTTCACCATCGCCGCCACGCTGGCACGCGGCGGGGTGGATCTGCTGTCCTCCGGCCTGATGACGGTGCTGATGCCGGTGCTGGCCAACGCCTATGGCGCCGGCGGCCAGCAGCGCATCCACCGGCTCGGCGGCGATGCGGTGCGCTACTTCCACTTTCTCGGCCTGCTGCTGACCGGCGTGGGCTACTTCTGGGCCCGGCCGGTCGTCGAGCTCACCTATGGCAGCAGCTATGCGCCCGCCATCTTCGCGCTGCAGATGATGGTGCTGGTGCGCGGCGTCACGCTGTCCTACGCCGCGTTCGGCGCGCTGCTGACGATCACCGACAACCAGCGCCTGCGCGCAGCCGAGGCCGTCTTCGCGGTGGTCACCAGCGCGGGCATGGCGCTGTGGCTGGTGCCGACGCACGGGCTGGAAGGGGCCATCTACGCGCACATGGCCTCGACGCTGGCGGTCTTCCTGTTTACCTTCGGCTGCGTCTGGTGGGTGCTGCGCATGCCGCTGCCGCTGGGCGAGCTGATGCGCATGAGCGCCGCAGCCCTGAGCGCGGCCGCGCTGTGCTTCGGCGCGCTGTCGCTGAGCGAGGCACCGACGCTGCTGCACCAGCTGCTGGCCGGACTGCTCTATGTGGTGCTCTATCTGCTGTCGACGCTGATCTTCAGGGTCTGGAACCAGAATGACATCGTGCTGCTCGACCAGATCGGCCAGCGCGTGCCCGCCCTGCGCCGCCTGGCGCTGCTGCTGGTGCCCTGGGCTCGGCCGACCTGAGGCCCGGACCGCAGCAGCAACGGCAGCCACGTCACGGTCACGGAACACATTCGTTACCGTTGCTTTCAGCAAACCCGAAATGGGAAACCTTCCCTTTTCACGGCTGCTCTGAAATCATGTGAACCATTGACCCGACCGGACACAACAATGCCTGGACCGCAGGCCGGACCTGATCTGAATTCGAAGCTGAACTCAGACCTGAATCCGGCGGAACTCATCAGCGTCGTCATTCCCGCCTACAACGCACGCCACACCCTGCCGGCCACGCTCGAGAGCCTGTTCGCGCAGACCTGGCCGCACCTGGAGATCATCGTCGTCGATGACGGTTCGACCGACGGCACCGCGCAGATGCTGGCGCAGTACGGCGCGAGGGTGCGGCTGCTGTCGCAGCCCAATGGCGGGCTGGCGCGGGCGCGGGCCACCGGGGTGGCGGCCGCACGCGGGCAGTGGATCGCGCTGCTCGATGCCGACGACCTGTGCCGGCCGGAGCGCCTGGCGCTGCAGGCGCGGGTGCTGGAGGCGCTGCCCGAGGTGGTGATGTGCGCCGGCGACTTCGATGCCTTCGACGACCGCGACGGCAGGGTGAGCGCCGGCCATGCGGCACGCTACTACGCACGCATCGGCCGGGCCCGCCAGGGCATCCGCTCGCTGCTGCGCCGCCGCGACCCGCTCGAGACCGCCTGGGGCGAGCAGTTCCATGTCTGCCACGGCCCGGCCTACGAGGAACTGGCACATGGCAACTTCATGCACCCGCCGACGCTGATGTTCCGCCGCGAGCTGCTGCGCGCCGACCAGGCCGGCAGCTTCGAGGACGAGGCGCGCTCGATGTGCGACTGGGACTGGATCGTGCGCGCGGCGCGCTGCGGCGAGGTCGCCTTCATCGAGCGCGCGCTGATCGACTACCGCCTGTCGGCCAGCCAGATGTCCTCGCCGCGGCACCGGGTGCGCGCCACCGTCGACACGCTGCGGGTGGCCGAGCGCATCTGCCAGCGCGATCCCGAGCTCTACCTGCGCCAGCTGCCGCTGTTCCTGCGCGAACTCGGCGGTTTCTGCCTGGACGCCGCCGATGCGCTGATCGAGACCGACCGGCTCGAGGCTGCACGCATGCTGCTGCGCAGCAGCACCCGCTTCGGCTGCCTGGACATGCGCACGCTGCGGCTGCTGGCCAAGCTGCTGACGCCGCGCCGGATGCTGCTGGCGGCACGCCAGCGGCGCGGCATCGCACCCGCCGGCTGAAGGGCCGCGGCGTGCGGCGCCGACCTCAATCGGCCAGAGCCTCCTGCGACTCGACCGCGCCGGCACGGCGCTGACGGCGCCGGCGCAGCGCCGCCTCCAGCTCGAAGCGCAGCGCCGAGGTGCGCAGCGTCGTCCAGGTCATCTGCTCGTCGAGCGTGGCCAGCGTGGTCTTGTAGCGCGACTCGCCGGCCATGAAGTCGTAGACCTCGTGGCCGAGCGCGGCATTGTGCTGCGCGGCCAGCACATGCGCGACCAGCCCGGGCCGCGCATGCTTCTCGATCAGGCCGTACTCCAGCCCCGACTGGTAGAAGTACACCCGGCCGCGGTGGATGAAGCTGTAGAGGAAGCCCAGGTCGTGCTCGCCCACCGCCACCCGCAGCATCTGGACCGCGCCGCTGTCGTGGTGGTGCTCGACCAGCGTGCGGTGAAAGCGGAAGAAGAAGTCGTTGGCGAAGGCGCCGGGCTGGCCGCGGCCGGTCCAGTGCGCCTGGTGCAGAACGGCCAGGCGCTCGAGCCAGTCCAGCGCCTGCGCGGTCGAGGCCGCCGGCATCAGCGTGAGGGCCCCCAGCTGGCCGTATTCCTTCATGCTGCGGCGGATCTGCGAACGCGAGTTCGCGCTGATCAGCTTCAGGAAGTCGCCACCGGCGGCGCGCACCGCCTTCAGGTCGACCGCGTAGGAGCGGCGCACCCAGTCCTCGCGCTCGAGCCGGCGCGAGGCCAGTCGCGCCTCGCAGCCGGCCGGCCAGCCCGGCCCGGCCAGGCCGGGCAGCACGATCTCGGTCACACCGCGCAGGCGCCCGGCCCAGTGCGCCAGCATCGCCGCGCGGACCGCGTCGGCACCCTCGGTGTCATCGGCCGCGATCAGGAAGTCGTTGTGCTCGATCGTCAGGATGTCGAACTCGGGCCGGCCGGTCGCATGCAGCCAGGCGGTGCGGCAGAACGGCAGGCCGAAGCGCTGCCGGCCGGGCCCGTCGACGACCAGCGCCAGGCCGACATCGCACTCGCCGCGGCGCGCCTGCAGCAGCCGCGGGCGCACCGCGTCAGGCAGCAGCGCCAGCCAGGTGCCGATCCAGGCCCAGCGGGTGAAGAAGCTGCCCTCGGCACGGGCCTCGAGCGCACGCCAGCGGGTGGCCAGCGCGACACGGTCGGCCGGATCATCCAGCGCGACCAGGGAAAGCTGCAGGGAAGACGATGCGGCGGAAGCGGAAGGACTGCGAAGGCTCATGGGCCGATTGTCGCAGTCCGCGATGTCAGTCCGCCCTGCGCGGTGCACGCGGCTCAGCGTCGCATCAGCGTGCTCTTGCCGAACAGGCTCTCGACCAGGTCGACCGCCAGCACCGCGGTGCGGTTGCGCACATCGCAGGCCGGATTGAGCTCGACGATGTCGAGCGAGCCCAGCCGGCCGGTGTCGGCGATCATCTCCATGCACAGCTGCGCCTCGCGGTAGGTCGGGCCGCCCGGCACGGTGGTGCCCACGCCCGGCGCGATGTCCGGGTCGAGGAAGTCGACATCGAAGCTGACATGCAGATGCGTGCGCTCGTCGAGCGTGGCCAGCGCCAGCTCCATCGCATGGCGCATGCCCATCTCGTCGATGTAGCGCATGTCGAAGACCTCGAGCTCGTTCTGGTGCACGAAGCGCTTCTCGCCGGCATCGACGCTGCGGATGCCGATCTGGCGGATCCACTTCGGCGAGATCGCCGGCACCTGGCCGCCGATGCCGGTCAGCTCCGGCGGGCCGAAGCCGCACAGGCAGGCCACCGGCATGCCATGGATGTTGCCGGTCGGGGTGATCGCCGAGGTGTTGAAGTCGGCATGCGCATCGAGCCACAGCACCCGCAGCTTGCGGCCGGTCTCGCGGCAGTGGCGCGCCACCGCGCTGATCGAGCCGATGCCCAGGCAGTGGTCGCCGCCCAGCATGATCGGCAGCCGCCCGGCGGTCAGCTCGGCATGCACCGCCTCGTGCGCCTTGCGGTTCCACTCGGCGACCTCGGCCAGATGGCGGTAGCCGTCGACCGGCGGCAGCCACGGATTGGCCGGGCCGGACAGGTTGCCGCGGTCATGCACCACCAGGCCGTGCGCCTGCAGCCGCTCGCGCAGACCCGCCACCCGCAGCGCCTCCGGCCCCATCGACGCGCCCCGGTCGGAGGCACCGACATCGGTCGGCACGCCGATCAGCGCGACCTCGCGCCCGCTCATGTCGATGCTCACATGTCCTCCGCGAAGGCGCCGGTGGTGGTGTCGGGCAGATCGAAGCCGTAGTGGGCCGACAGCTGCTCCCAGGCCTCCTCGGCGGTCTCGACGAAGCGGAACAGGTTCACGTCGCCCGGGCTGATCATGCCGGTCTCGATCAGCCAGTCGAAGTCGATCAGGCGGGTCCAGAACTCGCGCCCGAACAGCAGGATCGGGCGGCGGCGGCTCTTGCCGGTCTGGATCAGCGTCATCGTCTCGAACAGCTCGTCGAGCGTGCCGAAGCCGCCGGGAAAGCACACCAGCGCGATGCTGCGCATCACGAAGTGCATCTTGCGCAGCGCGAAGTAGTGGAACTGGAAGCACAGCTCCGGCGTGATGTACGGATTGGGCGCCTGCTCGTGCGGCAGCACGATGTTCAGGCCGATGCTCTTGCCGCCGACCTCATGCGCGCCGCGGTTGCCCGCCTCCATGATGCCGGGGCCGCCGCCGGTGACGACGTAGATCGGCGTCTCCAGCGTGCGCGAGCGCTGGGTGACGATCGCACCGAAGCGACGCGCCTCGTCGTAGTAGCGGCTCATGTCGACCTGGCGGCGCGCACGCGCGACCGCGGCCTCGTCGCCGCCCTCCTCGGCCTCGGCCAGGCGCTCGGCGGCGGTCTCGGGCGGAAGGATGCGCGCGCTGCCGAAGATCACGATCGTCGACTCGATGCCGAGCTCGGTCTGGACCAGCTCGGGCTTGAGCAGCTCGAGCTGCATGCGCACCGGCCGGAGCTCCTCGCGCAGCAGGAAGGCGCTGTCGGCGAAGGCCAGCCGGTAGGCGCTCTCCGGGCCGCCGTACAGCGAGGGCGGCTGTGCGGCCTGGAGTTCCTCCTGGGCCGACGGGAAGTTGCGTGCTGTCAGTTCGGGATGGGCTTTTTCCATGTCCGACAGCATAGCGGCCGGATCAGGTCCGTGTCAGGCCCTTGCCGAACAGACCGGACAGGCGGCATCGCGCCCGACCTGGATCTCGGTCCATTCCATGCGGCGACCGTCGAGCATCTGCAGCCGGCCGGCCAGCGGCTGACCGAAGCCGGCCAGCAGCTTGAGCGCCTCGGCCGCCTGCATCGTGCCGATGATGCCCACCAGCGGCGCGAACACGCCCATCGTCGCGCAGCGCACCTCCGGCACCTCGGCGGTCGGCGGGAACAGGCAGGCGTAGCATGGCAGTTCCCCGGTGCGCGCATCCCAGACCGCGATCTGGCCGTCCAGCCCGATCGCCGCGCCCGACACCAGCGGACGACGCTGCGCCACGCAGGCGGCGTTGACCGCCTGGCGGGTGGGGAAGTTGTCGCTGCAGTCGAGCACCACGTCGGCCGCCGCCACCAGCTCGGCCAGCAGCGTGGCGTCGGCACGCTGCGCGACGGTGCGCACCACCACGCCCGGGTTGATCTGCGCGATCGCGGCCGCCGCCGACTCGACCTTCGGCAGGCCGACGCGCGCTTCGGTGTGCGCGATCTGGCGCTGCAGATTGGTGCGATCGACCGTGTCGTGGTCGACCACCGTGATCGTGCCCACGCCGGCGCTGGCCAGATAAAGCAGTGCCGGCGAGCCCAGGCCGCCGGCGCCGATCACCAGCGCATGGCCGTCGAGCAGGCGCTGCTGGCCCTCGACGCCGATCTCGTCGAGCAGGATATGGCGGCTGTAGCGCAGCAGCTGGTCGTCGTCCATCGCGCGCTCCGTCTCAGTTCGCCTTCGGCTCGACCGGCTTGCGCTCGGTCTGGGTCTTCGACGCCACCACCGGGCGCCCCTTCAGGCGGTTGAGCGCCTGCTGCAGCTGGAAATCCTCGGGCGTGCCGTATTCCGGCAGCTTCGGGGCCTTGTCCTTGCTGTCGCGCGCTTCCTCGAGCTTCTTCAGCGCCTCCTCGCGGGCCTTCTCGCGGGCGGCATCCTTCTTCTCGGCCGCACCGCTGCCGTCGCCCAGATGTTTGTCGAGATCGGCCTCGCGCATGCGCAGCGCCGCGAACGGACTGCCCTCGGCGGTCTCGTCGACCAGCACGTCGGGCACGATGCCCTTGGCCTGGATCGACTGGCCCGACGGGGTGTAGTAGCGCGCGGTGGTGATCTTCAGCGAGGTGTTGGGCATCGGCAGGCGTGCGATCTCGCTCTGCACCGAGCCCTTGCCGAAGGTCTGCGATCCCATGATGACCGCCCGCTTGTGGTCACGCAGCGCGCCGGCGACGATCTCGCTGGCCGAGGCCGAGCCCTCGTTGACCAGCACCACCACCGGCACCGTCTTCAGCGCGGCGGGCAGTCCGGCGAGCAGGTCGCTGCCATCGCGCGAGTAGAACATCGGCGAGGCCTTCAGCACGCTGCGCGCCTCCGGGATCTGGCCGTTGGTCGACACCACCACCACGTCGCGGGGCAGGAAGACCGCCGAGACGCCGACCGCGGTGTCGAGCAGGCCGCCGGGATCGTTGCGCAGGTCGAGCACCAGGCCCTTGAGCTGCGGATCCTTCTGGTAGATCTCGCGCAGCTGCTCGGTGAAGTCGCGCAGCGTCGGCTCCTGGAACTGGTTGATGCGGATCCAGGCGTAGCCGGGCTCGACCACCTTCGAGCGCACGCTCTTGGTCTTGATCTCCTCGCGGATGATGGTGACCGGGAAGGTGCGGTTGTCGGCCTTGCGGAACACCGTCAGCACGACCTTGGTGCCGCTGGGGCCGCGCATGCGCTTGATGGCCTGGTCCATGTTCAGGCCCTTGACCATCGTGTCGTCGATGCGGGTGATCAGGTCGCCGGTCTGCAGGCCGGCGCGGAAGGCCGGCGAGCCCTCGATCGGCGAGACCACCTTGACCAGACCGTCATCCATTTCGATCTGGATGCCCACGCCGGTGAACTTGCCGCTGATGCCCTCGCGGAATTCCTTGAAGGCCTGGCCCTCGAAATACGCCGAATGCGGGTCCAGCCCGGACACCATGCCGCCGATCGCGTCGCGGATCAGCTTCTTCTCGTCGACCGGCTCGACATAGGAGCGCTTGACCAGATCGAAGACCGCAGCGAGCTGCTGCATGTCCTCCAGCGGCAGCGGCGACATCGCGCTGCGCGCGGTCGCCTGCAGCTGCATCGTCGTCAGGGCGCCTGCGACCGCACCGATCGCCAGCCAGCCCGCCACCTTCAACTTGCTTCCCATCTCGCACACCTTTCGCGTCGCGCAGCGGGCTCGCGGAAAAACCCGTCCCGGTGCGCATCCAATATCGTGCGGCCAGTATAGGTCGGGCCCGGCGCCCTCTGCATGCCGACGAGATCAGGCCGCGACCACGCCTTTCAAGTCGCGCGGGAAAGTCACGACATGATCCAGCTCGGCACGAATGCCGATCCACTCGCCGACCGCATGATCGTGGTGCGAGGGCACATGCGCCATCACCAGCTCGCCGCTGGCCAGCTCGAGCGTGTAGAGGAACTCCGAGCCCCGGAAGGCCTTGGCGCGGATGCGCGCCTTCACCGCGCTGTCGTCGTCGTGCACGATGTCGTCGGCACGCAGCAGCACGTCGCACTCGCCGCCGATGCCCGGCAGCGGGCACTCGAAGCGGTCCGACCACTCGCCCAGCGCGCTGCGCACCCGCGCGCCCTCGGGCCCGGAGACCACCCGCGCCGGCGCGAAGACTCCGTGGCCGACGAAGGTGGCGACAAAGCGGGTGGCGGGGCGGTGATAGAGCGCATAGGGCTCGTCCCACTGCTGCAGCTCGCCGTCGTTCATCACCCCGACCAGATCGGCCACCGCAAAGGCCTCCATCTGGTCATGGGTGACGAACAGCGCGGTGGTCTCGGCCTGCTTCAGGATCGCGCGCACCTCCTGCGCCAGACGCTCGCGCAGGTCGACGTCGAGGCTGGAGAAGGGCTCGTCCATCAGCAGCAGGCGCGGCTTCGGGGCCAGCGCGCGCGCCAGCGCGATGCGCTGCTGCTGGCCGCCGGAGAGCTGGTGCGGATGGCGCGAGGCCGCGCCGGCCAGCCCGACCAGATCGAGCATCTGCGCCACCCGCGCCTGCTGCTCGGCACGCGGCAGGCCCTTGAGGCCGAACAGCACGTTCTCGGCCACCGTCATGTGCGGAAAGAGCGCGTAGTCCTGGAAGACCATGCCGATGCGGCGCTGCTCGGGCGGCAGGTGCCGGCCGGCGGCGGCATCGCTGACCGCATCGCCCTCGAGCACCACCCGGCCACGCGCCGGCCGCTCCAGGCCGGCCACCGCGCGCAGCAGCGAAGTCTTGCCGCAGCCCGAAGGCCCGAGCAGCGCGCCGATCTGCCCGCGCTCGAGCGCGAGCGAGACATGCCGGACGCTGGCGCGCGCGGCGCCCGGATACTGGACACTGAGCTGATCGACGTGCAGGAACATGGGCGCAGGGACTCGCAAGGACTCGTCTTGAGGTTCTGCCTCTATCATAGCCGGGCTCGCCAATGCAAATCATTCACGATAACGACTTTCCCGAAGCTCTCCCATGTCCGCGACCCCTCTCGCCCGCCTGCGCGCCGAGCCGCCCCACCCGCTGCAATGGCTGCTCGCGCTGCTGTGCCTGGTGCTGGCGCTGCCGGTGCTGTCGATCGCCTCGTCCTGGCTGAGCTTCGACGCCACCGCCCGCGAGACGCTGGCCCATCAGCTCGACACCGTGCTGCCGGGCTATGCGCTGGCCTCGCTGCAGCTGACGCTGCCGGTGGCGCTGGGCGTGGCGGTGGTGGGCGGCGGCGCGGCGGCGCTGGTGACGCTGCTGCGCTTTCCCGGCCGCGGGGTGATGGAGTGGGCGCTGCTGCTGCCGCTGGCGATGCCCGCCTATGTGCTGGCCTATGTCTACACCGACACGCTGCAGTCCAGCGGCCCGCTGCAGGTCTGGCTGCGCGCGCGCACCGGCGCCACCGGCGCGCTCTGGCCCGACATCCGCAGCACCGGCGGCGCGGTCGTGCTGTTCATCCTGACGCTCTACCCGTATGTCTACCTGCTGACGCGCACCGCGCTGACCGAGCGCGGCGCGGTGCTGATGGAAGCCGCGCGGCTGCTCGGCGCCGGCCCGTGGCGGCGGCTGACCGAGGTGGCGCTGCCGATGGCACGGCCCGCGCTGGCCGCCGGCGTGGCGCTGGCGCTGATGGAGACGCTGGCCGACTATGGCGTCGGCGCCTATTTCGGGCTGAACACCTTCACCACCGGCATCTACAAGGCCTGGCTGTCCTTCGGCGACCGCCATGCCGCAGCGCAGCTCGCCACCGTGCTGCTGCTGGTGGTGGGCGTGCTGGTGTGGCTGGAGCGGCGCGCGCAGTCGCGGCTGCGCTTCTCGACCTCCCGGGGGCCGGGCAGCAGCCCGGAGGCCCGCCCGGTGCAACTGCAGGGCGCCGCGGCCTGGGCGGCGCTGGCGGCCTGCCTGCTGCCGGTGCTGCTGGGCTTCCTGCTGCCGGTGGCGCTGCTGCTGCGCCTGGTGACGCTGGAGGCGCTGCACGGCGAGTTCGGCCTGCCGTGGGAGCGCTTCGGCCAGTGGGCCTGGGCGAGCCTGCGCCTGTCCGGCCTGGCCGCGCTGGCCGCCGCCGGCATGGCGCTGCTGCTGGCCTTCGCGAGCCGGCTGCGCCCGCATCCGCTGCTGGGCGCAGGCGTGCGGGTGGTCTCGCTGGGCTATGCGGTGCCGGGCGCGGTGATCGCCATCGGCCTGCTGCTGCCCTCGGGCTGGGCGCAGCAGCGCTGGCCCGACAGCCAGATCGGCACGCTGCTGACCAGCACCTCGCTGGGTCTGGTCTATGCCTATCTGGTGCGCTTCTCGGCGGTGGCGCTGCAGTCGGTCGAGGCCGGCTATGCGCGCCTGCCCGGCAGCCTGGACGAGACCGCGCGCATGCTCGGCGCCGGCAACGCACGCATTCTGGGCCGCATCCATCTGCCGCTGCTGCACCGCACGGTGCTGGCCGCGGCGCTGCTGGTCTTCGTCGACGTGATGAAGGAGCTGCCCGCCACGCTGGCGCTGCGCCCCTTCAACAGCGACACGCTGGCGATCATCGCCTCGCAGCTGGCCCGCGACGAACGTCTGGCCGAGGCCGCCCTGCCCTCGCTGGCGCTGGTGGTGGTCGGGCTGGCGCCGGTCATCCTGCTGTCGCGGGCCATGCGGCGCGGCGACAGTCTGGCGACCTGATCGCGGCCAGACCTCCAGGCAGGCATCAACACGGAGGGGCACAAGGGCGGCCCCGGCCGTGCAGCAGATCACGGCAACACAGCCGGCACCTCCGGAAACACCTTTTTGCGGGGAGTGCACAAAGCGGCACAGGTCGAAAAATCGGCAACGACCTGCGAGACCCTGGCATGCACCCCTCCAACCGCCCCCCCCTTCGCGCAACCCTGCTCGGCCCGGACATCGAGCACCGGCGCAGCCTCGAGGCGATGCTCGACACGCGCTGCGCGGTGTCGTGGATGCCGGACTCGAGCAGCTTCTTCCGCGACCGGCCGGTCACGCTGGCGCGGCGTCTGCAGCGGGCCTTCGACCAGTTCGGCGGCACCCGTGACCCGGCCTTCCGCCAGGCGCTGCTGCGCCATCTCGACGAGCACCGCACCGAGGTGGTGGTCGCCTACTGGGGCACCAATCCGCTGGCCGATCTGCTGGCCATCCGCCAGCTGCGCCCGGGCATCCGGCTGGTGCTGATGGTGCTGTGCTATCCGCTGGCGCTCGACGAGCTGGGCGTGCGCCGCCAGCACTGGATGCTGCGCCGCGCCGCGCCCCATCTGGACGGCGTGCTGTTCCCGAGCGAGGCGATGCGCGGCCATTTCCAGGCCCACCGGCTGCTGCAGCGCGCAGGCCGCGAGGTGGCCGACCTGGTGCTGCCGCCGTGCTGGCCGGCGAGCTTCCAGCCCCGCCTGGAGGCCGACACGCCGCCCGCGCCGGCCTCCAGCGGCCCCAACCTGATCTTCGTCGGCCGCACCGACCTGTCGCACCCGACGATCCACGCAGCCGACGACCTGCGCGGGCCGATGCGCGAGCTGCTCGCGCAGGGCATCGAGCTGCACCATGTGCATTCGCCCGAGACCGACGACGGCCATCCGCTGCGCCGCCCCTTCGCGCCCGACAGCCAGACCGGACTGCTGGCGCGCATGGCCCGGCATGACGCCAGCCTGATCCTCTACAACACCGCCGCCTGCGAGCGGGCCGACCGCTTCGACCTGACGGTGCCCGACCGGCTGATCTCCAGCGTCGCCGCCGGCGTGCCGATCGCGCTGCCGGCGCGTGGCTACCGGGCCGCGCACGACCATCTGGCCGACCATCCGGCGGTGATCGCCTTCGAGTCCTTCGCCGATCTGGCCCGGCAGCTGGCCGACCGGCCGCGCATCGCCGCGATGCGCCAGGCCGCCTGGCAAGGCCGCAGCCGGCATGCCGCCGAATGGCAGGGCCCGCGGCTGTGCCGCTTCCTCGAGGAGCTGGCTCCGCGCCCGGTGCACCAGCCCTCGCGCCCGGCCGCCACCCGGCGCGACAGTGCACGCGAAGTCGTCGCCTAGGACCACACCCCGGCAGAGAGAAGCACGGGGGATGCGGACGGTGTGCGCTGCTGCGTAGTGCCGCGTAGTCGTAACACCCGATGGGCTGAATCAGGGTTTTCGAGTGTGATCGGGGCCATGGTTCCTGAAGATCAGGAACCGCGTGCATCTTCCCCGGTTTCCAATTTCCCTCACTTCCACTTCTCCCCGGAGATTCCCCTTGTCCGCCCTCCTGAAACTCTCAGGCTGGATCGACTCGTTCAATGAACAGGTCGGCCGGCTGCTGTCATGGCTGGTGCTCGCCGCGGTGTTGATCAGCGCCGGCAACGCCATCCTGCGCAAGACCTTCAACATCGGCTCGAACGCCTTCCTGGAAATCCAGTGGTATCTGTTCGCGGCCGTGTTCATGCTCGGTGCCGGCTACGCCTTCCTGAAGAACGCCCATGTGCGCATCGACTTCATCTCCTCGAAGCTGTCGACCCGCGCCAACACGATCATCGACATTCTCGGCATCGTGGTGTTCCTGGTGCCGCTGTGCCTGATCCTGATCGACCTGTCCTGGCCGCTGTTCACGCAGGCCTACGCCAGCGGCGAGATGAGCCAGAACGCCGGCGGCCTGATCCGCTGGCCGGTGCTGCTGATGATCCCGGCCGGCTTCGCGATCCTGCTGGTGCAGGCGCTGTCGGAGCTGATCAAGCGGGTGGCCTACCTGCAGGGCCTGCGCGATGACCCGATGTCGGTCGAGCACGGCCCGAGCGACGAGGAAAAGCTGGCCGCCGAGCTGGCCGCCAAGGCCGAGCAGGCCGCCCGCGAAGGAGCGCGCGCATGATCGAGTTCATCACCCAGAATTTCGTGCCGCTGATGTTCGGCGGCCTGCTGGCCTTCCTGCTGACCGGCATTCCGGTGGCCTTCGGCCTGGCCGCCACCGGCCTGGTGTTCGGCTTTCTCGGCATGGAGGTGGGGCTGTTCGGCAGCACCATGTTCCAGGCGCTGCCGCTGCGGATCTTCGGGATCATGCAGAACGACACCCTGCTGGCGATTCCCTTCTTCACCTTCATGGGCATCATCCTGGAGCGGTCCGGGATGGCGGAGGATCTGCTCGAGACCGTCGGCCAGGTCTTCGGCCCGCTGCGCGGCGGTCTGGCAGTCGCGGTGATCCTGGTCGGCGCGCTGCTGGCGGCCACCACCGGCGTGGTCGCGGCGGCCGTGATCTCGATGGGCCTGATCTCGCTGCCCATCATGCTGCGCTACGGCTACAACCGCACCATCGCCACCGGCACCATCACCGCCTCGGGCACGCTGGCGCAGGCCATCCCGCCGTCGCTGGTGCTGATCGTGCTGGCCGACCAGCTCGGCCGCTCGGTCGGCGACATGTACGCCGGCGCGCTGGTGCCGGGCCTGCTGCTGGTGGGCCTGTACCTGGCCTTCATCGCGGTCGTGGCGATCGTCAAGCCGGACTGGGTGCCCGCCCTGCCGCCGGAGGCGCGCATCTACCGCGAAGACAACGGCGCGAGCGGCCACAAGTCGCTGCTGGCGCTGCTGGCGATCTGCGGCGCCGCCGGCTGGGGCTGGGCGCAGGTGCACGAGAGCATCATGAACCCGTGGATGGAGCGCACGCTGCCGGCCCCGGGCGACGAGGTGGTCATCATGTCGATGACGGTCGCCTCCTTCCTGGCCCTCGGCCTGGCGATGGTCAACCGGGTGCTGAAGATGGGCCTGCTGTCGAAGCTGGCCGAGCGCTTCACCTTCGTGCTGATTCCGCCGCTGGTGCTGATCTTCCTGGTGCTGGGCACGATCTTCCTGGGCGTGGCCACCCCGACCGAGGGCGGCGCGATGGGCGCGGTCGGTGCGCTGCTGATGGCGATGTCGCGCGGCCAGATCAATCGCCGCCTGATGAACCAGGCGCTCGACAGCACCGCTCGCCTGAGCTGCTTCGTGCTGTTCATCCTGATCGGCTCGACGGTGTTCAGCTTCACCTTCAACGCCGCCGACGGCCACATCTGGGTCGAGCATCTGTTCGACAACATGCCCGGCGGCGCGATGGGCTTCCTGATCGTCGTGAACCTGCTGGTCTTCGTGCTGGGCATGTTCATCGACTTCTTCGAGATCGCCTTCATCGTGGTGCCGATGCTGGCGCCGGTGGCCGAGAAGCTGCTGCCCGCACTGCTGCCCGAAGGCTACCCGGCCGACTTCGCGCTGGTGTGGTTCGGCGTGATCCTGGCGATGAACCTGCAGACCTCCTTCCTGACGCCGCCGTTCGGCTTCGCGCTGTTCTACCTGCGCAGCGTCGCGGCCAAGAAGGACTACAAGGACCGCGTCACCGGCGAGATGATCCCGGCGGTGCAGACCACCGAGATCTACAAGGGCTCGATCGCCTTCATCGTGCTGCAGCTGATCATGGTCGCGGTGGTCATCGCCTACCCGACGCTGGTGTCGGGCGATGGCACGCAGGCGACCAAGATCGATGCCGACCAGGCGCTCGAGCAGATGATGGGCGGCGACACCCCGCAGGCCGAGCCGAGCATGGACGGACTGGAGCCGGCCGGCGCCGCCTCCGAACCCGATCCGATGGACGCCTTCAAGGACATGGAGAAGCCGGCCGAGTCCAAGTGACCTGACCTGCAGGCTGACCGGCGCCGCCGGTCATCGGCGGACACGCATTCGTTGATAAGCTCACGAAATGCGTGTCCGCCTTCTTCATTTCCGTCCGGCGCCTTGGTGCCCCCACCTTCTCGCCGCGCTGCTGCCGGCCCTGGTGACGCTGACGACGCTGGCCCCGCAGCCGGCCGAGGCGCAGGCCTCCTCCTCGCCCTCGGCGACACCGGCAACAGCGGCCACAGCCTCGGCCGGCGGCCGTGCCGCCCTGAGCGTGCAGGCGGTGTCACCCCGGCGCGAGACGCTGGCGCGCACGCTGTCGGCCAGCGGCGGCCTGGCCGCCTGGCAGGAGGTGGTGATCGGCGCCGAGACCCAGGGGCTGCGGCTGGTCGAGGTCGCGGTGCAGGTCGGCGAGCGGGTGCGCCGCGGCCAGCTGCTGGCGCGGCTGCAGTCCGACACGCTGACGGCCGAGCGGGCCGCCACCCAGGCCGCGCTGGCCGAGGCCGAGGCGGTGCTGGCGCAGGCGCGACTCGAGGCAGAGCGCGACCGCGCGCTGCAGGCCGGCGGCGCCCTGAGCGCCCAGCAGCTGCAGCAGACCCTGACCGCCGAGACCACCGCCCGCACCCGCGTGCAGGCCCTGAAGGCACGGCTGCAGGCCGACGAGGTGCGGCTGGCCCAGACCCGGCTGCTGGCGCCCGACGACGGCCTGATCTCCGCCCGGCTGGCCACCGTCGGCGCGGTCGCCCAGCCGGGGCAGGAGCTGTTCCGGCTGATCCGCCAGGGCCGCATCGAGTGGCGCGCCGAGCTCTCCGGCGCCGACATGGCCCGACTGAGCCCGGGCACCGCGGTGCGGCTCACGCCCGCAGGCACCGACACGGTGCTCGAGGGCCGGGTGCGCCAGATCGCGCCGACGGTCGATCCGGCCACCCGCCAGGGCCTGGTCTATGTCGACCTGACGCCGGGCGCGGCCGCCTCGCCGGTGGCGCGGCCCGGCATGCTCGCACGCGGCGAGTTCCAGCTCGGCGGCAGCGAGGCGCTGACGCTGCCTCAGGGTGCGGTGCTGCTGCGCGAGGGCTTCAGCATCGTCATGCGCATCGAGGCCGACGCGCGGGTGCGCGAGGTCAAGGTGCGCACCGGCCGGCGCATCGGCGACCGGGTCGAGATCCTGGAGGGACTGGACGCGCAGGCGCGGGTGGTCGCGCAAGGCGCCGGCTTCCTGGGCGACGGCGACCGGGTCAAGGTGGTCGGCACCGCCTCGGGAGCCGCCAAGTGAATGTCTCCGCCTGGTCGATCCGCAATCCGATTCCCGCGATCCTGCTGTTCCTGCTGCTGACGCTCGCCGGCCTGATGGGCTTCCGGGCGATGACGGTGCAGAACTTTCCCGACATCGACCTGCCCTCGGTCACCGTCAGCGCCGCGCTGCCGGGCGCGGCGCCGGCACAGCTCGAGACCGAGGTCGCACGCAAGATGGAGAACGCGCTGGCCGCGCTCAAGGGCCTGAAGCATCTCTACACCACGGTGCAGGACGGCGCGGTCACCATCACCGCCGAGTTCCGGCTCGAGAAGCCCACGCAGGAGGCGGTCGACGATGTGCGCGACGCCATCGCGCGCATCCGCTCCGACCTGCCGGCCGACCTGCGCGACCCGGTGGTGCAGAAGGTCGACCTGGCCGGCACGCCGATCCTGACCTACACCATCGCCTCCGACCGGATGGACGACGAGGCGCTGAGCTGGTTCGTCGACGACGCGGTCAGCCGGCGCATGCTGGCGGTGCGCGGCGTGGGCGCGGTCTCGCGGGTCGGCGGCGTCAGCCGCGAGGTGCGCGTCGAGCTCGATCCGGCGATGCTGCTGGCGCTGGGCGCCAGCGCCTCCGACGTGTCGCGCCAGCTGCGCCAGATCCAGCAGGACGCGCCCGGCGGCCGCAGCGACCTCGGCGGCGCCGAGCAGGCGGTGCGCACCCTGGCCACCGTGCGCAGCGCCGACGAGCTCGCCCGCATGGAGCTCGTGCTGTCGGACGGCCGGCGGGTGCGGCTCGACCAGATCGCACGGGTCAGCGACACGGTGGCCGAGCGCCGCTCGGCCGCGCTGCTCGACGGCCGGCCGGTGGTCGGCTTCGAGATCACCCGCAGCAAGGGCACCGGCGAGATCGAAGTCGCCGAGGGCGTGCGGGCCCAGATCGAGCGGCTGCGCGCCGAGCATCCCGAGATCACCTTCACCGAGGCCTTCAACTTCGTCGATCCGGTCCAGGAGGGCTACGAGGGCTCGATGCACCTGCTCTACGAGGGTGCGGTGCTGGCAATCATCGTGGTCTGGTTCTTCCTGCGCGACTGGCGCGCGACCCTGGTCTCGGCGGTGGCGCTACCGCTGTCGGCCATCCCGACGTTTGCGCTGATGCACTGGCTGGGCTTCACCGTCAATGTGGTGACGCTGCTGAGCCTGTCGCTGGTGGTGGGCATCCTGGTCGACGACGCGATCGTCGAGATCGAGAACATCATGCGCCACCTCGCGATGGGCAAGACGCCCTTCGAGGCGGCGATGGAGGCGGCCGACGAGATCGGCCTGGCGGTGATCGCCACCACCTTCACGCTGATCGCGGTCTTCCTGCCGACCGCCTTCATGGGCGGGGTGGCGGGCAAGTTCTTCGTGCAGTTCGGCTGGACCGCGGCGATCGCGGTGTTCTTCTCGCTGGTGGTGGCGCGCATGCTCACGCCGATGATGGCGGCCTACCTGCTGCGCCCGGTCGCGCATGCCGAGACGCCGCCGCGCTGGATGGGCGCCTACCTGAAGATGGCCGCCTGGTGCCTGAAGCACCGCCTGCTGACGATGCTGGCCACCGCGGTCTTCTTCATCGGCTCCTTCCTGCTGGTGCCGCTGCTGCCCACCGGCTTCATCCCGCCCGACGATCTGTCGCAGACCCAGGTCACGGTGACGCTGCCACCGGGCTCGACGCTGGCCGACACCACCGCGGCGGCCGAGCAGGCCCGGGCGCTGGTGGGCTCGCATCCGCAGGTGAAGATGGTCTACACCGCCATCGGCGGCGGCGCGGCCGGCGCCGACCCGTTTGCGCCGCAGGGCGCGGCCGAGGTGCGCAAGGCGGTGCTGACGATCAACATGACGCACCGCGACGACCGCCCCGGCATCAGCAAGCAGGACATCGAGGCCGACCTGCGCGAGCGGCTCGAGGCGCTGCCGGGCGCACGCACCAAGGTCGGCTTCGGCGGCTCGAGCGAGAAGTACATCCTGGTGCTGGCCGGCGAGAATGGCGAGACGCTGGCCGCGCACGCGCGCCAGGTCGAGCGCGAGCTGCGCACGCTCCCGGGCATCGGCAATGTCACCTCCAGCTCCAGCCTGGTCCGGCCGGAGCTGATCGTGCGGCCCGACCCGGTGCGCGCGGCCGACCTCGGCGTGACCACCGCGGCGATCGCCGACACGCTGCGGGTGGCCACCCGCGGCGACTACGACCAGTCGCTGCCCAAGCTCAATCTCTCGCAGCGCCAGGTGCCGATCGTCGTGCGCCTGCCCGCCGAGGCCCGCACCGATCTCGACCTGCTCGGCCGGCTGCCGGTGCCCGGCGCCCGCGGGCCGGTGATGCTGTCGAGCGTGGCGACGCTGGAGCTGTCCAGCGGCCCGGCGCAGATCGACCGCTACGACCGGCTGCGCAACATCAACTTCGAGATCGAGCTCAACGGCCAGCCGCTGGGCGACATCGAGCGCCAGGCGCTGGCACTGCCCAGCCTGCAGTCCCTGCCACCCGGCGTGATGCAGACCACCGTCGGCGACGCCGAGGCGATGGCCGAGCTGTTCGAGAGCTTCGGCCTGGCGATGCTCACCGGCGTGCTGTGCATCTATGTGGTGCTGGTGCTGCTGCTGAAGGACTTCATCCAGCCGGTCACCATCCTGGCCGCGCTGGTGCTGTCGATTCCGGGCGCCTTCCTGGCGCTGTTCATCACCCAGACCGCGCTGTCGATGCCCTCGATGATCGGCCTGATCATGCTGATGGGCATCGCCACCAAGAACTCGATCCTGCTGGTCGACTATGTGGTGCTGGCGCGCAAGGAGCACGGCCTGGGCCGGCTGGAGGCGGTGCTCGACGCCTGCCGCAAGCGCGCACGCCCGATCATCATGACGACGATCGCGATGGGCGCGGGCATGATGCCGATCGCACTGGGCCTGGGGGTGGATCCGAGCTTCCGTGCGCCGATGGCCATCGTCGTGATCGGCGGCCTGATCACCTCGACCTTCCTGAGCCTGCTGGTGATCCCGGTGGTGTTCACCGGCATCGACGACCTGATGACGCTGGGCGGGCGGTGGCTGCGGCGCGGCCGGGGCCGCGCGCCGGTCAGCGACACGCCATCGGCGTGATCTCCTGCCCGGGCTCGACCCGCCGCCAGCCCTGGGTCAGGGCCTGATCGACCGCAGCGGCCGCCACCGTCACCCGCCAGGCCTCGCCCTTGTCGGTGCCGCAGACGGCGGAACGCATGCGCCCGTCCTGGGCGCACTGGGCCGACTGCACCGCCACGCCGGCGGCCTTCAATGCGGCCACCGCCTCGTCCAGCCGGGCCTGCGTGGTGAGTTCAGCCTCGCACTGCAGACTGCCCGAGGCGCGCCAGAGCACCACGCCCGCCACCTCGGCATCGGCCCGGCTGCCGCCTCCGCAGGCGGACAGCAGCAGCGCCGGCATGAAGACCAGCGCGGCCATCCGGCGCTGGCGTCGGATCGGTCGTCCGCTCATGTCCACTTCACTTCGGCCGGTACAGCGCGCAGAGCTTGTGGCCGTCCGGGTCGCGCACATAGGCCAGATGCATCGGGCCGATCGCGCCGTGACGCAGGCCCGGGGGATCCTCGATCGACAGGCCGCCGTGCGCGACCGCGACATCGTGGAACTGCTGCACCTGTTCGGGCGAATCGCACTTGAAGCCAAGGGTGGCGCCGTTGGCAACGGTGGCCGGCTCGCCGTCGATCGGCTCGGTGACGCAGAAGCTCGCGCCGCCGTGGCGGTAGAACAGGCGCATCTGGCCGGCCGCGTTGCGGTTCTCCATCGCCCCGCCGGCCCCGAGCACGCCGAGCACCGCGTCATAGAAGCGCTTCGAGCGCTCGATGTCGTTGGATCCGACCATCACATGGCTGAACATCGTCCTGTCTCCTGAAGAAAGCGCCGGAATCGGCAGTGAAAGGCCCGAAGGCGCTCACGAGTGTAGCGAGGCCGCGGCGCGCCCGCCCTCGAGCGCCTCGCCGACATAGCGCCTGACGCGCGGCGGCTGGCCAGCATCGGCCACGGCCACGACTTCGCCAACGGCCGACAGCTCGCCGCCTGGCTCGGACTCGTGCCCGGACAATACAGCTCCGGCGGCAAGCAGCGTCTCGGGCGCATCACCAAGGCCGGCGACAGTTATCTGCGAACGCTGCTGATCCTGGGGGCACGCGCCACGCTGGCCGCTGCGGCCAGGAAGAAGGACCGGC
>NZ_JACCPY010000024.1 GCF_013426975.1 Sphaerotilus sulfidivorans
CGGCCCGCCGCACTCGCACACCTCGGGTGGCGGGCACTCGTGCACCGCGTCGACCTCGCCCTCGTCCAGCAGCGTCCGGTATGTGCCCTTGTGCCCGGGCTGCCCGCCGCGCTTGCGCTCGCTGCTGCGGCGCGGCCGGCTCGTGCCCGCCACATCCGACGACGGCGGCTTCGACGAGTTGCGCGAGTCCAGCTTCACCCGCTCCTGCAGCCACGCCACCTGCTCGCGCAGCTGCGCCAGCTGCTGGCCCAGCGTGTCGATCACTTCATGGCACTGCGCCAGCGTCTGCGGCTTGGCGGGCGGGTCTTCGGGTGTGGGCGATGGGGGCGGGTTCATCGGGCTTGACTCTCCCGCCTCGCACCCGTGCTGTCTACGCGGGCTTCAGCGGGTTGACGGGCTGGGTGGGCGTGTCAAGGAGGGGGGCGTGAATACGTACGCTTGTGGGTCGGGGGCTGTTTTGCTGGCGCGAACTCGGCGCGGGGCTGCAGGCCCGGGTGCATCACGCGCTCAGGCTGCCGGCGCACCGCGCAGACCTGCGCCAACCTGCTCGCGCAGGAGGTCTCGCTGTGGACCTTCTTGCGCCACCCCGGCGTCGAGCCCACCAACAACGCCGCCGAGCAGGCGCTGCGCACGGTGGTGCTCAAGCGCAAGATCAGCGGCCCGACGCGCTCCATGCGCGGGCAGCAGTTCGTCGCCCGGGGCTTCTCGGCGATGGAGAGCTGCCGCCGCCAGGGCCGCGACCTGCGCGACTGGATGGAGCAGGCGCTGCGCGCCTGGCTGGGCGCCGGCCCGGTGCCGTCGCTGCTGCCGGGCGGCTGAGCGCGGCGGCGGCGCTCACCTTCCTGACCTTCTGTGCGTGGTGTCCTGGCAAGTTGAACTTGCCGGGATGCGTGAGGCTGGGGGTGTCAAGGAGGGGGGGTGAATACGTACGACCGCTTCCATGTCCTCGGCAACGGCCTGCAGCTCGCCCACATTGGCGCCCAGCGCGTCGGCGATGCTGTCGAGGCTGTAGAGCCGGGTTCCGTCTTCTGCGCAGTGCGTGGGGGCCGGCATCGTGAGGCCGCCTTGCGCGAGCATCCGGGCGCAGCACCCCGGGTCTTGCCACTCCAGGGCCTTGATGACGGCATCCATCGTGCGCGGGTCGCGGTCGCCGTGCAGGTCCATCAGGCGCCGGGCCTCATTGAAGGCTTCGCGGATGGCGCGCTGCTCGGGCGTCTCGACTTTCAGCCGGGCCCATGCATCGATGGCGTCCACGATGGCACCGGCCAGTTCTTCGCCGATGACGCAACCGGGTTTCGCCGCAGCCATGACCGCACGGACCTTGAGTGCCCCCAGATCGTCGCAGTCCGCCACCCCGATGGACTCGACCAACTCGCGGACATGGGCCGCATAGCGGTGTGGATCGGCCGGTCCCTCGTGCAGTGCCAGCGCCAGTCCCTCCGCATCGCCATCCGCCGCCAGATCACGCAGCAGCGCGGCGAAGGCTTGCGGGCTGGCGCTGGCAATCGCAGCTTCTGCCGCCGGCAGCGCCAGCAGCAGGCCGACCGCACGCTGGGTATCGGCTCGCTGCAGTCCGGCGCCGACCAGCACGGCGGCCAGTGCGTCGATCTGTCCGACTCGGTCAGGTGCCGGCCCGGACTGCTCGGCAAGCTGGGCGAAGCGTTGCCAGTCCACGGAGATGCCATCGAGTTCGGCGGAGAGGCGGCGAAGGCGCTCGAAGGCTTGGCGGGTGTCAGCGGTCACGTTGGTTGTCATGTCTGTTCCTCGATTCAGTGACCGGTGCGACCAGCGCGCGGCGTCACGGCCAGCAGGCCAAGAGCGCGAGCGAACGGGCGCGGGTCGGTGTTGATGGCGGCCAGGACGCCCGGCCAGGAAGGCGAGCGGGTCGCCGGGTCGGCGCGGCGCTGCAGCTCATGCACGACGGCTTGCGCGAGGTCGGCAGCAGTCACGAGACACCCCCGGATGCGTGCGCTTCGGTGGGGCTGGCGCTGCTGCTCGAGATGACCTCATGCGGGCGGTTGGAGCGGTCAGGAACCCCCGCGGCGAGAGTGAACCCTACAGAGCCTATGGTTCGTGTTTTCGGCGGCCCGCCTTCCGGCCTATCCGGCAGGCCCTCGCCGGCCTCAAACCCTATAGGCTTTGACCTCATCAGCGCCCGGTCGCGGCGCTCTGCAGCCTCGCGGGTCTTTGCACCCTTGCCGACGCTGGTCATGATGCTGGCGAGCGTTCGGGCCGGCCTCTTCGCGGCCTCGCTGGCTCGGCTGGCATCGAACCCTATGGATTCCGCGAACGGTCGCGGGTCGCGTTCGATGGCGTCACGGATGGCAGGCCATGCAGCCGACTTCAGGGCCGGGTCTGCCGCAGCCTTCATGTGCGCCAGGACGGCGGCAGCCAGCTTCTCCCGGCTCAGGCCCGACAGGCGCGCAGCACCACGCTTCAGGCCGAAGCCTTGCGCAACGGCGGCATGGAAGGCGGTCTGCAGCGTGCGCAGCCTCGCCGGGCCGCCCACGAGGTCAGAGCCGACCATGCGCCCGGCCTTGAGAGGCAGGCACAGCACATGCGCGTGAGGCGTCGCCTCGTCGTGGTGAGCGTCGGCACTCAGCACCGGCCCGAACTGCTCGCGCGCCCAGGCCACGCAGGCAGCGAAGTAGGCGGCAGGGTCAACGCCCGCACCGCCAGCCGGCAGCGAGAACACCGCCTCCACGGCGCGCACAGCATCGCGGCGCAGCTTGCCGACCCCGGCAGCCCCCATGAGGGCCTGCGCCAGCTCCGCAACGCCTTCGGGCGTGTCCGGCCCCTCCATGCGCACATTGAGGCAGCACCGGGCCGGGTTAATGTGCGAAGCGACGCCCAGCTCGGCGGCAATGGCGCGGCGGTTATGCCGAGCTGCAGCCAGGACGATTCCGGCGCCGGTCAGCTTCTTGAGGCGCAGGACTGCGGCGGCAGTCATGCCAGCCCCAGCAGACCTTTGATCTCAGCCACGGACCACAGCAGACCCAGACGGCCAGGAATGCGCAGCGGCCGGATGCGGCCATTCTCGAAGCAGGACCACGCACGCAAGGTCTGCTCCGACAGGCTCAGGTGATGCGCCGCGTCTGCGGTCGGGATGTGGGTCCGGGTTTCCAGCACCAGCGGCGTGAAGATGCGCGGCGCGGTGCGAGGGCGGCGGCCCAGGGTCTTCTTCGCGGTCGGAGTGGTAGCGGGTTCGAGGTCCATTTCTCGTCTTCCGTATGCATTTCTGCGGTGGAAGGGATTCCGACCTCTACCAGTTCTACCGGCTCTACGGCCGCTCTACCGCCTCTACCGTGGCGCGTGTGGCCTTCTGATGGACTTGCGGTACTCGGTCAGCGCGCTTGCCACCGTGGAAATGCCGCATGGCCTGCTCGCCTCGACGCAGAACAGTTCGCCGCCCCCCAGCTTGGCGAATGGCGAACCATCCTCCCCAGCGTCGCGCCTCATGCGCCGATACAGGGCATCTGCGGTGTACTCGGGATGCTCCTTCATCAGCTTGGCGACGTATGGAGCGATGGCCTGCCGCACGTTCGGCGTGCGCACCCTCACGGACTCAGCGGGCACCGCCACAGCCCGAGTAAGCCCAGCAGCCGGCGCGCTGGCGCTGTCGGGCGCCTCTGGTGCCGCAGGGGCCGCCACAGCCTCAGCACGGGCGGCAGAGCCGCTGTGCATCGTCAATCCCAGCTCAGGCAGGCACCGAATGAACTCGGCGACCAGCACCAAATCGCCCGGCCACAGCAACTTGCTGGCTCGGTAGATCTTGAACGCACGGTTCAGCCGGGTGCCAGCTTCACCAGGCACTCGGTCCGCGTAGCTACTCGCCCATTCAGGCGTCACGCCGCGAACCTGCCCGAGCCCGACGAACCACCGAGCCAGCTTCCAGTGCGGCACCGCATCGATTCGCTCCAGATCGGGGCTGCACGGTTCAATCAGAAGCTTGTCGGGGGCTGCTGCCACGTCCTGCAGCAATGCGCGGTCACCCATGTGCTTACGCATGTCTGCGGCAGCGCTTGGAGAGTAGTGCCCCAGTATTCGTAGAGTTGTTTTGTCGTCCAAGCGCGCCCCTTCTGGCGCCCTTCATCGGGGCGCCACGGCAGGCGGGTGAAGGTGTCCCGCTCTTCGGCTGGCCGGCCTATCCGCGGCAGAAACTCAGGCCGGCGCTACCGGTGCGCGCCCCTCGATGGCCATCCGGGCGATGAAGCCAGACCGGGTTTCACCAGCCCGGCGGGCCAAGTCGTCCAGGCGGTGCAGCACGCGGCGCGGCAGGCTGATGTTCACCCGCTCCACCGTCTCGTCCAGCATGGCGGGGTCCACCTTCACCAGCGCCCACACCCAGCCTTCAAACTCGGGATGTGCGGTGCGCAGAGTCTCCAGGGGGGACGGCTTCGGGATGCTCTCGCCCGAGTCAATCGCGACCTCCACCCATGCCGTGATGGCCTCTTCGGCTTGAATCATGGCCTCTTCCAGCGTGTCGCCCGCAGAGAAGCAGCCCGGCAGGTCCGGCACCACGACACCCCACGCGGTCGTGTCGGTGCCGGGTTCGATGGCAATGGGATAGCGCATGAGGTTCCCCTTCAGATGCCGGCCTGTTGCCGGATGGACTTCACAAGGCCGATGCCCAAATCCTTCTTCGGGTGCGGCACGACAACGATTCCGGGCCGGCTGGGATGCTTGAAGATGTGATGTGAACCCGCCACGCGGTCAAGCGCCCAGCCAGCACGCCGCAGGTCACGGATCAGGTCGGCACTCGTCATTTGTGTATCGTACACACTGAATGGTGTTGAATCAAGCTCATCCCTGTTGACCAATCACGCGCAGGCGGGCGGGTTCCTCGCTGGCGCTGGGCACCGGCAAGCCGGCCTGTTCCAGCATCCACGCTTCGGCCTTCTGGTGCCACATGCGCAGCAGGTCCAGGGGGCGGCGCCGGTAGTGCTTCTCGGCGGTCGCGCTCGGCTTGTGGCCTTGGATCTGCGCGGCGATGCCGGCGGGCATCTCGACCCACTCGCACAGCGTCCCGAAGGACCGGCGCAGGCCGTGAATGGTCAGATGCGGCAGGCCTGCGGCGGCCAGGGCGCGGCCGTGCGCCTCGCGCGGGTCGGTGATGCGGCCATCTGCGGCGGTGGGCGACGAGAAGACCCACCCGTTCCGGCGCGGCAGCGCGGCCAGCAGGTGCGAAACGCAGGGCGTCAGGGGGATGACCCGCAGCCCCTCCACCTTGTCGCGGATGGTCAGCGAGCACCAGCGGAAATCGACATCTTCCCAGCGCAGGCCGGCCAGTTCCTCGCGGCGGGCGCCGGTCAGCAGCGCGGCTTGCAGGTAGGCGGCATGGACCGGGTTCGGCAGCTCGCGCACGGCCTTGAACCACAGCGCCAGCTGTTCGCGCTGCAGGCAGTCGGACTTGGTGCCGGCCTTGGGCACCAGCTCGCGCACGGCACGCCGGCGATCAGCTTGTCGACCGGCACCTTCGCGGCCTGGCCGGCGGGGTGGCCGTCTGCGCGTGCACGGCGGCGGCGAAGGTCAGCGCGACCAGACCGGTCGCGAGGGAGTTCATCAGCTTCTTCAGCATGGCGACATCTGTGTGGGTGAGAGAGACCCTCGCCATTGCAGATGCCGTGCCAGTGCGTCCGGCCTCGGTCCGGTGCTCTGGATGCCGATGCAAGTCCTTGATTTTTCAGTATTCGCCTGATCGAGCGCCCTGAACTCCGCACGAGAACCCGTCGCCGAACGACCGTTCGACGACGTGTGTTCGTCAGGGCCCGCAGTGGGTCAGACCACCTGGCCGAGCTTGAAGATCGGCAGGTACATCGCCACGACGATGCCGCCGATGATCGAGCCGAGCACGACGATGATGATCGGCTCCATCAGGCTGGACAGGCCCTTGACCGCCTCGTCGACCTCCTGCTCGTAGAAGTCGGCGACCTTGCCGAGCATCTGGTCGAGCGAGCCCGATTCCTCGCCGATCGAGGCCATCTGCAGCACCATGTTCGGGAAGATGCCCGCGGCCTGCATCGACGAGGTCAGCGCCGCACCGGTGGCCACATCGCGCTGGATCTGCTCGGTGGCCAGGGTGAACACCGCATTGCCCGAGGCACCGCCGACCGAGTCGAGCGCCTCCACCAGCGGCACGCCGGCGGCGAACATCGTCGAGAGGGTGCGCGTCCAGCGCGCGACGGTGGCCTTGTGGATCAGGTCGCCGAAGACCGGCAGCTTCAGCGCCGCCCGGTCGATCGCCATCTGCATCTTCGGCGAGCGGCGCCAGCTCTCGATGAAGAAATAAATGCCCGCGCCGATGCTGCCGAAGATCAGCCACCAGTACTCGACGAAGAACTCCGACATCGCGATGACGAGCAGCGTCGGCGTCGGCAGGTCGGCGCCGAAGGACGAGAAGATCTGCTTGAACGACGGGATCACGAAGATCATGATCACCGCGACCACGATGAAGGCCACCACCAGCACCGCCACCGGGTAGACCAGCGCCGACTTGATCTTCTGCTTCAGCGCCATCGTCTTTTCCTGGTAGGTCGCCAGGCGGTCGAGGAGCTGTTCCAGGATGCCGGCGGCCTCGCCGGCCTCGACCAGATTGCAGTAGAGCGCGTCGAACTGCAGCGGGTGGCGGCGGAAGGCCGCCGACAGGCTGGTGCCTGTCTCCACGTCGCTGCGGATGTCGGTGAGCATGCGCGTCAGGCGCGGGTTCGGGCTGCCGCGCGCGACGATGTCGAAGGCCTGCAGCAGCGGCACGCCGGATTTCAGCATCGTCGCGAGCTGGCGGGTGAAGATGGCGATGTCCTTGCCCTTGATCGCCTTGCCGCCGGACATGCGGCGCTTCCTGACCTTGCTGACCAGGATGCCCTGCCGGCGCAGGCTGGCATTGACCATCGCCTCGCCGCCGGCGCGCATCTCGCCGCGCACCGCCTTGCCGTTGCGGTCGCGGCCCTCCCATTCGAAGACGAATTCCTTGACCTTCTTCGATGCATTCGCAGCCGCTGTGGCCATTGTCGGTGTGCCTCCTGGCAGGGGTCAGACGCGCGCTGACGGAAAAGATGCGGGCCGCGGGCCCAGGCTCAGGTCCATGCTCGCGGGCTCACTGGTTGGTGACGGAAATCACTTCTTCCAGTGTCGTCACGCCGTGGCGCACCTTGAGCAGTCCGGCCTGGCGCAGATCGCGCACGCCGTCGCGCCGCGCCTGCTCGGCGATGTCGATCGCGTTGCCCTGGGCGAGGATGATGCGCTGGACCGCCTCGGTGATCGGCATGACCTGGTACAGGCCGACGCGGCCGCGGTAGCCGTTGTTGCAGGCCGAGCAGCCGATCGCCCGGTAGGGCCGCCAGCTGCCGTCCAGATCGTCGGCGGCGAAGCCGGCCCGCAGCAGGGCCTCGCGCGGATAGTCGGCCGGTGCCTTGCAGTTCTCGCACAGCCGCCGCGCCAGGCGCTGCGCGGTGATCAGGATCACGCTGGCGGCGATGTTGAAGGCCGGCACGCCCATGTTCAGCAGCCGGGTCAGCGTCGTCGGTGCGTCGTTGGTGTGCAGCGTCGACAGCACCAGGTGACCGGTCTGCGCCGCCTTGATCGCGATGTCGGCGGTTTCCAGGTCGCGGATTTCGCCGACCATGATCACGTCCGGATCCTGGCGCAGGAAGGCCTTCAGCGCGACGGCGAAGTTCATGCCCGCCTTGTCGTTGACATTGACCTGGTTGACGCCGGGCAGGTTGATTTCCGCCGGATCCTCGACGGTGGAGATGTTGACGCCGGGCTGGTTGAGAATGTTCAGGCAGGTGTAGAGCGACACCGTTTTGCCCGAGCCGGTCGGGCCGGTCACCAGGATCATGCCGTAGGGGCGGCGCACCGCCGACAGCAGCCGCTCCTTCTCGTCGCGCTCGTAGCCGAGCGCGTCCACGCCCAGCCGCGCCGAGGACGGGTCGAGAATCCGGATCACGATCTTCTCGCCGAACAGCGTCGGCAGCGTCGAGACCCGGAAGTCGATCGCCTTGCTGCCGAACTTCAGCTTCATGCGGCCGTCCTGCGGCACGCGCTTCTCCGAGATGTCGAGCTTGGAGATGACCTTGATGCGCGAGGACAGCTTGTCCTTGATCGCGATCGGCGGCTGGGTGATCTCGCGCAGCTCGCCGTCGATGCGGAACCGCACCCGGTAGGTGTTCTCGTAGGGTTCGAAGTGCAGGTCGGAGGCGCGCATGTTGATCGCGTCGACCAGCATCTTCTGCAGGAAGCGCACCACCGGCGCGTCCTCGACCTCGGCGGAGGCGACCTCGTCGTCGGCCTTGGTGCCGGCATCCTGCTCCTCGACCTCGAAGTCGAAGTCGCCGGAGGACACGATCGAGTCGAGCGCATCGCCGGCCGAGGTCGACTTGGCGTCGACGATGCGGGCGAGCTTGTCGTACTCGAGCACCACCCACTCGGGCGTGAGCTGGGTGGCGAACTTGATCCGGTCGACCGCTTCCTGGTCGGTCGGGTCGGCGCCGCCGATGAACAGCCGGCTGCCGCGCCGGCCCAGCACCAGCACCTGATATTGCGACAGCGTGCGGGCATCGACCAGGTTCTGCGGCAGCCGGTTGATGTCGATCGCGTCGAGATCGAGCAGCGGCAGCCCGAGCACCTGCGACAGCGAGCAGGCCAGGTCATAGGCGCTCAGCGCATTGGCGCCGACCACCGCCGACACGAAGCTGCGCCGCTGGTCCCGCGCCACCCGCGACAGGTCTTCCGCGATCCGCGAGGGCAGCTTGCCGGCGAGCACCAGCACGCGTGCCACGCCAGACAGGGTGCTGGCGGGTCCATCAGGAAGAATTTCTGCTGCCACGGCAAGGATGACGGAGACGGTTGCGAAAGGAGGTAGACAAGGGTCCGAAGGCGAAAAACGCATGATCCGCGATCGGCTCCGTGCTGTAAATCACGGATTGCAAGCCCCGGATCCGGGTGATCCAGCGGGCCGGCGTCGGGTCAGCTTGTAACTCAGCCGCCCTTCGAAAACGTGACCTGCGCGTGCAAATTCGCCATGCCGGTATCAATTGCTTTCACATTCGCCAGAAATTCACGTTCGGATTCGCCCCCGGGTCCGGTGGGGTGGGGACGGGTCCGGGCGTGGCTCTTGAAAAGCGCTCGCCCGGCCTCATGCTCGGAAGCCTTGGCCGCCCGCGGCCGGCGAATCCTTCGATTTCCTCAGAGATCTTCCGAGACGACTCACGACCATGGAAAAACAGACCCTGTCCTTCCAGGCCGAGGTGAAGCAGCTGCTGCACCTCGTCACCCACTCGCTGTACTCCAACAAGGAGATCTTCCTGCGCGAGCTGGTGTCGAACGCATCGGACGCCTGCGACAAGCTGCGCTTCGAGGCGCTGAACGATGCCTCGCTGTTCGAGGATCAGCCCAATCTCGAGATCCGCATCGGCTTCGACAAGGAGGCCCGGCGCATCATCATCAGCGACAACGGCATCGGCCTGTCCGCCCAGGAAGCCATCGACCACCTCGGCACCATCGCCAAGAGCGGCACGAAGGAGTTCATGGCCAAGCTCGACGGCGACAAGGCGCGTGACGCGAACCTGATCGGCCAGTTCGGCGTGGGCTTCTACTCGGGCTACATCGTCGCCGACCGCATCACGGTCGAGAGCCGTCGCGCCGGCCTGGCCGCGACCGAAGGCGTGCGCTGGTCCAGCGAGGGCACCGGCGACTTCGAGGTCGAGACCATCACGCGCGAGCGCCGCGGCACCGACATCATCCTGCACCTGCGCGAGGGCGAGGACGAGTTCCTCTCCACCTGGAAGCTCAAGAGCATCGTCGGCAAGTACAGCGACCACATCTCGCTGCCGGTGCTGATGCGCAAGGAGTCGTGGGACGCCGAGAAGGGCGAGAACGTCGTCTCCGACGACTGGGAGCCGGTCAACAAGGCCGCGGCCATCTGGACGCGCTCGAAGTCGGACATCACCGACGCCGAGTACAAGGCCTTCTACGAGCAGCTCACCTACGACACCACCGCGCCGCTGGCCTACACGCACAACCGCGTCGAGGGCCGCACCGAGTACACGCAGCTGCTCTACATCCCGGCCAAGGCGCCGTTCGACCTGTGGAACCGCGACAAGCGCGGCGGCGTCAAGCTCTACGTCAAGCGCGTCTTCATCATGGACGACGCCGAGGCGCTGATGCCGGTCTACCTGCGCTTCGTCAAGGGCGTGATCGACTCGGCTGACCTGCCGCTGAACGTCTCTCGAGAGCTGCTGCAGGAAAGCCGCGACGTGCGCGCGATCCGCGAGGGCTCGACCAAGCGCGTGCTGTCGATGCTCGAATCGCTGGCCGACAGCGAGAGCGCCGACGACAAGGCCAAGTACGCCGAGTTCTGGAAGCAGTTCGGCGCGGTGCTGAAGGAAGGCATCGGCGAGGACCACGCCAACCAGGAGCGCCTGGCCAAGCTGCTGCGCTTCGCCTCGACGCAGGCCGACGAGGGCGTGTCCTTCGCCGACTATGTCTCGCGCATGAAGGAAGGCCAGGAGGCGATCTACTACATCACCGCCGAGACCCTGGCCGCCGCGAAGAACAGCCCGCAGCTGGAGATCTTCAAGAAGAAGGGCATCGAGGTGCTGCTGTTCACCGATCGGGTGGACGAGTGGATGCTCTCGCACCTGTATGAGTTCGAGGGCAAGAGCCTGCAGAGCGTCGCCAAGGGCGCGGTCGATCTGGGCCAGTTGCAGGACGAGGAAGAGAAGAAGCAGGCCGAGGCCGCTGCCGAGTCCTTCAAGCCGACGCTCGACCGCCTGAAGGCCGCGCTGGCCAGCCGCGCCAAGGATGTGCGTGTCACCACCCGCCTGGTCGACTCGCCCGCCTGCCTGGTGGTCGAGGAGGGCGACATGAGCGGCCACCTGGCGCGTCTGCTCAAGCAGGCCGGCCAGAGCGCGCCGAACTCGCAGCCGGTGCTGGAAGTCAACGCCGAGCATGCGCTGGTGAAGAAGCTCGCCGCGCTGCCCGAAGGTGCGGCGCAGTTTGACGATCTGGCGCAGGTGCTGTTCGACAACGCGCTGCTGGCCGAAGGCGGCCAGCTCGACGATCCGGCGGCGCACGTCAAGCGCATCCAGGCGCTGATCCTGGGCTGAGTCAGTCGCCCCCAGATCTCCGAACGCCGGCGCTGCCGGCGTTTTTTTGGTTTCAATTTAGACAGTTGAATGTGACACTTGTGGTGATCATAATCGCGCCATGACGACGACCCCCGACGCTGCCGGCCACACGCTGGCGGAACTGTGCGCGCTGGTCGATCTGCCGGCCCGGACGGTGCGCTACTACGTGCAGCTCGGGCTGGTGGACCGTCCGGTCGGCGAGACGCGGGCGGCGCGCTACGGCGCACGGCATCTGGAGCAGCTGCTGCAGATCCGGCGCTGGAGCGCAGCCGGCCTGTCCCTGGAGCGCATCCGGGAGCTGCTGCATGGCGAGACGCCGGAGCTGCCCGCCCGCGCGCCTTCGCCCGGCACGGTGACGGTGTGCAGCCATCTGACGGTGGCCGACGGGGTCGCGCTCGTCATCGACCCCGGCCGGGCCGGCGTGTCGTCCGAACAGCTGCGCGTCTTCGTGCGTGCGGTCATGGCGGCCTGGGACGAGGCGCTGGGACCGATCGGAGCGGGAGCGCAGCCGCCCCCCTGACCGTCGACCAAGGAGCAGCGCTTGACCCAGCCCACCGCATCGAACCCGTTCCAGAATTCCCCTGGCTTGCCGGCCGAGCGTCACCGGCGATCGCCGTCCCTGCCGCTGCTGCGCGGGGCGCGGGTGAGCGGCGAGCTGCGCGGCCTGCTGTTCGAGTCGACGCTGGAGCTGGTCTTCCGCAACGACACCGACGAGAGCCTGGAGGTGATCCACACCTTCGCGCTGCCGGCCGGCGCGGTGCTGCTCGACATCGAGGTGCAGCTCGACGGGCAGCGGCTCACCGGCCGCATCGTGCCCGCGGCGCAGGCCGACATCGGCTATGAGCAGGCGCTGTGCGAGGGGCGCAGCGCGGTGATGCTCGAGTCCAACCGCAACGGCTCCTTCTCGCTCAACCTCGGCCATCTGCGCCCCGGCGCCGAGTGCGTGCTGCGGCTGGGCCAGGCCTGCGAGCTGCAGCCCCAGGCCGGGCACCTGCGCCTGATCGTGCCGACGGTGATCGCGCCGCGCTACGGCAACCCCCAGCAGCAGGCCGGGCTGCAGCCTCACCAGGTCGCGCCGGTCTCGCCGACGGTCGAATATCCCTTCGAGCTGGACCTGCGCCTGCACGGGCCGCTGGCCCGGGCGCGGCTGTCCTCGCCGAGCCATGCGCTGGCGGTCGAGCCCTCCGGCGACGGCCGGAGCGTCGCGGTCACGCTGGCGCAGCCGGGCTGGCTGGACCGCGATCTGGTGCTGGTGCTGGAGCGGCTGCCGGGGCGGTCGCTGGGGCTGCGCGCTGCGCCGGATGCGGCGCTGGTGACGGGCCGCATTCCGGTGCTGCTGGCGATGCCGGTGGTTCCGGGCGCGCCGCCCGAGACGCTGGCGCCGGTCAGCCGGCCGATGCGCCTGAAGATGCTGATCGACTGCTCCGGCTCGATGAGCGGCGCCAGCCTGCAGTCCGCGCAGCAGGCCCTGCGCCATGGCATCGCGTCGCTGCGCAGCGGCGACCAGTTCTCGCTGTCGCGCTTCGGCACCGAGGTGCAGCACCGCAGCCGCGCGCTGTGGACCACCACGCCGGCGAGCCTGCAGGCGGCGCAGGAGTGGGTCGACCATCTGGCGGCCGATCTGGGCGGCACCGAGATGAGCCGGGCGCTGGCCTCGGTGCTGGCGCTGCCGGCCGACGGTCCCTGCGACGTGCTGCTGGTCACCGACGGCCGGATCCACGGCGTCACCGAGCTGATCGAGACCGCGCGGGCGGGCCGGCAGCGCATCTTCGTCGTGGGCATCGGCCCGGCGGTGCCGGAGGCGATGCTGCGCGAGCTGGCGCTGCAGACCGGCGGCGCCAGCGAGTTCGTCACCCACGGCGAGGCGGTCGGGGGCGCGATGCAGCGGCTTTTCGCGCGGCTGCGCGAGCCGGGCTGCACCGGGCTGAGGCTGCGGCTGCCGCAGGATGCAGGCGAGCCGATCTGGGCCTCGGCGCCGCCGGACATCGGTTTTCCCGGCGAGACGCTGGTGCTGCGCCTCTGGCTGGAGCGGCTGCCGACCGAGGGCGACTTCGTGCTCGAGGGCCTGCCGAGCGATCGCCTCGGTCAGGCGGACGAGCCGGTCGAGCTGGCGCGGCTGCCGGTGAGCGCGCTCGACGAGGTGGGGGAGAGGCTGCCGCGCATGCTGGTCGCGGCCGAGCTGGCGCAGGTGGTGCACGCCCAGGCGCCGGGCAGCGCGCTGCCGCCGGCGCTGCTCGAGCGGGTGCTGGCCGCGCGGCTGATGTCTTCGGGCACGCGTTTCCTGATGGTCGACGAGCGGCAGGACGTGCCCCCGGTGCTGACGATGCCGCGCCAGCAGGTGGTGCCGCAGATGGCGACTCCCGGTCGGGCCCACTTCAGTCCGGGTCAAAGGGTGATGCGGTGCGCCAGCGTGAGCACGAACATGCCGCGTGCGCCCATGACGGAGGCGGACCGCGAGGCCCAGGCGGCCCGTCAAGCTGCCGCCGAACGTGAGGCCCAGGCGATCCGCGACATGATGATCCGCAAAAGATTCCGCCGGGCCGAGGTGTCGCGCCGCGCCGGTTCGCCGGAGGACTTCCTGCAGACGGTGCTGATCGCGCGGGCCTGGCAGACCCCGCTGGACTGGACGGATCTGCAGCGGATGGGCTTGTCCGAAACCGTGGTGCAGTCGCTGAAGGCCTGCGGCCAGCCGGAGGGATCGGCCGAGTTGCTTGCCACGCTGATCGAGCTGCTGTGCGACTGGGATGTCGATCAGCAGGCGCCGGGCCGTTCAGGCAGCGGCGGCGTCTGGCGCGAGGCCCTGGTGGCGGTGCTGCGCGAGGCGCTGCGTCCCGAGCGTTGGGATGCGGCCTGAGCGCTGCTGCCCGGCTCAGGCCACCAGCGGCTCGTCCTCCATCGCCGCGATCTGCTCGCGCAGCAGCGTCGTCTGCTGCGACCAGTAGGACGGGCTCTCGAAGCTCGGGAAGGCGACCGGGAAGGCCGGATCGTTCCAGCGCCGCGCGATCCAGGCGCTGTGCTGGATGATGCGCAGCGTGCGCAGCGGCTCGATCAGCGCGAGTTCACGGCGGTCGAATTCGCGGATCGTCTCGTAGCCGTCGAGCAGCGCGCCGAGCTGGGTCTGCATCTCGTGGCGGTCGCCGCCCAGCAGCATCCACAGGTCCTGCACCGCCGGGCCGTTGACCGCATCGTCCAGATCGACGAAATGCGGCCCGGCCGCGGTCCACAGCAGGTTGCCGACATGGCAGTCGCCGTGCAGGCGCAGCAGCTCGAGCGCGCCGTGGCGCCGCAGCCGGGTGTCGACCGCATCGAGCGCGCGCAGGCAGGTGTCATGCCAGCCGTGCAGCGCGTCCGGCGGCAGCCGGTCGCCGTCGATCAGCCACTGTACCGAGGCGCGCGCCGCAGCGCTGCCGTCGAGCGTCAGGCGCTGCGCGAAGGGCCGGCGCGCGCCGACCGTGTGCAGGCGGCCCAGGAAGCGGCCGATCCATTCGAGCACCGACGCATCCTCCAGCTCGGGCGAGCGCCCGCCGCAGCGCGGCGACACCGCGAAGCGCCAGCCCTCGAGCGTGGCCAGCGTCGGCGGCTGGCCCTGCAGCGTCAGGGCGGCGGGGGCCTCGGGAGGCGCCTGCAGCGCCAGCGGCGCGACGGCCGGCACCTCGGCCTCGGCCAGCTCGCGTGCGAAGGCGTGTTCCTCGAGGATCTGCGCGTCGCTCCAGCGCCCGGCGCGGTAGAACTTCGCCACCACCACTGCGGGCGGTGCGGCCTGCGGGTCGAGGCTTTCCTCCAGATGGACCTGGAAGACGCGGTTCTCGTAGGAATTGAGCTGCAGGATGCGGCCGTCGCCGCGCAGGCCGGCGGCATCGAGCGCGTCGAGCACCGCGTGCGGGGTCAGGCCGGCATAGGGCAGATCGGGGGAGGGCGGGAATGCGGTCATCGGCGCATCCTAGCGAACCGGCCGCGTCCGGGCCGGCGGCAGGGTCCGCCCGCCGCGGGTCAGCGCTTGCCGACGATGTCGCCGGCGGCGTCGCCCGGCGGGCCGAAGTCGCCGGGGTTGAACTTGCTGGTCGACTGGCCGGCCCAGCTGCGGTGGCCATTCACGGCGCCGGTGCCGTTGGGCGCGCCGGCTGGGGTGGCGCGCGGCGAGTCGTCGAAGGGGTCGCGCTGGGTTTCCGGCGCGAAGAAGGAGTCGTGCGAGAAGCCCGACTCATACCACTGGCTGCTCGCGCCGTTGGCCGGTGCGCCGTTGCGCACCGCGTTGGCCAGCGTCGAGCGGCGCTGCGCGGTCGTGTCGTCCGGGCTGCCCGGCACCGCCGGGCGCTGGCTGTCGCCGCTGGCGGGCACCAGCAGCTGCAGCTCGGCCGCGGTCGGCAGCTGGTCGGCGCGGCAGCGCACATAGCGCACCCGGCAGGCGTCGAGCACCGCCAGCTTGATCGCCGCGGTGCGCTTGGAGGCCGGCCGGCTCGGCCGTTCGATGTCGACCGCGGCCAGCACCTTGCCGTTGTCGGCGCAGACGACGAAGCTCACATGGATCGGGCCGAGCAGGTTGAACCAGTAGCGCAGCTCCTCGCGGTCTTCGGGCTGGCAGAAGCGCACCAGCGGCAGCTTGGCCAGGATCATGTGGTGCGGCAGCGCGGTGCGCAGCTGGCGGTAGAGCGCGCGTTCCTCGGGCGAGAAGATGGGGCGTTGGGTCAGCGGCCATTCGGTGGGCAGCTCGGCGTTGCCGCTGGCGGCCGCCCCGGAGCGCCGCAGGACCAGTACCGCCAGACCGATGATGCCTGCGATCGCGGCGAGGGCGAGGATCCAGACTTGGATGGGCATGGGAGGTTCCGAGAGTTTGCAAGGTGAAGGCGGTGGATGCCTACGCCGCTCTATCGGCCACCTGAACCGGCAATTGGCACCCCATGGGTGCCATTATGTAACGCCATGTCAACAGATTTGCTGTTTGCAACAGCCGTCGATCATGGGCAGACCTGCCGTCCGTCGTCCGGCCGGGGCAGGGCGTGCTCAGCGCCCGGGCTGCAGCAGATGGCGGCCGAGCGCCAGCAGGTGGCGCCACTGGCGCTGGCCGCGCCGCGACTGGTAGCTCAGCTCGGTGGCCTGACGCGCGAACAGCTCCTCGAGCTGGCTCATCAGCGTGTCGGGCGGCAGGTGCAGCCAGGCCTCGGTCTCGCCGCCCTCGTTGCGCAGCTCGGCGCCGGCCTGGCGCGCGATACGCAGCATCGCGGTGTTCTCGCTGAGCGCATGGATGTAGATCCGGTCGATGCCGTGATTGCGCGCATGGCGCACCGCATGGTCGAACAGGCGCGTGCCGTGGCCGCGCCCACGGGCCCGCAGATCCACCGACACGGCAAACTCCGCCATCCGGCGCATGCCGTGGTGGGCTCCGGCCACATCGCAGCAGGCCAGATGGGAGATCGCCAGCAGTTGCAGGCGATGATCGAAGATGCCGAACACCTCATCCTGCTGGAAGTCGATCGAGGCCACATGCTGCCGGATGCGCTCGTCGCTGGCCGGGTAGCCGAAGCGCAGATAGCGGTCATGCGCGCTCAGTGCCAGCAGATGGCGTTCGATGCGGCTGCGATGCGAGGCATCCAGCCGGCGGATCGGCACCCAGCGCCACCAGGCGCGCTGCCGTGTCGGGGAAGCCGGGGGGGTATTCATGACGTCAATATACGGGGCAACCCTTGGTCTTGAGCTTGTCGATGTGCAGAACCCCTGATGCTGATGCTGCAATGCAGCAAAAATTGCCGGCTTCATCAGAAGCTCAGGATCCGGTACGGCGTTTGCTGCTGCGGCAGGGCCTGGGTGCGGGCGCGCTGATGCTGGCCGGCTGTGTCTCGGCGCCCTCGGGCCGGCCGCGGACGCCGCCGCGGCTGCCGCCGTCCGAGCGTGCCTGCGCCGAGCGGCTGGGCTGGGGCATCGATGCCGCCACCGCGCTGCGCTGGCACGAGCGCGGGCGCCGCCGCATGATCGCCAGCCTGCTGCGGCCCGCGTCCGGCGAAGGCCTGCCCGCACCGGTGCAGGCGCGGCTGGAGGCGATGTCGATCGTGACGATGGGTCCGCTGGCGCGGCTGCAGCAGATCGAGCAGCTGCGCCGCAGCGAGGACCGGCAGGCTGCCAACCGCCGGCTCGACGAGCTGCATCGCGAGGCGGTCGACCGCACGCTGCTGCTGGCGCTGCACTCGCCCCACGGGGTGCGCGAGCGCATGACCTGGTTCTGGAGCAACCATTTCAGCGTTGCCGCGGCCAAGTCCAATCTGCGGGCGCTGGTCGGCGACCATGAGCAGGCGCTGCGCGAGCGCGCGCTCGGCCGCTTCGAGGATCTGCTGCAGGCCGCCACCTTCCAGCCGGCGATGCTGCGCTATCTCGACAACGAGTCCAGCGCCGCCGGGCGCCTGAACGAGAACCACGCGCGCGAGCTGCTGGAGCTGCACACGCTGGGCGTGGACGGCGGCTACACCCAGCGCGACGTTCAGGAGCTGGCCCGGGTGCTGAGCGGCCTGGGCCTGAGCCTGGCCGAGCCGGGCCAGCTGCCGAAGATGAAGCCGGCGCAGCAGCCGCAGCACTGGCGCGATGGCCTGGCCGAGTTCAACCCGGCGCGCCATGACGACGGCGACAAGACGCTGCTGGGCCGGCGCCTGGCCGGCGGGCGTGGTCGCGAGGAGATCGTCGAGGCGCTGCGGCTGCTGGCGCGCCATCCGGCCACCGCCCGCCATCTCTGCACGAAGCTGGCGCTGTTCTGGCTCGGCGTGCCGGGTTCGGCGGGGTTGATCGAACGCCTGGGCCGGCGCTTTCTCGACGAGGACGGCGCGATCGCGCCGGTGCTGGCGCTGCTGTTCGCCGATCCGGAGTTCGAGGCCTCGCTGGGGAGGCGCTTCAAGGAGCCGCTGCTCTATGTGGTGTCGGCCGCGCGGCTGGCGGGCGAGAGCGTGCCGGTGCTCGACACCGCGCCGCTGTGGAGCGCGCTGGGCCGGCTCGGCCAGCGCCCTTTCGGCCGGCAGACGCCCGACGGCTATCCGCTCGACGAGGCGTCCTGGGCCGGTGCCGGCCAGATGGTGGCGCGCTTCGATGTGGCGCGTGCGCTGGCGCGGGCCTTTGCGGCGCCGCCGCGGCCGGTCGCGCTGCTCGACGAGACCGGCCAGCTGCTGCCGCTGGGCGAGCGCAGCCGCGGCGTGCTCGATCAGGTCCGCACCCCGCAGGAGCGCAACGCGCTGCTGCTGTCCGCGCCGGAGTTCATGCGCGGCTGAAGTGCGCGGGCGGGCCGGCCGATGTCTTCGCTCATTCGAAGGAGATCCATGATGCGTTCCGACCCGCGCCCGATGATGTCGACCCGCCGCCGGCTGCTGGGCGCTGCCGCGCTGGCCGGGCTGGCCACGCCCTGGCGGCTGAGGGCCGCGCCGGCAGACTCGCCTCGGCTGCTGGTGGTCTTCCTGCGCGGCGCCTGCGACATGGCCAGCCTGCTGGTGCCGGCGGCCAGCGACGACTACCTGACGGCGCGCCCGCGCATCGCCATCGCCCGGCCGGGCGGCGGTGCCGAGGCTGCGCTGGCCCTGCCTGGCGAGGTCGACTGGGCGCTGGCCCCGGCGCTGGGCGACAGCCTGCTGCCGCTCTACGCCCGCGGCGAGCTGGCCTTCGTGCCCTTCACCGGCATCCATGACCTGTCGCGCAGCCATTTCGAGACGCAGGACCGGCTGGAGATGGGCGCGGCCGACGGCTCGCCCGCCGAGGTGCGCCGCAGCGGCTGGATGAACCGCCTGGCCGCCGAGATCGGCGCCGGCCGCGGCGAGGTGATCGCGCTGACGCGCGAGCTGCCGCTGATCCTGCGCGGCGACATCGCGGTGCCCAACCAGGCGCTCGACGGCGCCAGCCTGGCCGGCATCGATGCGCGTCAGGCGGCGCGGCTGCGCCAGATGTACGCCGGCACCGCGCTGGCCGGCGCGGTCGACGACGGGCTGGAGGTGCGCCGCATGGCGCAGCAGGACCTGGCGCCGGGCATGGAGCCGGCCGGCCGCGGCGCGATCTCCGCACGCGGCTTCGAGGGTGAGGCCCGCCGCATCGCCCGGCTGATGCGCGAGCGCTGGCGCCTGGGCTTCGTCGACATCGGCGGCTGGGACACGCATGTCGGCCAGGGCGGCGCCACCGGCTCGCTGGCCACGCGGGCCGGCGAACTCGGCCGCGGCCTGGCCGGCTTCGCCGCCGAGCTGGGCGAGGCCGCCTGGCGCGACACCGTGGTCGTGGTGATGAGCGAGTTCGGCCGCACCTTCCGCGAGAACGGCAGCCGCGGCACCGACCACGGCCACGGCACCACCTGGATGGTGCTGGGCGGCGCCGTGCGCGGCGGCCGCATCGCCGGCGAGCAGGTGCCGGTCGGCTTCGCCACGCTGCACCAGGGCCGCGACTGGCCGGTGCTCAACGACTACCGCGTGCTGCTCGCCGGCCTGCTCGGCCGCATGTACGGGCTGGACGCGGCGCGGCTGGCGCGGGTGTTCGATGCGCGGGTGGCGGGGGCGTCAGGGCCGGGGGGCGGGCTGGTGTGAGGCGGGAAATACGGTGAGCAGCCAGTCGCGCAGCGGGCGGCCGTCCGGACCGTCCGGGTCGAGCAGACCCGAGGTGATCACCTGGTCGATGCCGAAGCCCGGACGGGACTGCCATGCCAGCCAGGTGGCCATTTCCGCCTTGGCGCGCTGCGTCGGTCTGAACCGGTGCGGTTGCGGCAGGGCGTTCACGACCGCGCAGGCATGGTCGAACAGCGGCTGCTCCCCTTCGTGGAGGCTGCGCCGCACCCAGTTCTCCAGCGTGCCGTCGCCGCTGTTGTCGGGCATGACCCAGACGCCGATGTCCGGCAGCCCGTCGTCGTGGGCGAACAGCAGTCCGGCCGAGTGCGGGTGTTCGGGCTTCAGGCTGTACCCGAAGCCCGCCAGGTCCCGGGTGATCCGGTCCCGCGTGGCCGGGAATCCGCCATCGGGCGGGGAGTCCGCGTCGATCACCACGCCCAGATGCCGGAGCTGCCCGTCGTCCAGCTGGCGCAGCAGCACGGGCAGATGGTTGAGCACGCCCTGCTTGGTATTGAAGGCCGAGGCCTGCAGCTCGCGGGGCGGTGCCACCTTGACCGTGGTCCTGGTGTCCAGCCCCAGGGTCCGGCACAGGGCCCTGAAGAAGAGCTGGTCCGACGTGCCCTCGACGAGCAGCAGATTGGGCAGTGCAGGCGCGGGCATCAGCGCACCTCCACCTCGGCCTGGGTGATGTCGTGCAGCGCCGCCTCGTCGAAGACGGTGGCGATGATCCGGCCGTGGTCGCTGCGGCGCAGGCTGCGCCCCATGCGGAACAGCACGCCGTCGATGTCTTGCCGCTGCCGGGCCATCCGTGAAAAGCTCTCGATGCAGTCCCAGCTGTGGGTGGTGGCGAAGATCTGGAGGTCGAGCCGCTCGGCCATCTCGAACAGCAGCGACCAGACCTGTTCCTGCACGCTGTAGTGCAGACCGTTCTCGAACTCGTCGACCAGAAGCAGCCCGCCGCGTGCCGAGACCAGCTGCAGCGCGATCTGCAGGATGCGCTGCATGCCGTCGCCCAGGCTCTTCAGCGCGACCGGAGAACCGGTGTTCGACAGCTTGACCTTGGCGCTGCGATGTCCGCCGGCAGGGCTGCCGATCTGGACGAAGGTGAGGTTCTCGAACTCCGGCGTGATGAGCCTCAGCGCCCGCCGGACGATGTCCTCGTGCTCGGTGAACACGATGCGGTCCCACTGCGCGGCGAGCTCGTCCATCGACATCCATCGGGTGCGCACCAGTCCGCAGGGCACGGCGGGCAGCGGGTCCGGCACGCGACGCTCCGAATCCAGGAAGACCGTGGCCAGCGGCCGGTCCTGCAGCAGGACGAACAAGGCCTGCTCGGTCCGGCCGGGAAAGCGGGCGAGATCCTGCTTCGGCACCCGGCGCGTGGTGATGCGCACCGTGGTGCCGCCGTCGGCCGCCTGCACCTGCTCCTCGGTGTCGCCGACATGCGCGTGCAGCAGGCGCAGCATGGATGCCGGGTCGGTGGGGTCGCCGATCTGGATCGCATCGGTCCAGTCGTCGCCCGCCGGGAAGCCATGTCCGGGAAACAGGTCCTTCAGCGATTCGTCGCGGGCCAGGGTGATGCTCTCGAGCACTTCCCGGCCGGCACGGCCGGCGTGGATTCGGAGCGCATCCAGCACCGTGCTCTTGCCGGCATTGTTCCTGCCGACGATCAGGTTGACCCGGCCGAGCCGGCTGACATGGAAGTCCTGCAGGCAGCGGAAGTTCCGGATGACGAGGGCGTCCAGCATCAGGATCTCCAGCGTGGCTCCGTCACGGTGCGGGTCGCCGGGAATCAGAACGGAATGTCGTCATCCATGTCGTCGAAGCCGGTCGACGACTTCGGCGCGGGGGCCGGGGCGGGGCGGGGGGCCGGACGCGGGGCCGGGGCGGCTTGGCGCATCGGGGCGCGCGGGGCCGGTGCCGGGGTGTAGCCGGACTCGGCGTCGTCGCCGAAGTCGCCCCCGACGCTGCGGCTGCCGCCACGGTTGCCGCCGCCCGAGCCGCCTGCGGCGCCGTCCTCGCGGCCGCCCAGCAGCTGCATCTGGTCGGCGATGATCTCGGTGGTGTACTGGTCGACGCCGTCCTTCTGCCACTTGCGGGTCTTCAGGCGGCCCTCGACATAGACCGGACGGCCCTTGCGCAGGTATTCGCCGGCGATCTCGGCCAGGCGGTCATAGAAGACGACGCGGTGCCATTCGGTCTCTTCCTGGCGCTCGCCGGAGGCCTTGTCCTTCCAGTTGCGCGAGGTGGCGATGGTGACGTTGCAGATGGCCGAGCCGCTGGGCGCGTAGCGCACTTCCGGGTCGCGGCCGAGGTTGCCGATGAGGATGACTTTGTTGACGGAGGCCATGGGCGCTCGCTCCTGGAACGGTGGGGCCGGCCGGGGCATCGGGCGGATGCGACGGCGGCCGTGGTGTGTAGAGAACTGGGGGACAATTGTGCCGCACCGCCCGTCTTCCGCGCCGCCCGGCGCCGTCCCCCTCTCTGGTGATGACCCGCGTCTGATGTCCCTGCCTCCCGACCGTTCCCTGCGTGCATTGATCGAGCCGCTGCTGCGCGAGATGCGCTCCGGGCGCCAGTGGATCGACCGCAGCGTGGTGCTGGTGTTCGCGCTGCTGACCGGGCTGGTGGTGACCGCCTTCACCGCGCTGGCCGATCTGGCCACCGGCACCTGGGTGGCGCTGCAGGGCTCGGGCTGGACCGGCGCGCTGCTGGCGCTGCTGTGGACGCCGGTGCTGACGGTCGCGGTGCTGATGTGGACTCGCCGCTTCGCCCGCGAGGCCGGCGGCTCCGGCATTCCGCAGGTGCTCGCCGCGCTGCATGACGACACCCCGCCCGAGCGCGTCTCGGCGCTGGTCTCGCCCCGGCTGGCGCTGCAGAAGCTGCTGCTGACCTGCGCCGGGCTGCTCGGCGGCCTGTCGATCGGCCGCGAGGGGCCGACGGTGCAGGTCGGCGCCGGCGTGATGCTGGGCGCGCGGCGCTGGCTGTCGCCCGGCAGCGGCATCGACGCGCACGACCTGATGGTGGCTGGCGCCGCCGCCGGGGTGGCCGCGGCCTTCAACACGCCGCTGGGCGGCATCGTCTTCGCGATCGAGCAGCTCACCCGCCGGCGCGACCTGCGCCACAGCAATCTGACGATCGCCGCGATCGTGCTGGCCGGCCTGGTGTCGATCTCGGTCTTCGGCAACGAGAGCTATTTCGGCGCGCTGGTGGTGCCGGTGCTGGACTGGAGCCTGCTGGCGCCCGGCCTGGCGGTGGCGCTGGCCGCCGGACTGGCCGGCGGGCTGTTCTCGCGGCTGCTGGTGCTGTGCGCGCAGGGTGGCAGCGACCGCGTCAGCCGCTGGCGTGCCTCGCATCCGCTGCGCTTTGCCGCCGCCTGCGGGCTGGCGGTCGGCCTGATCGGCCTGGTGACATCGGGCGCGACCGCCGGCGCCGGCTACCACCCGACGCGCGCGCTGCTCGAGCACGGCGACGACGGGCTGCCGCCGCTCTACACGCTGCTGAAGTTCGTCGCCACCTGGCTGTCGGCCTGGAGTGGCGTGCCGGCGGGCACCTTCGCGCCCTCGCTGGCGATCGGCGCCGGGCTCGGGCAGGACATCGCGCGGCTGGCCGGTCTGGCCGGACGGCCGGAATCGGTCGCGCTGGTGGCGCTGGGCATGGTCGGCTTCCTGTCGGCGACCACCCAGGGGCCGATCACCGCCTTCATCATCGTCATGGAGATGGTCTCCGGCCAGGCGATGGTGCTGAGCCTGATGGCCTGCGCGCTGCTGTCGGGCGCGGTGGCCCGGCTGGTCAGCCCGTCGATGTACACCGAGATGGCGGTGCTGTGGGGCATGCCGCGACCGGCGGCGGGCGTGGCGGCAGGTGCGTCTCCCCATTCGGGGTGAGCGGATGCGCACGCCGGCCTCGCGTACCATCGGCCCGATCATGAACGCGTCCGACCCGAACCCGCCGTCCCCCACCGTCGCCGCCGCGCGGCGCGTGCTTGCCGAGGTGTTCGGCTATCCCGCCTTCCGCGGCCAGCAGCAGGACATCGTCGAGCAGGTGATCGACGGCGGCGACGCGCTGGTGCTGATGCCCACCGGCGGCGGCAAGAGTCTGTGCTACCAGATCCCGGCGATCGTGCGCCATGGCGCCGGCCAGGGGGTCACGGTGGTGGTCAGCCCGCTGATCGCGCTGATGCAGGACCAGGTCGGCGCGCTCGACGAGGTCGGCGTGCCGGCGGCCTTCCTGAACTCCTCGCTGGGCGCGCAGGAGGCCTCGGCGGTCGAGCGCGACCTGCTGGCTGGGCGGCTGACGCTGCTCTACGTGGCGCCGGAGCGGCTGCTGACGCCGCGCTTCCTGGCGATGATGGAGTCGCTGCACGAGCGTGGCCTGCTGGGCCTGTTCGCGATCGACGAGGCGCACTGCGTCAGCCAGTGGGGCCACGACTTCCGCGAGGAGTACCTGGGCCTGAGCGCGCTGCACGAGCGCTTCCCCTCGGTGCCACGCATCGCGCTGACCGCCACCGCCGACGACCACACCCGCGCCGACATCGTCGAGCGGCTGCAGCTGCAGGCGGCGCGCCTGTTCGTCAGCAGCTTCGACCGGCCCAACATCCGCTACACCATCGTCGAGCGCGACAACGCGCGCACCCAGCTGCTGCGCTTCATCCGCGACGAGCACGAGGGCGACGCCGGGGTCATCTACTGCGGCAGCCGCAAGAAGGTGGAGGAGACGGCGGCCTGGCTGCAGGGCGAGGGCGTGCCGGCGCTGCCCTATCACGCCGGGCTGGATGCCGGCACCCGAAAGCACCACCAGGACCGCTTCCTGCGCGAAGAAGGGCTGGTGATGGTGGCCACCATCGCCTTCGGCATGGGCATCGACAAGCCGGACGTGCGCTTCGTCGCCCACCTCGACCTGCCCAAGAACATCGAGGGCTACTACCAGGAGACCGGCCGCGCCGGCCGCGACGGCCAGCCCGCCGACGCCTGGATGACCTACGGCCTGGCCGACGTGGTGCACCAGCGCCGCATGATCGACGACAGCCCGGCCGCCGACGAGTTCAAGCGGGTGCAGCGCGGCAAGCTCGACGCGCTGCTGGCGCTGGCCGAGGCGCATGACTGTCGCCGCGTGCGCCTGCTGGCCTACTTCGGCGAGGCCAGCGGCCCCTGCGGCAACTGTGACAACTGCCTGCATCCGCCCTCGACCTGGGACAGCACCGACGCCGCGCGCAAGGCACTGAGCTGCATCTACCGCTTCGCCCAGCACGGCCGCGAGACCCAGGGGCCGCGCAGCTTCGGCGCGGTGCATCTGATCGACGTGCTGCGAGGCAAGCCGACCGACAAGGTCGGCCAGTACGGCCACGCCGGCCTGAGCACCTTCGGCATCGGCGCGGACCTGTCGGAGGCGCAGTGGCGCGCGGTGCTGCGCCAGCTCGTCGCGCTGGGCCATGTGGTGGCCGAGGGCGAGTACGGCACGCTGGCGCTGACCGACTCGGCGCGCGCGGTGCTGCGCGGCGAGGTGCGGCTGCAGATGCGGGTGCCGGCCGAGCCGGTGCGCGGACGCGCGAAGCGAGGCCGTGCGGGCGCCGATGCCGCGGGCAGGGGCGCGCGCTCCGCACCGGCCGATCTGGTCGGACAGCAGCTCGAGCGCTTCGAGGCGCTGCGTGCCTGGCGCTCCGGCGTTGCGCGCGAGCACAACATTCCGGCCTATCTGGTCTTCAACGACGCCACGCTGATCGAGATGGCGCGCCGCCAGCCCGGCACGCTCGACGAGCTGGGCCAGGTCAGCGGCGTGGGCGGCCGCAAGCTGGCGGCCTATGGCGATGCGCTGCTCGAGGTACTGGGCGCCTCCTGAGGGCGCGGGCGCACTGGCGCTTCAGCGCCCCTTGAAGGCCGGATCCTCGGCTTCCTCGAAGATCGTCTGCATCGATGGGCGTGACGCGGCCGGGCTTGCCGGCCGGGCGCGCCGGACCAGCTTCTGCGCGAACCAGTCGCGCGTCAGGTGCAGCGCCGGGCCCAGATCGTCCATCGGCGCGAGCTGGCGCACCGTGCCGGGACGCAGCAGCGTGCCCAGGTAGCGCGACCAGCTCAGCTCGCCCTCGCGCACATACTGGCGCGCGGCGCGGAAGTCGCTTTTCTCGTTGAGATAGCGCAGGCCGGTGCGGCGTTTCGAGGGCGCGGCTGCCGGCAGGCCGCAGGCATCGCGCCAGGCCATCTCGGGCAGGTTCATGCCGCAGCGCGTCGTCAGGATGTGCCACTGGCTCAGCCGCGGATTGATCTCCAGCAGCTTGTACTCCCCGGTGAGTTCGTGGCGCTTGAAGTCGAGATTGGCCACGCCGCGATAGCCGATGCGGGTCAGCACCTCGGCGGCGAGCATCTCCAGCTCGGGCAGGCGCAGGTTCTCGCAGTAGGAGCCGCTGCCGACATGCGGCGGATCGTGGCGCAGCTTGCGCCCGCAGCTGCTGGCGCGCACCGCACCGTCCGGGCCGATGTAGACATCGACGGTGAAATGCTCGCTGTCGCCGCCCGGCACATAGTCCTGCGCGATGATGTGGAAGCCATGCGGCGCCAGCATCCGCGCGATCTCGCGCAGCCGCTCCGGCGTCTCGACCACCACCGCCTTGGCGCGTGCCACCGCCGGCTCCACGCCCGGGTGCTGCCAGGCCACCGGCTGCGCCGGCTTGACGATCATCGGGAAGGCGATCTCGCCGGCGATGATGTCCTCGATCTGTGCCATGCGCTCGATCCGCAGGGTGCGCGGCACCGGCAGATCCTGCTGCCGGGCCAGCTCGTCGAAGCGCGCCTTGTCCACCAGCTGCGCCACGAGGTCGGGCGCGGCCAGCGCCGGCCGGATGCGCTCGCCCAGACCGGGCAGAACCTCCAGCAGCGCCTGCAGATCCGGATCCGCGGTCGGGAAGACCACTGGCGCCACGCCGTGCTCGGCTTCGATCTCGCGCAGCGCACGCGCCAGACGCTGCGGATTGCGGGTGAAGTCCGGCACATGCCGGAACTCCGTGCAGTGGCGCGAATGGCGTGAAGGCGGCTGCGCGTACTCGCCGATCACGATCACCGTGATGCCGCGCTCGCCCAGCGAGCGCACCGCGTTCAGATCGCCTTCAGGGGCGCCGGCACAGGCCAGCACGACGGCAGGCGCCTGCCGAGCGGGCAGGACAGGCCGGGAAGAGCGATCGAGGCGATGAAGCATGATGTGGGCGCACCCGCGCGGGTGCCCTTTGTTGTCGGTTTGTGAGCGGCAGGATCAGGTGAAAAAATAGTCCAAGAACGCAGCGGTCCAGCTTCGGTTACGTAATCGATCCGTTCTCAATCATTTCTGCCTGTTATTTTTGCGGTTTGATTGTTGATTGTTGATCTATTAGGCACACCGGTTCGAGGGGGTTCCTTGGACTTGGTTTTTGTGCTTGTTCGCAGATCGTTCTGCTGGGCGTCAGGCCGATTCCGGGCGTGATCGACAAGGTCGATCCGAGCAGGGACGGCTCAGGATGGGGTCGATGATCCGTGAAATTCTTTACGATTTTCTCATCTTGCTCTGGTACGGTCAGGTAGTCAAATCGCCAGGAGGTGCCGTGTCGTACCGCCTGTGCGGGGGGCGCGACAGCGCTGGCGAGCCGCTGTCATGAACATGACACATCGTGACAGGAGAGTCGCGAGCCATGCGACAAGTCCTCCTTGGTACCGGTGTGTTCGCCCGGCAGATCCTGCAGGCGCTCGAGCGGCGCCACCAGGTGGCGCCGGCGCGCGTGCCCGGCCTGCCGGTGACCGAGCCCTTGCCTGCGCCGCTGCCGCCGCGGTGGTGCCTGGAGGCCGAGGAGCCGCTGCCGCCCTGGCCGGCCGATCAGGCGCCGGAGCGGGTGCATCTGGTGTTCTCGCCGCAGGAGCTGTCGCCGCAGGCGCTGGCCGATCGCCTGCAGCAGCTGCGGACGTGCCAGCCCGGGCTGCAGGTCGAGCTGCATCTCGACCGGATCGCCGGTGCTGACCGGCTGCCGCTGGCAGGCGGCCTGGTCTGCTGGGTGCCTGCGGCCGGTCAGGCCGATGCGCAGGCGATGGCCGCCTGGCTGCTGCAGCGTCTGGCGCTGCAGGCCGACTCTGCCGACCTGGCCGATTCGACGGATGCCGTCGATCCTGTGGCGCCGGCCGCCGGCCGGCTGCGCAGCTGGGCGCTGAGCGAGTGCCGCGCCGATCTTTCCGCGGTGCGCGCGCATTTGTCCGAGGTGCTGCTGGGGCAGCTGCTGCGGCTGCTGCGCCAGGGTCTGCCGGGCGATGCAGCGCCGGCCGCCGTGGTGCTGGCCGATCTGCCGGTGCTGCCGGATGAGCGCGGCCTGACGCTGGGCGCAGCCCAGTCCGGCGCGATGTGGCAGCGGCTGGCGCTCCACTACCAGGGGCTGGTGCAGCAGTGCGAGCCGGCCCGGCAGGCGGCGGAGCTGCGCCGGCTGTTCGCGCTGGGCGTGCACGAGGGCTTCGACGGCCGCGGCGTCGAGGCCGCGATGCGGGCCGACGAGGCGCTGCTGCAGCAGCGTGCCGAGGGCTGGTGCGATGAGGTCGAGGCCCGGCTCTGGCAGGACTGGCGCAGCGGGCGCCTCTCGCTCGAGGGCGTGCGGGCGCAGGCGCAGCAGGTGCGGCAGCACCTGCTGCAGGCGGGCGAGGCGGCGACCCGGCAGCTGCGCCAGGACGAGGCTCTGGCCGACCGGCTGCAGGCCGCGCTGGACGAGCCGCCAGCGCCGGCTGGCGGCCTGTCGCGCTGGTTCGGGGGCGCACGTGTGCCGGATCTGTCGGCCTGGAGCCATGCGCTGCAGGCCTGGGCGCAGGCCCGCACCACCGCCGCCCGCTCGCGGCGCGAACTCCGTCAGGTCGAGCGGCTGCAGACGGCATGGCAGCGCGGTCAGGAGGCGGTCGAGGCGGTCGATCTGGCGCTGGCCAGCCTCGCGGCCGAGGCCCGAGCGGTGGCGCAGGCCCTGCTGATCGACCCTGCCACCGGGCCGCAGCGCCTGGACCGGCCCGAGCTGGTGCAGGCGCTGGCGCGCACCTGGGTCGGCAGCAGCGGACCGGAGCAGCGTCAGATGCTGGGCCGGCTGCGTGCCGATCTTTTCCTGCGCCTGGGCGAGACGGCCCGCTTCGAGACGCTGGCGCACCAGATCGGCGAGGACGGCGGCTGCGAGGCCCTGCGCCAGGCCTGCGACCGCGCGGTGGCCGCACCGGTGGTGGCGTCGGTCGCGCAGTCGGGTGTGCAGTGGCTGCAGCGGCGCTGGGCGGATGACGCCCTGCGCGGCCAGGATCTGGCGCGGCTGCAGCCCCGGCTGGCGGCGCCGGTGGCGGTGCAGCAGCGTGCGCTGGCCGCACCGCTGCGCGACCGGATCGATCCGGCGGCGGCGCTGTTGCCGGCGCTCGGGCCGCGTGCGGCCGCGCTGGTCTGGCTGGCGCTGTCGGTGCCGCTGGCCGAGCTGCCCGAGCCGGTGCCGGCGCTGCCGCCGGACCTGTCGCCCGAGATGCCGCCTGAATCGCCGCCCGAGCCGCAGCCCAACCCCGTGCCGCCCTGGGCCGCGCGGCTGCTGCTGGCCGAGGCGCTGGATCTGCTGCGCGACGGGGGCGCGCAGGGCTGGCTGCGTGCCGAGCTTGACGACTTCGGCCTGGAGCTGGCGCTGCATCCGCTGGGCGCCGACTGGCCGGCGGTGCTGGCGCGTCTGCAAGACGACGCCGACGAGCGCCGGCGGCTGCTGGACGACGCGCTGCAGCCGCTGCTGGGGGCCGTGCCGGCCTCGGCGCGGCTGCGCGAGGTGATCGCACGCCGTGTCGCCGTGCTCGGTCCGGCGTGGTCCGCCCCGGGGGCGGCCGCTCTCGAACTTCTCCGACAGGATGGGATGAATCCATGATTTCGACGACGCCCCTGACGACGCCCCCGGCGATGCCGCCGGACCGAGGTGTCTGCACCAATCTGCCCGAGGCCTGCGGACTGGCCGCCCGCCGCCAGCCGCAGCCGCTGACCGACGGCGCGGGCCGCTGCAGCGAATGCGGCTCCGCGCTGATGCTGCCGGCTGCACCTGCGGCGGCGGCGTCGCCCGCGGCGGCACGGCGCTGGCTGCTGCCGGTGCTGGCCCTGTTGCTGGTGCTGGCCGCGCTGGTCGGCTGGCTGCTGCAGCGCGGCGCGAGCAGCCGTGCGGCGCCGGCCGAGCCCTCGCCGCCCTTGGCCGCGGCCGGGGCGTCGGCACCGCTGCTGCGCCTGCACGGCTCCAACACGGTCGGCGCCGCGCTGGCACCGGCGCTGGTCAAGGCCTTCCTGGCCCGCGAGGGCTACACCGAGCAGTCCGCCACCCCGACCGCGCCGGAGGAGCTGCGCATCGAGGCACGCCGTCCGTCCGATGGCGCGCGGCTGGCGGTCGCGCTGGCCTCGCATGGCACCTCGACCGCCTTTGCCTCGCTGGCGGCGGGACAGGCCGAGCTGGGCATGGCCTCGCGGCCGATCCAGGCGCAGGAGCGCGAGGCCACGAAGGCGCTCGGCGATCTGTCGGCCGAGGGCAGCGAGTACATCGTCGCGCTCGATGGCGTGGCGGTGATCGTGCACCCGAGCAATCCGCTCAAGCAGCTCACGCTGGCGCAGCTGCGTGACCTGTTCACCGGCCGCACCGGCGACTGGTCGGCGCTGGGCGCGCCGGCCGGTGCGGTGCGCCTGCATGCCCGCGACGAGAAGTCCGGCACCTGGGACACCTTCCGCGCGCTGGTGCTGGACAAGCAGGCGCTGGCCGCCGGCACCACCCGGCATGAGGACAGCCGCGCGCTGGCCGCGGCGGTGGCGGCCGATCCGATGGCGATCGGCTTTGTCGGCCTGCCCTATGCCGAGGCGGCCAAGACGCTGGCGCTGGCCGACGGCCAGGGGGCGGCGCTGCGCCCGAGCCGCTTCACCGTGGCCACCGAGGACTATGCGCTGGCGCGTCGGCTGTATTTCTATGTCGCCCGCGATGCGCAGCCGCTGGCGCGCCGGCTGGCCGACTTCGCGGTGTCGGACGAGGGCCAGAAGGTGGCGCAGACGGTCGGCTTCATCGGCCAGGCGCCCGAGGCCGACCCCGGCACCGCGGTGGTGCCCACCGATGTGCCGGCCGAATACCGCCGCCTGACCACCGGCGCGCAGCGGCTGGCGGTCAACCTGCGCTTCCGGCCCGGCTCCGATCAGCTCGACAACAAGGCGCTGCGCGATGTCGGGCGCATCACCCGGCTGCTCGAGCGCGATGGCGCCGGCTCGCGCCAGCTGATGCTGCTGGGCTTCTCCGACGACCGCGGCGACCGCTGCGCCAACATCGGCCTGTCGCAGCAGCGGGCCCGCGCGGTGGCGGCGGATCTGTCGACCTACGGCGTGCGCCCGGCGGTGGTGCAGGGCTATGGCCCGGCCGCGGCGGTGGCCTCGAACGACACCGAGGCCGGGCGCGAGCGCAATCGCCGCGTCGAGGTCTGGCTGCTGGACAAGCCGCCGGCCACGCCGGTGCAGCCCTTCGCCTGCGGCCAGGCCGCGCTCAGTACACGCTGATGCCGCTCCAGCCGCTCAGTCCGGACTGGCCCGCATCGTCCCAGGCGCGGGCGCGCAGGCTCAGCACGCTGCCGCCGGTGCCGTAGGGCAGCGAGATGTCGAGCACCCAGGGCGGACGGCGCACGCTGCCGAGGTGCTGCACCGCCCCACCCGGGTAGACCATCTCGAAGTCGACCTGGGTGACCGCGTAGTCGTCCCAGGGCGAGGCGGTCAGCCGCACGGTGGTGCCGCCGGCGCCGCTGGCGGTGCTCATGCTCATCGAGACGGTGGGCGGTGCGTCGTGGCTGCCTGCATCGATGCCGATGCCCACCCCGACCGACACGCCGCCGCCGCAGCCCGACAGGCCGAGCGTGCCGGCCGAGAGCGCGGCCAGCAGCACGAGACGCGCGGCGCGCAGGAGGGACGGACGGGCGAGGCGGGCGGTGTTCATGGCGCGCACAACGGCATGAAGACCTGCGGCGTTGACCGCAGGCGGCCGGCCCTTCCCCCGGCCTTCATCTGCGCTTCATCTTCAGGGCGCTCAGTCCGGGTAACGCACCATCACATGCGCGCCCGGCGCGGGCATCAGCGCCGCCTCGGGCGCGATCTCGCGCGCCGGCACCTGGCGGCCGCTGCCGTGCGCCAGCAGCCAGTCGTGCCAGGCGGTCCACCACGAGCCCTCATGGCGCGGTGCGGCGCGCTGCCAGTCGTCCGGGCTCATCCACGGATCCTCGGCGCCGCAGGCCAGCAGCGCGTAGTGGCGCTTGGGGTGGCCGGGCTCGCTGACGATGCCGGCGTTGTGGCCGCCGCTGGTCAGCACGAAGGTGAGCGCGGTCTCGGTCAGGCGCAGCACCTTGTAGACCGAGCGCCACGGCGAGACATGGTCCTTCTCGGTGCCCACGACGAACAGCGGCTGGCGGATGTCCGACAGCGACACCGGCCGGCCCTCGACCGGATAGCGGTCCTCGGCCAGGTCGTTGTGCAGGTAGCAGCGCCTGAGGTACTCGCCGTGCATGCGCGCGGGCATGCGGGTGACGTCGGCGTTCCAGGCCATCAGGTCGCTGGGCTGGCTGCGCTGGCCGAGCAGGTATTCCTGCATCCGCGTCGACCAGACCAGATCGCGCGAGTGCAGGAACTGGAAGGAGCCGGCCATCTGCCGCCCGCTCAGGAAGCCGCGCTCGGCCATCACCGCCTCGAGCAGCTGCACCTGCGCCTCGTCGATCAGCACGCCCAGCTCGCCGGGCTCGCTGAAGTCGGTCTCGGCCGCCAGCAGCGACACCGAGGCCAGCGGCGCCAGGCGCCCGGCGCCCTCGACCTGGCCCGGGCGCGCCAGCGCGGCCGCGGCGATCGACAGCAGCGTGCCGCCCAGGCAGTAGCCGCAGGCATGCACCGATTCGTCCGGGACAAGCTCGGCGATGCGCGCCAGACTGTCGAAGACGCCCAGGCGCAGGTAGTCGTCCATGCCGAGGTCGGCGTCGCCGGCGTCGGGGTTCTTCCAGCTCAGGATGAAGACGGTGTGGCCCTGCCCGGTCAGCCAGCGCACCATCGAGTTGTGCGGGCTGAGGTCGAGGATGTAGTACTTCATGATCCACGACGGCACGATCAGCACCGGCTCGGCCTGCACGGTGGCGGTCGCAGGCGCGTACTGGATCAGCTCGACCAGGCGGTTGCGCATCACCACCGCGCCGGGCGTGGTCGCCACCTCGATGCCGGGGCGGAACTCGCGCTCGGGTGGCTGCAGCGGTGCCAGGCCGTGGTCGCGGCGCCAGTCGTCGAGCGCGTGCTGCGCGCCCTGGATCAGGTTGGCGCCGGCAGTCTCCCGGGTGCGGCGCAGCACCTCGGGGTTGAAGGGCAGGTTGCTCGGGCTGAGCAGGTCCAGCCACTGGTGCGCGAAGGTGCGCACCACCTCGGCGTGGTGGCGGGTCAGGCCCTCCAGGCGCATCGCCTCGTCCCACCAGCGCTCGCTGCGCTTGTAGGCATGGGCCAGGCCGCTCCAGGGCCAGGCGTGCCAGTCCTCGCTGGCGAAGCGCGGGTCGCGCCGCACCGTCTCGTCGTCGCTGCACAGGCCGCTGGCGCAGTGGCCGGCCCATTCCACCGCGCCGGCCTGGGCCAGCGCGGCCAGCCGCAGCGCCTGGCCGGGCTGGCTGGCCAGATGCTGGGCCCAGTCCTGCCAGGCCAGCGACAGCGAGATCGGCGACAGGCCGGAGGTCAGCGGCGCCGAGCGCGCCATCAGCACCCGGTCCAGCGCGGCGGCGGCGGTGTCCGGATCGGGGGAAGGACTCGGGGAAGCGGCGTGCACGGTGGATCTCCGTCGTGATCAGGGGGTGAGCGATGCGCGGGACATGGGCGAGTCGGGTGCCGGTGGCGCCGGGTCGTGCGCCGCATCCAGCAGCGCCCAGGCCGCCTGCGCGGCGACCCGGCCCTCGTCGGTCGGCACCACCCAGACCTCGACCGCGCTGTCGGCGGCGTGAATGGCGCGGACCGTGTCGCCGGTGGCGGCGGCATTGGCCTGCGGATCGATCGAGACGCCCAGGAAATGCAGCGCCTCGGCCATCGCCGCGCGGGTGGCGGCGTCATGCTCGCCGATGCCGCCGGTGCACACCAGCACATCCAGCCCGCCGAGCACCGCGGCCAGCGCGCCGCTTTCGCGGCGCAGCCGGTGCATGAACAGGTCGATCGCCAGCTGCGCGCGCGTCCGGCCCTGGCCGGCCAGACGGCGCAGCAGCCGCATGTCCGCGCCCAGGCCCGACACGCCCAGCAGGCCGCTGTCCTTGTAGAGCAGCTTCTCGACCTGGGCCTCGGTCCAGCCCTGGCGCCACAGGTGCAGCACCACGCCGGGGTCGAGCGCGCCGCTGCGGCTGCCCATCATCAGGCCGTCGAGCGCCGAGAAGCCCATGGTCGTGGCGGCGCTGCGCCCGCCGATCGCGCCGCACAGGCTCGCGCCGCTGCCCAGGTGCGCCATCAAGACCCGGCCGCTGGCACGCGCGCTGAAGGCCGGCAGCACCTGCATCAGATACTGATAGGACAGGCCGTGAAAGCCGTAGCGGCGTATGCCCTCGTCATGCAGCGCCTGCGGCAGCGCGAAGCGGGTTTCCAGCTCCGGCAGGCTGGCGTGAAAGGCGGTGTCGAAGCAGCCGACCTGCGGCAGCGCCGGAAAGGCCTCGCGCAGCGCGGCCACGCCGGCAAGGTTGTGCGGCTGGTGCAGCGGCGCCAGCGGCGCCAGCCCGGCGAGCCGCTGCAGCGCCGCATCATCCAGCACGACCGGCGCGACGAACTCGCCGCCGCCATGCACGATGCGGTGCGCGACCGCGACGAGCTGCGCCTGCGGCGCCCGCTCGGCCACATGCTGCTGAAGCGCCTGCAGCGCCACCGCGAAGCGTGCATGCTCGTCGGCGGGCGAGGGCAGCTCGATCGGCACCTCGCCGCTCGGGCACAGCCGCAGCGTGCCGCCGGGCTGCAGCCCGTCGAGCTGGCCGCTGGCGAAGGACGGATGTGCGGCGAACTCCGCCGCCGAGTCGCCGCTGCGCGGGTAGAGCGCGAACTTCAGGGTCGAGGAGCCGGCGTTGACGACCAGGACGGCCGCCTCCGTCGGGGCCGCAGCGACGGCGGCGCTCACGGCCGCCGCTCCCGCCAGGCCAGCGCCAGCCGCGCGGCCAGCGCCGCCGAGGCCAGCCGCGAGGCCTCGCCGTCGGCGCGGCTGGTCAGCGCGATCGGCACCCGCGCGCCCAGCACGATGCCGCAGCCGGCCGCGCCCGCCAGATACTCGAGCTGCTTGGCCAGCATGTTGCCGGACTCCAGGTCGGGCACCAGCAGGATGTCGGCATCGCCGGCCACCTCCGAGCGGATGCCCTTGATGCGCGCCGCCTCGGCCGAGATCGCGTTGTCGAAGGCCAGCGGGCCGTCGAGCAGGCCGCCGGCGATCTGGCCGCGGTCGGCCATCTTGCACAGCGCCGCGGCGTCCAGCGTCGAGACCATCTTCGGGTTGACTGTCTCGACCGCCGACAGGATCGCGACCTTCGGCCGCTCCACGCCCAGCACCCGCGCCAGGTCGATCGCGCTGGCGACGATGTCGGCCTTGTCCTCCAGCGTCGGCGCGATGTTGATCGCCGCGTCGGTGATCAGGATCGGCTTCGGATAGGTCGGAATGTCGAAGCGGAAGACATGCGAGATGCGCCGCTTGGTGCGCAGCGCCGGCGTGGCGATCACCGCATGCATCAGCTCGTCGGTGTGCAGGCTGCCCTTCATCAGCACCTCGACCTGGCCGGAGGCGGCCAGCTCGGCGGCGCGCGCGGCCGCGGCGTGGCTGTGCTCGACCGCCTCGATGCGCGCATCGCCCAGGTCCAGCCCGGCCTGCTCGGCCACCGCGCGGATCCTGGCCTCCGGGCCGATCAGCCACGGCACGATCAGGCCGCGCCGGGCGGCGGCCAGCGCGCCGGCCAGCGAGGTGGCGTCGCAGGGATGGACCACGCCGCACTGCACCGGCGGCTGCCCGGCCAGGTCGGCCGCCCAGCCGTCGATCCAGCGCGCCAGCCGGGCGTCCGGATCGAACAGGTGCATCTGCGGCAGCGCCGCGCGTGCCCGGCTGACCTTCTGCATCGGCGCGCGCACCAGCGCCTCGCCGCTGACGACGGTGGCGCCGGTCTGGTTGGTCACCTGGCAGTCCAGCGTCAGGCGGTGGCGCTCGGTGTCGCGCGCGGTGACGATGACCTCGGCGGTCAGCGTGTCGCCGGCGCGCACCGGCAGGTGAAAGCGCAGCGTCTGGCCCTCGTAGATCGTGCCGGGGCCGGGAAACTCGGTGCCCAGCAGCGAGGAGATCATCGCGCCGGCCCACATGCCATGCGCGATCGTGCCGTGGAAGCGGGTCGCGTTGGCGTATTCCGGGTCGACATGGGCCGGGTTCACATCGCCCGAGACCAGCGCGAAGGCGACGATGTCGTCCTGCGTCAGCGTGCGGCTGACCCGGGCGCGTGCGCCCAGCGGCAGCTCGTCGAAGGTGAGGTTGGTGATCGGTTCGGAGGACGGGATCGGGTTCATGGCGGTCTCAGGGCATCAGGGCATCAGGGCGTCAGGGCATCGAGGCGGCGGGGCGTCGGCCAGGGAGGCGGGCTCAGCGCACCACATGGAAGCCGGCGTCGACGAAGAGCGTCTGGCCGCTCATGCCGCGCCCGCCCGGCCCGGCCAGGAAGGCCGCCAGCGCGCCGACCTCCTCGAGCGTGACCAGCCGGCGCAGCGGCGACTCGGCGCGGGCGGTGGCCATCAGCGCGTCGAAGTCCTGCAGGCCGGAGGCCGCGCGGGTGGGCATCGGCCCCGGCGAGATCGCATGCACCCGCACGCCCTGCGGGCCCAGCTCGGCAGCCAGGTAGCGCACCAGCGATTCCAGCGCCGCCTTGACCGGGCCCATCAGGCCGTAGTGCGGAATGGCCTCGTCGGCGCCGAGGTAGCTCATCGTCATCAGCGCAGCGTCGTCCGACAGGTGCGGCTCGCAGGCCCGGGCCAGCGCGGCGAAGGAGTGGCACGACACCGTCATCGCCCGCGCGAAGCCGGCGGCCGAGCTGTCGATGACGCGCCCGCGCAGCTCGGCCAGCGGCGCCCAGGCGATCGAGTGGATGACGAAGTCGAGGCCGCCCAGGTGATCGGCCGCGGCCTGCACCAGCCGCTCCAGGTCGCCCTCGGTCTCGACATTGCAATCGAAGAGCGGCGCCCGGACCGCATCGGCCAGCGGCTGCACGAAGGGGCGCGCCTTCTCGTTCAGGCACGACAGCACCAGCGAGGCGCCCTGGGCGCGCGCCACCTGCGCGCAGCCCCAGGCGATGCTGTGCTCGTTGGCGACGCCCAGGATCAGGCCGCGGCGTCCTGCCAGCGGCAGGGGCGACGCCGACGGTGCGGTCGGCAGGGGGGCGGAGTCAGGCGTGGAAGAGGGGTTCATGCGCGTCCTCGGGGGGTTCTGTGGCTGCCGTCATGCAGGATGCCAGCAGCCTGACCGAACAAGATGTCAGCTTGATGCTGCGGTGCAGCACCGTTGATGCATGTCAATTCCGGGGGGCTCCGGCGGATCCTGCGGCCTTGTCTCTCCGGCAAGCCCCGGGGGGACGATCGGGTACGGCTATTGCAGAATCCGTCACGCCAGTCACCCTGCGCGAGGAGACGCCATGCCTGCAGACCCCTTTTCGTTCCGCCTGAATCCTGTCTTTCTGGCCACGGCCGCCGCCCTGGCCGGGGCGCTGCTGCTGGCGGCGCCGGCCGCCCGGGCCCAGGCCCAGCCGGCGGTCGTCTACGACGCCGGCGGCAAGTTCGACAAGTCCTTCAACGAGGCCGCCTACAACGGCATGGAGCGCTTCAGGAAGGAGACCGGCGGCAGCTACCTCGAGTTCGAGATCGCCAACGACACCCAGCGCGAGCAGGCCTTCCGCCGCATGGCGCAGAAGGGCGCCAACCCGATCATCGGCATCGGCTTCACCCAGGCCTCGGCGCTGGAGAAGGTGGCCAAGGAGTTCCCGCAGCTGAAGTTCGCGATCGTCGACATGGTGGTGAACCTGCCCAATGTGCAGTCGGTGGTCTTCAAGGAGCAGGAGGGCTCCTTCCTGGCCGGCATGGCCGCGGCGATGGCGAGCCGGTCGGGCAAGGTCGGCTTCATCGGCGGCATGGACGTGCCGCTGATCCGCCGCTTCCAGTGCGGCTACGAGCAGGGCGCAAAACACGCCAATCCGAAGGCCGAGACGCTCTCGAACATGACCGGCACCACGCCGGCGGCCTGGAGCGACCCGACCCGCGGCGGCGAGCTGGCGCGCAACCAGTTCTCGCGCGGCGTCGACGTGATCTTCGCGGCCGCTGGCGGCACCGGCGTGGGCGTCTACCAGGCGGCCAAGGACCAGGGCCGCCTGGCCATCGGCGTCGACAGCAACCAGAACCACCTGCACCCGGGCACGATGCTGACCTCGATGGTCAAGCGCGTCGACGTGGCGGTCTTCAACATCGCCCGCTCGGTCAAGGACAATCGCTGGCAGTCGGGCGTGCAGGTGCTCGGCCTGAAGGAGAACGGCGTGGCGCTGGCGATGGACGAGCACAACGCGAAGCTGGTGACGCCGGAGATGAAGAAGAAGCTCGACGCGGCGCAGGCCGACATCGTCGCCGGCCGCATCAAGGTCGCCGACTACATGGCGGACAACGCCTGCCGCTACTGAGCATCGCGCCTTGAGCACCGGGCAGTCCATGGCCAGCGCCTGCGCCGCATGATCGCGCTGCGCGGCATCCACAAGCGCTTCGGCAGCGTGCACGCCAGCCGCGGGGTCACGCTGGAGGTGGCGCCCGGCTCGATCCACGGCCTGATCGGCGAGAACGGCGCCGGCAAGTCGACGCTGATGGGCATTCTCTACGGCCTGCACCCGCCCGACGAGGGCACCATCGAGGTGGACGGCCATGCCCTGAAACCGGGCAGCGCCCGCGATGCGATCGCCGCCGGCATCGGCATGGTGCATCAGCATTTCATGCTGGTGGACCGCTTCACCGTGCTGGAGAACATCGTGCTCGGCGCCGAGCAGGGCTTCGTGCTGGCGCCCAGCCTGGCAGCGGCGCGGCGCGAGGTGCTGCGGCTGGCGGCGGAGTTCGGGCTGGAGGTCGACCCGGATGCGGTGGCCGGCGAGCTGCCGGTGGGCGTGCTGCAGCGCGTCGAGATCCTGAAGGCGCTGTACCGCGGCGCCAGGGTGCTGATCCTCGACGAGCCGACCGGGGTGCTGACGCCGCAGGAGGCCGACCAGCTGATGCGCATGCTGCGCCAGCTGAAGCGCCGCGGCACCACGGTGCTGCTGATCACGCACAAGCTGCGCGAGGTGCTGGCGGTGACCGACCGGGTCACGGTGATGCGTGCCGGCGAGGTGGTCGCCACCCGCGAGACGGCCGCCACCACCGAGGCCGAGCTGGCCGAGCTGATGGTCGGGCGCAAGGTCCGGCTCGGCCGCGAGGGGCCGCCGGCGCAGCCCGGTGCGGTGGTGCTGAGCGCGCGGGGCCTGGGCTGGCGCGATGCGCAGGGCGTGGCGCGGCTCTCTGGCATCGACCTGGACCTGCGCCAGGGCGAGATCGTCGGCGTGGCAGGCGTCTCGGGCAACGGCCAGAGCGAGCTGCTGGAGCTGCTCGCCGGGCTGCGGCCGCTGCAGTCGGGCGAGATCCGTCTGGCGGCCGACGGCGAGCGCCCTGCGGGCGTCTGGCCGCTGGATCCGCACCGGCTGCGCCAGCTCGGCGTGGCGCATGTGCCGGAGGACCGCCACCGCCTGGGCCTGGTGCTGGATTTCGAGGCCTGGGAGTCGGCCGCGCTCGGCTACACCGACGACGCGGCGATCGCCCGCGGGCCGGCGGTGCTGGGCCTGCTCGACCACCGGGCGATGCGCGCACAGTGCGCCGGGATGATGGCCGACTTCGATGTGCGCCCGCCCGACCCGGCCTGGCGCTCGGCGAAGTTCTCCGGCGGCAACCAGCAGAAGCTGGTCATCGCGCGCGAGCTGCGCCGCGCGCCGCGCCTGCTGCTGATCGGCCAGCCCACGCGCGGCGTCGACATCGGCGCGATCGAGACCATCCACCGCGCGCTGCGCCGGCTGCGCGATGCCGGCTGCGCGGTGCTGCTGGTGTCGACCGAACTCGACGAGATCCTGGCGCTGGCCGACCGCATCGTCGTGATGTCGCAGGGCCGCATCACCGGCGAGATGGCGCGTGACGCCGCCGACGAGGTGACGATCGGCCGCTGCATGGGCCAGGGAGGGATCGCGGCATGAGCGGATCGACCGCAGCCGCCGGGGCGCCGCTGCCGCGCTGGATCGACTTCGGCGTGCTGCCGCTGCTCAACGCGCTGCTGGCGCTGGCGGTGGCGGGTGCACTGGTGGCGCTGCTCGGCCACAGCCCGGCGCAGGCGATGCGGCTGCTGGTCGAGGGCGCCTTCGGCTCCGGGCTGGCCTGGGGCTACACGCTGCACTACGCGACCAACTTCATCTTCACCGGTCTGGCGGTGGCGCTGGCCGCGCATGCCGGGCTGTTCAACATCGGCGCGGAGGGCCAGGCCTCGGTCGGCGGGCTGCTGGCCTGCGTTGTCGCGCTGGCGCTGGACCGCTGGCTGCCGGGCTGGGCGGTGCTGCTGCTGGCGATGCCGGCGGCCGCCCTGGGCGGCGCGGCCTGGGCGGCGGTGCCGGCCTGGCTGCAGGCGCGCCGCGGCAGCCACATCGTCATCACGACGATCATGTTCAACTTTCTGGCTTCGGCGCTGCTGGTCTGGCTGCTGGTGAACGTGCTGGCGGTGCCGGGCAATCCGTCGGTGGAGAGCCGGGCGCTGGCCGAGGGCGTCGGCCTGCCGAAGGCGCAGGCGCTGCTGGCCGCGTTGGGCGTGAACGCGCCGGCCACGCCGCTGAACGCGGCGCTCGGGCTGGCGCTGCTGTGCGCGGCCGGGCTGTGGGTGCTGCTGTGGCACACCCGGCTGGGCCACGCGCTGCGCACGCTCGGCCACGCGCCGGGCGCGGCGCACTATGCCGGGCTGTCGTCGGTGCGGCTGACGCTGATCGCGCTGATGGGCTCGGGCGCACTGGCCGGCGGCGTCGGCATCAACGAGGTGCTGGGCGTGCACCACCGGCTGCTGCTGGACTTCGTCGCCGGCGCGGGCTTCACCGGCATCGCGGTGGCGCTGATGGGGCGCAACCACCCGGCCGGCATCGTGCTGGCGGCGCTGCTGTTCGGCGCGCTGGTGCAGGGCGGCTCCGAGCTGGCCTTCGAGATCCCGACCTTCTCGCGCGACATGGTGACCGCGGTGCAGGGCCTGGTGGTGCTGTTCTGCGGCGCGCTGGCGCTGATGCTGCGGCCGCTGGTGGCGCGCCTGTGGGCGCTGTGGACGCTGCGGGCGCGGCGGGTCGCCCCGGCCGGGGAGGGCGCATGAGCGAGCTGCAGGAGCTGGCGACCGTCGTCGCCTCGGTGCTGGGCGCGACGCTGCGCATCAGCGTGCCGCTGGTGCTGTGCGCGCTGGCCGGGGTGCTGAGCGAGCGCGCCGGCGTCATCGACATCGGCCTGGAGGGCAAGCTGCTGGCGGCGGCCTTCGCCGCGGCGGTGGCCGGCGCCTTCGGCTGGCCGGCCGGGGCGGCGCTGCTGGCGGCGGTCGCGGCCGGCATGGCGCTGTCGGCGGTGCACGGGCTGGCCTGCATCCGCTTCCGCGGCGACCAGATCGTCTCCGGCGTGGCGATCAACATCCTGGCGCTCGGGCTGACCGCGGTCATCGGCCTGCACCTGTTCCAGCGCGGCGGGCGCACGCCCGATGTGCCGCCTGAAGGGCGCTTCGGCGTGCTGTTCGACGAGGCGGCGCGTGCGGTGCAGGACTGGCCGCTGATCGGACCGCTGCTGGCCGAGGCGCTGCTGCGCCACACGCTGCTGACCTGGCTGGCCTTCGCGCTGGTGCCGGCGGTGTGGTGGCTGCTCTACCGCACCCGCTTCGGGCTGCGGCTGCGTGCGGTCGGCGAGAACCCGGCGATGGTGGACGCCGCCGGCATCTCGGTGGCCGGGCTGCGCTGGCGCGCGGTGCTGCTGGCCGGCGTGCTGTGCGGCATCGGCGGCGCCTTCCTGACGCTGGCGCAGAACGCCAGCTTCACGCCCGGCATGAGCGCCGGCCGCGGCTTCATGGCGCTGGCGGCGATGGTGTTCGGCCACTGGCATCCGGTGCGCGCGCTGTGGGCCTGTCTGCTGTTCGGCCTGCTCGATGCGGTGGCGATCCGGCTGCAGGGCACGGTCCTGCCGGGTCTGGGCGCAGTGCCGGTCGAGCTGATCCAGGCGCTGCCCTATCTGTTCACCGTGGTGCTGCTGGCGGGCTTCTTCGGCCGCGCGCAGGCGCCGGCCGCACTCGGGCAGTCGTTCACGAAGGAGCGCTGAGCGGCGCGGCCTCTCACGAATCGTCACCGCTGCGGTTCCGGGTCTTGCCTACCATGCGCACCCGTCGGCCGGGATGACAATCCGACCTGAAATGCAAAATCATCATTCTGGAGTTCATCGATGTCCGACAAGCTGCGTCTGATCGCGACGACCGCGGCCCTGCTGGTGTCCGGCTGGATCGGCCATGGCATCGGCTCCTCCGACCGGCAGGCCGCCGAGCACCGCGCCGCCCGGCTCGAGACCCAGATGCGCGACAGCGAGGCACGCCACCGCCAGGCGCAGATCGCACTGGCCGAGGAGCTGCGCTCGCGCGAGGCCGCCTTCGAAGTGCGCCTGCGCGAGCTGCAGGTGTCCTTCGACGAGCAGAAGGTCGAGATGATCGAGGCACTCGACGACAGCCAGGCCCAGCTGGCCGATCTGGCCCAGCGTCGCCGCGACACCGATGCCGAGCTGCTGCGGGTGCGCAAGGCGCTGGCGGCGGCTGGCGGCGGCGGCTCCGGCCGCCTGCGCGACGAGCTGCGCGAGCGCGAGCTGCAGCTGGTGCTGCTGCAGGGCCAGCTGCGCCAGAACGCGGCCGGCATGAGCTGCCTGTCGGCGCCGGTGCCGCCGGAGGCGCTGCGCACGCTCAACCGCGTGGCCGGCAACGGCAGCCGGGCGCGCTGATGAGAGCCGCCATGCTGTCGCCTGCTTCGGCTCTCGTGCTGCTGGCCGCGCTGGGCCTGGGCGGCTGCGCCTCGAGTCCGTCGGTGCCGCCTGCGCCGGTCGCACCGAAGTGCGTGCTGCCGACCGGCGTCGACAGCGCCTGCCCGACGCCGCAGCCGCTCAAGGCCGGCCTGACCTACCGCGAGCTGCTCGAGGCCCATCTGGCCGATCGCCAGCAGCTGCAGCGCTGCGCGGCGCAGCATGAGGAACTGCGCCGCGTGATCGCGGCCTGCCAGGCGCGGGTCGACGCGCTGTCCCGCACGCGGCGCTACTGAGCGCCACGCGGCGGCCGGCGCGCCTGTGTCCGGCCTCGCCCGCCCTTGTCTTGCGCTTGTGGGACAATCCCGGCCGTGGAGTCAGCCAGACCGCCGCTGGTGCAAGGATCGAAAGGTCGCACTGGAGGAAGGTCCGGACTGCACAGGGCAGCGCAGGAGGTAACACCTCTCCACCGCGAGGTGAGGATCAGAGCAACAGAGACGAGCCGGTTCGGTCCGGGTGAAACGGGCAATCTCTGCGCGCAGCAACACCAAATAGGCCAGCTATGACGCGGCCCGCTGAGCTGGCGGGTAGGTGGCATCGAGCCGTTCCGGTGACGGGCGGCCCAGAGGAATGGCGGTCACGGCGGGGCAACCCGCCGCACAGAATCCGGCCTATCGGCTGACTCCACACTTTTCTGTCGTTTGCCCATGCCCGCACGCTCCCATCTCGATCTTGTCGCCGTCCTGAGCCTGCTGCTGTGCTGCATGCTGTGGGGGCTCAACCAGGTCTCGATCAAGCTGGCGCTGCCGGAGGTGCCGGCACTGGTGCAGGTCTCGATCCGCAGCATCGTCGCCTTCGTGCTGCTGCTGGGCTGGATGCGCTGGCGCGGCCTGCGCTGGGACGGGCTCGGCCCGAGCCTGCGGCCGGGGCTGCTGGCCGGTTTCCTGTTCGCCACCGAGTTCGCGCTGGCCTTCGTCGGCCTGCAGCACACCACCGCCGCGCGCGGCGTGGTCTTCATCAATACCTCGCCCTTCGTCGTCGCGCTGGTGCTGGCGGCGCTGCACCGGGGCGAGCGGCTGATGCCGCTGCAGTCCGTCGGGCTGCTGATCGCCTTTGCTGCGCTGGCGGCGGCTTTCGGGGAGGGTTTTTCGCTCACCGCAGCCGGCACCACCTGGCGTGGCGACCTGATGATCCTGGTGGCCGCGGTGCTGTGGGGGCTGACCACGGTGACGATCCGGCTGTCGGTGCTGCGCAGCGCGCCGTCCGAGGTCACGCTGGCCTGGCAGCTCGGGGTGGCGGCACTGCTGTCGCCGCTGGCCGCTCTGGTCCATGGCGATGCCTGGCCGCAGTCCTGGAGCCTGCTGGCGATCGGCTCGATGGTCTATCAGGGCGTGATCGTGACCTTCGCCAGCTATCTGCTGTGGTTCTGGCTGCTGACCCGCTATCCCGCGACCCAGGTCCAGGCCTTCGTGCTGCTCACGCCGGTGTTCGGCACGCTCAGCGCCGGGCTGCTGCTCGACGAGCCGATCACGCCAGCCCTGCTGCTGGCGCTGGTTGGCATCTGCCTGGGGCTGGTGCTGCTGAACCGGCGCCCGCCGGTCAGGACGTCCCCAGCTTGAACTCGAGCGGCGGCAGATCGCTCATCGCGGTGTCGCCCTGCAGCTGGGCCGTGCTGGCGCGAGGCTCGGCGCCGTCCTCGCGGCGCATCGAGCGCATGCCGTGGCGCAGATAGCGGTTGTGATGGTTCGGGCGCGCCGGGATGAAGCGCGCCAGCTCGGTCAGCGCCATCTGGTAGACATTGCGCTTGAACTCGATCACCACATCCAGTGGCACCCAGTAGTCGTGCCAGCGCCAGGCGTCGAACTCCGGATGCGTGGACGCGCGCAGGTTCATGTCGGTGTCCCGGCCCATGAGCTGCAGCAGGAACCAGATCTGCTTCTGCCCCTTGTAGTGACCGCGTGCATCGCGGCGGATGTAGTGCTCGGGCACCTCGTAGCGCAGCCAGTCTCGTGTGCGCGCGATGATGCGCACATGTTCAGGATGCAGCCCCACTTCCTCGTGGAGCTCTCGGAACATCGCCTGCTCCGGCGTCTCGCCATGCTTGATGCCGCCCTGCGGGAATTGCCAGGAGTGGGTGCGAATGCGCTTGCCCCAGAACACCTGGTTCCGCTGGTTGAGCAGGATGATGCCGACGTTGGGCCGGAAGCCTTCTCGGTCGAGCATAATCAGACCCCAATTTTCACGTTGAACCCATTATTGCACCGGGTCCGATTGGCGCAAGCCCGCGGATCACCCGAGCAGGGACAAGGGCTCCCGTCGCCCGTCCAGAGGTTCCACTCAGTACCCGTCCGCGTACCGACCACCCCATGAAAGCCTCCCAGTTCTTCATCGCCACCCTGAAGGAAGCGCCCGCCGATGCCGAGGTGATCAGCCACAAGCTGATGATGCGAGCCGGCATGATCAAGCGCCTGGGCGCGGGCATCTACAACTACATGCCGATGGGGCTGCGGGTGATCCGCAAGGTCGAGGGCATCATCCGCGAGGAGATGAACCGCGCCGGCGCCGTCGAGCTCTTGATGCCGGTGGTGCAGCCGGCCGAGCTGTGGCAGGAGACCGGCCGCTTCGACAAGATGGGCCCGGAGATGATGCGGGTGAAGGATCGGCATGACCGCGACTTCATCATCCAGCCGACCAGCGAAGAGGTGGTGACCGACATCGCGCGCCAGGAGCTGCGCAGCTACAAGCAGCTGCCCAAGAATTTCTATCACATCCAGACGAAGTTCCGCGACGAGCGCCGGCCGCGCTTCGGCATCATGCGCGGGCGCGAGTTCACGATGAAGGACGCGTACTCCTTCGACCGCAGCCCCGAGGCCGCGGCCAGGAGCTACGAGACGATGTTCGCCGCCTACAAGCGCATCTTCGATCGCTTCGGCCTGACCTACCGCGCGGTGGCGGCCGACACCGGCGCCATCGGCGGCGACCTCAGCCACGAGTTCCAGGTCATCGCCCAGACCGGCGAGGACGCGATCATCTACTGCCCGACCAGCGACTACGCCGCCAACATCGAGCTGGCCGAGGCCGTGGCCCCGGCCGCGCCGCGCGCCGAACCGTCTGCCGCGATGGTCAAGACGCTGACGCCGGGCAAGAGCACCTGCGCGGATGTCGCCGCCTTCCTGGGCCTGCCGCTGACGAAGTCGCTCAAGAGCCTGGTGCTGGCCACCGACACGCGCAACGAGCAGGGCGACATCGTCGGCTCGACCGTCTGGCTGCTGCTGCTGCGCGGCGACCACGAGATGAACGAGGTCAAGGTCGGCAAGATCGAGGGCCTGAAGAACGGCTTCCGCTTCGCCACGCTGGCCGAGATCGACGAGCACTTCGGCTGCAAGCCGGGCTACCTGGGCCCGGTCGGTCTGAAAAAGCCGGTGAAGATCATCGCCGACCGCTCGGTGGCCGCGATGAGCGACTTCTGCTGCGGCGCCAACGAGGAGGACTACCACCTGACCGGCGTGAACTGGGGCCGCGACCTGCCCGAGCCCGATCTGGTGGCCGACCTGCGCAACGTCGTCGAGGGCGATCCGTCGCCGGACGGCCGGGGCGTGCTGGCGATCGAGCGTGGCATCGAGGTCGGCCATGTCTTCTACCTCGGCACCAAGTACTCGAAGGCGATGAACGCGACCTTCCTGGACGAGACCGGCAAGCCGGCGCTGATGGAGATGGGCTGCTACGGCATCGGCGTGACCCGCATCCTGGGCGCGGCCATCGAGCAGGGCCATGACGCGCGCGGCATCATCTGGCCGGACGCGATCGCGCCGTTCACCGTGGCGATCTGCCCGATCGGCTACGACCGCTCGGCCGACGTCAAGGCCGCCGCCGACGCGCTGCACGAGGAACTGCAGGCTGCCGGCATCGACGCGATCCTCGACGACCGCGGCGAGCGCCCTGGCGCGATGTTCGCCGACTGGGAGCTGATCGGCGTGCCGCACCGCGTGGTGCTGTCCGACCGCGGCCTGAAGGAAGGCCAGGTCGAGTACCAGGGCCGGCGCGACGAGGCCGCGACCAAGGTGGCGGCCGCCGAGGTCGTCGCCTTCGTGAAGGGTCGCCTGAAGGCATGAGCTGTCGCCGCCGCGCCTGGCTGATCGGTGCCGGACCGGCGCTGGCCGGGCTGGGCATCAGCCCGACCGCGCAGGCTGGTGGCCAGCTCGAGGAGCCGCTGGCCGATTCGGTGCGCACCGCGCTGGCGGCGGCGGTGGCCGGCAACGGCGCACCGCCCCGGCTCGAGTTCGTCTCGACCGAGGCACGGCTGGCGCATCTGCGCTGGCTGGGCGCCATGAGCGAGCGGCTGGCGCGGCGCAAGCCCGACTTCAACGTCCGCCGCGAATTCCTCGAGACGGTCTGGTACGAGAGCCGGCGCGCCGGCCTCGATACCGCGCTGGTGCTCGGGCTGATCGAGGTGGAGAGCGGATTCCGCAAGTACGCGATCTCGGTGGTCGGCGCGCGCAGCTACATGCAGGTCATGCCCTTCTGGGCGCGCACGATCGGCGACGGCGACGCCTCGCGGCTGTTCCACATGCAGACCAATCTGCGCTTCGGCTGCGTGATCCTGCGCCACTACCTCGATCGCGAGCGGGGCGATCTCTTCATGGCGCTGGGGCGCTACAACGGCAGCCGGGGCAAGGCGCCTTATCCGAACATGGTGATGGCCGCGCGCCGTCGCTGGGAACACCCGGACGCGGCGACCGCTTCTCCGGTGCTGGCTGCAGCCCCGGCGCCGACACGGTGAGCGCGGCTCCGCTACACTTGATCCCATGTTCCGTCGACTGATGTCCCTGTTCGCTGTGCTGATGCTGCTGTGCGCCGGCCTGCTTGGCGGGGCACAGGCTGCAGTCGCGACCGTCACGCTGGTCGCCCAGGCCGATGCCGACTGCCGTGCCGAAGCCGACCGCCCTCTGCGGGCCGACGAGGGCACGCCGCCGGCCGCGCTGCCGGATCGCACCGATCCGGCCCAGGAGTCCGACCCGGTGGCCGAACTGGCCGATGTCCCGCCGCTGCCGGGGCTGTTGCCGCAGCCGCATTGCCGCGGACTGCAGCGGGCGCTGCACCCGGCCGAGGGCCGACCCCAGGCTTCGCCCTATCTCGACGGGCCCTTGCGTCCACCCCGCCTGAGCGCCTGAGCCGCGATCCGCCGGCGCGCCGCACGCCCGACGCTGATCGCCGTGACCGCCCGGGGTCCGTCATCCTTCCGGGTCGCCTCTGCATCCACTGATCCGTCGTGATCGGTTCCTGTCTTTCCGCTGTCTCCGAAGGAGCTACTGCCATGTCCGACCTGTTCCAGAACCACGGTTTCGCGTCTGTCGCGATGCCCAGCGCCGCCGAGCGCAACCGCGTGATGCGCAACACCTACATGCTGCTCGCGCTGTCGATGATCCCGACCGTGCTGGGCGCCTGGCTGGGTGTCGCCACCGGCCTGACCCGCGCGATGTCGCCGCTGGTCGGCCTGATCGTGTTCATGGCCGGCGCGTTCGGCTTCATGTTCGCGATCGAGAAGACCAAGAACTCGGCCGCCGGCGTGCCGATCCTGCTGGCCTTCACCTTCTTCATGGGTCTGATGCTGTCGCGCCTGATCGGCACGGTGCTGGGCCTGTCCAACGGTGCCGGCCTGATCATGACCGCCTTCACCGGCACCGGCCTGATCTTCTTCGGCATGGCCACGCTGTCGACGGTGATCAAGCGCGACCTGTCGTCGATGGGCAAGTTCCTGTTCATCGGCATGATCATGGTGCTGGTGGCCGGCATCGCCAACATCTTCCTGCAGTCGAGCGCGCTGATGATCACGCTGTCGGTGCTGACGATCGGCATCTTCTCGGCCTTCATCCTCTATGACCTCAAGCGCATCGAGAACGGCGAGGAAACCAACTACATCACCGCCACGCTGGGCATCTACCTGAGCCTGTACAACGTGTTCCAGTCGCTGCTGTCGCTGCTGGGCATCTTCGGCGGCAACGACGACTGAGTGTCGGACGGCCAGATCGCCACGCCGGCCTGACCGGCGTGGCGCTGCCGGTCTGATCTGATCTCCTGGGCAGGGCGCCCGACTGCTGACGCGGTCGGGCGCCCTGCCGCTTTCTGGACTTCCGGCACCGCCGCGCCCCGTCAACCGGGGGACTCTGTCGCGGGATGGCTTCCCTGTGGACAGTCTCTGAAGATAATGATTCATGAGTAACACACGGTTACCATGAGTGCCATCAGAGAGTCCCCGATGCCTGCTTCCGCTTCTGCTTCCGCCTCTGCGGCCGCCGTGTCCGGTCCGGCGGTCTCGATCGTCGTCCTGAACTACAACTACGGCCGTTTCGTGGCCGCAGCGATCGAATCCGCGCTGGCGCAGACCGCGCCGGGCTGCGAGGTGATCGTCGTCGACAACGGTTCGACCGACGATTCGGCCGAGGTGATCGCGCGCTATGCGGACCGGGTGAGGGTGGTGCGCCAGCCGGTCAACATCGGCCAGGGCCAGGGCTACAACCTCGGCATCGCGGCGGCGCGCGGCCAGTGGATCGTCTGGCTGGATGCCGACGACCTGCTCGATCCTGACGCGATCGCCACCTGCCTGGCCGCGGCCGACGACCACACCGCCAAGGTCCAGTACGCGCTGCGCCTGATCGACGCCGAGGGCCGGCCGCTCGGCGGCACCATGCCCTATCTCAGTCACCACGGCGATGTGGTGCCGATCATCCGCCGGCTCGGCCACTACGCCGGCCCGCCCGGCAGCGGCAATCTCTATCGGCTGCGTGCGGTCGCGCCCTATTTCCCGGTCGATCCGAAGGACTGGCCGATCTGCACCGACACCGTGCCGTTCCTGACCGCGCCCTTCCACGGCCGTGTGGTCCATGTCGAGCGTCCGCTGGGCAGCTACCGGCTGCACCGCAAGCCGGCCGACCGCGATGCGCCGGGCTACCGCGGCAACTACAGCGGCAGCGTTGGCCAGGAGGTGCGGCTGGTGGTCGACAGCCGCGAGCGCACGCTCGAGCTGCTGCGTCAGCGCTCGGGCTTCTGCATCGACGCGCCGGCGCTGATGCTGCCCACGCATGTGCGCCACCGCATCACCTCGTGGCGCTGGGCGCGCGAGTCCCATCCCTTTCCCGACGACAGCGCCGACAGCCTGTGGGCGCTGATGCGCGCGTCGCTGCAGCACTGTCCCGGCTATGGCGAGGCGCAGCGCGCCGCGCTGCTGGCCTGGGCGGCCGGCGCGCTCTTCCTGCCCGCGCCGATGGCCGGTGCGGTGATGAACGGCGCGCAGCCGCTGCGCGAGGCGCTGGACCGCTGGCGTCGCCGCTCCATTTCCTGATCCGATTGCCGAGAAGAAGTCCGCCATGAACGACGACACGACTGACGACACGAACGATCCGACGAGGGCGGACCGCCTGCTGCCGGCCTGCCGCTTCTGCGGCACGCCGCTGCGCACCAGCTTCGTCGACCTGGGCCTGAGCCCGCTGTGCCAGACCCACATCGAGGCGCACCAGCTCGGCGAGATGGAGCGCTTCTATCCGCTGCATGCGCGCGTGTGCGAGCAGTGCTTCCTGGTGCAGCTGCCGGCCTTCGTCGCGCCGGACGAGATCTTCGGCGAGTACGCCTACTTCTCGTCCTTCTCGTCGAGCTGGGTCGAGCATGCGCGCCGCTACACCGCGCAGATGACCGAGCGCTACCGGCTGGGTGCGCACAGCCGCGTCGTCGAGGTCGCCAGCAACGACGGCTACCTGCTGCAGCACTTCGTCGCCGCCGGCGTGCCGGTGCTGGGCATCGAGCCGGCGGCCAATGTCGCGCGCGCCGCCGAGGCCCGCGGCGTGCCGACCCGGGTGGACTTCCTGGGCGAGGCCACCGGCCGGGCGATCGCGGCCGAGTTCGGCGCCGCCGACCTGGTGCTGGGCAACAACGTGCTGGCCCATGTGCCCGACATCAACGACTTCGTGCGCGGGCTGCGCGCGCTCTTGGCGCCCGCGGGCGTCATCACGATGGAGTTCCCGCACCTGATGCGGCTGATCGAGCGCAACCAGTTCGACACCATCTACCACGAGCACTTCAGCTACCTGTCGTTCTCGACGGTGGAGCGCATCTTCGCCGCGCACGGCCTGGTGCTGCACGATGTGGAGGAGCTGCCGACGCACGGCGGCTCGATCCGCATCCACGCGCACCACGCCACGAACGCGGCGCTGCCGGTGGGCGAACGTGTGGCCGAGATGCGCGAGCGCGAGCGGGCGCTGGGCTATCACGCGATCGAGCGCTATCTCGGCTTCGGCGAGCAGGTCCGGCAGGTCAAGCACCGGCTGCTGGCCCATCTGATCGAGGCGAAGGCGGCCGGCCGCAAGGTGGTCGGCTACGGCGCGCCGGGCAAGGGCAACACGCTGCTGAACTACTGCGGCATCCGCAGCGACTTCCTCGACTTCACCGTCGACGCCAATCCCTACAAGCAGGGCAAGTACACGCCCGGCACCCGCATCCCGATCCTCGCGCCCGAGGCGCTGCGCCAGGCGCGGCCCGACGAGGTGCTGATCCTGCCGTGGAACCTGAAGGACGAGATCGTCGCGCAGCACGGCTACATCCGCGAATGGGGCGGGCGCTTCATCGTGCCGATCCCGCAGCTCGAGGTGATCACGCCATGAACGCAGCCGTCATCGATCCCGCCTTCTGGCGCGGCCGCCGGGTGATGCTGACCGGCCACACCGGCTTCAAGGGCGCCTGGCTGGGGCTGCTGCTGCACCGGCTCGGCGCCGAGGTGCTGGGCTTCTCGCTGCCGCCGCCGACCACGCCCAGCCTGTTCGATCTGGCCGGCGTCGGCGCCGACCTGCGCACCGTCACCGGCGACGTGCGCGATGCCGCGGCGCTGGCGGCGGCGGTGCACGACTTCGCGCCCGAGGTGCTGCTGCACATGGCCGCGCAGTCGGTGGTGCTGGACTCGTATGCCGATCCGCTGGGCACCTACTCGACCAATGTGATGGGCACCGCGAACCTGCTCGAGGCGGTGCGCCGCGCCGGCCTGACGCGGCCGCTGGCGCTGGTCAACGTCACCACCGACAAGGTCTATCACAACCAGCGCTGGCTCTGGAGCTACCGCGAGAACGAGGCGCTGGGCGGGCGCGATCCGTACTCGAACAGCAAGGCCTGCTCGGAGCTGGTGACCCAGTCCTTCGTCGCCTCCTTCTTCCCGCCGGAGCGGTGGGCCGAGCACGGCGTCGCGGTGGCCTCGGCACGCGCGGGCAACGTGATCGGCGGCGGCGACTGGACGCCGCACCAGCTGGTGCCGGCCATCATCGCCGCGGCGCAGGCCGGGCAGCCGGTGGCGCTGCGCAACCCGGCCGGCGTGCGGCCCTGGCAGCATGTGCTCGACTGCCTGCACGGCTACCTCGGCCTGGCCGAGCGGCTGCTGCGCGAGCCGCATCGGGCGGCCGGCGACTGGAACTTCGGACCGCCCTCCGACGAGGTGGTCACCGTCGCGCAGGTGGCCGAGGGCGTCGCCCGCCACTGGGCGCTGTCGCCGGCCTGGACCCAGGCGCCGGGCGAGCGTCCGCCCGAGGAGCCCGAGCTGCGCCTGGACTGCAGCAAGGCCGCGCGCCAGCTGGGCTGGCGCTGCCGGCTGGCGACGCCGCAGGCGCTGGACTGGGTCGCGCAGTGGCATCTGCGCCACCAGGCGGGCGAGGGCGCACGCCGGATCTGCCTGGACCAGATCGACGCCTTCCTGGCGCATCTGGGGCTGGATGTCGGCGTGCATGTCGGCGCGGAGGTGCCGCGATGAGCACGCTGCGCTGCGTCGCGCTGGCGATCGAGGGCGCCTTCCGGCTCGAGCCGCAGCCGCTGGAGGACGAGCGCGGCGGCTTCGCGCGGCTGTGGTGCCGCGACACGCTGCGCGCGGCCGGCCTGGACGAGGCGCGGCTGGCGGTGATGCAGACCAGCGCGTCCTTCAACCGCCGCGCCGGCACGCTGCGCGGCCTGCATTTCGCCTGGCCGCCGGCGCAGGAGGCCAAGGTGGTGCGCTGCGCGCGCGGGCGCATGCTCGACGTGCTGCTCGACCTGCGGCCCGGCTCGCCGACCTGGCTGCGCCATGTCGCGGTCGAGCTCGATGCCGACACCCGTCAATCGCTGGTGGTGCCGGCGGGCGTCGCGCACGGCTTCCAGACCCTGGTCGACGACACCGAGGTCCACTACATGATGAACGAGGCCTGGCGGCCGGACTGCGCCGCCGGCGTGCGCCCGGACGATCCGGCCTTCGGCGTGGCCTGGCCGCTGCCGGTCGCGGCGATCTCCGAGCGCGACCGCGACGCGCCCGACTTCGACGCCGACGCGCACCGCCGGCGCTGGTCGGCCGGCGGGGAGGGCCGCTGATGGCGCTGCTGCTCGACGAGCTGCGCTCGGCCGACGGCGCCGCCGAGGCCGGCGCGCAGGCCTGGCGCCTGGCCGAGGCGATGTATCCGCTGTGCCGCAGCCTGACGGGCGCCGGCGTGCGCGCCACGCTCGACCTGATCGAGACGCAGGGCGGCCTGCCGCTGCAGCGCACCGAGGTGCCCAGCGGCACGCCGGTGCACGACTGGGAGGTGCCGCTCGAGTGGAATGTGCGCGACGCCTGGATCGCCGATGCCGCCGGCCGGCGGGTCGTCGACTTCCGCGCCCACAACCTGCACCTGATGAGCTACTCGGTGCCGGTGCGCCGGCAGATGACGCTGGAGGAACTGCAGCCGCACCTGCACTCGCTGCCCGATCGGCCCGACGACATTCCCTACCGCACCAGCTACTACCGCGAGCACTGGGCCTTCTGCCTGCGCCACCGCGACCGCGAGCGCCTCGGGCCCGGCCCCTACGAGGTGGTGGTCGACAGCACGCTGGCGCCGGGCCACCTGACGCTGGCCGAGTTCGTCGTGCCCGGCCAGAGCGACGACGAGATCCTGGTCCACACCCATGTCTGCCATCCTTCGCTGGCCAACGACAACCTCGCCGGCATCGCGGTGGCGGTCGAACTGGCGCGGGCGCTGGGACGCAGCCGGCCGCGCCACACCTGGCGCTTCATCTTCGCGCCCGGCACGATCGGCTCGCTGACCTGGCTGGCGCTGCGCCCGCAAGTGCTGCCGCGGGTGCGCGCCGGCCTGGTGCTGGGCCTGCTGGGCGACGGCGCGCCGCTGCAGTACAAGCGCAGCCGCCGCGGCGACACGCTGACCGACCGCGCCGCCGCGCATGTGCTGGCCGGCATCGAGGGCGCGCGCCTGCTCGACTTCGAGCCCTACGGCTACGACGAGCGCCAGTACGGCTCGCCCGGCTTCGACCTGCCGGTGGGCCGGCTGACCCGCTCGGTCAACGGCGGCTACCCCGAATACCACTGCAGCGCCGACGACATGACGCTGCTGCGCCCGCAGGCGCTGGCCGGCGCGCTGCAGGCGCTGGCGCGGCTGGCGCAGGTGCTCGACGGCAACCGCCGCCTGCTCAACCTCAGCCCCTTCGGCGAGCCGCGGCTGGGCCGGCGCGGGCTCTACCGCAGCACCGGCGGCCACGCGCCGGGCGCCTTCGAGCACGCGCTGCTGTGGGTGCTGAGCCAGTCCGACGGCGCGCATGACCTGCTGGCCATCGCCGAGCGCGCGCGGCTGCCCTTCGAGGCGATCGAGGCCGCCGCCGAGGCGCTGCAGCAGGCCGGGCTGCTGCGCGATCTCGCGCCGGACGAGCCCGCTCCGGCCTTCACGATCCCTGGCTCCCAGACCCCGAAAGGCACTCCGACATGAAAGTCGTCCTGTTCTGCGGCGGACTCGGCACGCGGCTGCGCGAGCATTCCGACACCATCCCCAAGCCGCTGGTCAACATCGGCGTGCGGCCGATCCTGTGGCACCTGATGCGCTACTACGCGCACTTCGGCCACAAGGAATTCATCCTCTGCCTGGGCTACCGCGGCGACCTGATCCGCGACTATTTCCTGAACTACAACGAGTGCCTGTCGAACGACTTCGTGCTCAGCGAGGGCGGCCGGCGCATCGAGCTGATGCGCAGCGACCTGCAGGACTGGAAGATCACCTTCGTCGACACCGGCCTGCACGCCAACATCGGCCAGCGCCTGCTGCGGGTGCGCCAGCACCTCGGCGACGACGAGGAGTTCCTGGCCAACTACGCCGACGGCCTGAGCGACCTGCCGCTGGACCGCCACATCGCCGAGTTCCGCGCGCGCGGTGCCGCCGCCAGCTTCGTCGCGGTGCCTTCGCCGCAGAGCTTCCACACGCTGCACGGCGACGAGGACGGCCTGGTGACCTCCTTCGGCCCGATGAGCGAGGCCAGCCCCTTCTGGATCAACGCCGGCTTCTTCTGCCTGCGCCGCGAGATCTTCGATCTGATCGAGGAGGGCGACGAGCTGGTGGAGGCGCCGTTCCAGCGCCTGATCGCGCAGCGCCGCCTGGGCGTGTTCCGCTACCGCGGCTTCTGGCAGGCGATGGACACCTTCAAGGACAAGATCACCTACGACCGCATGGAAGGCCGCGGCGAGTGCCCGTGGATGGTCTGGAAGGACGAGCGCCTGCAGGGGGCGGCCTGATGCTGAGGCTCGATCCAGCCGCCGGGCGCCAGCGGCTGCATCTGCTGTGCCTGGGGGCGCACAGCGATGATCTGGAGATCGGCTGCGGCGGCGTGCTGCTGCGCTGGCTGGCCGAGGTGCCCGAGCTGCACCTGACCTGGGTGGTGCTGAGCGCGCCGGGCGAGCGCGCCCGGGAGGCGCGGCGCAGCGCGCGTGCGCTGATGAAGGGCGCGGCCGGGCTGGAGATCGTCATCGGCGACTTCGCGGACGCGCAGTTCCCGGCCGAGCTGCCGCGGCTGAAGGCCTTCCTGGCCGAACTGGGCCGGCGGGTGTCGCCCGACCTGGTGCTGACGCACCGGCTGGAGGACCGCCACCAGGACCACCGCACGGTGGCCGAGCTGACCTGGCAGACCTGGCGCGACCATCTGATCCTCGAGTACGAGATCCCGAAGTACGAGGGCGATCTCGGCCAGCCCAATGTCTATGTGCCGCTGACGGCCGAGCAGGCCCGGCGCAAGGTCCGCCACCTGATGCGCCACTTCGGCAGCCAGCGCTCGAAGGGCTGGTTCTCGGAGGCGACCTTTCGCGGCCTGATGGCGCTGCGCGGCATCGAATGCCGCGCGCCCGACGGCCAGGCCGAGGCGCTGCACGCGCGCAAGGTGGTGCTGTGAGCGCAGACGGGCCGCCGCCGCAGCGGCTGGTGCTGCTCAGCGGCGGCTCGCGCGGGCTGGGTGCGGCGCTGGCTGCGGGCTGGCGCGGCGAGGGCTGGCGGGTGCTGACGCTGTCGCGCACCGAGCCGCCCGACACGCCGCCGGGCGACTGGATCCGCGCCGATCTGGCCGATCCGGTCGCGGCCGCCGCCGCGCTGTCGGCGGCGCTGGCCGGCATCGATCCGGCCAGCGTGGCGGCGCTGATCGTGCTGCACAACGCCGCGACGCTGGAGCCGCTCGGCCCGGTCGAGCAGGCCGCGCCCGAGGCGCTGGCCGCCGGGCTGCAGGTCGGTCTGATCGCCGGGGTCACGCTGCTGGCCGCCGCGATGGCGCATTTCCGCGCCAGCCCGGGGCGCAAGATCGTCGCGCAGGTCAGCTCGGGCGCGGCGCTGCGCAGCCACGCCGGGCTGACGGTCTACGGCGCGGCCAAGGCCGGACTGGATCATTTCATCCGCGGGCTGGCTGTCGACGAGGCGACGCAGTGCCGGCCCTTTCTCCCGGTCGCGCTCGATCCGGGCGCGATGGATACCGCGATGCAGCAGCGCCTGCGCCAGCGCAATGCGGCCGGCAGCCGCCAGCGCGAGCAGGCCGGCCAGCTCGGGGCGGTGGAGGAGGTCGCGGCGTGGATGCGCGCTGTGCTGGCCTCACCCGGACTGAAGCCGGGCTCGCGCCATCATGTGCGCGACGGGCTGGCCGGCGTCGCCTGACCGAGCCCCGCCCAGGCCTGCGGCCGGGCCGCGGCGATGCCGGCGAGCTGCAGCACCCGCTCGACCGTCTCGTCGACCAGCTCGGCGATGGTCTGCGGCCGGTGGTAGAAGGCCGGCAGCGGCGGGAAGACGATGCCGCCCATCTCGGTGACGGCGGTCATGTTGCGCAGGTGGGCCAGGTTGAACGGCGTCTCGCGCACCATCAGGATCAGGCGGCGGCGCTCCTTGAGCGTCACGTCGGCCGCGCGGGTCAGCAGGTTGTCGCCGAAGCCGTGCGCGATCGCGGCCAGCGTCTTCATCGTGCAGGGCGCGATCACCATCGCCGCGGTGTCGAAGCTGCCGCTGGCGATGCAGGCGCCGATCTCGCCGGGCGCATGCGCGACCGTGGCCAGCGACTCCAGCGCGCGCCGGTCCAGGCCGCATTCGTGATGCACGTTGAGCACGCCCGAGGGCGTGACCACCAGATGCGTCTCGACGCCCAGATCGCGCGCCCGCTCCAGCAGGCGCACGCCATAGGCGGCGCCCGAGGCGCCGGTGATGCCGACGACCAGCCGCGGGCGCATGGCCGTCATCAGGCCTTCGGTGCCAGCAGCTGCTGCAGCTCGCCCGCCTGGTACATCTCCATCATGATGTCCGAGCCGCCGACGAATTCGCCGTTGATGTAGAGCTGCGGGATGGTCGGCCAGTTCGAGTAGTCCTTGATGCCCTGGCGGATCGCCGGATCCTCGAGCACGTTGACGGTGGTGATCTGGTTGACGCCGCAGGCCTTCAGGATCTGCACCGCGCGGCCGGAGAAGCCGCACTGCGGAAACTGGGCGGTGCCCTTCATGAACAGGACAACCGGGTTGCCCTTGACGAGTTCGTCGATCTGCTGATGGGTGCTCATGGCGTGGTTCGGGAGGAGTGGGAAAGAGGATCGGGAATCAGGGCCGATTTATAAGGCAAAGCGGCAGCGCCGGCCTGCGGACCGCAAGAGACCGCGCCGCTCAGTCCGGTCGGCGCGCACCGGTGCAGCGGCGGTGGCCGGCCAGGTCCTGGCGGTGTGCTACCGCCTGCCAGCCGGCCGCATGCAGCAGCGCCGCGACCGCGTCGGCCTGGTCGTGGCCATGCTCGAGCAGCAGCCAGCCGCCGGGCGCCAGATGCGCCGGCGCGTCGGCGACGATCTGGCGGATCGCGTCCAGGCCGTCGGCGCCGGAGGTCAGCGCCAGGAGCGGCTCGTGGCGCAGCGCCGGCAGGTGCGCGTCGCCCTCGGCGATGTAGGGCGGGTTGCTGACGATCAGGTCGAACATGCGCCCGGTCAGCGGCGCGAACCATGCGCCCTCATGCCAGTCGACCGCAAGACCCAGCCGCTCGCCGTTGCCGCGCGCGACCGCCAGCGCCGCCGGGCTGAGGTCGACCGCGCCGACCTGCGCATCCGGCCGCCGCGACTTGAGCGCCAGCGCGACGGCGCCGCTGCCGGTGCCCAGATCGACCAGCGCGCGGCCCGGCGGCAGCGCGGCCAGCACGTCGAGCGCCCAGTCGACCAGCGTCTCGGTGTCGGGCCGCGGGTCGAGCACGTCGGGCGTGACCGCCAGCATCAGGCCGTGGAACTCGTGCTGGCCGGTGAGATAGGCGACAGGCACGTCGTCGCGCCGCCGGGCCAGCCAGTCCTGCCAGCGCGCCTGCTGCGCGTCGTCGAGTGGCGCGTCGTCATGCGTCAGCAGCCAGGTGCGTGATCGCGCCAGCAGCGCGCCGAGCAGCGCCATCGCGTCCGCGCGGTCCAGCCCCTGCGCACGCGCTTGCCGCAGCGCCTCGGCGACGGTGGTCATGCCTGCGCTTCCATCTCGGCGAGCAGCTCGGCGGCGCGGGCGGCCTTCAGCGCGGCGACGACCTCGTCCAGGTCGCCTTCCATGATGGCGCCCAGCTTGTAGAGCGTCAGGTTGATGCGGTGGTCGGTCAGGCGCCCCTGCGGGAAGTTGTAGGTGCGGATGCGGTCGGAGCGGTCGCCCGAGCCGATCAGGCCCTTGCGGGTCGCGGCCTCGCGGGCCTGGCGCTCCAGCCGTTCCCTGTCGCGCAGCCGCGCGGCCAGCACCGCCAGCGCCTTGGCCTTGTTGCGGTGCTGGCTGCGGTCGTCCTGGCATTCGGCCACCAGCCCGGTCGGCAGGTGGGTGACGCGCACCGCCGAGTCGGTCTTGTTGATGTGCTGGCCGCCGGCGCCGCTGGCGCGGAAGGTGTCGATGCGCAGCTCGGCCGGGTTGAGCGTGACCTCCTCGGCCTCGTCCGGCTCGGGCAGCACCGCCACCGTGCAGGCGCTGGTGTGGATGCGCCCCTGCGTCTCGGTGGCCGGCACGCGCTGCACCCGGTGGCCGCCGGACTCGAACTTCAGCGCTTCATAGACCGTGTCGCCGGCCAGCCGCACGACCACTTCCTTGTAGCCGCCGAGGTCGGATTCGTTCGCCGACATGATCTCGGCCTGCCAGCCCTGGCGCTCGGCGTGGCGCAGGTACATGCGCAGCAGGTCGCCGGCGAAGAGCGCCGACTCGTCGCCGCCGGTGCCGGCGCGGATCTCGAGAAAGGCGCTGCGGTCGTCGTCCGGGTCGCGCGGCAAGAGGGCCGTCTGCAGCTCGGCGTCGAGCCGGGCGATGTCGGCCTCGGCGGCGGCGATCTCCTCGCGCGCCATCTCGGCCAGGTCGGCGTCGTCCAGCATCACGCGGGCGTCCTGCAGGTCGCGCTCGCGCTGCTGCAGCTGCGTCCAGCGCCCGGCCAGCGCCGAGACGCGCGCGTGGTCGCGGGTGAGGGTGCGCAGCCGGCCGATGTCGGCCATGACCTGCGGATCGGCCAGGGCGGCGTCGAGTTCGGCAAGGCGCAGGATCTGGCGGTCGAGCTGCTGGCGCAGGAAAGGCGTCATCGGGTCGGGTTCTCGCCGCGCAGGAACAGCCGCGTGACCGCGTCGATCATCTGCGCGCGCTGCTGCGGGTCGGCGTTGTGGAGTTCGGCCATCGCGCCGTGCAGCATCTTCTGCGTCAGGCCGCGCGCCAGCGCCTCCAGCGCCTCGTCGGGCGAGTCGCCGCGGGCCAGCAGCTTGCGCGCACGGGCCAGCTCGTGCTGGCGCCACTGCTCGGCCTGCGCGTTGAGCGAGCGGATCAGCGGCACGGTGGCGCGCTGGTCGAGCCAGTGCACGAAGTTCTGCACGCCCGACTCGATGATCGCCTCGGCCTGTGCGACGGCCGCCTGGCGCTTCTCGCCGGCGGTCTGCACCACCGCCGACAGGTCGTCGACGGTGTAGAGATAGACATCCTCGAGCTGCGCGACCTCGGGCTCGATGTCGCGCGGCACGGCCAGGTCGACCATGAAGATCGGGCGGCGCCGGCGCGCCTTCAGCGCGCGCTCGACCGCCCCGAGACCGATCAGCGGCAGCGCGCTGGCGGTGCACGACACCACCGCGTCGAACTCGTGCAGGCGCGAGGGCAGGTCGGCCAGCCGCATCACCTCCGCGCCGAACTGCGCGGCGAGCTTTTCGCCGCGCTCGAGCGTGCGGTTGGCGATGGTGATGTGGCGCGGCGCCTTCGCGGCGAAGTGGGTCGCGGCCAGCTCGATCATCTCGCCGGCGCCGACGAAGAGGATGCGGATGCGGCTCAGGTCCTCGAAGAGCTGGCCGGCCAGGCGCACGGCGGCGGCGGCCATGCTGATCGAGTGCGCGCCGATCTCGGTGGCGGTGCGCACTTCCTTGGCGACCGAGAAGGAGCGCTGGAAGAGCTGGTGCAGCGTCGTGCCCAGCATGCCGGCGGCATCGGCCTCGCGCACCGCCTGCTTCATCTGGCCGAGGATCTGCGCCTCGCCCAGCACCATCGAGTCCAGCCCGGAGGCGACGCGGAAGGCGTGGCGCGCGGCTTCCTGGCGCTCCATCACATGGGTGTGGCGCAGCAGCTCGTCGGCGCTGACGCCGCCGTGTGCGGCCAGCCACTCCAGCGTCGGGCGCACCAGCGTGCGGCTCTGCGGCGTGGGGGTGGCGATGTAGAGCTCGGTGCGGTTGCAGGTCGACAGCAGCGCGGCCTCGGGGGTGGCGCGCGACAGGCCGGAGCGCAGGCCGTGCAGCGCCGCCGGGATCTGCTCCAGCGTGAACGCGAACCGGCCGCGCAGGTCGACCGGCGCGGTGTGATGGTTCAGGCTGAGGGCGAAGACGCTCATCGCGCGATTGTAAGATCCCCGGCCTGACTCCTCATCTTGATGAGGCTCATGTTTCCGCTTGATGAACCTCCCGGGAGATCCCGACGATGGGCCCGATCGACGCTTTCTGGCACCTGTGCAATTTCCTGCTGCCGGCGCTGGTGACCGCGCTGCTGACCACCTCGGCCTGCCGCGTGCTGTGGCGCCGAGCGCTCGGCGGCCTGTCCTGGCGGGCCCTGCTGCGTCCGGCCCTGATCGCAGCGCTGCTGGCGCAGACGGGCGCGCTGGTGCTGGCGGGCCGCGACGGCAGCATGCTCGGCCATGCGGCACTGGTGCTGGCGGTGGCGCTGGCGCTGTGGTGGCGCGCCTTCGGGCCGGGCTCGGCGAGCGAGGGTGCCGGCGTCCCCCCGGCCTGAGGGGCAGACGGGATCAGGCCCAGGTCAGACCGGCGTCGGTGAGCCGCTGCACAGCGGATGGGTCTGCCACGGATCACGGTCGGCGTCGCCGAAGGTGCGCAGCATGAAGTTCCAGAACGCGCGGGTGCGCGCCGGCACATGCTTGCGCGAGGGCATGGTCATCCACAGCCCCAGGCTCAGCGCATGCCAGCCCGGCAGCACCCGCTCGAGCGCGCCTCGGCGCAGGGCCTCCTCCACCACCAGCGAGGTCAGGCCGGCAATGCCCAGGCCGGCCAGCGCCGCCGCGTAGAGCGTGTCGGTGTGCGCGGTCGACAGCAGCGGCCGGCGCGGCGTGGGCACCCGCACCGAGCGCTTGTCGCCGTCATGGTGAAAGCTGACATCGCGCTGCAGCATCGAGGTCGGCGGCAGCAGCATCTGGTGCTGCTCGAGTTCGAGCGGATCGACCGGCCGGCCGGCGCGGGCCAGATAGGCCGGCGAGGCGCACAGGATCACCTCGCTGCGCGCGAACTGGCGGGCGACGAAATCGCCCTCGGGCGGATCGCGCAGCGCCAGGATGGTGATGTCATGCTGCTCGTCGATGCTGGCGAGATCGACCGTCGAGGTCAGCGACAGCGTGATGCGCGGATGCTCGGCATGGAAGGCCGGCAGATGGCGCGCGAGCTGATGGCTGGCGAAGGCCGAGGGCACCATCACCCGCAGATGGCCGTGCGGCTCCTCGCTGGCGGCCTGCACCAGCGACTCGGCCTCGTCCACGTCGGCGAGAATGGCGCGCACCCGCTCCAGATAGCGTTCGCCCACGCCGGTCAGGGCCAGGCTGCGGGTGGTGCGCTGGATGAGTCGGGCGCCGAGCTGGTCCTCCAGCTCGGCCACCAGCCGGGTGACGACCGCCGGCGCCAGGTCGAGCGCCCGTGCGGCACCGGCAAAGCTGCCCTCGTCGATGACGCGGGCGAAGACGCGCATCGCGCGCAACTGATCCATGAGTGCACTCCCTAGACATCGTGAAGCCGCTGCTGGTCGTCGAGGCGCAGTGCGTCGACGGCCAGCAGTTCGGCCAGCAGTTCCTGGAACCACTCGCCCGGGGGGCCGTCGAAGCCTGCCCGGCTGCGGGTCGACTCGAAAAGCGGTGTGGTCTCGGCCCAGGAACGGGCCGCATCGAGAGCCTGTTGCTGCTCTTCCATCAAGTGATATTTCAGCAGAACCTTGCCGGCATGACGGGCATGCAGTGCCGGATTTGCGACAAAACGGGACAGTCGTCTGCCGGCGCGCTGCAATGCGGCCGGCACATCGTCGAAAGGCGTGCCGTGACCGGGAATGACCCGCGCCGGCGCGATGCGGCCGATCAGCGCCAGCGTCTCGGCCACCCGATCGAAGGCGTCGAGGCCGTCGAGCTCCGGAAACACCACGCCGAATCCGTTCTGCCACAGCGCATCGGCCGAGATCAGCACGCCGTCGGTCGCCTCGAACAGCATCAGCGCGTCCGGGTCGTGTCCGGGTGCGGCCAGCACCTCCCAATGCCGCGTGCCGACCGTCAGCCGTTCGCCGGCGGCCAGCGCACCCGCCGCCACGAAGCGCGGGCAGCGCTGGCCGGTCGGTCGGTAGCCCAGCCTGTCTTCGTCCCAGTCTATGACTGCCGCAAGCGATCCGGCAGGTACCAGGATCTGTGAACTGAATGTGGCCTGGACTGTTGCATTTCCGCCGCAGTGATCCGAGTGCAGATGGGTGTTGAGCACCCGCCGCAGCGGCTCGCCCTGCAGGGCGTGGTGCAGCAGGGCCAGGGTCTGTCCGGCGTGGTTGCAGTGGCCGGTGTCGACCAGCACCGCGCCTTCGCCGGGCAGGCCGTGCAGCACGATGTTGTTGGCCGACAGCCAGCCGCGCTCGAGCACCGTCAGCGGGTCGTGCGGGCAGCGGAAGAGGGCGGTGGAATGGTCGGTCATGGCGCTACATTCATCGGCGGGGAGGAAAGCACCATGAAGTCTGTGCTGCTGATCGATGACCATGTGATGTTCCGGGAGGGACTGGGCCTGCTGCTGGGTCAGCGCCTCGGTCCGATTCGCCTGCTGGAGGCTGGTTCCCTGCACCTGGGCATGCGGCTGCTGGCGGCGCAGGACCGGCCGGTCGATCTGGTGCTGCTCGACCTGGAGCTGCGCGACAGCCGCGGGCTGGCCACCTTCGAGCGCCTGCGCCAGTCCTGTCCGCAGCTGCCGGTGCTGGTGCTGTCGGGATCGGTCGACGACATGCCGGCGGCCGAGCTGATCGAGCGTGGCGCCGCCGGCTTCGTGCCGAAGTCGCTGGGCATCGACGCGCTGGTCGAGCCGGTGCGCCGGCTGCTGCAGTCGGCCGCGCCGGCCGAGCCCGAGCCGCTGTCGCCGCGTCAGCGGGCGGTGCTCGGCCTGCTGGTCGAGGGCAAGTCGAACAAGCTGATCAGCCGCGAGCTCGACCTGTCCGAGGCGACGGTCAAGACGCATCTGCAGGCGATCTTCCGCAAGCTCGATGTCTGCAATCGCACGCAGGCGGTGCTGGCCGCGGTGCGGCTCGGACTGGTCGACGAGCATGAGGCCGAGTGCTTCAGGACGATGACGCACGACTGAGTGCGGCTGGCGTCAGCCTGGGCAGCACCAGGCTGAAGCTGCTGCCCCGGCCCGGTGTCGAGCGCAGGCTCAGCGGGGCCTGCATCAGCCGGGCGCAGCGGCGCACGATGCCCAGGCCCAGGCCGCCGCCCGGGGGGTCGTCGTCGAGCCAGGCCGGGTCGATGCCGGGGCCGGTGTCGATCACCACCAGCCGTACCTGCGTGCGGCCATGCGGGCGCACGCCCACCAGCACGCCGCCGCTCAGGGTGTTCTGCACCGCATTGCCGACCAGGTTGCGCAGGATCTGCTCGAGCAGCAGCGCGTCGGCGATGACCACCTCTGGGGTCGGCCGCACGATCAGCCGCAGGCCGCGGGCCATCGCCAGCGCATCGCAGTCCGCCGCCACGGTGCGCAGCAGCGGCTGCAGCGGCACCGGAGCCGGCCGTGGCTGCTGGCCGCGCCCCTCGATGCGCGACAGGTCGAGCAGGCCGTCGAGCAGACTGGCCATCGTCTGGCTGGTGCGATCGATCTGCCCGGCCAGCTCGGTGATGCGCTGGCCGGTCCGGGCCGGCGCGACCGGCTGCTCCCGCAGGGTCTGGTGCAGCAGCTCGGCCAGCATGCGCAGTGCGCTCATCGGCTGGCGCAGGTCATGGCTGGCCGAGGCGATGAAGCGGCTGCGGGCCTGCACCGCCTCGTTCAGCTCGGCGGTGCGCAGCGCGACCTGACGCTCCAGCTCGAGGCGGTCGCGGTCGCCGCGCATCAGACCCTCGGCCAGCCGGGACAGCAGCTGAGCCGCGAAGACGGCCACGATCAGCGGCACCGCGAACGGGGTCCAGTAGGCATCGCTGACCGTGGTGCGGCCGGTCTGATGGAGGTAGTCGTGCACGCCGGCGACCAGCACCGCGAGCATGCCGGCCGGCATCAGCGCCCGCTGGAACGTGCTGGCGCCGGGCGCATGCCGAACCATCAGTGCCAGGGACCACAGCACCATGACGATCAGCACCGGATAGGCCAGCTGCCGCACCGCATCGCTCTGGCCGGCCAGGATGCCGATCGTGCCCGCCAGCGCCAGCGTGCCGCCGCCGACCTGCAGCAGCCAGCGCAGCCGCGGCGCTTCCTGCTGAACATGGGCGCGCACGAAATGCCCCAGCAGCACCACGGTCAGCAGCTGGAGCAGATAGAACAGCAGACTGCTGAGCGGGCCGGGGACCGGGCTGGCGATGCTGAAATAGGCCTGGTTGCGCAGCGTCGCCAGCAGGGCCAGCAGGCCGAAGCAGCCCAGGGCGCGCTCGTTGCGACGCACCGCCCACAGCAGCAGCATGAACAGCGCGATGCCGCTGGCCGCCGCATTGATCAGCTGCACCGCCAGGCGCTGCTGCTGCCAGGACCATACCGGCCCGCGCAGCAGCAGGTCCTCGGGCCCGATGTGCAGCACGCCCAGGCCGGCGCGCGGGAAATCGCCCGCCACCTCGATCTCGAGCAGGTCGACGCCGTCCTGCCGCCGCGCGGATGGCGGCAGTCGCACCAGGGTGGTGCCGATGCTCAGCAGATGCCGCTCCTGTCCGGCGCGGTCGCTCAGCAGATGGCCGTTGAGCCGGATGCGGTGACGCGAGGGAATGTGCTCGATCCAGAGCGCCAGGTCGGCGCCGGCCGACGTGGATGCCGGCAGCCGGATCCTGTACAGCCCGGTGCCGCGCGGCAGCTCATCGCGTCGTCGCCAGCTGTCCGGCAGGGTGACCGGGCGCCAGCGCGCCTCGCCTTCCTTGCGGAATTCGGCCTGAAGCTGCTGCTGCAGCGGCAAAGGCGTCGCCAACGGGGCGGATCGCGCAGGACCGGCGAGCAGCACCACCACCAGCAGCAGGAGCGCAGGCGGCATGGGTCCAGGTGCGGGCAGGACAAGCCTCCACAGGCCGGACAGGGCGCGGACGGACGGCAGACGCAGGCTGAGCATGGCGCGACAGGCCGGGGAGGGCGGGGGTGACGCCATCTTGCATGTTCCGGCGCCGCTGCGGCTCGGGGATCAGCCATAGGGTTGAGGCTGTGGCTTGACGGCCCGCAAGCCGGCCTGATCCAGCGCGTCTGCACAATCAAGGTGTGATGAGCAGTTCCGGCCAGCCGGAATCCGCCGGCGGGCCGCAGGGCTGCGCCCAGGGGGAGTCTGATCATGAGAACCGTGCTGCTGGTCGATGACCATGTGCTGTTTCGCGAGAGCCTTGCGCTGCTGCTGCGTCAGCGATTGCCCGAGCTGAGGGTGCTGGAGGCCGGTTCGCTCCACCTGGCCCTGCGCCAGTGCGAGCGCCATCCCGACATCGATCTGATCGTGCTGGACCTGATGCTGCGCGACAGCCGCGGCGTGCTGACGCTCGAGCGCCTGCGCCGGGCGTGCCCGGGCACCGCGGTCGTGGTGGTGTCCGGCGCGACCGAGGCCGGTCTGGCGCTGGAGCTGCGCCGGCTGGGGGCCAGCGCCTTCCTGCCGAAGGAGGTCGGCTCGGAGGATCTGCTGGCGCTGCTGCGGCGCTTGCTGCTGCTGCCCGAGGCGGTGGCCGCCGAGCATCGCGAGCCGCTGTCGGCGCGGCAGCGCGAGGTGCTCGAGCGCATGATCGAGGGCAAGTCGAACAAGGCCATCTGCCGCGAGCTCGACTTGTCGGAGGCCACTGTCAAGACCCATGTGCAGGCGATCTTCCGCAAGCTCGAGGTCAACACCCGCACCCAGGCGGTCATGGCGGCGATCCACCTCGGGCTGCATGCCCCGGGCAGTCTGACCTTGCCCCCAGAAACCGTCTCCCATGCTGAGTGATGCAATGTCAGCAAGGAGAGCGGAAATGACGAAGCCGAAGGCTGCGCCGAGGGCGCGCTACACATTGGAATTCAAGCAGGAGGCGGT
>NZ_JACCPY010000025.1 GCF_013426975.1 Sphaerotilus sulfidivorans
TGGCACCAACACCGTCACCTTCACCGTCACCCTCAGCAATGCCAGCAATCTGCCGGTCACCGTCGCCTACGCCACCGCCAACGGCACCGCGCTGGCCGGCTCCGACTATGTCGCCCAGAACGGCACCTTGACCTTCGCGCCCGGCCAGACCACCGCGACCATCACCATCACGATCCTGGACGACGCGGTCTACGAAGGCCCCGAGTCCTTCTCCGTCGAACTCTCCAGCCCGACCAACGCCGTCATCCTCGACGGCTCCGGCATCGCCACCATCAAGGACGACGGTACCGGCACTATCGTCGATCCCACGCCGACCGATCCGCCGCCGGCGCCCGATGACGACCGGCCGCGCGTGCTGGCCATCAGCAATGCCGTCGCGGCCGAAGGCTCGCCGCTCGACTTCACCGTCACGCTCAGCAACGCCTCGACCACCGCCACCAGCATCACGCTGACGCTCAGCGACGGCAGCGGCAGCATCGCCACCGACACCCCGCAGCAGATGCTGGTGTCCTTCGACGGTGGAACGACCTTCACCACGCTGAGCGGCATCACCAGCGGCACGGCCGTGAGCATCTCGGTGCCGGCCGGCGTGACCAGCTTCCTGGTGCGCGTGCCCACCACCGACGACACCGTCTTCGAAGGTCCGGAAACGCTGACGCTGCGGGCGGCCACCCCGACCGACACCAGCGCGGGCACGCTGCCGGTCACCGGCACCGGCACGCTCTACGACGACGGCACGAACAAGAGCACCAATGATCTGGTCTTCAGCGGCGCGCTGTCCGAGGAAGGCCTGAGCGGCGGTCTGGCCGACACCACCGGCGCGACGACCGGTGCCGACACCACCAATGCCACCACCTTCACCGGCACCCTGGCGCTGTCGAGCGCGCTGACCAGCGCCGGCCTGGTGCTGGCCTGGAGCGCCACCCAGGCCGCCTCGCTGCAGTCCTCCGCCACCGGCACCGCGCTGACCTGGACCGTCAGTGCCGACGGCCGGACCCTGACCGGAGCAGCCGACGGCAGCACCATCTTGACCGCGGTGCTGAACGACACCGGGGCCTACAGCGTCACGCTGTCGGGCCCGGTGCGCCATGCCGGCAGCGGCGAGGACACGCTGTCCTTCAACCTTGGCTTCACCGCCACCCAGGGCAGCTACAGCGCCAGCGGCGTGGCCACCATCACCGTCGAGGACGATGCGCCGGCCACGATCGCCGACCAGTCCACCAGCGTCACGCTGCAGGACACCAACCTGCTGATCACGCTCGACACCTCCGGCTCGATGCTGTCGACGCTGACCACCGGCGCCCTCACAGGCACGACCCGGCTGGATGCCGCGATCGCGGCGATCAAGAAGCTGCTCGACAGCTATGCCGAGTTCGGCAATGTCGCGGTGCAGCTGGTCACCTTCTCCGACACGGCCACCGCACCCAGCAGCACCTGGATGAGCGTCAGCGCGGCCAAGCTGCTGCTGGAGAACCTGACGACCGGCGGCAACACCAACTACGACGCCGCGCTGGCGGCGGCGCAGGCCGCCTTCTCGACCTCCGGCCGGCTGACGACCGGCCAGAACGTCGCCTACTTCTTCTCCGACGGCAACCCGACCGCACCGAGCGGATCCATCGGCGTGAGCCCTGCCGAGGAAGCCGCCTGGGCCGGCTTCCTGGCCTCGCAGCAGATGAACGCCTACGCGATCGGCATGACCTCCGATGTCAGCGCCTCGCGGCTCGACCCGATCGCCTGGACCACCACCGGCGGCACCGCGGCCAGCTCGATCATCGTGACCGATCTGAACCAGCTCAGCGGCGTGCTGCAGAGCACCGTGCCGATCCCGACCGGCGATCTGGTGACCGGCGGCGAGATCCGCGGTGGCGGCCAGATCGGCGCCGACGGCGGCTTCGTGCAGTCGGTGACCATCGACGGGATCAGCTACACGCTGGCCAGCGCCAGCGCCCGCACCATCGTCGTCAGCGGCGGCACCAGCACGATGCAGTCCTTCGACCCCTCCAGCAAGCTGCTGACGGTCACCACCGCGCAGGGCGGGCGCTTCATCATCGACATGGACGACGGCACCTACGAATACCGGGTGCCGGCCAGCGTCGCGGCCAAGGTCGCCACCGAGGAGATGCGCTACGTGGTGTCGGACAAGGACGGCGACACCGCCTCGGCCACCGTGACGGTGCGGGTCAACGATCCGTCCATCGTCGGCACGACCAATGCCGACACCCTGACCGGCGACGCCACCACCGCCGACTACATCAGCGGGCTGAGTGGCAACGACACCCTCAGCGGCCTGGGCGGCAGTGACACCCTGGTGGGCGGCACCGGCAGCGACTGGCTGACCGGCGGCGCGGGCAATGACGTGTTCGCCTGGTCGCTCAATGACCAGGGCAGCAAGGGTGCGCCGGCGGTCGACACCATCACCGACTTCGAGATCGGCGCCGACATCCTGGACCTGCGCGACCTGCTGGTCGGCGAGGGCTTCGGTGCCGGCAACACCGCCGGCAACCTGGCGAACTATCTGGACTTCGAGGTCAGCGGCACCACGACCACGATCCATGTCAGCACCACCGGCGCCTTCACCGGCGGCACCTACAGCGCCGCCGCCGAGGACCAGACCATCGTGCTGCAGAACGTCGACCTGCCCTCGGCGCTGGGCCTGACCAGCGGCGCGACCGACGCGCAGATCATCAGCGCGATGCTGACTCAGGGCAAGCTGGTGGTGGACCCGGCCTCGGGCACCTGATCGGATCGGATCAGACCCAACCGGATCAGACCGACAAGAACGAAGGGGCTGCAGTCGCAGCCCCTTTTTCATTGCATCGCGCGGCGGATCCGCGCTCGCATCAACAGTCGGCTCAGCGGTCGGATCAGCGGATCGCCGGCCCGGTCACGCCATCGACCCCGGCCGCCCACAGCGCAGGCAGATCGGCCGGATCGCGCACGCCCTCGACGAAGACCTGCAGTCCCACCCCGTGCAGCATGCCGACCGAGCTGCGCAGCCAGAGCCGGCGCGTCTCGTCGCCAGCCAGACCGGCGGTCCAGGTCGAGGCCAGCTTCACATAGTCCAGACCCGCCTCGAGCAGCCGGCCGATCGAGGCCAGCCGGTCGCCGGCATGCTCCAGCCCGACCCGCACGCCCAGCGGCCGCAGCAGCCGGCACATCTCGTCGAGCGACTCCGGATGGCGCTGCAGCGCCATCTCGTCCACCTCGATCCACAGCCACTGTGCGGCTTCGCCGGCCGCAGCCACCCGCGCACGCAGCCTCGGCAGGAAATGCGGATCGGCCAGCGACTGCGGCGACAGGTTGACGCCACGCGGCTGGTGGTCGGCGCCGATCGCGGTCAGCACCAGCGCGACTGCGGCCATGTCGACATCGCTGCCCAGCCCGGTGCGCAGGGCCATCGGCAGCCAGCGGCTGGCCGGCTCCAGCGGTCCGCCCTCGACCAGCTGCAGCCGCAGCGGACATTCCTGATGCAGCAGCACCCCGCGCGCATCGCGCACCGGATAGGGCTGCAGCTGGATGCGCGCGGCCATCAGCGTGTCGAGCAGCGCCCGGCGCCAGGCATCCTCGCCGCCCTGCACCGGCGCCTCGTCGATGCCATCGAGGTGGCAGCGGAACGGCCCGGCCGCCTCGGCCACCGCCAGCGCCCGGTCGGCGGTGGCCAGCAGCTCGGCCACCGGGCGATCGCGGTGGCAGGCGGTGGCCGACATGACCACCGCGACATCGTCCAGCCCCTCGATCACCGTGCGCAGGCGCCGCATCAGCGCCTCGGTCAGCTCGCGCACGGGGCGCTCGCGCGAGTGGATCACCGCGAAGTCGCTGCCGTTGAGCCGGCCAGCCACCAGCGGTGCCGGCTGTCCGGGCGCCGCCTCGGCCAGCACCGCGGCGATCGAGCGCAGCAGCTCGTCGGTGCGCAGATGGCCAAGCCGGCGATTGACATCAGCCAGCGCCAGCAGCCGCACCAGCACGATCTGCGTCTCGCCGGCGCCGTCCTCGCGGCCCAGCTCCGAATCCAGCACAGCCATGAAATGCCCGCGGTGCGCCAGCCCGGTCAGCGCGTCGCAGCTGGCCTGACGCCGCAGCTGGTCGACCTGGCGCGACTGCTCCTGGAAGAACTGGTTGACCCGCCCGACCATCATGTTCATGGCCTGCGCCACCCGGCGCAGCTCCGGCGTGGCCGGCTCGGCCATGCTGACGAAGCGGCGCTGCGTCAGCGCCTCGGCCTGCTCCACCACCGCATCGAGCTGTCCGCGCAGGCGCCGCACCGCCAGATGGCCGACCAGCGCGGCCAGCACGCCCACGCCCAGCGCCCACAGCGTCATGCGCACGCTCGACCACCACAGATCGGCATGCGCGAAGGCCGACTGGCTGCGCAGCTCCAGCGTGCCGATCTGGTTCCAGCCGTTCGAGACCTGGGCCACCCCGGCACGCGGATGCACCGGCACCTGGTCGACGAACCAGGCCGGCACGTCACGCACCGCCACCTGCGCGGTGCGCTCCACCAGGACACGGCCGTCGGCGCCAACCAGCCGGATCGACTGATAGTGCCCGGTGTCGAACTGCGAGGCGATCGCCAGCTCCAGCAGCGCCGCGTCCCCGCGCTGCTGCGACAGCGACAGCGCCAGCGTCTGCGCGTTGTCGTTGTTCTTCATCGACAGCTGGGTCTCGAGCGAGCCTCGCGCCGTCCAGACCGACATCAGCACGCTGCCGGCGCTGGCCAGCACGATCGTGCCCATGATGAGGATCCACACCTGCCGGATCAGGGACATGGCGGCTCCTTCGAAGTGCGTGTCGTCGTCATTGCAAAAATCATCGTTGTTTTTTCACCAACCGGTACCAATGCAAAGCCTCAGAAAAGACCCTGCTCGCGGGCCTTGATCAGCACCTCTCGCCAGCGGGACAGCCGCGCGGAGGGGTCACCGGCGCCAGGGCCCTGCGTGCCCTGCCACAGTCCGTCGGCATTGAAGCTGAACACCGGCTGCAGGTCGGGCCGGCGCGAGGCCGGGCGGATGTCGCCGATCAGGTTGTCGAGGATCAGCGGCTCGGCCGTCGGTGCCGGATAGTAGGCCAGCACCATGTGCGCCTGCTGCACCCCGCCGACGCCGCCCAGCGTCGCGCGCACATAGACCAGACGCAGCTTCGCCTGCGGCACGCCCGCGGCCATCAGCGCGAAATACTTGCCGATCGCGTAGTCCTCGCAGTCGCCCTGGCCCTGGGCGAACATCTCCAGCGGCGTGGCCCAGTAGTCGACCTGCCCCCAGACCTCGATGTCGTCACGGAAATAGATGCGCCGGTTGAAGAACTGGTTGACCAGCTCCAGACGACGCTCGTCGTCCATGCGCTGGCCCATCTGCACCGTCTCGATCAGGGCCTGCGCCAGATCGACGCTGCGTGCGCCGTGGCGCTGCGCCTGGCGCAGCATCTGCTGGGTGTCCCAGGCCCGCGCGCCGGCCGACCACAGTCCGCCGCCCAGCGCCAGCGCCAGCGCGGCCACCACAGGCAGCAGCGCCAGCAGCACCGGCGAGGCCCGCCCCCGCAGGGACCAGCCTCGCCAGCGATCGCGCACAAGCGGAGGTGAACCGGACACGACAACATCCATGCCCGCCTTGTCGGCAAGGAGTTGTCAGAACCGTAGGCATCGGTCACGAAACCGCACGCCCGGAAGTGAACAATGCGATTTTGTGCTCAGGCCACTTGGAGTCGACCGACCCGCTGTGGAATACTCGTTGAAGGTTGTTCGCGAGTTGCTCTCACATTTCCGCTCGGGAATCCAACCTCCATCCGCGTGTCACGAAGGGAGAGACACGCCGGCAATGTGTTTCTCCATCAAATGTCCCGTCCGAAGGCCAGCACAAGGATCCAGGAAACAATGAACAAGGCAGCCTCTCATCTCGTCATCGGCCTGATCGCCTTCGCCTGCCAGGTCGCCGTTGCCCAGAGCACCGACCCGCTCAAGGATGCGGTCCAGCGTGCGATCACCACCAACCCCGAGGTCACTGCACGGCTCAACGCCTTCCGGGCCTCCACCGACGAGATCGACGTGGCCCGCGGCGCCTACTACCCGCGCGTCGACCTCTCGGCCGAGGCCAACCGGATCAACGAGCGCATCGGCTCGGTCACCCAGAACATGAACAGCGCGGGTGTCGCGCTGTCGGCCACCCAGCTGCTGTGGGACGGCTTCCAGACGATGAACCAGGTCGACCGGCTGAACCATGCCCGCCTGGTGCGCTATTTCGAGTTCATCGACACCAGCGAGCAGGTCGCGCTCGAGAGCGTGCGCGCCTACATCGACGTGCAGCGCCAGCGCAAGCTGGTGCGCATGGCCGAGGACAACTATGTCCAGCACCGCCATGTGCATGACCAGATCCAGTCGCGGGTGCGCGCCGGCGTCGGCCGCGGCGTCGACCAGGAGCAGGCCGCCGCCCGTCTGGCGCTGGCGGAGTCGAACCTGACCACCGAGACCTCCAACCTGCATGACGTGACCGAGCGCTTCCGCCGGCTCACCAGCGGCCTGCCGCCGGTCGAAATGCCGGCGGTGACCGGCCTGGAGCGCGGCCTGCCCGCCACCAGCGGCGCGGCGCTGGAGCAGTCGGTCAAGCGCAATGCAGCGATCGCCGCGGCAGTCGAGAACCTGCGCGCCGCGCAGTCGGTCTCGCGCGAGCGTGAAGGCAATCTCTACCAGCCCCGGGTCGAGGCCCGGGTGCGTGCCGCGGCCGGCCGCAACCTCGACGGCACGCTCGACCAGAAGCGCGACACCACCGCCGGCGTGGCGCTGAACTGGAACCTGTTCAACGGCGGCGCCGACAAGGCCCGCGTGCGCCAGGCCGCCAATCTGCTGGGCCAGGCCACCGACACCCGCGACAAGGCCTGCCGCGATGCCCGCCAGACCGCCGCGATCGCCTACCAGGACACCCAGAAACTCGCCGAGCAGCAGGCCTACCTCGACCGTCATGTGCTGTCGAGCGAGAAGGTGCGCGATGCCTATCGCCAGCAGTTCGACATCGGCCAGCGCACGCTGCTGGACCTGCTGAACTCCGAGAACGAGCTCTACGGCGCCCGCCGCGCCTACGTCAATGCCGAGCATGACCTGCAGGTCGCACGGGCCCGCACCCATGCGGCCACCAGCACCCTGGTCGCCTCGCTCGGCCTGACCCGTGCCGGCAGCGCGGAAGACGAGCCCGCGGAAGGCCGCTACTGGCAGGCCGGCGACGATGCCGCCACCCGCTGCCCGATCAGCGCCACCGATCTGGTCGTCACCCCCAAGGCCGATCTGGACGCACGGGCGCGTCAGCTCGGCGCCTCGCTGGCGCCGATGCCGGCCGCACGCGGCGCCGCACCGGCAGCAGCAGCCGCGCCGGCCGCCCCGGTCGACATCTCCGCACCGGATCCGGCGCCCAGCACCCCGGTCTCGCAGCGCCTGCTCGACTGGGCGGCCACCTGGACCAGCAAGGACGCGACCCGCTACCTCAGCTTCTACGACCCGAGCTTCAAGCCCGAAGGCAGCGCCTCGCGCAGCACCTGGTTCGCCAATCGCACCAAGCTGCTGCAGAAGAGCGGCCCGGTCGAGATGAAGATCGCCAATGTGCAGCGCCGCACCGTCTCGGCCAATGTGGTGGAGACCCGCTTCGACCAGATCTATACCTCCAAGGACCTGAACGACAAGGCCCAGAAGGTGCTGACCTGGAAGCGCCGTGGCGCCGAGTGGTACATCGTCAAGGAAAGCACCAAGCGCTGATGCGCCTCTCCCCTGCCGGCCCCACGGGGCCGGCAGCGTCCCCGGCCTCGCGCCACAACCCGCCCCCACCTCTTCGCTTCCCCGCTTCCTGCCGCCCGTGTTGTGCAGCGCTTGCACAACAGATGTTCACATTCTCTCGTCCAACAGCGATCCCGCGATCGTGCTGAGCGGCGTGACCGTGAGCGGCCGCAGCAGCGGTGTGCTGAAGACCCGCCAGGTGCTGACCTCGGTCGACATTCTCGGGGCCGACCGCATCGAGGATCGCAACGTCGCGCAGAGCTGGGAACTGCTCGGCCTGCTGCCCGGCATCCAGCTCACCGAGACCCGCATGGGCGCCGAGTCGGGCAAGCCGACCTTCCGCGCCTTCAACGGCGAGGGCTACATCAACGGCATCAAGGTGCTGATCGACGGCATCCCGAGCAATGTCAACAGCGGCAACCAGCGCTTCATCGACATGGTGTTCCCGCTGGACATCGACAGCATCGAGGTGGTGCGCGGCACCAATGATCCGCGCCACGGCCTGCATGCGATCGGCGGCAGCATCGATGTGGTGACCCGCCAGGGCGGCAACGACGGCGAGGCACGGCTGAGCGCGGGCAGCTTCTCGACCCGCGAGGTCCAGATCGCGTTCGGGCAGGAGGCCGACGGCTTCGCGCAGAACTACTTCGTCGGCCACCAGCATTCCGACGGCTACCGGGCGCACTCGGCGTCGGAGCGGCAGGCGGTCGGCGGCAAGTGGTTCCTGTCCTCGCCGAGCGGCGACCTGCGGCTGGGCCTGATCGCGCGTCTGTCGGCGCAGCGGGCCGAGGAGCCGGGCTTCATGACCGCAGCGCAGATGGCCGCGGACCGCTGGCAGAGCTTCGCGCACAACGCCAACGACGGCGACACCCGCGACATGCGCCAGGCCAGCGTGCATCTGGACTGGAAGATCCGCCCCGATCTGCACCTGTCGGGCCGGCTCTACAACAACATCTTTCAGCCAGCCGACCACCACCTCCAACGACGACAGCCATTCGCTCGACAACAGCGCGGTCTTCGTGCAAGCGCTGGTCCAGGCCACGCCGACGCTGCGGCTGGTGCCGGGCTGGCGCATCGACCGCTTCCGGGGCGACACCCTGATCAACACCAGCGGCCTGCGCGGCAGCCTGCAGGACTACGGCCCCATCAACCAGCCCAAGCTCAGCATGATCTGGAGCCCCTCGGCCTCGACCAGCGTCTATGCCAACTGGGGCCGCACCTTCCAGATCCTGACCGGCTCGCGGGCGCCGGCCTATCTGACTTCGGCCTCGCAGGCGCCCTTCGGCGCCTCGATCAACACCGGGCAGGAGCTGGGCGTGAAGCTCGCGCCGCTGGACGGGCTGGAGACACGGGTGGCGCTGTGGCGGCAGGATGCCACCGACGAGGTCGCCAACATGCCCAGCACCGGCACCACCGTCGGCCTGGGCCGCACCCGCCGCCAGGGCCTGGACCTGCAGGCGACGCTGCGCGCCAGCGAGCAGCTGCGCCTGTGGGCCTCGCACTCGCTGCAGGAGGCGCGGGTGGTGCAGGCCTACACCGCCAGCGGCGTGTCGCTGGCGGGCAAGGAGGTGTTCTCGACGCCGCGCCACATCTCCAATCTCGGCATCGAATACAGCCCGGACGCCCAGTGGCGCCTGACGCTGCAGGGCCGCGCCCAGGGCAGCCACTACATCGACGACCTGAACGCGCAGGGCAAGCATGGCGCCCATGTGCTGTTCGACCTGAGCGTGCGCCGCGCCCTCTCGAGCCGTGCCAGCCTGGACCTGCAGGTGCGCAACCTGGCCGACCGCCAGCATGCCTACACCTGGTACGACAACTTCTTCTGGCCCTCGGGCAGCGCGCAGCCGATGAGTTCGCCGGGAGCACCCCGCTCGGTGACGCTGGCCCTCAACCTCAAGATGTAAGAACCGGATCCGCGCTCGAGTAGACCAGGCGCGGATCCAGCGGCGAGCACGGGTCGGCCCGCAGCAGCCCCTGGCGGACCATCGCGGCCAGCGTGCGCCGGCGCAGGTGATCAGGCTCGCGCTGCAGCAGCTGCGCCAGCACCTGCAGGCCGAGCGAGCGCCCGCTGCACAGCCTCAGGATGGTGTCGCGCAGCAGCGCGGCCTCGACCCGCGGCCGCACTGCCACCGGAGCGGCCAGAGCCATCAGCTCGGCACGCGCCGGATCCTGCAGGGCATCCAGCGCCAGGATCGGCACGGGCGGCCCGAGGAGCGCAGGCTCGGTCTGCGGCGGGGCTCGATCGGCACGACTTGCGCCAGCGACCGCGCCGCGATGGCCTCCAGCTCGGTCTGGAGCGCCCGGGCCTGGACGCTGGTGGTCACCGAACCGGCCCTCGCCGAGTCACTGTTGTGCTTCCTGCCCCCGTCAGGCCTTGACTGCGGCTGGCCAAGCTGCGGCGCCAGTCGCACCGACCGGCGCCGCAGCAGCCCAGGCCGCGTGGGTCCAGAGCGAGCGGGGGCCACCCTGGCAGCGCATCGCGCTGCTGGCCCGACAGCATGGCGCGCTGCTGATCATCAACCTGGCTGGAGCTTCGCCGGCGACGGCGCCTCCATCGTCGAGAAGACGATGACCTCGCTGGGCGAGCAGCTCGAGGCCGGCAGCCGCTGGCAGGGCAACCCGGCGCAGGCGACCGGCGGGGCCTGCTGAACGGCCGGCATGGCGGCCGGGCCGGATGCGCTCAGGGCGCCGCCGGCACGCTCAGGCCGAACAGCTCCGCCATCGCCACCCGGTACTGCGCCAGGCCGATGGCATTGGTGTTGTGGTGGGTGCCACCCTCGACCAGCTCGAAGCGCTTGGGGCCGCGCGCAGCCTCGAACAGGCGCCGGCCCAGCTCGGGCCGGATGGTGCGGTCTTCGCTGCCATGCACCACCAGCAGCGGCGAGCCGATCTGCGCGACCCGCTCGACCGAGGCGAAACGCTGGGTGATCAGCGGCTCCAGCGGCAGCCAGCCCCAGCGGTAGGAGGCGACCACCTCCGGAATCGAGGTGAAGGTGCCCTCCACCAGCGTGCCGGCCTCGTCCGCCACCCGGGTGGCCAGATCGATCGCAATCGCCCCGCCCAGCGAGTGCCCGAAGATGTAGCGCGGCCGCCCGGGATGCTCGCGGGCCAGCCAGTCCCAGGCCGCCCAGGCGTCCTCCAGGGCCAGGGTCTCCGAAGGCAGCTCATCGCTGCTGCGGCCAAAGCCCCGGTAGTCGATCGCCAGCACCGAGAAGCCGAGCTGCCGCAGCCGCTGCGCCCGCGCCGCCGAGCCCACCACATTGAAGCGCGCCCCGTGCAGATAGAGCAGCACCGGCGCCTGCGGATCACTGGCGAAGCGCTCGTGCGCGCTCCACAGGCCATGCAGCCGCACCGGCCGATCCGTCTCGGCAGAGCGGAAATCGATCCAGACCTCGTCCATGCCTCGCGCGATCTCCTCGGCTCGCCCCCAGCTGCGATCCGAGGGCTGGAAGATCCAGGCCCGCTGACGCTCGTCCAGAGAACTGCAGCCCGCCGACAGCAGCGCCAGCGTGGAAGACAGGATCAGCAGGAAACTCAGCGCGGACAGGCGTTTCATGGCCGACGCATGGTCGCAGAAACGGGAAAGGGGAATGCGGCATGGGGCTTACCGGCAGCAAACCCGACGCCAAAACAAAAAAGGACTTGGCACTGCTGCCAAGTCCTTGTCGCTGAACGCTTGTTGCGTCTTCTGTTCTGGTGGGCCCTGAGTGACTCGAACACTCGACCTACGGATTAAGAGTCCGCTGCTCTACCAACTGAGCTAAGAGCCCGTCACCACCGCGTGTGCGGTGAACGGTGAAACACTGAATTCTGGTGGGCCCTGAGTGACTCGAACACTCGACCTACGGATTAAGAGTCCGCTGCTCTACCAACTGAGCTAAGAGCCCGCATTCACTGCCCATGGGCAGTGAAGACGAATGAAACACACGACAGCTAGGCAAGTCTGGTGGGCCCTGAGTGACTCGAACACTCGACCTACGGATTAAGAGTCCGCTGCTCTACCAACTGAGCTAAGAGCCCTTGCCTGCTGGCCCTGATTTTCATCAAGACCGTGACTATATCATGTTTTTGGTGGGTCGTGCGGGACTCGAACCTGCGACCTACGGATTAAAAGTCCGCTGCTCTACCAACTGAGCTAACGACCCCCACCGGCCCGGCCAATCAGTCACTGATCAGCCGAGCCCTAGATTCTAATACACCTCACCTTGGTGCCGTCAAGCACCTCGTACGTCTGCGCGCACGCCTTCGAGAATCTGCGCCGCGGCAGCCAGACCGAAGCTGGCGGTGACCATCACGCTGGAGCCGTAGCCGTGGCAGTTCAGGCTGCCGTCGACGGCGCAGGCGCCGTCCGTCTGCGGGCGCTGCACCGTCTCGCGCGAGAAGATGCAGCGCACGCCGATGCGCCCCTGGCGCGGCGCGCCCTCGCGGCGCAGCTGCTGGCGCAGCCGGGCCAGCAGCGGGTCGTGCGTGACCTCGGCCAGATCGGCCGCCTCCACCCGCTCGGGGTGCGACTTGCCGCCTGCCGCGCCAGCCATCACCAGCCGGTGCCCGCCGGCCAGCGCCCAGCGCGCCATCGCCAGCTTGGCGGCATTGCGGTCGCAGGCGTCGATGACCCCGTCGACCTCGATCGGCAGCAGGGCCGGCCAGTTCTCCGGCTCGACGAAATCCTCGACCGCATGCACCCGGCAGCCCGGATGGATGTCGGCGATGCGCTCGCGCAGCGCCTGCACCTTGGCCGCGCCGACGGTCGCGCCCAGCGCCTGGATCTGGCGGTTGATGTTGGATTCGGCGACATGATCCAGATCGATCAGCACCAGCTCGGCCACGCCGCTGCGCGCCAGCGCCTCGACCGCCCACGAACCGACGCCGCCGACGCCCACCACCGCCACCCGGGCCGCACGCACCCGCGCATAGGCCGCGTCGCCCCAGAGCCGGCGCAGGCCGCCGAAGCGGCGCTCGAGATCGGCATCACCCTCTTGTGCGGCGAGCGTCGACATCACGGGAAGCACAGAAGCCACGCTCACTTCAGCTGCCTGATGCGCTCGGCGGCGGCCTGCGCGGCCTCGGACTGCGGATAGTTGCGCACCAGCTCCTCGAGGGTGCGGCGGGCGCTCTTCGGATCCTTCAGCTCGATCTGGCAGTTGGCCAGCGCCAGCAGCGCCTCGGAGGCGCGCGGATGGTCCGGCGTCGAGCTGACCAGCGTGCGGAAGATGGTCATCGCCTCCTTGACCTCGCCCTTGCCGTAGAGGGCGTTGCCGAGCCAGTACTGCACATGGCCCTGGTAGGGGCTGGAGGGAAAGCGCTTCTGGAAGCTGGTCAGCGCGGCGGCAGCATTGGCGAACTCGCCCTTGCGCAGGATGCCGATCGCCTCGTCGTAGGCCTTCTTCTCGGGCGCCTCGACCACCGCGTCGCGGCCGTCGAGCGAGACGCGCTGCGGCTCGAGCCGGCGCATGCGCTCGTCGATCGCGGCGAACTGGTCCTTGAGCTTGCGCTGCAGCTCGGCGATCTCGCGGGCCAGGTCCTTGCCGGACTGCACCTGCTGCTCGTCCTGGCCACGCAGCTTCGCCAGGTCGGCGCGCAGCGATTCGATCTGGGCATTGAGGTCCAGCAGGCTGCGCTTGAGCGTCTCGACCTGCTCGGCCAGCTCGCGCTGGCGCGCATCGCGCTCGCTGCTCTCCTGCTGGGCGCGCTCGAAGCGGCCGCGCAGCTCGACGATGGCCTTGCGGGCCTCCTCGTCATCGAACAGCCCGGCCTGGGCGCCGACGGGCCAGGCCGCGGTCAGCGCCAGCAGCAGCGCCGCCGGAGCCCGTGCAGCGCGGATCGACAGGGGGCGGCGCGTCATCTCAGCGGTCCTTCAGCTCGGCGCGGCGGTTCTTGGCCCAGGCGGCCTCGTCGCTGCCCTGGGCGGCCGGGCGCTCCTTGCCGAAGCTGACCGCCTCGAGCTGGCCGTCCTGCGCGCCCAGCAGCACCATCGAGCGCACCACCGCATCGGCGCGCTTCTGGCCCAGCGCCAGGTTGTACTCGCGGCCGCCGCGCTCGTCGGTGTGGCCCTCGACGATCATGCGGCGCTTGCGGTCGGCGCTCATGCGGCGGGCATGGGCCTCGACGACGCTGCGGTACTCGTCCTTGACGACGAAGCTGTCGAAGTCGAAGTAGACGACACGGCCGGCGCCCGCTGCCGCATCGGCATTGCGGCCGGTGTCGACCGGGGTGACGGCGGAGCTGCCGACGCCGCCGGTGCCGGCCCCCTGGGCCGCGCCGGTGCCGGCGCCGGAAATCGTGCCGGTGCCGCGGCTCTCGACCGGCGCGGGCGGCTCGACGCGGGTGTTCGAGGCGCAGCCCGCCAGGAAGGCGGCGCTCAGGCCCAGGGACAGGAAGGCGGCGCGGGAGCGAAGGATCTTGGACATTGCATGTTCTCCGTGAAAGCGGCCAGGTTCAGCGGCCGAAAGGACCCCAGACCGGCTCGCGCACATCGACCATCGGCGGGCTCAGGCGGGCCTTGATGGACCCGTCGAGCGTGGTGGTCATCAGCACATCGCGCCCGCCGGAGCGGCTGGCGTAGATGATGAGCCGACTGTTGGGCGCGAAGCTCGGGCTTTCGTCGTCGTTGGTGTCGGTGAGTGCGGTCACGGTTCCCGAGGACAGGTCCATCAGCTGCAGGCGGAAGGATCCGCCGCCGTTGCGGGTGATGTAGGCCATCCAGCGGCCGTCGGGGCTCAGTGCGGGACTGATGTTGTAGCTGCCGGAAAAGGTCACCCGCTCGGCGTTGCCGCCGGCCGCGCTCATGCGGTAGATCTGCGGGCCGCCGCCGCGGTCGCTGACGAAGTAGATCGAGCGGCCGTCGGACGACCAAGCCGCCTCGGTCTCGATGCTCGAGGCCTGGGTGAGCCGGCGCGGCTCGCCGCCACCGCCGCGCCCCACCAGATAGATCTCGGAGTTGCCGTCGCGCGTGAGCGTCACCGCCAGCTGGCTGCCGTCGGGCGACCAGGCCGGCGCGCTGTTGGAGCCCTTGAAGCTGGCCACCACCCGGCGCTGGCCGGAGGAGACGTCCTGCACATAGACCACCGGCTTGCCGCTCTCGAAGGAGACATAGGCCAGGTTGCCACCGTCGGGCGACCAGGCCGGCGAGATGATGGGCTGCGCGCCGCCGACCGCCACCTTCGCGCCCTCGCCGTCGGCATCGGCGACGAAGAGCGTGTAGCGGCCGGCGCTCTTGGAGACATAGGCGATGCGGGTCGAGAAGATGCCGCGCTCGCCGGTGAGCTTCTGGTAGATCTCGTCGGCGATGCGGTGCGCGGCGCGGCGCAGGTCCTCGCGCGGCACCGCCAGCGACTGGCCGAGCAGGTCGGCGCCCTTCACCACATCCCAGAGCCGGTAGCGCAGGTCATGGCGGCCGTCGGCCAGGCGGGTGGCCGAGCCGCCGGCCAGCGCGTCGGCGCCCCGGTTGCGCCAGCCGGGAAAGTCGGGGCGAGAGAGCTCGTCGATCGCCTCGCCGGCGGCCGGCACGATGCGGAACAGCCCGCTGCGCTCCAGGTCGGCGCGAATCACCTGCGAGATCGGCACCGCGGCACGGTCCTCGTCGCGGAAGGGCGCGATCGCGACCGGGATCTGCGAGGCGCCGATGCCGGAGATCTCGACGCGGAACTGGGCCTGCGCGGCCGGCACGGCTGCCAGGCCACCCAGCACGGCGCAGCCGGCCGCGGCCTGATGCAGGAAATGACGACGATCGTTGAATCTCATCGGTGGGTTCATCGGTGGGTTCATCGGGCCGGAGGTCGTGGAGAGCCCGGCGGCCGAGGCGCGTCGCCGCACTCCAGCCAGATCTTCAGGTAGCGGTAGTAGGACGCCTCGGCATTGTGGACGGCCAGCACGAAACCGAGACGACCGTCGAGAAAGCCCCGGCGCAGGATCCAGGTGCGCACGAAGGCCCACAGGCCATGGCCGATCGCGCGGCCCAGGCCGCCGCGACGCCCGCGCGCGGCCAGGTCGGCGGCGCGTCCGCTCGAATAGCGGTTCATCTTGTCGTTGGCCACCGTCAGCGTGACCATGCTCTCGTGCAGCAGATGGCCGTGGCCGTCGAGGTCGGCGCTGCGCCCGGACCAGAGCAGGCGCTCGTGCACGCGGTCATCGCTGAAGCGCGCGCCCTCTCGCGGGAAGAGCCGCAGCACCCGGTCGGGATACCAGCCGCCGTGGCGCATCCACTGGCCGCAGAAGGACGACAGCCGCGGCAGCCGCCACGCCAGGTCCGCCGGCGGCGCGGCGACGAGGCGCGCGACCTCGGCCGCCAGCGCCTCGTCGAGCCATTCGTCGGCGTCCAGGCTCAGCACCCAGCGCCCGCGCGCCAGCGCCAGCGCCCGGTTCTTCTGCGCGCCGAAGCCGGGCCAGTCCGGGGTGATCTCGACCCGCGCGCCCAGCCGGCGCGCGATCGCCACCGTGTCGTCGGTGCTGCCGCTGTCGACGACGACAATCTCGCCGGCGAAGGCCACCGAGCGCAGGCAGCGTTCCAGCCGCGCGGCCTCGTCGCGGGTGATGACAACGACGGACAGCTCAGGCACGGGCATGGCGCTGCCGGAGCGGGCCGCGCTGGATTCGCGGGAATCGGAAGGATCGGTCATGGGCATGCAAGGCGCCGATTGTAGGCATCTGCCGGAACCGGCAGGCCAGCCGCGGTCTGAAGGACAGGTGCGGCGCAGCGTCGATAATCGGCCCCGACACTTCGAGGAGACGCCGATGACCCCGCCGATCAGCCGCTTTCCCGTGCCCGACCTGGCCGACCTGCCCGAGGACCTGCGCACGCGCATCCTGGCGGTGCAGGAGAAGGCCGGCTTCGTGCCGAATGTCTTCCTGGCGCTGGCGCACCGCCCGGACGAATGCCGCGCCTTCTTCGACTACCACGACGCGCTGATGCTGCGCCCCTCCGGCCTGAGCAAGGGCGAGAAGGAAATGATCGTCGTGGCGACCTCGGGCGCGAACCGCTGCCTGTACTGCGTCGTCGCGCACGGCGCGATCCTGCGCATCCTCGAGAAGAATCCGCTGATCGCCGACCAGATCGCGGTCGACCACCGCAAGTCCGACGCCACGCCGCGCCAGAAGGCGATGCTCGACATGGCGCTCAGGCTCTGCCGCGAACCCGACGCGGTCGACGAGACCGACTTCGCCCGGCTGCACGAGCACGGCTTCTCCGACGAGGACATCTGGGACATCGGCGCGATCACCGCCTTCTTCGGCCTGTCCAACCGCATGGCCCACCTGCTGGCGATGCGGCCCAACGACGAGTTCTTCCTGATGGGACGGGTGCCGCGCGCGCCGCGCCCCTGAACCCTGCGCCAGCCCTCCCCCTGCCCTTCAAGTCCTTTCCCGGATGACGATGTCCCGTGCTGCCCCCGCCTCGATCAGCGGCTTCACCTTCCTGCGCCACGGCGTGAAGCTCGGCTTCCCGTTCGAGGCCTCGATCCGCTCGATCCTGCCGCTGGTCGACGAGTTCGTCATCGCGCTGGGCGCCGGCCAGGACGAGACCGAGGCGCGCATCCACGCGCTGGCCGCCGAGCAGCCCAAGATCCGCATCATCCCGACCCTCTGGAACGAGCGCATGGCCGAGAAGGGCTTCGTCTACGCGCAGCAGAAGATGATCGCCCAGTACGCCTGCACCGGCGACTGGGCCTTCTACCTCGAGGGCGACGAGGTGCTGCACGAGGCCGAGCTGCCGGCCATCCGCGCCGCGGTCGACCGCCACCACGCCAATCCGGCGGTCGAGGCGCTGGTGTTCGACTACCTGCACTTCTACGGCTCGCCAGAATGGCTGGCCGTGAGCCCGGCCTGGTACCGGCGCGAATGCCGGCTGATCCGCAACACCATCCGCAGCTACGCGCCCGACGGCCAGTTCTGGGTCGTGATGGACCGCCACCGCCGCGGCCGCCACCCGCAGGCGGCGCTGGCCGGCGCGCACATCTACCACTACGGCCATGTGCGCCGGCTCGACTACATGCAGGCCAAGATGGACCAGGTCAGCAAGTACTGGTCGCACCAGCCGCCGAAGATGAGCTACTCGATCGATCCGCAGGCGCTGCGCCGCTTCGAGGGCACGCACCCGGCCTGCATGGCCCACTGGCTGGCGCATGACGCCGAGCCCGTCTTCACGCCCGATCCGGCCCACCCGCTGACCCGCCGCGAGCGCAAGCACCGCAAGGCGATGGTGCTCGAGCGCTGGTTCGGGCTGGACCTGAGCCACAAGCACTACAGGCTGGTGGCCTGACAATACAGGCATGAGTTCCCGCTACACCATCGTCATCCCGGTGCTGAACCAGTGGCGCTACACCGCGCTGTGCCTCGACAGCCTGCAGGCGCAGGGCGTTCGACCCGCCGACATCCTCGTCATCGACAACGCCAGCACCGACGAGACCCCGGCCCGTCTGGCAGAACGTGCTGCAGAGGACGGCCTGGGCACGCTGGCCAACCGGGTCAACCTGGGCTGCGGCGGCGCCTGGACGCAGGGCGCGCTGCTGGCGCGCGAGTCCGACTGGGTCGTGCTGCTGAACAACGACGTGCTGGCCGGACCGCGCGCGATCGACGCGATGCTCGATGCGGCAGAGGCCCGCGGGCTGAAGGTGGTCAGCCCAGGCCTGCTCGAGGGCCAGGAAGACTACGGCTTCGCGGCCTTCGCGCCGCAGTACCTGCTGAAGATGGCCGGCACGGTGCGCCGCGGCTGGTTCCACGGCGTGTGCTTCGCGGTGCACCGCAGCGTGTTCGAGGCGATCGGATTCCCCGACACCGACCGCCGTCTGGGTGGCCACGAGGACATGGAGTACCTGGTGCGCTGCCTGCGCGCGGGCATCGAGGTCGGCACCGTCGGCGACGCGGTCTTCCACCACTTCGGCTCGATCACGCAGAAGGCGATGAAGCAGGAGTCCGGCGCGAAGTCGCTCGGCGACCGGCACTATTTCTACAGCCGCCTGGGCATGGGCTGGCTGGCGCGCAAGCGCTTCAAGCTGCAGCGCGAGCGCCAGCGCCGGCAGTGGAGCGCCGAGGAAAACGCGCGCAGCGGCCACAGCCTGCACATGCTGCGGGTCGAGGGCCAGTGGCGATCGGTCTGAACGCCCCCACCGTCCGCCAGCACCTGTCACGCTCCCGTCAACGCCTTTGCACGCATGAGTTCATTCCCCGGGGACGACCGTCCCCTCGTCACCATCCTGTTCCTGGCCTACCAGCAGTCTCAGTGGGCCCGGGCCTCGGCCGAGGCCTGCCTGGCCCAGACCGGCGGCCCCTACGAGATCATCCTGTCGGATGACCACTCGAGCGACGGCACTTTCGAGATCCTGCAGCGGGTCGCCGCTGACTACCGCGGCCCGCACCGGGTCGTCGTGCGGCAGTCGCCCCAGAACGTGGGCATCGGCCAGCACTACAACGATCTGGTGGCGCTGGCGCAGGGCGAGCTGCTGGTGACGATGGCCGCCGACGACTTCTCGGTCCCGGATCGGGTCGAGCGCCTGCTCGCGGCCTGGGAGTCTTCGGGCCGGCGTGCCGACCTGATCGCCTCGCATGTGATCGACATGGACACCGAGGGCGGGCTGCACGACATCATGCCGGTCGACGACCTGTCGCGCTGGCGCGGTCTGCAGACCTGGGCCGAGAAGCGCCCCTATGTGATCGGTGCCACGCATGCCTTCACGAAGCGCATGATGGAGCGCTTCGGCCCGCTGGACCCGGAGGTCTTCTACGAGGACCAGATCATGGCCTTCCGTGCGCTGGCCGGTGGCGGCGCGCTGACGGTGGATGCGGCGCTGGTGCACTACCGCCGCGGCGGCACCTCGCGCCGACCGACCTTCCAGGATCCGGACCAGATGAAGCGCTGGACACGCCGCCAGACGCTGCGCGAGCTGGCCGAGATGCGCCAGCTGCTCGGGGATGCCGAACGGCTGGGGCCGCAGGCCGTCGCGCTGGTCCGGCAGCATCTGGGCCTCAACCCCTACCGTTCGGACTACATGTTCCGGCTGGGCGAGGCGACGACCGCAGCCGAGCGCTGGGCGCTGGCACGCAGCTACCGCGAGCTGCCCTGGTGGTGGCGCACCCGCAAGGCGCTGCACCAGATCTTCCCGGGACCGACGGTGGCGATCAAGCGACTGCAGTCCCGCCTGCGCCGCAGGGACTGATCCTCCGGTCGCAGGCTCGCTCAGGCCGTCTCGGCCTCGACAGACCTGCAGGCCGGGGCCGGGGTCCTGGCACGATCCTCGGCCGCAGGCAAGCCGAGCATCGGCACGGTCAGGAACCAGGGCTCGAGCAGACTGACGCGGGGCCGATCGGCACGGCTCATGTCCTCGCGCTCCAGGGCCAGCCAGGGGCTGTAGGCCGGATCGCGCTCGAGCCGCACGCCCCAGCGCCGGCTCATGCACTCGACCTCCCGACGGAAACGCTCGGCCTTGGCCGGCGTGTCGTCCGCGCCACGCGAGACCGATTCATGGTGGTAGAGCTCGGCGTGCGGCGTCCAGACATTGCGCAGCCCCGCCTCGCGCAGCTTCAGGCACAGGTCGACATCGTTGAAGGCCACTGCCAGATGACGCTCGTCGAGTCCGCCGACCGCATCGAAATGGGCACGGCGCAGCACTAGGCAGGCGGCGGTGACCGCACTGAAGGACTGCAGCAGCATCGCCCGGCCCATGTAGCCGGCACAGTCGCGCGCGAGGAACTTGTGCGCATGCCCGGCAATGCCGCGCGGACCGAGCAGGATGACGCCGCCATGCTGCAGCCGGCCGTCGCCATAGAGCAGCCGCGCACCGACCGCGCCGACACCGTCCTGCGCGGCCAGCGCCACCATCTCGTCGAGCCACTCCGGCGTGATGACCTCGATGTCGTTGTTCAGCAGCACCAGGAATTCGCCGTCGGTGCGCCGGGCGGCCGCATTGTTCAGCGCCGAATAGTTGAAGGGCCGGTCGTCGCGCATCACTCGCACGCGGGCATCGCGACGCGTGAGGTCCGCGAGGTAGTCGAGCGTGGCCGGATCGTCCGAGCCATTGTCGATCACCAGGATCTCGTAGTTCGGGTAGGTGGTCAGCGCCAGCACGCTGTCGAGGCAGGTGCGCAGCAGCGCCAGCCCGTTGCGGGTAGGCACCAGGATGGAGACCCGCGGCGCCGGCTCCGGCCGCGACCAGATCACCCGGCAGCCGCCTCGTCCGTCATCGATCGCCTGTGCAGCCAGACCGCGCCGATCCAGATGCTCCTGGACCGCCCGGACACGCGCCCGGGCCGCGTAGGACTTGTGCGCGTCTCCCGTCGAGGTGCTGCCCTGATGCATGCGCCAGTGATAGAGGATGTGCGGAATGTGGACAACATCGCCGCCGTCCGGGCGCGGATCCAGCTCTTCCGTGCAGCGCAGCAGCAGGTCATGGTCCTGCGCGCCCTCGAAGCCCGCACGCAGACCGCCCAGCCGACGCACCCGCGCGGTGGCGATCATCGTGAAATGGCTCGGATAGTTCTGGCCGAGCAGCAGCTCAGGATTCCAGTCCGGCTTGAAGTAGGGCTCGCGGCGCACGCCGGCGGCATCGATCTTGTCCTCGTCCGAGTACAGCACCTGCGCCTGCGGCCAGTGACCGATCGCCTCGGCCATCAGCAGAAGTGCATGCTCGCGCAGCAGGTCGTCCTGATCGATCCAGCCGACATGGCTGCCGCGCACCAGCGCCAGCGCGGTGTTGCTGCAGGCGGAAATATGGCCGTTGGTCTCGCGCGCGACGACGCGGATGCGCGGATCGCGCCGCGCATGTTCGTGCAGGCGTGGCAGCACCCGGGCATCGGTGGAGGCATCGTCGGCGATGCACAGTTCCCAGTTCGGATAGAGCTGGCGACGCACCGAGGCGATGGCTTCGTCCAGCCAGCTCAGGTCCGGGTTGTAGACCGGCATGACCAGCGACAGCAGCGGCCGCGCCGGCAGCAGCTGCAGCCGGCGCTCGAGCGCCTCGAGGTTCTCGCCCTCGATCCGGTCGAACCGGTCGATCCACTCGGCATGCGACAGCGGCGCAGGCGGTCTGGCGACCCGCACCCGATGGCGGCGCTGCAGCCGCTCCCGGTTGAGCTGGCGCAGCCGCACCAGCATGCGGCGCCACAGCGGCGCCGCGCCACCCTGATTCTCTTGATGTTCTGTCATGGCTTTCCCCTGTCTGAGCATGTTGTCGGCTTCCGGACCGGAGCACGGCCCGTGCCGGCCGGCTCAGTCGGAAAGCGGGGCAGTCTGGCCCGGATTCGTTTCCAGACTTTGTGCGCGCACCATGTCGGCATAGACACCGCGCTGCGCGATCAGTCCCTCGTGCGTGCCCGACTCGACCACCCGGCCATCGCCGAACACGAAGATGCGATCCGCGCGCCGCACGGTGCTGAGCCGGTGCGCGATCAGGATGATCGTCTTCTGGCCGGACAGTTGCTCGATGCTTTGCTGAACGACCCGCTCGGATTCGGCATCCAGCGCCGAGGTGGCCTCGTCGAAGATCCACACCGCGCTGTCCTTGTAGAGCGCACGCGCGATGGCCAGGCGCTGACGCTGGCCGCCCGAGAGCCGGCTGCCGTTGACGCCGATGACGCTCTCCAGACCGTCGGGCTGCTGCTCGACGAAGCTCCACAGGTTGGCGGCCTTCAGGCAACTGATGACACGCGCGTCGTCGCGCGGCTGCGCGTAGGTGACGTTGGCGGCGATCGAGCCGTCGAACAGCACGATGTCCTGCGACACCACCGCGAAGTGGCGCCGCAGCGAGGGCCGGCGGATGTCCTGGATCGACACCCCGTCGATCAGCACATCGCCGCCGGTCGGCTGCACGAAGCCCAGCAGCGTGCTGACCATCGTGGTCTTGCCCGCCCCGGAGGCGCCGACGAAGGCCACCGTCTGGCCGGGGCGGATCGCCATCGACACGCCGTCGATCGCCGGGCGCGGGCTGTCGGGATAGCAGACCTCGAGCGCACGCACGTCGATGTCGCCGCGACAGGCCGGCAGGTCGCGCGAGCCCGGGTCGGGCTCCTCGGGCGCGTCGATCAGGTCGAAGGCGCCACGCAGCCCGATCAGGCTGTGAATGAAGGACTGCGACACGTCGGTGAGCTGCTTCAGCGGCGAGATCGTCATCAGGAGCGCGGTCAGGAAGGCGACGAAGTCGCCGACGCTGGCCTCGCCATTGCGCGCCTGCCACAGCGCCAGCGACAGGATGATCGACACCGCCAGCGCCGAGACGATCTGGGTCGCCGGCGTCAGCAGCGCGCTGCTGGCGATGCGCTTGACCATCAGCCGGCGCAGCGTCCAGGCCTCGGACTCGAAGCGGCCGCGCTCGAAGGCATGCGCATCGAAGGTGCGCACGATGCGCCAGGCCCGCGCGGCGTCGTCGACGATGTTGACCAGGCGCTGCTGCGACTCGTACTCCAGGCTGCCGACCGCGCTGACGCGCTTGTGCAGTCGCCGCACCACGACGATCATCAGCGGCACCGTCACCATCGCCAGGATGGTGAGCTGGAAGTTCAGGTACAGCAGATAGCCGAACAGGAACAGGAAGGTCGAGGACGCCCGCAGCAGCGTGTTGAAGTTGTTCGACAGCGTGGTGATCGAGCCCTGCGGGTCGTTGATCGTCTTGCTGACCGCCAGGCCCGGCGTCAGCCAGCCGAAGACCTTGGCATCGACCTTCAGCAGCGAGCCCATCAGGTCGCGGCGCACGTCGTAGACCACCCGCGAGGAGGCGTCGGCCATCAGGTAGGTGCCGGCGAAGGTGGTCAGGCCGCGCACCGCGAACAGCAGGATCACCACCACCGGCACCATCCAGATCGGGAAGCTGTCGGCCGCCTGGAAGCCGCTGTCGAGCAGCTTCTTGAACAGCGCCGGGATCAGCGGCTCGATCGCCGAGGTCATCAGCAGCGCGACGATCGCGGCGATGTAGCGGGCCTTGTGCTGCGCCACATAGGTGAGCAGCCGCCGGAGCGTGTCGCGATGGCTGGGCTGGGCGGGAGTCTCTGTGCTCATTCGTCTCGGTCGGTCGTCACATCAGGACGATGTCGTACTGCTCCGGGTTCATCGTCGCCTCCGCCTGCAGCGAGATCGGCTTGCCGATGAAGTCGCTCAGGCCGGCCAGGTGCGGGCTTTCCTCGTCGAGCAGCATCTCGATCACCGCCGGGCAGGCGATGACACGGAATTCCTTCGGATTGAACTGCCGCGCCTCGCGCAGGATCTCACGCAGGATGTCGTAGCAGACCGAGCGCGCGGTCTTGACCTGGCCGCGGCCGCCGCAGGTCGGGCACGGCTGGCACAGCATGTGCGCCAGCGACTCGCGGGTGCGCTTGCGGGTCATCTCGACCAGACCGAGCTGGGTGAAGCCGCTGACCGTGATCTTGGTGCGGTCGCGCGCGAGCTGCTTGCGCAGCTCCAGCAGCACCTGCTCCTGGTGGTCGGAGCGGGTCATGTCGATGAAGTCGATGATGATGATGCCGCCCAGATTGCGCAGCCGCAGCTGGCGCGCGATCGCCTGCGCGGCCTCGAGATTGGTCTTGAAGATGGTGTCGTCGAAGTTGCGCGCACCGACGAAGCCGCCGGTGTTCACATCGATGGTGGTCAGCGCCTCGGTCTGGTCGACCACCAGATAGCCGCCCGACTTCAGGTCGACCCGGCGCGCCAGCGCGCGCTCGATCTCCTGGTCGATGTTGTAGAGGTCGAAGATCGGCCGCTCGCCGCGGTAGTGCTGCAGCCGCCCGACCGCGCCGGGCGTGTAGAGCTGGCCAAACTCGCGCAGCAGGTCGTACTGCATGCGCGAGTCGATGCGGATCGAGCCGGTGCGGTCATCGACCAGATCGCGCAGCACCCGCTGCACCAGGCTCAGGTCCTCGAACAGCAGCGAGCCCGGCGGCGACTTCAGCGCCCGCTCGCGGATCAGCGCCCAGGTCTTGCGCAGGTAGGCGATGTCGTCGCCCAGCTCGGCGTCGGACGCATCCTCGGCATTGGTGCGCAGGATGAAGCCCCCGCCGCCGCCGGTCTCGCGGTTGCCCACCAGCGCGGTCATGCGCTGGCGCAGCTGGTCGCGCAGCTCGTGCGAGCCGATCTTCTGCGAGATGCCGATGTGGTCGTCCTGCGGCAGATGCACCAGCAGCCGCCCGGCGATGCTGATCTGGGTCGACAGCCGCGCGCCCTTGGTGCCGATCGGGTCCTTGATGACCTGCACCACCAGCGTCTGGCCTTCATAGACCAGCTTCTCGATCGGCGGCAGCGTCGTGCCCTCGCCGTGGTGGCCTCGGGCCGTCTGGCCGTTGATCTGCACATCGGCGACATGCAGGAAGGCGGCACGCTCCAGGCCGATGTCGATGAACGCGCTCTGCATGCCGGGCAGCACGCGCGCGACGCGGCCGGCATAGATGTTGCCGACCAGGCCGCGCTCGAGCGTGCGCTCGACATGCAGTTCCTGGATGGCTCCGTTCTCGACGATGGCCACGCGCGTCTCCTGCGGCGACCAGTTCACCAGAATGTCATGCATCAGCATCGGTGGGGCTTTCTGTCTGTGTTGTGGCGGCGCTGCCCGGATCAGGCCCGATCAGGATCAGACCGTGGCGCCGGCCTCCCGCAGCAGGCCCGCGGTCTCGAACAGGGGCAGGCCCATGATGCCCGAATAGCTGCCGGCGATGTGCTCGATCCAGGCGGCCGCGCCGCTCTGGATCGCATAGGCGCCGGCCTTGCCCATCGGCTCGCCGGAGGCCACATAGGCGGCGATGCGCTCGGGGCCGATCGGCGCGAAGCGCACCGTCGAGCGGCTCAGGCGCAGCAGCGGCGCGCGCGCGTCCGGCAGCGGCCAGGCCAGCGCGACCGCGGTCAGCACCTGGTGCTCGCGGCCCGACAGCGCCGTCAGCATCTCGCGGGCCTCGGCGGCGTCGGCCGGCTTGCCCAGGATGCGTCCGTCCAGCGCCACGGTGGTGTCGGCGCACAGGATGGGCAGCGGCGCCAGCGCGCGCCGGGCCAGCCGCAGCCGCGCGGCCTCCAGCTTGGCCAGCGTGACCCGCTGGACATAGTCGAGCGCCGCCTCGTCCGGCAGCACGGCCTCGAGCGCCTCGGCATCCTCGTCGTCACCGGGCAGCAGCAGCTCGTGGCGCACGCCGATCTGGTCGAGCAGCTGGCGCCGGCGCGGGCTCTGCGAGGCAAGGTGGATCCGGAAGGTCATCGAAGGCGACTCGGGCTCATTCACGGTGATAGGGATGGCCGGCGTTGACCGACCAGGCGCGGTAGAGCGCCTCGGCCAGCATCACCCGCACGAAGGCATGCGGCAGCGTCAGGTCCGACAGGCGCACGCGCTCGTCGGCGTCCTCGCGCAGCGCCGGATCGAGCCCGTCGGGCCCGCCGATCAGCAGCGCGACATCCCGCCCGTCGTGCTGCCAGGCCTGCAGCCGCTCGGCCAGCGCGACGGTGCTCAGCCGGGTGCCGCGCTCGTCGAGCACCACCCGGCGCACGCCACGCGGCAGCGCGGCCTCGATGCGCGCGCGCTCGGCCGCCATCAGCGCCTCCACCGGCTTGCCGGTGGTGCGCGGCTCGGTCTTGACGGCCTTGAGCTCCAGCCGGCAGTCCGGCGGGAAGCGCTTGGCATAGTCGTCGTAGGCCGTCTCGGCCCAGGCCGGCATGCGCTGGCCGACCGCGACGATCGTCAGCTTCACGGCGCGGACCGGGCGTCAGCCGCGCTTGGGCGCCGCGCGCTTGCGGGCAGCGGGTGCGGCGGCCTTGCGCTCGGGCGCATTGATGACGACGGTCTGGATCTTCGGCGTGGACTTGCGGGCGGCCGTCTTGCGCGGGGCGGCGGTCTTGCGGGCGGCCGGCGCGCCTTCCGTGGCGGAGGCCGCACGCGGAGCGCGCTTGGCAGCCGGCTTGACCGGCTTGGCCACCGCTTCGGCAGCGGAGGAGCCGCGCTTGCGCGCGGCCGCCTTGCGGGCCGGCACGTCGACGCCGGCCTGTTCGCCCTCGCCGTCGTCCTCGTCGGCCGGTCCTTCCGAGGCCTTGGCCAGACCCTTGCGCTGGCTGGCCAGCTTCATGCGCACCGCCTTGCCGCCCCAGATCTCCTCGAGGTGGTAGTACTGCCGGATGGCCGGCTGCATGATGTGGACGACGGCCGAGCCACAGTCGACGATGATCCACTCGCCGTTGTCCTCGCCCTCCATGCTCAGGATCTCGCCACCGATGCCCTTGACCTCGTCGCGCACGCCGGCGGCGAGGGCCTTGGTCTGGCGGTTGCTCGTGCCCGAGGCGATCACCACCCGCTCGAAGAGCGGCGAGAGATGCTCGGTGTTGAAGACCACGATGTCCTGGGCCTTGACGCCCTCGAGGCCATCGACGATGGCGCGTTGCAGCTTGCGGATGTCCATTAGATCCGTTCTTGTTCCGTGTTCGGGGGGTGGGGATGGTACAGGCCGTGGCGTTCAATATAGCCTGCCACCGCCGGCGCCACCATCCGGGGCGCCAGGCTGGACGCCGGCTCGCCTGCAGCCAGCCGCGTCCTCAGTTCGGTCGACGACACCGTCATCGGCATCATCGCCAGCGGCACGACCCGCGCGCCGGCCTCGGCCAGCGCCACGGGCATCTGCACCGCGTCGCCGGCCCGGCCGGCCACCGCCAGAACGACCCGCCCGAGCAGATCGCGCCAGCCGTGCCAGGTGGCGAAGTTGGCCAGCTGGTCCTGTCCGATGATCAGGAACCAGTCGGCCGGCTCGCCCGGATGCCGCTGCCCGTCGCGCCGCTGCAGCTCGGCGACGGTGTCGAGCGTGTAGCTCGGTCCGTCGCGTTCGATCTCGCAGCGCTCGAGCACGAAGGCGGGATTGTCGCCGATCGCGAGCCCGACCATCGCGGCGCGATGCGCCGCCGGGGCCATCTGTCGGGTTTTCTGCCACGCCCGACCCACCGGAATCCAGCGCAGCTCGTCCAGACCGAGCTGCGCCAGCGCCGCGTCGGCCAGTTCGCGGTGCGCCAGGTGGACCGGATCGAAGCTGCCGCCGAACAGGCCGATGCGGCGCACCCGCCGCCCGGCCCGGAGCGACTCAAAGGCCATCGGTGCCGGATGCTTCGGCGGCTTCGGCTTCGGCGAGCCAGTCGCGTGGACGCAGGAAGTCGGTGGCCAGGCGCGCCTCGGGCGTGCCGGGCTCCGGCGCCCAGCGGTAGCGCCAGCTCACGTTCGGCGGCATCGACATCAGGATGGATTCGGTGCGCCCGCCCGACTGCAGACCGAACAGCGTGCCCCGGTCCCAGACCAGGTTGAACTCGACGTAGCGACCACGCCGGTAGGCCTGGAAGTCGCGTTCGCGCTCGCCGTACGGGGTGTCGCGGCGGCGCTGCGCGATCGGCAGCCAGCCCTTGAGCAGCGCGTCGCCCACATCCTTCAGCATCGCGAAGCTGCCCTGCGCGCCCAGCGCCGAGAAGTCGTCGAAGAAGATGCCGCCGATGCCGCGCGGCTCGTCGCGGTGCTTCAGGAAGAAGTACTCGTCGCACCAGGCCTTGAAGCGCGGGTACAGCGCCGGATCGTGCGGATCGAGCGCGTCGCGGCAGGCGCGGTGGAAATGCACCGCGTCTTCCTCGAAGCCGTAGTAGGGCGTGAGGTCCATGCCGCCGCCGAACCAGCGCACCGTCTGCCCGGCCGCCGGGCCCTCGGTCGGCGTGGCCGAGAGCATGCGCACGTTCATGTGCACCGTCGGCACATAGGGGTTGCGCGGGTGGAAGACCAGCGACACGCCCATCGCCTCGAAGGGCGCGCCGGCCAGCTCCGGCCGGTGCTGCGTGGCCGAGGGCGGCAGGGCCGGCCCGCGCACCTGCGAGAAGGCGCAGCCGCCACGCTCGAGCAGCGCGCCGCCCTCGATCAGCCGGGTGATGCCCGCGCCCTCGAGCCGACCGCCGGGCGGGCGCTCCCAGGCGTCCGTCAGGAAGGGCGTGCCGTCCTCGGCGCCCACCGCATCGCAGATCGACTGCTGCAGGCCCAGCAGCCAGCCGCGCACCGCCTCGTTCGACAGCGGCTGCTCGTCGGGCATGGCCATGTCAGGCGCTGCCGCCGCGCTTGATCGCGCGGTAGCCGATGTCGTTGCGGTACTGCATGCCATCGAACTGGATCGACTGCACGCCGATGTAGGCGCGCTGCTGCGCGGTGCGCACCGAGTCGCCCAGCGCCGTCACGCACAGCACCCGGCCACCGCTGGTGACGACGGTGCCGTTCGGGCCGGTGGCGGTGCCGGCATGGAAGACCTTGCAGTCCTCGGTCTCGGCCGGCAGGCCGCGCAGCGTGTCGCCCTTCTTCGGGTCGAGCGGATAGCCACCGGCGGCCATCACCACGCCCAGCGCGACGCGGCGGTCCCAGTCCAGCGTGACCTGGTCGAGCGTGCCGTCGGTGGCATGCAGCAGCACCTCGAGCAGGTCGCTCTTCAGGCGCATCATGATCGGCTGCGTCTCCGGGTCGCCCATGCGGGTGTTGAACTCCAGCGTCTTCACGCCGCCGGCGGGGTCGATCATCAGGCCGGCGTACAGGAAGCCGGTGAAGGGCATGCCGTCGCGGCGCATGCCCTCGACCGTCGGGCGGATGATCTCCTGGATCACCTTGGCATGGATGTTGGGCGTGACCACCGGCGCGGGCGAGTAGGCGCCCATGCCGCCGGTGTTTGGACCCTGGTCGGCATCCTGCAGCCGCTTGTGGTCCTGGCTGGTGGCCAGCGCGAGGATGTTGCGGCCGTCCACCATGACGATGAAGCTGGCCTCCTCGCCCTGCAGGAACTCCTCGATGACCACCCGGGCGCCGGCGTCGTTGTGCTGCACGCCGAGCTTGTTGTCGAGCAGCATCCAGTCGACCGCCTCATGGGCCTCGGCCAGCGTCATCGCCACGACCACGCCCTTGCCGGCGGCCAGGCCATCGGCCTTGACGACGATCGGCGCGCCGAGCTTGTCCACATAGGCGTGTGCGGCGGCGGCATCGCTGAAGGTCTCGTAGGCGGCGGTCGGGATCCTGTGCCGCTTCATGAAGTCCTTGGCGAAGGCCTTGGAACTCTCGAGCTGCGCGGCCGCCTTCGAAGGGCCGAAGATGCGCAGGCCGCGCGCGCGGAAGGCGTCGACCACGCCCAGCGCCAGCGTCGCCTCGGGGCCGACCACCGTCAGGCCGATCTTCTCGGATTCGGCGAAGTCGGCCAGCGCGCCCACATCGTTGCCGATCGGCACGTTGACGATGCGCTGGTCCAGGGCGGTGCCGCCGTTGCCCGGCGCCACATAGACCTTGTGGACCCGGGGGGACTGCGCCAGCTTCCAGGCCAGGGCATGCTCGCGGCCGCCGCCGCCAATAACCAGTACTTTCATAGACATCCGAAATCAGTCGAGGTAGTTTGCCACAGCGATCGGCAGCACCGGAGGCTGCCAGCGGTAGTCGTCCGAGAGCGCATCGCGCGCGGAATCCGCGCCCGGCAGCGTGATGCCCAGCCGGGGCAGCAGCAGATCGGCCAGCCAGTCGGCCCGCACCGGGCGCTGCTCAAGGGCCTGCGCATCGGGGGTCGGAACGTGGTCGGATTGCCACAGCAGCAGGGGAATGCGGTAGCCGGCCGGCGTCATCGGGCTGTGGCCGGCATGGTTGCGGTCATGGCCGACATCCTGGCCATGGTCGGACACCGCCAGCCAGAGCTTGTGGGTCGGCTCATCGCCCGGCACGGCCTGGAGCTGCTTGAGCAGCGCCGCCAGCACCCCGTCGTGATAGCGCAGTGCGGTGTCGTATTCGGTGCGGAAACGCCGGATCCACGGCCAGCGGCCCTGCGCGACCATCGCCGCGGAGACCGCATCGTCGGCGGAGCCGGTCTCGGGCTGGCCTTCCGGGTAGCGGTAGCGGTAATGCGGATGGGCGCCCAGCAGATGCACCACGATCAGCTTCAGCGGCGCCGGATCGGCCAGCGCGCGGTCGACCTGCGGCAGCAGCTCGCCGTCGAGCGTGCGCGCCGAGCGGCCCGGCACCCGGTTGATGTAGACCTGCTCGTCGGCCAGACCGCCATGGCGGGTGCGGATCGCCAGATCATCATGGTTGCTGATCCAGTGGATGCGGTAGCCGGCCGCACGCGCCAGCGCCAGCAGGTCCTGGCGGCTGCCGTCGGCGGCGGTCGGCCGCAGCATCGCGTCGAGCGCCGGCACGGTCGAGGCCGCCACCGACCAGGCATGGCGCATCACCAGCAGCTCATGGCGATGACGCTCCAGCGCCGGCGTGGTGGCCCGCGCATAGCCGTACAGGCCGAGGTTGTCGCGGTTGATGCTCTCGGTGATCACCAGCATCGCGACATGGCGCTGGGTCGCCGGCCCCGCCACGCCGGACCGGGTCGCGCGGTCGATCCAGCCCTGGTGCTCGAGCGCGGCGTCGCGCAGCGCCGCCCGGGTGCCGGCCAGCTGCGCCGGCCACTGCGGCCAGAAGGCCAGCGGATGCATGTCGCGCCACGGCCCGCTGGCGGTGGCGCCCAGCGCCAGCAGCACCGGCAGCAGCGCCTGCGGCCAGCTCAGCCCCCAGGACAGGCCGCGATCGTCCGGACCGGGATCGCGGGCCAGGACCTCGCGGGCGATGCGGTCCAGCACCGTCAGCGCCGCCAGCACCAGCAGACTGGCCAGCGCCACCGGCACCACATGCTGCTCCAGGTATTGCAGCGCCTCGTCGCCGTGGGTGTTGGCCAGCGAGGTCAGCACCAGCGAGCTGTCCGGCGCCGCACCATAGCTGAAATGCAGGAAGCCGCGCACCGCCGCATCGACGACGAAGGGCACGGTCCACAGCAGGAAGGCGGGCCGGCGCAGCGCCGGCCGAATGATGCGCAAGGACAGCAGCCACCATCCGGGCAGGAACAGCACTGCCATCTTGGCCGCCCCCAGCAGCGGCTGGCCCGGCAGACCCAGCAACAGCACCAGCACCGAGCCCAGCAGCAGCCAGCCCGCACGCGCCGCACGTCGCGGCCGCTCGACCGCCATCGCGGCGGCCGCCGACATTTCCATTGCCATCGCCTGTCCCCTCGCACCGCGCCTGGACCGCACCCGCAGAGGCGCGCGGCCCGGGCTCGAGCTTGTCGTGTCGTATCGTGTCTTGTTCTGTCTGGTTCCGCGCTCCGGGCCTGAAGCCCGGGGTTCAGAGCACCGCGTTGTGGAACACGTCCTGCACGTCGTCCAGATCCTCGATGACATCGAGCAGCTTCTGCATGCGCGCGGCATCGTCGCCGGCCAGCTCGACCGGGTTGTCGGCGCGCATCGTCACCTCGGCGATCTCGGCCTGCAGGCCGGCGGCCGTCAGCGCGTCGCGCACCGCCTCGAAGTCGGTCGGCGCGGTCAGCACCTCGATCGAGCCGTCGTCGCCGACGACCACATCGTCGGCACCGGCCTCCAGCGCCACCTCCATCACCTTGTCCTCGCTGGTGCCGGGCGCGAAGACGATCTGGCCGCAGTGCTTGAACTGGAAGGCCACCGAGCCTTCGGTGCCCAGGTTGCCGCCGTACTTGCTGAAGGCGTGGCGCACCTCGGCCACCGTGCGCACCCGGTTGTCGGTCATCGTGTCGACGATGATGGCCGCGCCGCCGATGCCGTAGCCCTCGTAGCGGATTTCCTCGTAGGTCACGCCATCGAGGTTGCCGGTGGCCTTGTCGACATTGCGCTTGATGTTGTCGGCCGGCATGTTGGCGGCCTTGGCCTTCTCGATGGCCAGGCGCAGGCGCGGATTCATCGCGATGTCGCCGCCGCCCTCGCGGGCCGCGACGATGATCTCGCGGGTGATGCGGGTCCAGACCTTGCCGCGCTTTTCGTCCTGACGACCCTTGCGGTGCTGGATGTTCGCCCACTTGGAATGACCGGCCATGGATGGATGCTCCTGTAACTGTTGTTCAGCTGAGTTCGGTGGGGCGCCATTCTACTTTTCGGCGGCAGACCGGCCGGCGCTGCTGACCGCCAGGTGCCGACCACGAACCCACTGACACCGCCCGGACGACCGTTCGCGCCCGTGGATCACCGTTCGTCGCATCGCGGCTGCGCGGCGGCGCCGGACAGCGAACCATGACGCCATCGTCAACGCCTTCCGGGAGAGGCCCTCCATGTCGCGCCGCCCTCTGTTCCTGCTCCTTGCCGCCATCAAGCTCAGCGTGCTCGTCGCCATGACCGCACCGGCCGTTTCGGCCATGTCGACCGACGGGGCGCCGGCCGGCCCCCAGATCGTCGCCACCGCAGCCCTGCCGGCGACAGACTTCGACCAGGCCGACGCCACCTTCCGCCGCGCCAGCGACGGCGACCGCGCAGCCATCGCACCAGCGCTGGCGCAGTTCACCGCACTGCTGCAGGCCCGCCCCGGCGATCCCCGGCTGATGGCCTATGCCGGTGCGGCCACCGCGATGCAGGCGCGCACCACCTGGCTGCCGTGGAAGAAGATCGGCCATGCCGAGGACGGTCTGGCGCTGATCGACAAGGCGCTGGCACGGCTGACGCCAGCACACGACGCGGAACGGCATCACGGCGTGCCGGTGGCGCTGGAGACGCGGCTCACCGCCGCCGCCACCTTCCTGGCGCTGCCGGCGATGTTCCACCGCGGCGAGCGCGGCCGGCGCCTGCTCGAGCAGGTTCAGCGCGACCCGGCGCTGGCGGCGACGCCGGCGGCCTTCCGCGAGGCGGTGCAGCGCCTGGCCGCGAAGGAGGCCGCATGAACGCCCTGAAGACCCCGCCGGTGATCGAGCTGCAGGGCGTGCACAAGACCTACCGGCTCGGCGCGCACACGGTGCCGGCGCTGCGCGGCGTCGACCTGGCGGTGCGGCCGGGTGAGCTGGTGGCGCTGACCGGCCCGTCGGGCAGCGGCAAGAGCACGATCCTGAACATCGCCGGCCTGATCGACCGCGCCGACGCCGGCACGGTGCGGCTGCGCGGCCAGACGGTCGACGCCGGCGACGAGGCCGCCGCGACCGCACTGCGCCGCGACGCCATCGGCTTCATCTTCCAGGGCTTCAACCTGGTGCCGGTGATGACGGTGGCCGACAACGTCGACTACCCGCTGTTCCTGGCCGGGGTGCCGGCGGCCGAGCGGCGCGCGCGCGTCGCCGCGGCGCTCGACGCGGTGGGCCTGCGCGAGCACGCCGGCCACCGCCCCGACGCGCTCTCCGGCGGCCAGCGCCAGCGGGTGGCCATCGCCCGCGCGCTGATCAAGCGCCCGGGTCTGGTCATCGCCGACGAGCCGACCGCCAGCCTCGACTCGGCCACGGCCACCCAGATGCTCGACCTGATGCGCGAGCTCGGCCACCGCGACGGCGCCGCCTTCCTGATCGCCACGCACGACGAGCGGCTGACGCGCCGCTGCGACCGCGTCATCGCGCTGCGCGACGGCGTGATCGCCACCACGGACACGGAGATGCCCGCATGACGGCCCTGTCGACTCCCCTGCTCGCCTGGGCGCGCTTCGCCTGGCTCAACACGCGGCGCAACCGGCGCCGCTCGCTGGTCACGGTGGCGATCGCCGCGCTCGGCACCGCGGCGATTCTGCTGGCCGGCGGCTTTGCGCTCTCGACCTACCAGGGCCTGGCCGAGGCCTCGGCACGCACCACCGGCCACCTGGTGCTGGCACGCACGGCGCAGTTCGACGGCTTCGAGGACACGCCGCTGCAGCACGGCCTGACGGATGCGCAGGCGCTGCGCCAGCGGCTGCTGGCCGACCCGGCGGTGCGCCAGGTGCTGCCGCGCGTCGAGTTCGGCGGGCTGATCAGCAACGGCGACAAGTCGGTGATCATGATGGGCGTCGGCATCGAGCCGGACGCCGAGTTCGCGGTCAAGGGCCCCTTCCTGACGGTGGAGGCCGGGCGCGAGCTGGCCGGCACCGAGCGCGGCGCGGTGATGCTCGGCGCCGGGCTGGCGCGCAACCTGAAGGCGCTGCCGGGCGCGTCGCTGACGCTGCTGGCCGGCACGACCGAAGGCGCGATGAACGCGCTCGACGTCACGGTGGTCGGCATCGTCTCCACCGGCGTGCCCGAGATCGACCAGCGCCTGGTCTACACCGACGTCGCCACCGCGCAGCGCCTGCTGGTGACCGACCGGGTGTCGAGCCTGGGGATTTTCCTGGACCGCATGGAGGCGACGCTGCCGGCGCGCGCGCGGCTCGGCGCGAGCCTGCCCGACCTGACGCTGCGCACCTGGGAGGAACAGGCGCCCTTCTACCGCAGCGTGCGCGAACTCTACAACCGCATCTTCGGCGCGCTCGGGCTGATCATCGGCGTGATCGTCGTCGTCGTGGTCGCCAACGCGATGGCGATGTCGGTGATCGAGCGCACCCGGGAGATCGGCACGCTGCGCGCGCTGGGCACGCGGCCGGGTCAGCTGCTGCAGACGCTGGCGATGGAGGGGCTGCTTCTGGGCGCCGCCGGCGGCGCGATCGGCGCGGCGATCACGGTGGCGGTGTCGGTGGCGCTGCAGCTCTTCCCGGTGATGATGCCGCCGCCGCCCGGGCGCTCGATCGGCAATCCCCTGCTGATCACGCTGGACGCCGGGCTGATGCTGGCCACGCTCGGGCTGGTGACGGTGCTGGTGGTGCTGGCCTCCGCGCTGGTGGCGCGACGCACGGTGCGTCTGCCGGTGGTCGCCGCGCTGGGACATGTCTGAGGAACAGATCATGAACAAGCTCTTCTCGCTGCGGCCGCTGCGGCTGGCCGCCCTCTGCGCCGCTGCCGCCCTCTCCGCGCCCACCGGGGCCGCGGACCCCAGCCCCGACGTCGCCCGCCTGCTCGCCGACGCCGACCGCTTCCGCATGACCGACGACAACCTCGTCGTCGAGACGCGCGTCACCACCACGTCGCCCGACAAGGAGCGGCTCTACACCGTCTATGCGCAGAGCGGCCGGCGCTCGCTGGTCGTCATGCGCTCGCCGGCCGAGCAGGGCCAGAAGGTGCTGATGCTGGGCGACGACTTCTGGCTCCTGATGCCGGGCACGCAGCGGCCGATGCGCATCACGCCGATGCAGAAGCTGCTGGGCGACGCCTCGACCGGCGACATCGCCACGCTGCGCTGGTCGCAGGACTACGCCGCGACGCTGGTCGGCGCCGAGCCCTGCGCCGAGGGCGCAGCGCCCTCGGAACCGGCACCGGCAGCGGCCGCCTGCTGGCACCTGAGCCTGGCGGCGCAGCGCAAGGGCGTCAGCTACGCGCGCATCGAGCTGTGGATCGGCCGCACGCACCACGAGCCGGTGCGCGCCGACCTGTACGTGCAGTCGGACAAGCTGGCCAAGCAGGCGCGCTTCATCGCCGACCGGCCCGAGCGGCCGACCCGCATCGACGTGATGGAGCTGAGCGACCAGCTCGGCAACGGCCGGCGCACCCGCATCGAGTACCTGTCGCGCCAGGTGCGCCGCGTGCCGGAGTCCTGGCTGAACCCGATGGCGCTGGTGCGCAACCCGACGCTGGAGTGAGCCCGATGACACCGATCGCGCCCCTGCTGGCGATGGCCATGGCCATGGCGGCGCCCCCGGTGGCCCGCGCCGACGAGGCGGCGCCGTCCTCCACCTCGACCCGCTTCGCGCTCTCGGGCGAGCTGCAGCTGGCGCGCGAGTTCCAGCAGCCGGCCACCACCGGCGCCTGGGCCGAGGCGCGGGCGCGCTGGCCCGGGCGCATCGCCGCGCCGCGCCACCGCAGCAGCGCGCAGGTCCAGCTGCGCGCCGACGCCCGCCGTGCGCTCGACGCGCAGACCGGCCTGGGCCTGCATCTGGACGCCCAGAGCGCGCTGCAGCGCACCGACGGCGACGCGCAGATCGCCACACCGGGCCGCGTCAACGAGCTCTACGCCCACCTCGACCTCGCCGACTGGCAGCTCGCCGCCGGCCGGCGCATCGTCGCCTGGGACGTCGGCCAGGCCTTCCGGCCGAACGACGTGGTGCAGCGCGAGGAACGCCGCCCGCTGCTGCCGACCACGCCGCAGGGCCGCGCGGTGCTGCAGGCCGAGCAGGTCGATGCCGACAGCGCCACCAGCCTGGTCGCGGTCGAGCCGCAGCGCGAGGCGGCCGAGCGCGCGCTGGCGCTGCGCCATTTCCGCCGCCTGGGCGCGTTGGATGCCTATCTGCACGCCGACTGGCGCCAGGACCGCCACGCCGGCCTCGGCGCCGCGCTGGCCTGGGTCGCCAGCGACGCGGTGGCGCTGCATGCCTCGACACGCTGGCAGCCGCACCAGGCGCGCCACCAGACGCTGGCCGGTCTGAGCTGGACCGGCGGTCCGGACCTGACGCTGCTGGCCGAGGCCTGGCATGACGGCACGGCCACGAGCCGCCCCGCGCAGCGCAACCTCTACCTGCGCGCCAGCCTGAAGAGCGGCGCCTGGGAGCCCTCGCTCGATCTGCTCTGGCAGCAGCGCGACGGCGGACGCAGCCTCGGCGCCGGCCTGCGCTGGAGCGGCGACCGCTGGCGGGTGGATGCCGCGTGGCGCCGCCTCGGCGGCCCCCAGGCTGCGGCGATGCGTCAGGGCCCGCTGCGCCAGAGCGGCGCGATCGCGGCGACACTGGCGTTCTGATGACAAGCCCACAAGCCCTGCCCTCGCCCCAGCCGCTGCACCATGGCATGGCCCGCCGCGTGCTGTGGACGATCGGCGCCTGCGTGCTGATCGCCCTGTTCCTGATGACGATGCTCGGTCACCCGCTCGGCCCCGGGCTGGTGTATTCGCTCTCGATCGGCCTGAGCTGCTGGGCGCTGATCGATGTCGGCCGGCTGCTGGTGGCACGCTGGCGCCTGGCGCGCAACCCCGGCGACATGCCGGCCGCGCAGGGCTGGCCGGGCTGGGGCTGGATGGGCACGCTGATCGTCTTCGGCTCGCTGGTCGGCTATCTGGGCGGCGGTCGCCTCGGCGCCTGGCTGAACGGCCACGCGCCCGGACAGCTCGACCCTCTGCACGAGGCGGCCGGCATCAGCATCGCGCCGATGCTGATGGTCACGCTGACCGTCGGCCTGGTGCTGACCGCCTTCCAGTCGCTGCAGAGCCGCCGGCTGCTGGCCGAGGCCGAGGCCGAGGCGGTGCGCCGCCTGGCCGCCGAGACCCGCCTGAAGCTGCTGGAAAGCCAGCTCGAGCCGCACATGCTCTTCAACACCCTGGCCAATCTGCGGGTGCTGGTCGATCTGGACCCGCCGCGCGCGGGCGTGATGCTCGATCACCTGATCGATTTCCTGCGCGCCACGCTGCAGGGCTCGCGGGTGGCCGAGCATGCGCTGGCCGACGAGTTCGACCGGCTGCGCGACTATCTGGCGCTGATGCAGGTGCGCATGGGCGAGCGGCTGGAGAGCCGCTTCGAGCTGCCGCCCGAACTGGCCGCGCTGCCGGTGCCGGCGCTGCTGCTGCAGCCGCTGGTCGAGAACGCGATCCGCCACGGCCTGGAGCCCTGCGTCGACGGCGGCCGGCTGACGGTGCGCGCTGCGCAGTTCGACGGACGGCTGCGCCTGACGGTGCACGACACCGGCGTCGGCCTGGACGGCGCACCGGGTGCGGGGACGCAGGCCATGCCGCCGGGCACCGGCTTCGGCCTCGACCAGGTGCGCGAGCGGCTGCGCACGCTGCACGGCGATCAGGCGCAGTTCACGCTGCAGTCGGGACCTGAGGGCACGCAGGCCTGCGTCGAGCTGCCGATGCCCGCCGCCCTTTCAAGTTCGAACCCAGGAGAACCGGCCCGATGAACCCCGACCTGGACGCCAGCGCGCTGATCGCCGAGGACGAGCCGCTGCTGGCCGCGCACCTGCGCCACGCGCTGCAGCAGGCGTGGCCGGCGCTGCGCATCGTCGGCCTGGCCGCCAACGGCGTGCAGGCGCTCGAGCGCACGCTGGCGCTGCGGCCGCAGATCGTGTTTCTCGACATCCGCATGCCCGGCCTGGACGGGCTGGAGGTCGCCCGCGCGCTGGCCGAGGACTGGCCGGAGGCCGACGCGGCCGGCTTCCCGCTGCTGGTCTTCGTGACCGCCTACGACCAGCACGCGGTGCAGGCCTTCGAGCTGCAGGCGGCCGACTATCTGCTCAAGCCGGTGCAGCCGGCGCGGCTGGCCCGCTGCCTGGAGCGACTGCAGACGCAGCTGCAGGCCCAGCAGGAGCCGCGCCCGGACGCCGCGCCGCCATTCGAGGACCTGGTGGGCCGGCTGCAGCAGCTGATGCAGGCCGCCGAGCCGGCCGCGCGGCGCCCGTCCGAGCGGCTGGAGGTGATCGCCGCGCAGCAGGGCGCGGTCACCGAGATGGTGCCGGTCGACGACGTCATCTACTTCGAGGCCGCCGACAAGTACCTGCGGGTGGTCACCGCACGGCGCGAGCACCTGATCCGGCTGTCGCTGCGGGAACTGCTCGGCCAGCTCGACGAGCAGCGCTTCTGGCAGATCCACCGCGGCACGGTGGTGCAGGCACGCTGCATCGCCCGCGCGGTGCGCGACGAGCAGGGCCGCACCACGCTGGAGCTGCGCGACCGGCCCGAGCGGCTGGCGGTCAGCCGGGTGTTCGCGGGGCGCTTCCGGGGGCTTTGACCCCAAGGCGCCGAATCAGCCCAGCATCTCCAGCAGCGTGCGCGCCACCACCTTCGTGGCGCGGCGCAGGTCATCGAGCACCAGATGCTCGTCGGCGCGCTTGGCGTTGGACTCGCGCACGGTGCGGGGGCCGGCGCCGTAGATCACCGCCGGAATGCCCTGCGCGCAGTACAGCCGCACATCGGTGTAGAGCGGCGTGCCCGACACCGGAATCGCCTCGCCGAAGACCTCGGCGCCGTGGCGGCAGATCGCCTCGACCAGCGGCCGGTTGCCCGGCAGCGGCTTGAGCGACTCGGCCAGCAGCAGGCGGCGGATGTCGACGCTCACGCCCGGCCGGCTGGCAGCGGCCTCGGTGATGAGGCGGCGGATCCCGGCCTCGACCTGCACCGGATCCTCCTCGGGAATCATCCGGCGGTCGATCTTCATCACCACCTTGCCCGGAATGACGTTGGTGTTGGTGCCGCCCTGGATCCAGCCGACGTTGATGTAGGGATGGCTGATGCCAGGCACCTGCGAGCGGATCTCGGCGCGGTAGCGCGTGTTCTCGGCGTAGAGCGCGTTCATGATCGCCACCGCACCCTGCAGCGCGTCGACGCCGCTGTCGGGAATCGCGGCATGCGCCATCACGCCGTGCACCGTCACCTCCAGCTGCAGGCAGCCGTTGTGCGCGGTGATGACCTCGTGGCCGAAGCCGGCGGCGATCAGGTAGTCGGGCTTCGTCAGGCCTTGTCCGAGCAGCCAGCCGGGGCCCAGCTCGCCGCCGAACTCCTCGTCGTAGGTGAAATGCAGCTCGATGCCGCCCTTCAGAGGAACGCCGGCGGACCGTAGCGCCTCCACCGCGCGGGTGGCGAAGGTGAAGGTGGCGAAGTCGCTCTTGCTGACCGCAGCGGCGCGGCCGTAGAGCCGGCCGTCGACGATCTCGCCGCCGTAGGGGTCGTGCGTCCAGCCCTCGCCGGGCGGCACCACGTCGCCGTGGGCGTTGAGCGCGATGACCGGGCCGCCCGCGTCATAGGCGCGGCGCACGATCAGGTTGGTGATCGACTCCAGGCCGTAGTCACGGACTTCCTGCTGCGGCACGGCGTGCTTCTCGGCGTCGAAGCCGAAGCCGGCGAGCAGCTCGGCGGTGCGCTCAGCGTGCGGGGCGTTGTTGCCGGGCGGGGTGTCGGTGGGCACCTGCACCAGCGCCTGCAGGAAGCGCACCTCGTCGTCGAAATGGGCGTCGATCCAGGCATCGAGCTGGGCGAAACGGTCGGAGTGGCTGGGGGTCGTGGTCATGCGGAGTGCTCCCGGTTCAGTTGTTCGAGCAGGTCGGCGAAGGCGCGCACGGCCAGTTCGGTGTCGTCGTTGGTGGTGGATTCGAGCGGGTTGTGGCTGATGCCGGCGTTCAGGCCGCGCACGAAGAGCATGGCCTGCGGCATCACCTCATGCAGCTTCATCGCGTCATGGCCGGCGCCGCTGGGCAGGCGGTGCACCGGCAGGCCGGTCGCGGCGACGGCCCGCTCCCAGCGCGTCTGCCACGCCGGATCGCTCGGCGCGGCCGAGGCGCGCATCGTTTCGTCCAGCGTCACCGACACGCCGCGCCGCTGGCAGATCGCGGCCAGCTCGGTGCGCACGTCGTGCAGGCAGGCGTCGCGCGCCGCGTCGGTCGTGGCGCGGATGTCCAGGCTGAAGCGGCAGCGGCCGGGCACGACGTTGATCGAGCCGTTCGGCACCTCCAGGATGCCGACCGTGCCGACCACATGCGGCACCGAAGCCGCGCGCCGCTCGACGAACAGCGCCAGCTCGGCCACCGCCAGCGCGGCATCGCGGCGGCGGCCCATCGGCGTCGTGCCCGCATGGCTGGCCATGCCGCTGATTTCGCCGACGAAGCGCACGCTGCCGTTGATCGAGGTGACCACGCCCAGCGGCAGGTCCAGCTCCGCGAGCACCGGCCCCTGTTCGATGTGGACCTCGACGAAGCCGAGGTACTTCGCCGGGTCGCGCGCCAGCGCAGGGATGTCGTCGATGCACAGCCCGGCGTGCTGCATCGCGGCGCGCATCGTCACGCCGTCGGCGTCCACCTGGTCGAGCCAGGCCGGATCGAACTGCCCGACCAGCGCGCCCGAGCCGAGGAAGGTCGCCTTGTAGCGCTGGCCCTCCTCCTCCGCGAAGCCGACGACCTCGATGCCGAAGGGCAGCCGGCGCCCGGCGCGGTGCAGTTCGGCCACCACCGCCATCGGCACGAGGATGCCCAGGCGCCCGTCGTACTTGCCGCCATTGCGCACGGTGTCGTAATGGCTGCCGGTGAGCAGCCGCGGCGCGGCGCGGTCGCTGCCGTGGTAGACACCGACGACATTGCCGACCGCGTCGATCTCGACCTCGTCGAAGCCGCAGTCGGCCTTCATCCAGTGGCTCAGGCGCTGGGCGCAGGCACGGTGGGCGTCGGTCAGGTAGGTGACGGTCAGCTCGCCGCGCTCGGCGTAGCCGGGGTCGCTGTGCTGCGCGAGCCGCTCGGCCCAGTCCCAGACGCGGTTGCCCAGATCGGGGGACACGCCGAACTTGTCGTTCAGCCGGATCTCGGCGATGCGGTGGATGTTGCGCAGGCACTCCTCGCGCTCGAAGTCCACCGGGTTGCCCAGGCGGCGGGCGAAGGTGGCGATGATCTCGTGCCGCCCCAGCCCGAGGCCGCGCGGCCCGCGCACGGCCAGGATGAAGGGGAAGCCGAACTTCGCGTTGTAGTCGGCGTTGAGCTGCTGCAGCCGGGCGAATTCCTCGGGCGTGCAGTCGGTCAGGCCGGCCTTGCCCTGCTCGTTCGTCGATTCAGCGGTGAGCGTCTTCGACACCATCGCCTTGCCGGCCAGCTCCGGGTGGGCGCGGATCAGCGCGAGCTGCGGCTCCAGCCCCGCGTCTCGCACGACGGTGACGAGAGCGTGTTTCAGCCCGGCCAGGCTCGTGAACGGCCGCAGCGCGGCGGCGCGTTCGGCGATCCACGGCGAGTGCTCGTAGGTGCCGTCCAGCAGCGCCACGAACTCGGCGGGCGTGGCGGCGTTGAGCTGTTCGATCGTCAACGGCATGGTGCTCATTCCCAGACGAAGGCGGTGTCGGCGTTGAAGGGATGCACCTGCTGCCAGTGGCGGGCGATGTCGATGCGGCGGCAGACCCAGACGCGGTCATGCGCCTGCACATGGTCGAGGAAACGCTGCAGCGCCCGCATCCGGCCCGGGCGTCCGAGCAGGCGGCAGTGCATGCCGATGCTCATCATCGAGGGCCGCTCGTCCCCTTCGGCGTAATGCACGTCGAAGGCATCGCGCAGGTACTGGAAGAACTCGTCGCCGTGGCTGTAGCCCTGCGGCAGCGCGAAGCGCATGTCGTTGCAGTCGAGCGTGTACGGGACGACGAGGTGCGGCGCCAGCGCGCCGTCGGTCTTCCTCACCTGCAGCCAGAACGGCAGGTCGTCGCCGTAGTAGTCGCTGTCGTAGGCGAAACCGCCGTGGTCGGCGACGAGGCGGCGCGTGTTGGGGCTGTCGCGGCCGGTGTACCAGCCGGCTGCGCGCTCGCCGGTCAGCCGCTCGATGATCGCCATCGCCTCGGCCAGGTGGGCGCGCTCGGTGGCCTCGTCGACATTCTGGTAGTGGATCCACTTCAGGCCGTGGCAGGCGATCTCGTGGCCCAGCTCGCGGAAGGCGGCCGTCACCTCGGGCGAGCGCTGCAGCGCCGTCGACACGCCGAAGATGGTCAGCGGCAGGCCGCGGCGCTCGAACTCGCGCAGGATGCGCCAGACGCCGACGCGGCTGCCGTATTCGTAGATGCCCTCCATCGACAGATGGCGGGCCGGGTAGCTGGCCGGGTTGAACATCTCGGACAGAAACTGCTCGCTGCCGGCATCGCCGTGCAGCACCGAGTTCTCGCCGCCCTCCTCGAAGTTCAGCACGAACTGCACCGCCACCCGCGCCTGCCCCGGCCACAGCGCCTGGGGCGGATTGCGGCCGTGGCCTCTCAGGTCGCGGGGATAGCGGACAGGCTGCGGATCGGTCATGGCATCGGCTCGCGGCAAGGAGAGAAGATTGACGTGTATCTCGAAGTGTATACACTTTCCCTCATCCTGCAATTCCTGCGCAGCCCCCTCCCCCTCGACGACGAAAGGACCTCCATGGGACGCCTCAGCACCCATGTGCTCGACACGATGCACGGCAGCCCGGCGGCCGGCATGGCGGTACGCCTGGAACGCATCGGCGACCAGGGCACCGAACTGGTGCAATCGATCGTGCTCAACGACGACGGCCGCAACCCGGACGGCCCGCTGCTGGGCCCCGGCCCCCTGCCGACGGGCCGCTACCGGCTGACCTTCTCGGTCGCCAGCTATTTCCGTGCCCGCGGCGTCGTGCTGCCCGAGCCGGCCTTTCTCGACGAGGTGCCGATCGAGTTCGGCATCGCCGAGCCCGAGGGCCATTACCATGTGCCGCTGCTGGTCAGCCCTTGGGCCTACTCGACCTACCGAGGCTCCTGAGCGATGGACATCGCCTATCTCTTCGACTGGCTCAACCTGCTGCTGCGCTGGGCCCATGTCATCACCGCCGTCGCCTGGATCGGCGCGTCGTTCTACTTCGTGATGCTGGACAACAGCCTCTCGCCGCCCACCCATGACGACCTGAAGAAGAAGGGCGTCGACGGCGAGATGTGGGCGGTGCACGGCGGCGGCTTCTACCACTCGAACAAGTACATGGTGGCGCCGCGCTGGCTGCCGCTGCCCGACAAGCTGCACTGGTCCTACTGGGAGAGCTATTCCACCTGGCTGACCGGCTTCGGGCTGTTCACCACGCTCTATCTCTACAACGCCGGCACCTTCCTGGTCGACAAGACGGTGTTCGACTGGAGCCCGGGCGCGGCCATCGGCGCGGCGCTGGGTTTCCTGGCGGCGTTCTGGCTGATCTACGACGGCATCTGCCGCACGCTCGGCCAGCGCAAGAACGGCGACATCGTCGTCGGCCTCTGCGTCTTCGTCTTCGTGGTGTTCGCGTCCTGGCTGGCCTGCCAGCTCTTCGCGGGGCGGGCGGCCTTCCTGCTGGTCGGCGCGATGCTGGCCACCGCGATGAGCGCCAACGTCTTCTTCTGGATCATTCCCGGCCAGCGCAAGGTGGTGGCCTCGCTGCGCGCCGGCCAGACACCCGACCCGGTCCACGGCAAGCGGGGCAAGCAGCGCAGCGTGCACAACACCTATTTCACGCTGCCGGTGCTGATCGCGATGATCTCCAACCACTACGGCTGGCTCTACCAGGGTCCGAACAACTGGCTGGTGCTGGTGCTGCTGATGCTGGCCGGCGCGCTGATCCGCCACAGCTTCGTCGCGCGCCACAAGGCCCATGTGCTGGGCAAGCGCACGCCCTGGGAACACGCGGTCGCCGGCACGCTGGTGCTGCTGGGTCTGGCGATCTGGCTGGCCCCGCCGCCGCCGAGCGCTGCCGCGCAGGCCGCTGCCGCCAAGCCGGTCACCTTCGCCGAGGTCAAGGCGGTCATCGACCAGCGCTGCACGATGTGCCACAACGCGCAGGTGCAGAGCAAGAACGTCGCGCTGCACACGCCGGAGCTGATCCAGCAGCACGCGCAGGCGGTCTTCCAGCAGGCCTCGGTGCTCAAGCTGATGCCGATGAACAACGCCACGCAGATCACCGAGGCCGAGCGCGCGCTGCTGGGGCGCTGGTTCGAGGCGGGCGCGCCCACGGCGCCCTGAACCGCCATGCCTGACCACTACCAGGTCCTGGGTCTGGCGCGCCACGCCGAAGCCGCCGTCGTCAAGGCGGCCTATCGGGCGCTGGTGTCGCTCTACCACCCAGACCGCAACCCGGCCCCGGACGCGATCGAGCGGATCCAGCGCATCAACATCGCCCACGATGTGCTCTCGGATCCGGCCCGCCGGCTCGCCTATGACGCCACGCTGGCCGACGCGACGCCCCCGCCCGCGGCGGACACGGACGACGGCGCCGACACGATCGCCGAACGCTGGAAGATCGCCTCGAACTTCTTCCCGGAGATCGGCCGGCACCATGCCCGGCTGGAACGGCTGTCGGCGCACCTGGCCGACGAGTTCCAGCGGCACCTGCTCCAGCGCCAGCAGTACGCCGACGCGGCAGCGATCGCCGATCGTCTGCGCATCGAGTTTCTCGGCCGCCACTTCGGCACCGACGAAGCCGTGCTCGCCTATGCGGAGCAGCTGCTGCTGGCGCGGGAGGTCGAGGCGGTGCGCTTCGTCAGCCAGATCGTCTCGGTGCTCGGGCGCAGCGTCGACGCCGACAGCGTGCGCGAGAAGGTCTCGCAGCGCTTTCCCCGCACCGTCGACAGCCTGCGCAAGCGCGCCCTGTACGCCCGCATCGCGCACCAGGGCGACGGCGCGCCCGACCGGCAGGCCCTCCACGACCTGGTGAGCCTGTGCGACGGCGTCGTTCAGCGACCGCTGCTGCGCGCCGGCGGCACGCTGCTGCTCGGCATGCACGATCTGAAGTTCGAGAACGACGAAGAGCTGCGCCAGCTCGTCGTGCGTCGTCTGGCCGCCGAATTCGGTTGAAGGCGCCCCATGGACAACATGGGGTGCCAAGCCCATGTCGAGCGCGTGCGCTGGAGACGATGTCCAATGCCAGCCTCGTCCCCGCCACCGAATGCCCCGAGACGCCATGACCTTCGCCGACCCCGCCGCGCTGCTGCGCCAGCTCTTCGATGCCGCCGTGGCCAGCGCGCAGCCCGCGCTGTGCGTGCCGCCGCACCTGCCCGATCCGGCCCGCGTGCGCGGCCGGCTGATCGTCATCGGTGCCGGCAAGGCCTCGGCAGCGATGGCGCAGGCGGTGGAAAACCACTGGCCGGGGCCGCTGGCCGGGCTGGTCGTCACCCGCTACGGCTACGGCGCGCCCTGCGAGCGCATCGAGATCGTCGAGGCCGCGCATCCGGTGCCCGACGCTGCCGGCCTGGCCGCGGCGCAGCGGCTGCTCGCGCTGCCCGAGACGCTCGCCATCACCGCCGACGATCTGGTGCTGTGCCTGATCTCGGGCGGCGGCTCGGCGCTGCTGCCGCTGCCGGCGGGCGCGCTCACGCTGGAGGACAAGCAGGCGATCAACCGCGCGCTGCTGGCCTCGGGCGCGACCATCTCGGAGATGAACACCGTGCGCCGGCACCTGTCGGCGATCAAGGGCGGACGGCTGGCCGCGGCCTTCCATCCGGCGCGCATGCTCACGCTGCTGCTGTCGGACGTGCCCGGCGACGCCCCCGTCGACATCGCCTCCGGCCCGACGGTGGCCGACCCGAGCACCTGCGCCGACGCGCTCGAGATCGTCGCCCGCCACCGCATCGCGCTGCCCGAGGCGGCGCGGCAGTTGCTTGAATCAGGCGCGGGCGAATCGGTCAAGCCGGGCGACCCGCGCCTGGCGGCCAACGAGGTGCGCATGATCGCCGCGCCACAGATGGCGCTGGAGGCCGCAGCCCGCGTGGCCGAGGCCGCCGGCCTGCCGGCCCACATCCTCGGCGACGCGATCGAGGGCGAGGCGCGCGAGGTCGGCCGGGTGCTGGCCGGGCTGGCGCAGCAGGTCGCCGGGCGCGGCCAGCCCTTCGCGGCGCCGTGCGTGCTGCTGTCGGGCGGCGAGACCACGGTGACGGTGCGCGGCCCGGGCCGCGGCGGTCGCAATGTGGAATGCCTGCTCGGCTTCGGCGTGGCGCTGGGCGAGCACCCGCGCATTCACGCGCTGATGGCCGACACCGACGGCGTCGACGGCCGCGAGGAGATCGCCGGCGCGCTGTGGACGCCGGGCACGATCGCACGCGCCGCGGCCGCCGGCCTGAAGCCCCGCGCGCACCTCGACGACAACGACGGCCACGGCTTCTTCCAGGCACTCGGCCAGTCGCTCGTCACCGGCCCGACCCGCACGAACGTGAACGATTTCCGGGCGGTTCTGGTGATCTGAGCGGCGCTGCCCCCGGTTGGCGCATCGAACATGACTTTGGTCATGTCGTTACCCGCTCGCCACATCCCGATCTGAAAATGAATCTACTCTCCCGGCAGGGCCTCGCGCCTCGCCAAAGTCGCAGGCTGTCACGCGGCCGGCATGTCTTTTTCGGGAGAGTCAGATGAACCGTCCACCCTTCGCACGCCAGGCCCTTGCGCTGGCACTGGCCACCACCACCCTGGGCGCCGCAGCCCAGACCACGCCCGCAGCCCAGCTCGAAAAGTCGCAGGTGCTCGCCGGCGGCAATGTCGTCACCGCCTACCGCGTGCCGGTGGTCAGCAGCACCGGCGCGGTCAAGTACTACGACATGTCCTTCGTGCTGGGCGTCAGCACTGCCGGCGTGCCGAGCTTCTCGAAGTTCACCACGGCGGTCTCGCCGACCACGCAGGGCATCAACTTCGTCGCCGGCACCTACAAGGCCAGCGACGGCAAGACCTGCCAAGTCTCGACATCGATGCTGACGGGCGGCCGCCAGCAAGTCACCATCAGCTGCAACAACAAGGAAGCATCAGACCCCTTGAGTCTCAGTCTCAGCACCGGACTGCTTGCGGGTCACCCGTTTCAGGTCGATCTGACCAAAGCCAATATCGGCAACATCACCGGGTACGCTCAGTACGCCTGGGGCAAGGTGCTCTACGCCTATTGGGGTTGGAACTGGGGATGCCTGCACAACAGCGACATCGTCAGCGCGGTGCAGGCGGGGAACCAGATCTCGATCGGTGGCTATGACCTCGGGAATGTGCAGATCTGCGGCTCCATCCTGACTCGGCAGTGATGTAAGCGCCACCGGCTCGGCAAGCCATACCAGATCGAGTCAAGTCCCGCCCTGAAAGCGCCGAAATCGGCAGTCATGTCGATTGACCGCCCTTGGGCCGGAGAACACACCATGACCCGATCGAATCCCGTGCTGCCACGCCTGCTGCCTGTGCTGCTGGGCGCCTTGCTGATCAGTGGCACCGCTCAGGCGGGCGAGGCCGCCTCCGCGCCTGCGCATGTCTCGCCCGCCAAGGCAGCAGCCAAGGCGGCTGCGCAGGCAGCGGCCCAGAAGGAAGCAGCCAAGCCTGAGGCTGCACCCGCCAAGGAAGCCCCGGCGGCCGCCGCAGCCGCGCCGGCGCGTGTCAGCGACGAGGAGCTGCGCCAGCGGCTGGAGGCCCGCATCGCCGCAGTCCGTGCCGCCCAGACCGAGCCCAAGCCGGCTGCGCGCAAGCCGGCGCATGTGCGCAAGGTCGCCGCGCCGGCCGCCGCACTCGGTGCCACGGCGGTGGCCGCCCATGCCGCCGCAGGCCACGGAGCCGGCCATGCCGCACCGCACTGGTCCTACGGCGGCGACGGCGGCCCGGCCGAGTGGGGCAAGCTGCAGTCCGAGTTCTCGCTGTGCGGCAGCGGCAAGCGCCAGAGCCCGATCGACATCCGCGGCGGCGTCAAGGTCGATCTCGAACCGATCCGCTTCGACTACCGGCCCACCGGCTTCAACGTGATCGACAACGGCCACACGGTGCAGGCCAATCTCGGCAGCGGCAACACCATCGAGGTCGGTGGCAGGCGCTACGAGCTGGTGCAGTTCCACTTCCATCGGCCGTCGGAGGAGCGCATCAACGGCCGCCAGTTCGAGATGGTCGCCCACCTGGTGCACAAGGATCCGGAAGGCCGCCTGGCGGTGGTGGCGGTGCTGATGGACCAGGGCAAGCAGCATCCGATGGTCCAGCTGGTCTGGAACAGCCTGCCGCTGGAGAAGAAGGAAGAGACGATGTCGCCGGTGCCGATCGACATGAACCTGATGCTGCCGGAGGACCGCCGCTACTACACCTACATGGGCTCGCTGACCACGCCGCCGTGCAGCGAGGGCGTGCTGTGGCTGGTGCTCAAGCAGCCGGCGCAGCTGTCGGCCGAACAGCTGGCGGTGTTCGCCAAGCTCTATCCGATGAACGCGCGCCCGATCCAGCAGGCCAGCGGCCGCATGATCAAGGAATCGAACTGAGCGGTCCCGCCGCTCTGGCTTGACCCGGTCGGACCCGCGACGGTGCCGAGGCTGATAGGCTCGGCACCGTCGTTCGTTTCCAGAGACCGCATTCCATCATGTTCACCGGCATCGTCCAGGCCGTCGCCACCGTGGCGGCCCTCTCCGACCGCCCCGGTCTGCGCAGCTTCACGCTGCAGTTCCCGCCCGGCTTTCTCGCCGGCCAGGAGATCGGCGCCAGCGTCGCCTGCGACGGCACCTGCCTGACCGTCGTCCGGCACCATGACGGCGACCGCGCCGACTTCGACGTGATGCAGCAGAGCCTGGCGCTCACGACGCTGGGCACGCTGCAGGTCGGCAGCCGCCTCAATGTCGAACGCGCCGCACGCGACGGCGTCGAGATCGGCGGCCACCCGCTCTCCGGCCACATCGACTTCCAGGCCACGCTGGTCGAGGTTCGCCACCCCGAGAACAACCATGTGCTGCGCATCCAGGTGCCGCCGCAGTGGATGCGCTACATCTTCCCGAAGGGCTACATCGCCATCAACGGCGCCAGCCTGACCATCGCCGAGGTCGACCGCGCGGCCGGCTGCTTCGAGGTCTGGCTGATCCCGGAGACGCTGCGCCAGACCACCTTCGGCGACAAGCGGCCCGGCGACGCGCTCAACATCGAGATCGAGCGCCAGACCCAGGTGATGGTCGACACCGTGCGCGCGGCGGTCGACGAGCGGCTGGGCAGCATGCTGCCGGCGCTGAAGGCACTGCTGCGCGAGCGCGGCGTGGAGATCGACGCATGAACACCCCGATGGACAACACCCCGAAGACCGTCCCGTCCGACGCGCAGGCCGTCGCCGACACCGTCGAGTGGCTGGAGAAGGCCGTCATCGGCCTGAACCTGTGTCCCTTCGCCAAGGCGGTGCATGTCAAGCAGCAGATCCGCTACCAGGTCAGCCACGCCACCGACGCCGAGGGCCTGCTGCAGGAGCTGGTGAGCGAGCTGGAGCTGCTGGCCGAGACCTCGCCCGAGAAGATCGAGACGACGCTGCTGATCCATCCGCAGGCCCTGACCGACTTCATGGACTTCAACGACTTTCTCGAAGTCGCCGATGCGGCGGTGGAGGCGCTGCAGCTCGACGGCATCCTGCAGGTCGCCAGCTTCCACCCCGACTACCAATTCGACGAGACGCACGCCGACGACATCGAGAACTTCAGCAACCGTTCGCCCTGGCCGACGCTGCACCTGATCCGCGAGGCCAGCATCGACGCGGCGGTCGAGGCCTTCCCCGACGCAGCCGACATCTACGAGCGCAACATCGAGACGCTGCAGCGGCTCGGCCACGCCGGCTGGAAGAAGCTGTTCACCGCCTGATACCATTACGTTCCACGCGAATCGGGGCCCGCACCCGTGAAAGCATCATGGTGCTGACGTGCCCTGTTCTTTCATTTGTGACATGAATCAAGCTGCTGCAGCCTGTTTTCCTGTTGTGATCTGGCGGAAAAGCCCCGCCTTTCATCGGGCTTCACATCCGAGATTCAAGGCGATGATGTGAATTGTCGACAGAACTGACGGCAATCCTCGCTATGCTCGGGCTTGTCGGCAGTCGAAGAATCGGGCTATTCGCAGGCTCGTCGCGTGAGCCTGAAGGTCGGTCCAGCACCGGCCACATCTGAAAAATCAGGACACGACCCCATCGGGGGCACCCGATTCACAGCAGCTGGCGTGCTCGCTAGACTGCGCCCACTTTTCGATCACCCGATCGGAAGCCCACGCAACTCAGGCAAGGAGACCCCCCAGATGAATGCACGGACTGTCCGCTCTGTCGCTCTTCACACGACGCTCTGCACGCTGCTGATGAGCGGTGCAGGCCTGACGATGGCGGCCCCGGAACCGGCCGCGAGCGATGAAGGGGATCGTCCTGCGCTGCTGTCGGTCTCCACGCTGACCAGCACCACCACCGCAGCGGTCGCCGCCGTGGCCGAGGCGGCCTCCGCGCCGGTCAGCGCCGCGGTCAGTGCAGTCAGCGCCGTCACCACGGCCATCGCCGAGCCGGTGCAGCGCATCCGCAGCGCCGCAGCCACCACCACCGCCCGGGTCACCGGCCAGCCTCACCAGACCGGTGCGGCCTCCTACTACGCCGACAAGTTCCACGGCCGCAAGACCGCCAGCGGCGAGACCTTCGACAACGGCGAGCTGACGATGGCGCACCGCACGCTGCCGCTGGGCACGCTGGTGAAGGTGACCAATCTGGCCAACAACACCAGCGTGGTGGTGCGGGTCAACGACCGCGGTCCTTACGCTGGCGGCCGCGTCGCCGACCTGTCGCGGGCCGCGGCCGAAAAGCTCAAGATGATCCAGCGCGGCATCGTCGACGTGGCGCTGCACATCGTGCCGCCAGGCACGGCCGACAAGGACGGCAGCCCCAAGCGCGGCAGCAACTGAGGCCGGATCAAGAAGCGCAGCGCGCCCGCAACGCCCGTCCGGCGCGCGAGCCGTTCGGCCGGCCCAGCTCGGCGCAGATCCATTCGCCGCAGGCGGCCAGCGCCTCCAGATCAACGCCAGTGGACTCGCCCAGGCCGTGCAGCAGCCAGACCAGGTCCTCGGTCGCCACATTGCCGGTGGCGCCCTTCGCGTAGGGACAGCCGCCCAGGCCGGCCACCGAGCTGTCGAACACCCGCACGCCCTGGCGCCAGGCCTCGGCCACGTTGGCCACGCCCATGCCCCAGGTGTCGTGGAAATGGCCGGCCAGACGCGCCGCCGGCACCTGTTCGCCCACCGTGCCGATCAGGCGCTGCACGCCCGCCGGCGTGCCGATGCCGATGGTGTCGCCCAGCGAGACCTCGAAGCAGCCCATCTGCAGCAGCTCGCGCGCGATCGTGGCCACCGCCTCGGGCGCGACCTCGCCCTGGTAGGGGCAGCCGAGCACGCAGGAGATGTAGCCGCGCACCCGCACGCCGGCGGTCTGCGCCGCCGCCAGGATGGGCTCGAAGCGCGCGATCGACTCGGCCACCGTGCAGTTGATGTTCTTCTGCGAGAAGGCCTCGGAAGCCGCGGCGAAGACCGCGACCTCGCGGGCGCCGGCCGCCAGCGCCGCCTCGAAGCCCTTGAGGTTGGGCGTCAGCACGGGGTAGTTCACGCCGGGAAACTCGGCCGCCGAGGGCAGCCCGGCCATCACCTCGGCATGGTCGGCCATCTGCGGCACCCATTTCGGCGAGACGAAGGCGGTGGCCTCGATGTCCTTCAGGCCGGCGGCGGCAAGGCGGCGGATCAGCGCGAGCTTGGTCGCGGTCGCAATGGCCTGGCGCTCGTTCTGCAGGCCGTCGCGCGGGCCGACCTCGACCAGGCGCACCGTCGGGGCCGCGGGAGATGCAGGGGGCGCAGGAGGGCGGGAAGACATGCTCATGGCGCCCATCATGCCGCAGCGCCCGTGCCTGCGGCCTCGGCCGCCTCCGCGGCGAAGTTCACCAGCTCGGCGCCGTCGCTCACCTGATCGCCGACGGCGAAGCGGAAGGCCTGCAGCCGGCCGCGTGCCGGCGCGGTCAGCGTGTGCTCCATCTTCATCGCCTCCATCACCAGCAGCGGCGTGCCGGCCTCGACCACCGTGCCCGGCGTGGCCAGCAGCGCGATGACCTTGCCCGGCATCGGCGCCTTCAGGCCGCCGCCGTGCTCGTCGCCGCGCCCGCCGGCCTGCAGCCGCGCCACCCGCACCACCGGCCAGGTGCGGCCGTCGAGAAAGACCTGGCGGCGCTCGGCGCTGACCACCACCGCCGCCTGCACCCGGCGCTCGCCCAGCCGCGCCGCCAGCGTGCCGTCGGGGCCGAGCCGACCGCTGGCCTGCAGCCGCGTGCCGCCGATCGACAGCCACCAGCCGCCCGCCGCATCGGGCTGCGCGCCGACCGTCAGCGTCTGCTCGCCGCAGCGCAGCGCGAGGCGGCGCTCGGGCGCGAGGTTGAGCCGCCAGCCGTCGGCCACGCTCCACGGCGAGGCGGCGTCGCCGGCCGCGGCCTCGGCGGCCTCGCGCTGCAGCTCGGCCAGCGCCGCCAGCGCCCAGACCTCGTCGGGCACCGGCTGCGGCGCCGGGAACAGCAGCGCCTGCTCGCGCTCGATCAGCGCGGTGTCGAGATCGGCCTGCGCAAAGGCGGGCGTGGCCACCAGGCGCTGCAGGAACTCGACATTGCTCGTCACGCCGGCGATGCGGTACTGCGCCAGGGCCGCGCGCAGGCGCGCCAGCGCCCGCGGGCGGTCGCGGTCGTGCACGATCAGCTTGGCGATCATCGGGTCGTAGTGCGGGGTGATCTCGTCGCCCTGCTCCACCCCGGTGTCGACGCGCACATGCGGGCCCTCCAACGGCGGCGCCAGGTGCAGCAGCCGCCCGGTCGACGGCAGGAAGCCCTTGTCCGCATCCTCGGCATAGACACGGGCCTCGATCGCGTGGCCGTCGATCGCCAGCGCGTCCTGCGTCAGCGGCAGCGGCTCGCCGGCGGCCACCCGCAGCTGCCACTCGACCAGATCGAGCCCGGTGATCATCTCGGTGACCGGGTGCTCGACCTGCAGCCGGGTGTTCATCTCCATGAAGTAGAAGGCGCCGTCGGGCTGGACGATGAATTCCACCGTGCCGGCGCCGACATAGCCGACCGCCCGTGCGGCATCGACCGCCGCGCGGCCCATCGCGGCGCGGCGCTCCGGCGTCATGCCGGGCGCGGGCGCCTCCTCCAGCACCTTCTGGTGGCGGCGCTGCACCGAGCAGTCGCGCTCGAAGAGAAACACGCAGCCGCCCAGGGTGTCGCCGAAGACCTGGATCTCGATGTGGCGCGGACGCAGCACATACTTCTCGACCAGCACATGCGAGTCGCCGAAGGCGTTCAGCGCCTCGCGCTGGCAGGAGGCCAGCGCGGCGGCGAAGTCCTCCGGGCGGTCGACCCGGCGCATGCCCTTGCCGCCGCCGCCGGCGCTGGCCTTGATCAGCACCGGATAGCCGATCTCGGCGGCGCGCTCGGCCAGGAAGTCCGGCTCCTGGCGATCGCCGTGGTAGCCGGGCGTCAGCGGCACGCCGGCCTCGGCCATCAGCGCCTTGGCGGCCGACTTGCTGCCCATCGCGCGGATCGCACTGGCCGGCGGGCCGATGAAGACCATGCCGGCGGCGGCGCAGGCCTCGGCGAAGTCCTCGTTCTCGGACAGGAAGCCGTAGCCGGGGTGGATCGCCTGCGCGCCGGTGGCGCGGGCCGCCTCCAGGATGCGGTCGCCGCGCAGATAGCTCTCGCGCGCGGCGGCCGCACCGATGCAGACCGCCTCGTCGGCCAGCCGCACATGGCGCGCGTTCGCGTCAGCCTCGGAATGCACCGCCACCGTGGCGATGCCCAGGCGCCGCGCGGTGCGGATGACCCGGCAGGCGATCTCGCCGCGGTTGGCGATCAGGATCTTCGTGAACATGGCTCAGGCTCCGGAATCGGGGGATGACGGCAGCGTCCAGGCCGCCGGCCGCTTGTCCAGGAAGGCGGCCAGCCCTTCGCGGGCCTCGTCGGTGGCGCGCAGCGTGGCGATGCGCCGCGCGGTGTCCTCGACCAGCGCATCGGTGATCGGCCGGTTGGCGACGGCGCGGATCAGGTCGGTCGCCGCGGCCTGCGCCTGCGGGCCGCCGGTCAGCAGCGCCTCGATCAGCGCCTCGATCTGGGGGTCGAGCCCGTCGTCAGTCGTCACCTCATGCACCAGCCCCAGCTCGCGGGCCCGCGCGGCCGGGATGCGCTCGGCGGTCTGGAAATAGCGGTAGGCCTGGCGCTCGCCGATCGCGCGGATCACATAGGGACTGATCGCCGACGGAATGATGCCGAAGCGCACCTCGGAGGTCGCGAACACCGCCCGCTCGGCGGCGACGCAGAGGTCGCAGGCGGCCGCCAGCCCCATGCCGCCGCCGAGCGCGGCGCCCTGCACCCGGGCGAGCGTCGGCGTCACGCAGGTCGACAGCGTGCGGAACAGCCCGGCGAGCCGGCGCGCGTCGGCGAGGTTGTCCTCGACCGAGGCCTCGCCCTGGCGGCGCATCCAGTTCAGGTCGGCGCCGGCCGAGAAGCTGCGGCCCTCGCCGGCCAGCACGATGGCGCGCACCGCCGGGTCGGCGTCGAGCTGGCGCAGCGTGTCGGTCAGCTCGGCGATCAGCGTCTCGTCGAAGGCGTTGTGCACCGCAGGCCGGGCCATCCAGATCCAGGCCGCCGGGCCGCGGCGCTCGATGCGCAGCGTCGCCAGGGATGTCGTCGTGGAGATCGTCATCGGTCCGTCCCCCTCACATGCGGAACACGCCGAACTTCGTCGGCGCCACCGGCGCGTTCAGCGCCGCCGACAGCGACAGCGCCAGCACCCGGCGGGTCTGCGCCGGATCGACCAGCCCGTCGTCCCAGAGCCGCGCGGTGGCGTAGTACGGGTGGCCCTGGGCCTCGTACTGCGCGCGGATCGGCGCCTTGAACGCCGCCTCGTCGTCGGCCGACCAGGCACCGCCCCGGGCCTCGATGCCGTCGCGCCGCACGGTGGCCAGCACGCTGGCGGCCTGCTCGCCGCCCATCACGCTGATGCGCGAGTTCGGCCACATCCACAGGAAGCGCGGGCTGTAGGCACGGCCGCACATGCCGTAGTTGCCGGCGCCGAAGCTGCCGCCGATCAGCATCGTCACCTTGGGCACCTGCGCGGTGGCCACCGCGGTCACCATCTTGGCGCCGTCCTTGGCGATGCCGCCGCTCTCGTATTTCTGGCCGACCATGAAGCCGGTGATGTTCTGCAGGAAGACGAGCGGAATGCCGCGCTGCGCACACAGCTCGATGAAGTGCGCGCCTTTCTGCGCCGACTCGCCGAACAGGATGCCGTTGTTGGCGATCAGGCCAACCGGCATGCCGTGCAGATGCGCGAAGCCGGTCACCAGCGTCGCGCCATAGCGCGCCTTGAACTCGTCGAAGCGCGAGCCGTCGACGACACGCGCGATCACCTCGCGCACGTCCCAGGGCTTGCGGGTGTCCAGCGGCACGATGCCGTGGATCTCCTCAGGATCGTAGAGCGGCGCCTCCACAGCAGCGAGCCGGAGCGGATCGGGCTTCCTGCGGTTCAGGTTCGCGACGATGCGCCGGCACAGGAACAGCGCATGACTGTCGTTCTCGGCCAGGTGGTCGGCCACGCCCGAGAGGCGGGTGTGCACGTCACCGCCGCCCAGGTCCTCGGCCGAGACCACCTCGCCGGTGGCGGCCTTCACCAGCGGCGGGCCGCCCAGGAAGATGGTGCCCTGCTCGCGCACGATGATGGTCTCGTCGCTCATCGCCGGCACATAGGCGCCGCCGGCGGTGCACGAGCCCATCACCACCGCGATCTGCGGGATGCCCATCGCCGACATCGTCGCCTGGTTGTAGAAGATGCGGCCGAAGTGGTCGCGGTCCGGGAAGACCTCGTCCTGCAGCGGCAGGAAGGCGCCGCCGGAGTCGACCAGATAGATGCACGGCAGATGGTTCTGCAGCGCGATCTCCTGGGCGCGCAGGTGCTTCTTGACCGTCACGGGATAGTAGGTGCCGCCCTTGACGGTGGCGTCGTTGGCGACGATCAGGCACTCCACGCCCTCGACTCGGCCGACGCCGGCGATCATGCCGGCCGAGGGCGCCTCGTCGCCGTACATCCCGAAGGCGGCCATCTGGCCGATCTCCAGGAAGGGCGTGCCCGGGTCGAGCAGGTGGTCGATGCGCTCGCGCGGCAGCAGCTTGCCGCGGGCAACATGCTTGGCCCGTGCGGCCTCGCCGCCGCCGAGCGCCACCTGCGCCGCCTTCGCGCGCAGGTCCTCGACCAGCGCACGCATCTGCGCCGCGTTGGCCCGGAAGTCTTCCGAGCGCGGATTGATCTTGCTCTGCAGCACCTGCATGGCGGCGTCCTCAGCAGGTCTCGCTGAACAGCTCGCGGCCGATCAGCATGCGACGGATCTCGGAGGTGCCGGCGCCGATCTCGTAGAGCTTGGCGTCGCGCCACAGGCGGCCGGTCGGGTACTCATTGGTATAGCCGACGCCGCCGAGGGCCTGGATCGCCTCGCCGGCCATCCAGGTCGCCTTCTCGGCGGTGTAGAGGATCACGCCGGCGGCGTCCTTGCGCAGGGTGCGGCTGTGGTCGCCGCGATCGCAGGCCTGCGCCACCGCGTAGCCGTAGGCGCGGCAGGCCTGGAAGGTCGAGTACATGTCGGCCAGCTTGCCCTGCATCAGCTGGAACTCGCCGATCGACTGGCCGAACTGCTTGCGCTCGTGGACAAACGGCACGACCACATCCAGGCACGCCGCCATGATCCCCAGCGGCCCGCCCGACAGCACGATGCGCTCGTAGTCCAGGCCCGACATCAGCACCTTGGCGCCGTTGCCCTCGCCGCCGAGCACGTTTTCTTCCGGCACCTCGCAGTTGTCGAAGAACAGCGGCCAGGTGTTGGAGCCGCGCATGCCGAGCTTGTCGAGATGGTGGCCGTGGCTGAAGCCCGCAAAGCCCTTCTCGATGATGAAGGCGGTCATGCCACGCGCGCCCATCTCCGGCTCGGTCTTGGCGTAGACCACCAGCGTGTCGGCGTCGCCGCCGTTGGTGATCCACATCTTCGAGCCGTTGAGCACATAGCGGTCGCCCCGCTTCTCGGCACGCAGCTTCATGCTGACCACATCCGAGCCGGCGCCGGGCTCGCTCATCGCCAGCGCGCCGATGTGCTCGCCGCTGATGAGGCGGGGCAGGTATTTCTGCTTCTGCGCCTCGGTGCCGTTGCGCTTGATCTGGTTGATGCAGAGGTTGGAATGCGCGCCGTAGCTCAGGCCCACCGAGGCGCTGGCGCGGCTGATCTCCTCCATCGCCACCATGTGCGCCACATAGCCGAGGTTGGTGCCGCCGTACGCCTCGGGCACCGTCAGGCCGTTGACGCCGAGGTCGCCGAGCTTTTTCCACAGCGCATGCGGGAAGAGGTTGTCGCGGTCGATGTCGGCCGCACGCGGCGCGATCTCGTTCTGCGCGAAGTCGCGCACCGCCTCGCGCAGCGCGGCGATGTCGTCGCCGAGGGGGAACTGGAAGGTGGATTCGAACATGGGGGGCCTCTGGCGTGGATCCCCGCCTGCGCGGGGATGACGGAAAGCGGGGGGAAAAACGGGGGAAAAGGCGGCTCGGACCGCTCAGGCGGTCCGGTCCTCGTCGCGCGCCAGCTCCTCGGCCATCGCGCGGCGCATCATGAATTTCTGCACCTTGCCGGTGATCGTCATCGGCATCTCGGTGACGAAGCGGATGTGGCGCGGGATCTTGTAGTGGGCGATCTGGTCGCGGCAGAAGGCCTGGATCTCCTCGGCGGTCGCCGTCTCGCCGGGGCGCAGCATGATCCAGGCGCAGACCTCCTCGCCGTACTTCTGATTCGGCACGCCGAAGACCTGCACCGACTGCACCTTCGGGTGGCGGAACAGGAATTCCTCGATCTCGCGCGGATAGATGTTCTCGCCGCCGCGGATCAGCATGTCCTTCACCCGGCCGACGATGTTGCAGTAGCCCTCGGCGTCGATGGTGGCCAGGTCGCCGGTGCGCATCCAGCCGCCCTCGACCACCGCCTCGCGCGTGCGGGCCTCGTCGCCCCAGTAGCCCTGCATCACCAGATAGCCGCGGGTCCACAGCTCGCCCGGCGTGCCGACCGGCACGGTGCGGCCGTCGGCGTCGACCACCCGGGCCTCGACATGCGGCTGCACCCGGCCGACCGTGGTGACGCGGCGCTCCAGCGGGTCGTCGGTGCTGCTCTGGAAGGAGACCGGGCTGGTCTCGGTCATGCCGTAGGCGATGGTGATCTCGCGCAGGTTCATGCGCGCGACCACCTTCTTCATCGTCTCGATCGGGCACGGCGAGCCGGCCATGATGCCGGTGCGCAGGCGCGACAGATCGAAGGACTCGAACTCGGGATGGTCCAGCTCGGCAATGAACATCGTCGGCACGCCGTGCAGCGCGGTGCAGCGCTCCTCGGACACCGCCGCCAGCGTGGCGCCGGCATCGAAGACCTCGCCCGGGAACACCATCGTCGCGCCGCTGGCCACGCAGGCCAGCACCGCCAGCACCATGCCGAAGCAGTGGTACAGCGGCACCGGAATGCACAGCCGGTCGGCCTCGCTGAAGCGCATTGCCGCGGCCACCGCGATCGCGTTGTTGACGATGTTGTGGTGCGTCAGCGTCGCGCCCTTGGGGTGGCCGGTGGTGCCGCTGGTGAACTGGATGTTGATCGGGTCATGGCAGCCCAGGCCGGCCGAGATCGCGTCGAGCGCGGCCCGGTCGACCTCGTCCGCGGGCACGAGCACGTCGGCGTAGCGGCGCATGCCCGGCGTCTCGCCCTCGCCGAGCCGGATCACGCATTGCAGCGCCGGCAGCCGCGGCGCGACCTCGGCCAGCATCGCCAGGTAGTCGGCGCCACGCAGCCGCTCGGCGGCGATCACCGCGCGGCAGCCGGCCAGCCGCAGCGCGTATTCCAGCTCCGCCAGCCGGTAGGCCGGGTTGATGTTGACCAGGATGAGACCCAGCCGCGCGGTGGCGAACTGCGTGACCAGCCACTCGGCCCGGTTGGGCGACCAGATGCCGACGCGGTCGCCGGCCACCAGGCCCAGCCGGCGCAGGCCGTCGGCGAGCCGGTCGATCTCGAGCACGAACTGCACCCAGCTCCAGCGCAGGCCCTGCTCGCGCAGCACCACCGCGTCGCGCTGCGGCCAGCGCGCGACGGTGGCCGCCAGCAGCGCCGGCAAGGTCAGCGCGGACAGCGGCCGGGAACACTCGCCCTGCACATGGGACAGGCCGTCGACCGGGACGATGCCGAAAGAACCGGACGAATCAGACAAACCAGACATGAGGCGCCACTCCTTGCTGAGCCTTGCCGATAAGTATTGAGCTTCACTCATTTTCATTCTGCACCATGTCGATGGCTTTGCACCGAGGGTGAACCCGGGTTGCAGCCTGCGCCAAGGCGTCAAGAATTGAGCAAGGCTCATCTTTCAGGGCCTGTCGACCCTTCCGCTGCCGGACAATGCCGCCCATGAGCACCCGCACCGCCCTCCCCCCCGACGACGCCGGCGGCCCGGCCCGATCGCCGCAGCGCCGCAGCCCGGCCAGCGCCAAGTCCGAGCAGCGCATCCGCGACCTGCTGCGCGTCGGCCGCGAGGTCTTCGCCGAGAAGGGCTACGAGCGCGCCACCACCACCGAGATCGCGCAGCGCCTGGGCATCAGCGAAGCCACCGTCTTCACCTACTTCCGCGGCAAGCGCGAGCTGTGCGTGCGGGTCATCGAGGACTGGTACGACGAGATCGTCGCGGCGATGGAGGCCGGCCTGCCGCGCGAGGCCTCGGCGCGCGAGCAGCTCGACCATCTGGTGCGCACGCATCTGCGCCTGTTCCTGATCCAGGGCACCGGGCTGTGCGCGCTGGTGCTCTCCGAGGGCCGCTCCAAGGGCCAGGAACTCGGCGAGAGCTTCCTGCCGCTGCAGAAGCGCTACACCGCGCCGCTGATGGAGCTGCTCGCGCGCGGCCAGGCGCGCGGCGAGATCCGCGCCGACATGCCGCTGCGGCTGCTGCGCTCGCTGGTGCTCGGGCCGATGGAGCACATCCTGTGGGAGGTGGTCGCGCAGGACCGCCCGGTCGACCTCGACGCGATCGCGCAGGATCTGGTCGAGATGCTGTGGTCGGCGCTGCGGGCGCCCGGCACCGAGCTGGCGGCGCTGCGCCGGCTGCGCGACGAGGTCGACCAGGCGCTGCGCCACAGCCGCTCGGCTTGATCCAGCGCTACGTGGAACCCACGACAGACGGGCGGACTTCGGCTTCTAGACTGGTGAAAACCCTGTCAAGGTAAACCCGAAGAAAGACCCCGATGACAAGCACTCCGGCCGCGGCAGCCCAAACGCCGTTCTATCGATCTCTCTATGTCCAGGTGCTGGCCGCGATCGCGATCGGCATCGCGCTGGGCCACTTTGCGCCCGCGCTGGGCGAGCAGATGAAGCCGCTGGGCGACGGCTTCATCAAGCTGATCAAGATGATCATCGCGCCGATCATCTTCTGCACCGTCGTGCTGGGCATCGCCGGCATGGACGACATGAAGAAGGTCGGCCGCACCGGCGGCCTGGCGCTGCTCTATTTCGAGATCGTCTCGACGGTGGCGCTGATCATCGGCCTGGTGATCGTCAACCTGGTGCAGCCGGGCGCCGGCATGCATGTCGACCCCAGCTCGCTCGACACCAAGGGCATCGCCGCCTATGTCGAGCCGGGCAAGATGAAGGGCACGGTCGACTTCCTGCTCGCGATCATTCCGTCGAGCGTGGTGGATGCCTTCGCCAAGGGCGACATCCTGCAGGTGCTGCTGTTCTCGGTGATGTTCGGCTTCGGGCTGCAGAAGTTCGGCGGCCGGCGCAACATCGTCTTCACCTTCATCGACAAGTTTTCGCACGTCCTGTTCGCGATCGTCGGCATCATCATGAAGGTCGCCCCGATCGGCGCCTTCGGCGCGATGGCCTTCACCATCGGCAAGTACGGCGTGGGATCGCTGATGCAGCTCGCGCAGCTGATGGCCACCTTCTACGCCACCTGCCTGATCTTCGTGCTGGTGGTGCTGGGTGGCATCGCCAAGGCGCACGGCTTCTCGATCACCGCCTTCATCCGCTACATCAAGGAAGAGCTGCTGATCGTGCTGGGCACCTCCTCGTCGGAGTCGGTGCTGCCGCGCATCATGAAGAAGCTCGAACACGCCGGCGCCGAGAAGTCGGTCGTCGGCCTGGTGGTGCCCACCGGCTACTCCTTCAACCTGGACGGCACCTCGATCTACCTGACGATGGCCGCGGTCTTCATCGCCCAGGCCACCGACACGCCGATGACGCTGACGCAGCAGATCACGCTGCTGGGCGTGCTGCTGCTGACCTCCAAGGGCGCGGCCGGCGTGACCGGCTCGGGCTTCATCGTGCTGGCGGCGACGCTGTCGGCGGTGGGCGGCGTGCCGGTGGCCGGTCTGGCGCTGATCCTGGGCATCGACCGCTTCATGTCGGAAGCCCGTGCGCTGACCAACCTGATCGGCAACGGCGTGGCCACCCTGGTCGTGGCCAAGTGGTGCGGCCAGCTCGACAGCCATCAGATGAATGCGGCGCTGAACGGCCAGTCGCCGATGCCGGCCGAAGAGACCCTGACCCACGCGATCGACGCCGCGCTGCCGCACGGCGACGACACGCATGCGCCGGCTCAGCCCGGCACCGCCGCGCGCTGATCCTCCACGACGGCGCCCGCCGCCGGCCGCTGCCGGGCACGCTCGCGGCCGTCCAGCGCCGACTGCAGCGCCCAGCCCGCCAGCAGGCTGAGCGCCCAGGCCAGCACCAGCCCGAGCGCATGCACTTGCGGCGCATCCGGCCACAGGCGGCCGATCAGCGCGCCGACCAGCAGCAGCACCGGGTAGTGCAGCAGGAACACGGTGTAGGAGAGGTGCGAGAGCGCGGCCACCGGCCGCGCCAGCCAGGCCGGCAGGCGCAGATCCAGCGGCACCAGCAGCGCCAGCACCAGCGCGCTGGTGCCAGCCAGCAGGATGCGCACCCGCCAGTCCAGCCACAGCGCCAGTCCGGTCAGCGTCAGGATGGCCAGCAGCCAGCCGATGCGCGAGACCGGTCGCCGGGCGCTCACCGCCCAGTGCGCCAGCATGCCCAGGCCGTAGGCGCCGACGAAGTAGATCGCCCAGACATCCAGATCAGGCTCGCGGTTGAACAGCAGCAGCGACAGCGTGACGCCGGCCAGCAGCAGCAGCGCCGTCAGCGCCGACCGCGCCGGGCGGGCGATGCCGCGCCGCAGGCCGCACAGCAGCGCCACCAGCGCAAAGAGCTGCAGGTCGATCGCGACATACCAGACCCCGGCCGAGAGCGCCTCCAGACCCGCCACATCCTGGACCATCAGCAGATGGGCCAGCACCTGCAGCAGCGTCGGCGCCTCGGGAATCGTCGGGTGATCGATCAGACCGCGCGCGACCCAGGCCGCGAACATCGCAGCCAGCAGGGCCACCCAGGCCGGCTCGGCCAGACGCAGGAAGCGCCGGCCGATCGCGGCGGCCACCCCGGTGGCACGCGGCTCGGCTGCCGGATGCGGCAGCATCGAGCGCGCCGCCAGGAAACCCGCCATCACCAGGAAGACCTGCACCGCCAGCCGGCCCTGCTCGACCAGCCAGTCCCGCAGCGCCGGCGCCAGCGACTCGGCCACCTCGCACATCGGTCCGTACAGCGCCAGGTGATGCCAGACGATCAGCTGCGAGGCCAGCGCCTTGCCCAGATCGACCAGCGGCAGCGCCTGGGATCGTGAAGCTTGTGAAGCTCGTGAAGAAAAAGACGGAATATCCGTGGAGACGTGAATTGACATCGCCGGATCGTACCCGGCGAACCTTTCAAGATCTTCACCGTACCAGGCGACGCCCCGGACGGAAGGTCGGCTGGCGGCGCAGGCCGGCGCTCAGGCTCCAGCGGGCCCGGCCATGGCGGGCCCGCCGGGACGGGCGGTCGCTCTCGGCGAAGGTGATGCGCCAGACGTTCGGCCGAACCATGACCACCGGCGGCGTGTCCGGGTGGGCGTGGTGCTTCGGCGCGGCGAGGAAAGACATGCTGACTCCTGTAGCCGATCCGAACAAGTTGCCAACGAGGCGATGCAGCTTATTTCAGATTCGGCATCGCCAGTCTGATCGGAGCCGGATCGCTTCGCTACGGCCTCAGCCCCCCCGAACACGGGCATGTCCGACAAGATCCGTGAAGATGGCGCAGGTTGGTGCGTGTAGAAGCCACAACCCCCGCAACATGGCGCCCACCGCCCCTTGCCGGACAGGGGCGACTCTCCAGAATGAAGTCCATCGAGCCGACAACACGGCCAGCCACCTGACTTCGTCCCGCCATGATCCGCACCTGTAACAAGCGCCTGTCCCTGCCCGCCATCACCACCGCGCTGCTGGCCGCACTGCTGGCCGGCTGTGGCGGCGGCTCGGACGATGGCGGCTCGGCCGCCAGCACCACCTCCAGCGTCAGCGCCGGCACCGGCAGCACCGCCCAGACCGCATCGGCGATCGCGGCGAGCGAACGCTGCGGCATCGACGGCTACCAGAGCGCGATGCTGGCCGAGATCAACCGCCGGCGCGCCAGCGCACAGAGCTGCGGCAGCCGCGGCAGCTTCCCGGCTGCGGGCGCGCTGAGCTGGAACAATCAGCTGTTCGCCGCGGCGGCCGGGCATGCGAAGGACATGGTCGCCAAGGGCTTCTTCAGCCACACCGGCTCCAGCGGCAGCAGCGTGGCCGACCGGGTCAGTGCAGCGGGCTACGCCTGGTCGACGGTGGCCGAGAACATCGCCGCCGGCCAGCCCGGCATCACCCGGGTGGTCGACGCCTGGATGAACAGCGACGGCCACTGCGCCAACCTGATGAACGCGACGGTGCGGGATGTCGCAGTCGCCTGCGTGGTCAACACCGCCAACCAGTCGAACTACTGGGTGATGAACCTGGCCAAGGCCCGCTGACGGCCGAGCCCGCGCTCCCGGCTCACTCCTCGCGCAGGCTGATCTCGAAGTTCACCTGCACCTCGTCGGCCCCGCTGGCCTGGCATTTCATGCGCCTCGCCGCGCTGACCGCCAGCCGGTGGTATTCACGCGGCCCGGACAGCACGCTGGCCTCCACCACCTGACCGCCGCGCACCAGCATGCGCACCTTCACCACGCCAGTGATGCCGTAGCGGTCGAAGGCACCGGCCATCGTGTCCTGGATGATCTGCGCATAGCCCGGGCAGGCCAGGCCGACCTCGGCGCGCACCGGCGCGGCCGGCGCTGCCGGAGCCGCGACAGGCGCCGGTGCGGCGGGCGCAGGCGGTGCCGGCGGAGCGGGTGGCAC
>NZ_JACCPY010000026.1 GCF_013426975.1 Sphaerotilus sulfidivorans
CGGCCGGTGCGGGCACGATCGTGCACTGCCGGTGGAACGAGCGGCTGCATGGCATCAGCCTGCAGGCGTGCTGCGGCTGAGCGCGGCCTCGCGCACCGTCTGGTGCACGAAGGCGAGCCGGTCCAGCACCGGATCGGCGACCACGAAGGGCCAGGCGTCGCCCTGGCCGAGGCTGCGGCCCATGCTGTTGAGGAAGCGCGACAGCGGCAGCCACTCGTCGACCAGCACCCGGCGGAAGTCGCGCGTGCCAGGCAGCGCGGCCAGCGCGGTGTCGGGCTCGACCGCCGGGCCGGCGACCGGATCGCCCTGCAGCCGCACGCCCCAGTGGCTGGCGGTGTCGAGCGAGTCCGAGATGTGCATCCAGTGCGCCCAGGTCTCGGCCCAGTCCTCCCACGGGTGCATGGTCGCGTAGGCGCTGATGTGGCGCTGCGGCCAGTCGGCCGGCGCGCCTTCGCGGTAGTGGCGCTCCAGCGCCTGGCCGTAGTCGGCGCGCTCGTCGCCGAACAGCGCGCGGAAGGCGGCCAGGCGCCGCTCGTCCTTCGCGATCAGCTGGTCCCAGTAGAAGTGGCCGATCTCGTGGCGGAAGTGGCCCAGCAGCGTGCGGTAGGGCTCGTGCATCGCGGCGCGCCGGGCCTCGCGGGTGGCGTCGTCGGCCTCGGCGATGCTGACGGTGATCAGGCCGTGGTCATGGCCGGTGAGCACCGGTTCGGGCGCGTCGGGCAGCTCCTCCAGGAAGCGGAAGGCCAGGCCCTGCGGATCGACCGGGCGACGCGGGATCGGCAGGCCGGCCGCCAGCAGGCCGTGCAGCAGCCGGCGCTTGGCGGTCTCGAGCCGGCTCCAGGCCTCGAGATTGCCCGGCCGGTCCAGCGCCGGCAGCACCTCGGTGCAGCGGCAGCTCAGGCACAGCGGCCCGCCGTCGGCGTCGTCCGCGTCGCTCAGCCAGTTGCAGACGCCCTGCGAGGCCGGCGCGGCGTCCGCCCCGTGCGGCAGCGCGTGGTGGGCGCACGGCCGCAGCCGGCCGCCGGCCGCACGCTGCTGCAGCGCCTGCGCGGCCTCGGGCGCCAGCGCGGCGGTCGAGGGCTGCAGCGTGCCGTCCGGTCCGGGCTGCCAGGCCAGCAGGCTCATCGTGGCCGGATCGAAGGCCAGTGCATGGCCGCAGCCCTCGCAGCGGGTGTTCTCGAAGAAGACGGTCTGGCCGCAGTGGCTGCAGTGATAGGTGTTCATGACGGGTCGAAAGAGGAGGCGGGGGGGCCGGTGGGGGCAGGGGGAGGGCGCGTCGCCAGTGTGGTCTTGGCCCGGGCGCGCGGCCGTCGTCCGAGGGCGTGAGCGCGCGTCGGTGCCGTCCTACGACCGGCTGCGCCGCCGGCTGCTGGCCGCAGGCTCGGCCGGCGGCGACAAAGGGCGGATGAATGCGCCCCTCGCTCCCCTCCCTCCCCAAGCTCCCGCTCCCGCCGCCACTGCGTTTTCGCCGGCCTGGTCGGCGATGCTGCGCCGCACGCTGTCGTCCTGGATCGACGACGACGCGCCGACCCAGGGCGCGGCGCTGGCCTACTACACGCTGTTCTCGATCGCGCCGACGCTGCTGATCGCCATCGCGGTGGCCGGGCTGGCCTTCGGCGAGGAGGCGGCGCGCGGCGAGATCCTGGGGCAGCTGCGCGGCCTGATGGGCGAGGAGGGCGCCGCCACCGTGCAGGCGCTGCTGGCGAGCCTGCGCCTGCCCGAGACCGGCGGCCTGGCGATGCTGACCGGCCTGGGCACGCTCTTCATCGGCGCCACCACCGTCTTCGCGCAGCTCCAGGGCGCGCTCGACCGCATCTGGCAGGCGCCGCAGCCGCCCGCCGCCGGCCTGCTGGCCTGGGTGCGCGCGCGGGTGCTGTCCTTCGGCATGGTGATGGCGATCGGCTTCCTGCTGATGGTCTCGCTGGTGACCAGCGCGGCGCTGGCGGCATGGACGAACTGGTGGAACACCCGGCTGCCGGCCTGGTCGCTGCTGCTGCAGGGGGTCAACGCGCTGGCCGGCTTCGGCCTGGCGACGCTGGGCTTCGCGATGATCTACAAGATCATGCCGCGGGTGCGGATCGCCTGGCGCGATGTCTGGGTCGGGGCGGCGGTCACCGCGCTGCTGTTCAGCGCCGGGCGCACGCTGATCGGCCTGTACATCGGCCGCAGCGGCGTGAGCAGCGGCTTCGGCGCGGCGGGCTCGCTGGTGGTGGTGCTGGTCTGGGTCTACTGGTCGGCGCAGATCTTCCTGCTGGGCGCGGAGTTCACCTGGGTCTGGGCGCATGCACGCGGCTCGCGGCGTCCGGCCGGGCCCATCGGTGGCGTCCTACAGCGGGCGGCGGGCTTCTCCGATCGAAAGGCCCTGCACGGCCTCCCACAATGAAGTCATCGGGAATCGAACCCGATGACCAGCGGATCGATCCCGATCGCCACCACTTCCAAGGAGATACACCATGTTCCGTGCCACCGTCGCTGCCCTTGCCGCCGTGTCCGCCCTCGTCGTCCTGCCGGGCTGCGCCGTCAGCCGCGGCCAGTCCACCGTCGGCCAGTATGTCGACGACACCGCGATCACCACCGCGGTGAAGGCCCGCTTCGTGGAGGCCAAGAGCGTCGATGCCACGGCCATCAGCGTCGAGACGCTCAACGGCACGGTGATGCTCTCGGGCTTCGCCAAGAACGCGACCGAAAAGGGCTCGGCCGAATCGCTGGCCCGCTCGGTCAACGGGGTGAAGGAAGTCCGCAACGAGATCGTCGTCCGGATGTGATGATGAACGACGGGGTCGCCGCCGATCCCGCCGTCCGCACGCCGACCGCCGCGCCTTCGCGGCGGTTTTTGCTTGTGCGTCGGATGGCGGCCACGGGCGCCGCGCTGCTGCTGGCGGCTGTGGCCGCGCTGGCCTGGGGCGAATGGCGCGGCTGGCCCTGGCTGGCGGGCTGGAGCGAGGGCTGGCTGTCGGGCCAGCTCGGCCGCGAGCTGTGCTGGCGCCCGCCCGATGCGCCGTCCGGCAGCGCGCCCGGCTGGCGGCTGTCGCTGATCGGCCCGCTGCGACTGCAGGCGGCCGACCTGGCGGTGGCCGATCCGGCCGGTGCGGCCGCCGCGCGGCCGTCGGCGCCGGAAGGCCTGCCGGCGGGCTGGACGCTGCATGCCCGCGATCTGGACCTGCGGCTGCGCTGGCGCGACCTGCTGGCCTGGCGCCGCGGCGAGCCGCTGCGCATCGAGCAGGTCGGCATCGGCCACATCGCCGCGCGGCTGCAGCGCGAGGCCGACGGCCGCGCGAACTGGCTGCTCGAGCGCGCCGCCGACGCGCCGGCACGGCCGCGGCCGGCGGTGCAGATCGGCACGCTGTGGCTGCGCGAGGGCCGGTTGGCGATCGACGACCGGCCGCTGGCGCTGCAGGCCGACGCGGTGTTCTCGCTCGACGAGCGCGGCGTGAAGCTGCGCTCGGGCGGGCGCTGGCGCCAGCAGCCGCTGTCGCTGGCGCTCGAGACCGGCTCGCCGCTGCCCTGGATCGCGGCCGGTGCGGCGGCGCCGGTCGGCTTCGCGCTGTCGCTCGAGGCGGGCGCGACGCTGCTGCGCGCGCAGGGCCGCGTGCGCGACCTGCTGGGCCTGCGCGGGCTCGACACCGGCTTCACGCTGTCGGGGCCGTCGCTGGCGCGGGTGGGCGAGCCGCTCGGCCTGACGCTGCCGACCACCGCGTCGTTCCGGGCGCAGGGCCGCCTCCTGCGCGAGCCGGCCGAGGCCTCGCCGTGGCGGCTGCAGCTGGCGCAGGCCCGCATCGGCCGCTCCGAGCTGAGCGGCGACTTCGTGCTCGACACCGCCGCCGCACGCCCGCAGCTCGGCGGCACGCTGCGCGGGCGCGCGCTGTGGCTGGCCGATCTCGGCCCGGCCATCGGCGTGCCGGCGCAGGCGGCCGAGCGCCAGGCCGCGGCCGCCGACGGCCGCATCCTGCCGGACCGCCGCTTCGATCTGCCTTCGCTGGACCGCATGGACGCGGCGCTGACCGTCTCGCTCGACCGGCTCGAGCTGGGCGAGGCCTTCGCGCGGCCGATCGCACCGCTGCAGGCGCGGCTGCGGCTGCAGCAGGCGGTGCTGTCGATCGACGAGCTGGCCGCGCGGGTGGGCTCGGGCGGCCAGATCACCGGCTCGATCGGCCTGGACGCGCGCGGCGCGCAGGCGCGGTGGACCACCGCGCTGCGCGCCACCGGCGTGCCGCTGGAGGACTGGCTGCGCCAGACCCGCGCCTCCGGCGCCGGGCCCTGGATCAGCGGGCGCCTGTCGGGCGATCTGCTCATGCAGGGGCAGGGCCGCTCGACGGCCGAGCTGCTGGCCAGCGCCGACGGGCGGCTGCGCCTGGGCATCACGCAGGGGCGCATGTCGCAGCTGGCGCTGGAGGCCGCCGGCATCGATGTCGCGCAGGCGCTGGGCCTGCTGCTGGTCGGCGACCGCGGGCTGCCGCTGCGCTGCGCGGTGGCCGACCTGCAGGTGCGCGACGGCACCGCGACGCCGCGCGTGATGCTGGTGGACACGCCGGACTCGCTGGTGGTGGTGGACGGCGCGCTGTCGCTGGCCACCGAGCAGCTGATGCTGCGTGCGCGGGTGCGGCCGCACGACTTCAGTCCGCTGTCGCTGCGCACGCCCATCGATGTGCGCGGCACGCTGGCCCGGCCGAAGGTCTCGCTGGACACCCGCGGCCTGGTGCAGCGGCTGCTGCCCTCGGCGCTGCTGGCGCTGGTGACGCCAGCCGCGGCGTTGCTGCCGCTGCTCGACCCGGGCGACGGCGGCAGCGATGCCGGCTGCCGCGACCTGGCCTCGCGGCTGGGCACGGCCAGCGACCGCCGCGGCGCCGGCCGCTGATCCCGCCGGCATCGTCCTACAGCGATGCCGGATCCGGCCCACACGCCGACGCGGCGACGGCTCATGGGCAGCGGCCCGGGCGGCTCCTAAAGTGACTCCATCGCAGTTCAGCCCCCCTCACTCAAGGAGATCCAGATGTTCAACGACAAGCTTCCCCTGACCCCCGACACCACCGCCTCGGCCAAGCTGCACGATGTGGCCGACCGCATCGACGCCGCCGGCCAGAAGGCCGCCGACAGCGCCTCGACGCTGATCGAGAAGACCCGCGACGGCGCTGCCTCGGCGCTGGACACGCTGGCCGACAAGGTCGAGACCGCACGCACCGAAAGCGGCTCGGCGCTGCACCGCGCGGCCGACAGGATCGAGTCGATGCACACGCGCGGCGTGGCCGCATGCCGCGACACCGGCGCCAAGGTGCGCGAGCAGGCCTGCGTGAAGCGCGACCAGGCGGTCGGCTACATCCGCAGCGAGCCGGGCAAGTCGGTGCTGATGGCCGCGGCGGCCGGTGCCGCGCTGGTCGGCCTGATCGGCGCCATGTCGAGCAGCCGCCGCCGCGACGCGGTCTGACGCCTCTGCGCCCACCCGTCCGCCGGAGCCTGTGATGTGCGATGTGCTGATGGCCTCGACGAGCCTGCCGCCGGTCCCGCTGCGGCACGGCGCCGTGATGGCCAGTGATGCCGATCTGGCGCGCCTGATGCACTGGTTCTTCGACGGCGACCCGCCGCCGGAGCTGGCGGCGCCTGCTCTGCAGGCCAGCGAGGCGGGTGCGTTGCTGCGCCGCAGCGGCGCCGGGTACGATCCGCGCATCATGAAGACCACCGGATCCCGCTCGAGTGGATGAGGCCCCGTCTCCTTCGCCGGGGTCCGCGCCCCATGTCCATGCCGCCGGCGACCCTGGCGGCATGACCGTCTGGACGCTGTCGGGCGACTGGCGTGCCGCTGCCCTGCCGGACTGGCCGCCGCGCCCGGCCACTTCCGGCCTGAGGCTGCGTGCCGAGGCGCTGCAGGGCTGGGACGCGCGCCTGGCCGCACGCCTCTGGGGGCTGCTGCGCTCGGCCTCGTCCGGCGCGGAGGTGCAGCTCGACGACTCGCTGCCCGAGGGCCTGCGCGCGGTCGTCGCGCAGGCGGGCGCGACGGCCGCAGCCGCGCCCGCAGCCGCTCCCGCGCCGAAGCCGGCCGTGTGGTGGCGCGGGCTGGAGCGCCTCGGCCGGCGCGTGCTCGACGGCCACGGCCAGTTCGCGGTCAGCCTGGGCTTCTTCGGCCAGACGCTGCTGGCGCTGGCGCGCGTGCCGCGCGGCGGCAGCGGCCTGCGCTGGCGCGACCTGGTCTGGCAGGTCGAGCAGACCGGCCCGCGCAGCCTGCCGATCGTCTCGCTGGTCAGCGTGCTGGTCGGCATGATCCTGGCGTACATGGGTGCCGAGCAGCTGCGCCGCTTCGGCGCGCAGGTCTTCATCGCCGATCTGGTCACCATCGGCAGCGTGCGCGAGATCGCCGCGCTGATGATGGCCATCCTGCTGGCCGGGCGGGTCGGCGCGGCCTTCGCCGCCGAGCTGGCCAGCATGAACGCCAGCGAGGAGATCGACGCGCTGCGCACGCTCGGCCTCGACCCGGTCGAGCATCTGGTGCTGCCGCGGCTGCTGGCGCTGCTGCTGGTGGCGCCGCTGCTGACGGTCTACGCGGCGCTGCTGGGCATGGTCGGCGGCTGGGTGGTTGCGGTCGGGGTGCAGGGCGTCGATTCCTTCCAGTACCTGCAGCGCGCCGGCGAGGCGCTGACGCCCGCGCATCTGGGCATCGGCCTGTTCAAGGGCACGCTCTACGCCGGCCTGGTCGGGCTGGCGGGCTGCCGCCAGGGCCTGAACGCGCAGCGCAGTGCCGAGGGCGTCGGCCGGGCGGTGACCGCCTCGGTGGTGCAGGCCATCGTCTGGATCGTCGTGGCCGCCTCGGTGACGACCATCGTCTTCCAGAGGCTCGGCTGGTGATGGCGACGCAGGCCGACATCATGCGGGTCGAGGGCCTGACGATGGCGCACGGCGGGCGCGTCATCCAGCAGGGTCTGGACTTCGCGGTGCGCCGCGGCGAGATCCTGGCGATCATGGGCGGCAGCGGCTGCGGCAAGAGCACGCTGCTGCGCCACATGATCGGGCTGCAGACGCCGGCGGCCGGGCGCATCCTGCTCGAGGGCGCGGACCTGAACGATGCCGACGAGCGGGTGCGCCGGCGCCTGCGCCGCCGCCTGGGCGTGATGTTCCAGGCCGGCGCGCTGTGGAGCTCGATGAGCGTCGGCGAGAACCTGATGTTCGCGCAGCGCGAGAGCCTGCGCGACGACGACGGCCGGCTGCGCCGGCCGCTCGACGAGGCCGAGCTGGCGCTGCAGGCGCGCTTCCGGCTCGCGCTGGTCGGGCTGGACGGAAGCTTCGAGCGTCTGCCCGCCGAACTCAGCGGCGGCATGCGCAAGCGCGCCGCCATCGCGCGCGCGCTGTGCGCCGATGCGCCGCTGCTCTTTCTCGACGAGCCCTCGGCCGGGCTGGATCCGCTGGCCTCGGCCCGGCTCGATGCGCTGATCCTGCAGCTGCGTGCGGCGCTCGGCATGACCGTGGTGATGGTGACGCACGAGCTCGACAGCCTGTTCGCGGTCGCCGACCGCGCGCTCTTCCTCGACGCGCGCCAACGCACCATGACCGCGCTCGACAACCCCTACCCGCTGCGCGAGCACGGCCCCGACGAGGTCCGGGCCTTCCTGCGCCGCGACCGGAGCGATTTCCGATGAACGACGGCCCGCCTTCCCGACCCTCCCGCGCCTCGCGTCCGGTGCTGATCGGCGCCTTCGTGCTCGGCGCGCTGGTGCTGATCGTCGCGGCGGTGCTGGCCAGCGCCGACGGCCGGCTCTTTGCGCGCAAGGACAGCGTGGTGATGCATTTCAGCGGCTCGATCTTCGGGCTGCAGGTGGGCGCGCCGGTGGTCTTCCGCGGCGTGCGCCTGGGCAGCGTGACCTCGATCGGCCTGAGCTACGACGCCGGCCAGGACCGATTCTCCATCCCGGTGGTGGCCGAGCTCGACCCGGAGCTGATCGACCAGGTCGGCGCCGGCGGCACGCCCCGCGCCGGGCTGCGGCTGGAGACGCTGGTCGAGCGCGGTCTGCGCGCGCAGCTGCAGATGCAGAGTCTGCTGACCGGCCAGCTCTATGTCGACCTGGATTTCCGCGCCGACCGGCAGGCCTCGCGGCTGGGTGCGCGCAGCGGCATGATCGAGATCCCGACGGTGACCACCGCGATCCAGGACATCAAGAACCAGGTCGACGGCATGGACCTGCGCCGCATGGTCGACGATCTGGCCTCGATCGCGCGCTCGGTGCGTCAGACGGTGGGCTCGCCGCGCATCGAGTCGACGCTGGCCCAGGTCGAGCAGACCGCCGCCAGCCTGAACCGGCTGGCCGAGCGGCTGGACCGGCGCAGCGGTCCGCTGCTCGATGCCGCCGATCGGGCGCTGGGCGACACCCGGCGCTCGATGGGCGATGTGTCGGCGGCTGCGGCGCGGGTCGGCGCGGCCGCCTCGGGCGCCGAGGCGCTGCTGCAGCCCGATGCGCCGCTGATGCGCAGCCTGGGCCGCAGCGCCGACGAGCTGGCCCGCACCGCCGCAGCCTTGCGCGAGACGGCCGAGGCCGCCGGCCCCGACAGCGCGCTGCAGCAGAAGCTCGAGCAGACGCTGGATGACCTCTCGCGTGCCGCTCGCTCGCTGCGCGCGCTGTCCGACACGCTGGAGCAGCAGCCCCGTTCGCTGCTGACCGGCCGCCCCCAGGAGCTGCCATGACGACTTCGCGCCGCCGGATGCTCTCCGGCCTGGGCCTGAGCCTGCCCCTTGTGCTGACGCTGGCCGGCTGCGCCGCCGCGCCGACCCGGGTGCCGCGCCTGCTGCGACTGGAGGCCGAGCCCCGGCCCGAGCCAGGGGGCGCGACCGACCTGTCGGCCGCACCGGTCTGGCATCTGCAGCGCGTCCAGCTGCCGGCCTATCTCGACCGCGAGCTGGTGCTGGCCGGTCAGGGGGCGGGCTCGCTGCAGGCGCTGCCGGAGGTGCGCTGGGCCGAGCCGCTGGCCGAGGCGGTGCCGCGCCTGCTGCGCCGCGACCTGGCGCGTGCGGCGACCGAGGCCGGCCAGCCGGTCCAGGTCTGGGGCGCCGCGCTGCCGGCCGGGCTGAGCGCCGCGCTGCGCCTGCGCATCGACATCGAGCGGCTCGAGGCCGATCTGGCCGCCGGCCGGGTGCGGCTGGCCGCGATCTGGGTGGTGTCCGATCCGGCCGGACGGCAGACGGCCCGCTCCGGCCAGCTCGAACTGGCCGAACCGCTGGCCGGCGAGACATCGGCCGAGGCGCTGGTCGCCGCCCATCGCCGCGCGCTGCAGCGGCTGGCCCAGGCGGTTGCGGCCTCGGCCCTCCGCGGACCTTGACGTAGGAATTGTCCTGCACGCACCTGCGCTACCGGATGGCAGCCGGCCAGCGGGCGCCACGGCACAGTGAGGCCCATGCCCTGTTCTTGCCCCTGTACCTGGAGTCCGCCATGGACGCTCTTGCCCGCTGGATCTATCCGCTCATCTGCCTGCTGAGCCTGTTGCTGGTGATCGCCACCGCCGCGATCGACCATCAGGGGGCCTACCCGGACGGCAGTGCCGTCGGGCAGGTGGGCACGATGCTGCAGACGCTGGCCGCTCAGCCCAGCGCCGGATAGTCGGTGTAGCCCGTCTCGCCGCCGCCGTAGAAGGTGGACGGATCGGGCCGGTTGAGTGCGGCGCCCTGGCGGATGCGCTCGACCAGATCGGGGTTGGCGATCGCCAGCCGGCCGAAGGCGACCGCCTCGGCCTCGCCGCGCCCGAGCAGGGCCTCGGCGCTGTCCGGATCGAGGCCTTCATTGGCGATGACCGCGCCGCCGAAGGCCTCGCGGATGACCGGCAGCAGCCGGCCGGCGCCCAGGTGCTCGCGCAGGCACAGGAAGGCCACGCCGCGCCGGCCGAGCTCGCGCGCCACCTGCGTGAACAGCGCCTGCGGATCGGAGTCGCCCATGTCGTGCGCGTCGCCGCGCGGCGCCAGATGCACGCCGACCCGCCCCGCGCCCCAGACCTCGATCGCCGCGTCGACGATCTCCAGCAGCAGCCGCATGCGGTTCTCGATCGGGCCGCCGTAGGCGTCGGTGCGCTGATTGCTGCGGTCCTGCAGGAACTGGTCGATCAGGTAGCCGTTGGCCGCATGGATCTCCACGCCGTCGAAGCCGGCGCGCCGGGCGTTCTCGGCGCCCTGGCGGTAGGCGGCGACGATGCCGGGCAGCTCGTCCAGGGCCAGCGCACGCGGCGTCACGTAGGGGCGCTTCGGGCGCACCAGGCTGACCTCGCCGGCCGGCGTGACCGCGCTTGGCGCGACCGGCAGTCCGCCTTCGAGAAAGACCGGGTCGGAGATGCGGCCGACATGCCAGAGCTGCGCGACGATGCGCCCGCCGGCTGCATGCACCGCCTCGGTCACGCCGCGCCAGCCCTCGACCTGCGCCTCGCTCCACAGCCCCGGCGTGTCGGCATAGCCCACGCCCTGCGGCGTGACCGCGGTGGCCTCGCTCAGGATCAGGCCGAAGCCGGCGCGCTGCGCATAGTGGCGCGCCATCAGCGCATTGGGCACCCGGTCGGCGCCGACCGCACGGGCCCGCGTCAGCGGCGCCATCACGATGCGGTTGGGCAGATGCAGATCACCGAGCTGCAGCGGGGCGAGAAGGGGTTGGGTCATGATGCCGTGTTGCTGATTTGTTTAGGAAAGCTGAAGGCGCGCGGTGCGCGCGTCATCGCGCGTCAGCCTTCAGCCGTTGTGGGGGCTCCGAGAGCGATCACAAGCACCGTCCCACTGCCATGAAGCACTTCCTTCGCACCATCGAACATCAAGCCCCGCGCCGTCTGCCGGTGCAGGAGCGCCAGACCGACAAGGGCCGCAAGCAGGAAACCTTCGACTACGGCCGCATCGACAGCCACTCGCGTGGTCTGGCCTTCGCGCTGCGCATGGACCGCAAGCGCTGACGCGCTGAAAAAACCGGGGCCAGACCATGGCCGACACAAGCCTTCAGTTCGTGATGTAATTCACTGAAATGAATATCCGTGTCGGTTTCGTGAAGCGTGGCAAGTGCGTGGAAGCGGCTTGTCATGTCTGCAGACCGCAGGAGGCCCCGCACCATGAACGTTCATCGCTCCTCTCCCCGCAGCCTGTTCGAGCGCGTGCTGGTTGCGTGCGCCCAGCTGGTGCTCTTCTGCCTGGCGATGCCCGCGATCCTGCTGGCCGTGCTGGCCGGCGGGCTGGTCGCGGTGCTGGCCGGGCTGCTGTCGACGGTGGGGCTGACCCACCGCCAGCCGCGTGCGCCCTGGCACCGGGCCGGCGTGGCGCTGCGGGTGCTGCTGCGCCGGACCGCCGGCTGACCCGGCGCAGTTCGCCGGGCCGGGCCGTGTGCCGCGTCTCGCTTACTGCTTGACCGCCTCGACCTGGATCACCAGGCGCATGTCGTCGGCGAAGCCGTAGTTCAGGCCGTAGCTGGCGCCCCACTGGCTGCGCTTGATCATGGTCTCGAAGTCGCCGCCGCAGACCTCGCGCTTGAGCATCGGGTTCTGGTAGCAGTTGAACTTGGTCGCCTTCAGCGTGACCGGGTGGGTCTTGCCCATCAGCGTGAACTGGCCGGTCACTTCCTTGACCTTGTCGCCTTCGAACACGAACTTGTCGCCGACGAAGCGGGCGGTCGGGTAGGCCGCGACGTTCAGGATCTCAGCGCTCTTCAGGTGGCTGTTGAACGGGCCGGTGCCGGTGTTGACCGAGTCGACGTCGATGGTGATGTCGACCTTGCCGGTCTTGCCGGCGCGGTCGAACTGGACCGTGCCTTCCTTCTTGTCGAAGCGGCCGCGGTTGGTCGAGGTGCCGAAGTGGTCGATCTCGAAGGTCACGAAGGTGTGCGTCGGCTCGATCGCGTAGGTGGCCGACTGGGCCTGGGCGGCAGTGGCGAACAGGGCCGAGGCGGCGGTCAGCGCGAGCAGGGTCTTCTTCATGGCAGGGTCTCCGTGGAGGGGGGCAGGGTTGGGTGAGAGAGGGAAGGAAAGGGGTTCAGAGCGCCGGCACGCCGCTCAGGTTCAGCTTGAACTTCACCTGCACGTCGTTGGCGACCATCGAGGTGTCGGCCCAGTCGCCTTCACCGATCTTGAATTCGAGGCGCTTGATCGCGAAGGCGCCGGTGGCGGTGGTGCTGCCGCCGGCCTGGGTCAGCGCGACCGGCACGACCACGTCGCGGCTGCTGCCCTTGATGGACAGCTTGCCGGCCACCTCGAACCTGCCGGCGCCGACCGCCTTGATCGCGCTGGACTGGAAGGTGGCCTGCGGGAACTTCGGCACGTTGAACCAGGTGGCCTTGGGCAGCTCGACATCCACCTCCGGCGAGCCGAAGGTGGCGCTGCCCATGTCGATGGTGAAGGCGACCTTGCCGGCTTCCGGCTTCTTCGGGTCGAAGGCGATCTGGGCGTCGAACTTGCGGAAGCGCCCCTCGACCGGCACGCCCATCTGCTTGCTGACGAAGAGCATCTCGCTCTTGGCGGCGTCGAGCTTCTGCTGGGCCAGCGCAGGCGTCGGTGCGACGACCAGGGCGGCGAAGGAGGCGGCGGCCAGGGCCGCGGTGCGCAGGATGACGGTCATGGAAGAACTCCGGAAATCAGGTGGGACGGGCGGCGGGGGGCGATCGGCGCGGCTCAGCGCGGCGCCGGACCCAGGCCCATGCGGCCGAGCAGGCGGTCGCGGTCGATGAACTGGTGCTTGAGCGCGGCGGCGACATGCAGCACCACCAGGCCGGCCAGGCCGAAGGCGCTCAGCTCGTGCAGCGGCTTGATCGATTCGGCCAGCGCCTTGTCGACCGGCATGAAGTCGGGCAGCGGCAGCACGCCGAACCAGACGATCGGGAAGCCCGCCGCCGAGCTGTAGGCCCAGCCGGTCAGCGGCACGGCGAAGAACAGCAGATACATCAGGTGGTGCGTGCCGTGGAAGGCGGCGTGCTGCCAGCCCGGCATGGCCTTGTCGATCGAGGCCGGCAGCGCGGGCGGGCGGTTCGCCAGCCGCCACAGCAGCCGCGCGGCCGACAGCGCCAGGATCGTCACGCCGGCCCACTTGTGCCAGTTGTAGAGCTTGAGCCGTGCCGGCGAGAAGGGCAGGCCGGTCATGTAGACCCCGACGCCAAAGGCGCCGACGATGCCCAGCGCCAGCAGCCAGTGCAGCGCGATCGCAGTGGCGCCGTAGCGCGAGGGGGAAGAGGTGGAGCTCATGGCGGAGGGGTCTCGGGTCAGCTGGTGCACAGCTTAGAGGGCCCTCCGTTCAGACGGATTCACGGGTCTTGATGCATGCGTATCAATCGTTTGAATGACGATCGTCGCTCTGCCGGGTCTTGCCGGCCCGCATGTGCCAGCGACCGATGCCCTGATGGATCTCGCCCAGCGTCGGCAGCATCAACACGCCTTCGACGCCACGACGCAGCATCGCCGCCTGCGGCGTGCCGGCCCACAGCTCGACCGGCTGCGGCAGCCGGGCGCGCAGCTCGGCCAGATGGTCGAGCGAGGCGCCGGCCGGACTGACCATCGAGAAGCCGAGCGCGACGATGTCGGCCCGATGCGCGCGGGCGGCCGCGACGATGTCGGGCATCGGCGTCTGGCAGCCCAGGTTCATGCAGCTCGCGCCCTCGAGGGTGAACAGCGCCTCGGCCATCAGCAGGCCCAGGCCGTGCAGCTCGCCGGGGAAGGTGGTCAGCAGCACCCGCGGCGTGCCGTCGGAGCGCATTTCCGGCGCGGTGGCGATCGCGGTGCGCAGCACCGTCTCGATCGCCTCGCTGCACAGATGCTCCTCGAAGACCTCGAGCTGGCCGCGCGACCAGGCCTCGCCGATCTCGACCAGCAGCGGCTGCGCAACCTCGCTGATGAAGTGCGCCAGGCCGCGGCGCAGCAGCGTCTGCATCAGCGCGCGGCGCAGGCCGGCCACGTCATGCGCGCGCAGCAGCTCGTACAGCGCCTTCGGCTCGGCCTTCAGGGCCGGTTCGGCCGGCGCGACCGTCTCGTTGCCCGAGAGCTGGCCCACCCGCTGCAGCTCCTCCATCGACAGTCCGACGATGCGCCCCGGGCGCCAGCCGGCATCGAGCAGGCGGCGGATGTGGCGCAGCTGCTCGACCTGCTCGGGCGGGTAGAGGCGCTCGCCGTTGTCGTCACGCAGCGGGCGAGGAAAGCCATAGCGGCGCTCCCAGACACGCAGCGTGTCCTTGCCGAGGCGGGTGTCGCGTTCGACGGCGGCGATCGTGAACATGGTCAGTGCGGTGGGTGCCCGGTCATTCATCAGGGGGCTCCGAGTGTGCCGCACATCGCCAGCCTTGACGCCGGGCCGGCGATGTCGCGCTTTCGTCGATAAATTGTCCTGGACAAACATTGTGGTTTTTGTCTGTCATGCCTAATATTAGAACCACATCCACTGTTTGCCCAAGACAAATCATGTTCAAGGCAACTCTTCTTGCGGCGCTGTGCGCACTGTTCATCGGCATGGCCCCGGCGCAGGCCGCCACGCCTGCCGCGGCCACGCCCTCCGGCGCTGCGGCCTGTCCCGCCTTGCTCGACCGCACGGTGCCGCGGCTGCAGGACGAGAAGCCGCAGTCGCTGTGCCAGTACGCCGGCCGGGTGGTGCTGGTGGTCAACACCGCCAGCCAGTGCGGCTTCACCTCGCAGTACCGCGGGCTGGAGGCGCTCTACCGCAAGCACCAGGGCGATGGCCTGGTGGTGCTGGGCTTTCCGTCGAACGACTTCGCCGGCCAGGAGCCGGGCTCGAACGCGGAGATCGCCGCCTTCTGCGAGGACCAGTTCGCGGTGCGCTTCCCGATGTTCATGAAGACGCCGGTCACGGGTGCCAAGGCGCATCCCTTCTACGCCGACCTGGCGCGGCTCTCGGGCAGCACGCCGAAGTGGAACTTCCACAAGTACCTGATCGGCCGCGACGGGCGCACCGTCAAGGCCTACACCAGCTTCACCACGCCGGAGGACGGCGCGCTGCTGCGCGACATCCGCGCCGAGCTGGCCCGTCGCTGAGCGGCGTTCTTCCCGCATCTTCTGCCCACCGGAGCCCGGACATGTCTGCTCACATCTCGACCCTCGCGGCCGCTGCCGTCCGGGAACTTCCGCGCGCGGGCTGGCTCACAGCCAGTGCATCCGATCGGCCTCGGCCTGCGTATCCGGTCCTCATGGACACCGAATTCGCCGCTCCCGCCGATCGGGCAACGATTTTCACGCCGTGCAGCCTGTCCGGACCCCGCGTTCCGGCAGACCCCCGGAGGCGGTTCATCTCCTCCTCCCTCCCTCCCTTCTTCCCCTCCGGGCGCTGCACGGCGTCTCTTCTTTCCGGCCGCGCCGAGCTTCTCGGTCTCTCCTTTGCCGCCGGGAGGGCCTGAGCCATGCGACGCATCGCGATCATCGGCTCGGGCATCGCCGGCCTGTCGAGCGCCTGGCATCTGTCGGCGCCGGGCTCGGACTGCCGGGTCACGCTCTACGAGGCGGGCGACTACCTCGGCGGCCACACCCACACCGTCGACGTGACGCTGCCCGGCCCGGACGGGCGGGCGCACACGCAGGGCGTCGACACCGGCTTCTTGGTCTTCAACCACCGCACCTATCCGGAGCTGCTGAAGCTCTTCGCCGAGCTGCGCGTCGACACGGCGCCCTCGGACATGTCCTTCTCGGTCCAGGCCGAGCAGGGGCGGCTGGAGTGGAGCGGCTGCAATCTCGACACGGTGTTCGCGCAGCGCTCCAACCTGTTCAGCCCGCGCTTCCTGGGCATGCTGCGCGAGCTGCTGCGCTTCAACCGCCGCACCACCGCGCTGGCGCGCAGCGGCAGCGAGGCCCAGCTGGCGCAGTCGATCGGCGACTTCCTCGACGCCGAGGGCTTTTCCGACACTTTCCGGCGCTGGTACTTCCTGCCGATGATCGGCTGCATCTGGTCCTGCCCGACCGAGCAGATGCTGAAGTTCCCGATCGCGACGATGATCCGCTTCTGCCACAACCACGGGCTGCTGCAGGTCAGCGACCGGCCGCAGTGGCACACGGTGCTGGGCGGGGCGCGCCACTACGTGAACCGCATCGCCGCGCGGCTGCCCGACGTGCGGCTGTCGACGCCGGTGCATGCGGTGAGGCGCCTGCCCGAGGGCGGCGTGATCGTCGCTGCCGCCGATGGCGAGGCGCGCTACGACGAGGTGGTGCTGGCCTGCCACTCCGACCAGTCGCTGCGGCTGCTGGGCACCGATGCCAGCGCGGACGAGCGTGCGGTGCTGGGCGCGATCCGCTACCACCCGAACCGCGCGGTGCTGCACACCGACGAGGGCCAGCTGCCGCAGCGCCGCAAGGCCTGGGCCGCCTGGAACTACGAACACGCCGGCGACGCGGGCCGCGAGCGCTCGGGCGTGTGCCTGCACTATCTGCTCAACCGGCTTCAGCCGATGCCGTGGACCCAGCCGGTGATCGTCTCGCTCAATCCGGTGCGTCAGATCCGGCGCGAGCACATCCTGGGCGAGTACGACTACAGCCATCCGGTCTTCGACCTGGCGGCGATCGAGGCGCAGCGCCGGCTGCCTGCGATCCAGGGCCGGCGCCACACCTGGTTCTGCGGCGCCTGGACCGGTTACGGCTTCCATGAGGACGGGCTGAAGTCGGGCCTGGCGGTGGTCGCGGCGCTGCGCGAGCGCGCGGCCGACGCCGGCCCGCATCTGAAGCTGGTCCGGCCGGTGTCGGCGGCGGAGGCGGCATGAACCCGCCGCGTGCGCTGATCGGCCGCGGCCCGGTGCGCCACGCGCGGCGCCGGCCGGTGGCCCGCGCCTTCCGCTACGACACCTGGTTCCTGCTGCTGCCCATGCGCACGCTGCGCCAGCAGCCCGATCCGGTGCTGGCGCGCAACCGCGCCGCGCGGGTCAGCTTCCATGACTGCGACCACGGCGACGGCGGCGACGACGCGCTGGCCTGGTTCGAGCGTCTGCTGGCGGCCGAGGGCATCGCGGACGCCGACGGCGAGATCTGGCTGCACACCTACCCGCGCGTGCTCGGCTACGCCTTCAAGCCGGTGAGCTTCTGGTACGCGCACCGCGCCGACGGCTCGCTGCGCGCCATCGTCGCCGAGGTCAACAACACCTTCGGCGAGCGCCACTGCTATCTGCTCGACCGCCCGGCCTGGGGCCGCGAGCTGCGCGCCGACAAGGTCTTCCATGTCTCGCCGTTCTGTCGTGTCGAGGGCGCCTACCGCTTCCGCTTCCTGCGCACGCCCGAGCGCACCGTGGTGCGCATCGACCACGATGACGCCGACGGCCGCGAGCTGATCAGCACCAGCGTCAGCGGCCACCTGGAGCCGCTGACGCCCGAGGCGCTGCACCGCGCCTGGACCGCCCACCCGCTGCTGACGCTGGGCGTGATGGCGCGCATCCACTGGCAGGCGCTGCAGCTGTGGTGGCGCCGCGTTCCCTTCTTCCACAAGCCGGTGCCGCCTGCGGCGCTGGTGAGCCGATGAGCCTGACCGAGCGAGATCTTCGATGAACCAGCCTGTCCGTTCCGCCGCGCTGCCCGGCCTGCCGCTGCGCCCGTCCGTGTCCTCGTCGACCCCGACCGAGATGCTGCTGCCTCGGGGTGCCAGCGCCGCCACCCGCACCGTGCTGGGCCTGCTCAAGCGCATCGAGCACGGCACGCTCGATCTGCGCTGGCCTGACGGCTCGCACCTGCGCCTGGGCTCGGGCCTGGAGCCGCGCGCCACGCTGGTGATCCACGACCAGAAGGTGTTCACGGCCGCGCTGAAGTCCGGCGACATCGGCTTTGCCGAGGCCTTCATCGCCGGCGACTGGGACACCGACGACCTGCCGGCGCTGCTGCGCCTGCTGCTGCTCAACCGCGAGGCGATCGAGCGGCTGATCTTCGGCGGCTGGTGGGGCTCGCTGCTGCACCGGCTGCAGCACTGGCGCAACCGCAACAGCCGCGAGGGCAGCCGTCGCAACATCCACGCGCACTACGACCTCGGCAACGCGTTCTATCGCCTGTGGCTCGATGCCACGATGAACTACTCGAGCGCCTGGTTCGACGGCGATCACGGCCGTGCGCTGTCCGAGGCGCAGGACGCCAAGGTGGCCCGCGCGCTGGCCGAGGCCGGCGTGCAGCCGGGCAGCCGGGTGCTGGAGATCGGCTGCGGCTGGGGCGCGGTGGCCGAGGCGGCGGCACGGCGCGGCGCGCACCTGACCGGCGTGACGCTGTCGACCGAGCAGCTCGCCTGGGCCCAGGAGCGCCTGGCGCGCCAGGGCCTGGGCGGGCAGGCCGAGCTGCGGCTGCAGGACTACCGCGACATCGCCGACGCGCCCTTCGACGCGCTGGTGTCAATCGAGATGTTCGAGGCGGTCGGGCGCGCCTACTGGCCGTCCTACTTCGAGACGGTGGCGCGCAGCCTGAAGCCGGGCGGGCGCGCCTGCATCCAGACCATCACCATCCGCGACGACCTGTTCGACCGCTATGTGCGCTCGACCGACTTCATCCAGCAGTACATCTTTCCCGGCGGCCTGCTGCCGAGCGACCATGAGTTCCGCCTGGCCGCCGGGCGCGCCGGGCTGGAGGTGGAGCGCACGCTGGCCTTCGGGCCGGATTACGCCGAGACGCTGCGGCGCTGGCGCGCCGATTTCCATGCGCAGGCCGAGCAGATCCGCCCGCTGGGCTTCGACCTGCCGTTCATGCGCACCTGGGACTTCTATCTCGCCTACTGCGAAGCGGCCTTCGACACCGGCAACACGAATGTCGTGCAGTACACCCTGAGGCGGCCATGACGACGCGCCGAGTCTGGCTGCGGGCCGCACCGGTGGCCGCGCTGGGGCTGCTGGCGCCGGTCGCCCGGGCGACCGAGCCGCCGGCGGAGGTGCGTGCCGCGCTGCCCGAGCCGCGGCTGCAGGGCACGATGCGCTTTCGCTGGCTCGGGCTGTCGATCTATGACGCCCGGCTGTGGCGGCCTGGCGCGGCCGCGCCGCTGAGTGCCGACGACTACGCCGGCCGCGACTTCGCGCTCGAGCTGATCTATGCCCGGCGCCTGTCGGGCGAGGGCATCGCCGACCGCTCGATCGAGGAAATGCGCCGGCTCGACCGCTTCGACGAGGCCCGCGCCGAGGCCTGGCGCGCGGCGATGCGCGCCGCGTTTCCCGATGTGCAGTCCGGCGAGCGCCTGGTGGGCGTGAACCGGGCGGGCCGGGGCGCACGCTTCCTGCATCAGGGCCGCCCGACCGGCGAGGTGGCCGAGGCCGAGTTCGCACGGCTCTTCTTCGGCATCTGGCTGTCGCCGCGCGGGGCCGAGCCGCAGCTGCGCGCCGCGCTGCTGGGAGCGGGCGGATGAGCGCCGCGATCGGCGCCGGCCTGCGCTATGGCGCGCTCGGGCTGCCGCTGGCCTTCGTCGCATTGCCGCTCTATGTGGTGCTGCCCAACCATTACGCCGAGCAGTTCGGCGTGCCGCTGGCGGCGCTGGGCGGGGTGCTGCTGGCGGTGCGATCGCTCGACGCGCTGCTCGATCCGTGGATCGGCCTGCGGGTGGACCGGCTGCTGTCGGGGCCGTTCTCGCGCACGCTGCGCTGGCTGGCGCTGGCGGCGGCGGTACTGATGCTCGGGCTGACCGGGCTGTTCTTCCCGCTGCCGGCGCTGCGCGGCGAGCTGCCGGCGCTGCTGGCCTGGTGCGCGGCACTGCTGCTGGCGACCTGTCTGGCCTGGAGCGTGGCCAGCGTGCTGCACCAGGCCTGGGGCGCGCGACTGGGCGGCGACGACGCCACCCAGGCGCGCCGGGTGGCCTGGCGCGAGGGCGCGGCGCTGGTCGGCGTGGTGCTGGCCAGCGTGCTGCCCTCGCTGGCCGGGCTGCCGGTCAGCCTGACGGTCTTCATCGTGACGCTGGCGCTGGGCGTGCTGGCGCTGGCCCGGGCGGATCGACCGGTGCCCGAGCCCGATCTGCCGGACACCGAGGCGGCCTCGCCCGGACCGTGGCAGCTGCCGGCCTTCCGGCGGCTGCTGGCGGTGTTCATGCTCAACGGCATCGCCAGCGCGGTGCCGGCGACGCTGGTGCTGTTCTTCATCCGCGACCGGTTGCAGCTGCCGCAGTGGGAGGGCGCCTTCCTGGCGAGCTATTTCCTGGCCGGTGCGCTGTCGCTGCCGCTGTGGGTGCGCTCGGTCGACCGCCTGGGCCTGGTGCGCGCCTGGGGCGCCGGCATGGTGCTGGCGGTGCTGACCTTCTGCGGCGCGGTGCTGCTGGGCGAGGGCGACGGGCGCGGCTTCCTGCTGGTCTGCGTGGCCAGCGGCCTGGCGCTCGGCGCCGATCTGGCGCTGCCGGGTGCGCTGCTGGCGGCGGTGGTGCGGCGCAGCGGCCTGGGCGGCCGGGCGGAAGGGCGCTTCTTCGGCTGGTGGACGGCCGCCTCGAAGCTCAATCTGGCGCTGGCCGCCGGCCTGGCGCTGCCGCTGCTGCAGTGGGCCGGCTACCAGCCGGGCTCGCGCGATCCGCAGGGCCTGGAAATGCTCGGCCTGACCTACGCGCTGCTGCCCTGCGTCTTCAAGCTGATGGCGCTGGCGCTGCTGTGGCGGCTGGCCGGCGCGCTGCCTCCGACATCCCTGCAAGGAGATCCGCGATGACATCCCCGTCCCTTCCGCTGCGCCGTGCCGCCGGCGCCGGCCTGCTCGGCGCGCTGCTGATGCTGGCCGGCTGCGCCTCGCCCGCGGTCGAGCAGTACGCCGCCGAGCAGCCGCGCCTGCTGCTGCGCGAGTATTTCGACGGCCCGATGACCGCGCATGGCGTCTTCACCGACCGCTCCGGCCAGGTCGTGCGCCGCTTCACCGTCAAGCTGGTCGGCCGCTGGAACGGCCCGGAAGGCGTGCTGGAGGAAGACTTCTTCTACAGCGACGGCAAGACCGAGCGCCGCGTCTGGCGCCTGACCGATCACGGCGGCGGCCGCTACACCGGCCGCGCCGACGATGTGGTCGGCGAGGCGCGCGGCCAGGCCGCCGGCAACGCGCTGCGCTGGCAGTACACGCTGGCGCTGCCGGTCGACGGCCGGGTCTGGGAGGTGCAGTTCGACGACTGGATGTATCTGATGGATGCCGAGCGCAAGGTGATGCTGAACAAGGCGACGATGAGCAAGTTCGGCATCCGTCTGGGCGAGGTCACGCTGGCCTTCCACAAGCCATGAGCAGCGCCGGTCTCAATCCGCGTCTGCGCGACTGGCACGGGCAGGGCGTCTGGATCGTCGGCGCCTCGTCGGGCATCGGCCTGGCGACCGCCGAGGCGCTGGCGGTGGCGGGCGCGCGCGTGGTGGTGTCGGCGCGCAAGGCCGGGCCGCTGCAGGACTTCGCCGCGCGGCATGCCGGCGCGCTGGCGCTGCCGCTCGACGCCTGCGCGCCGGGGGCTCTGGCGGGCGCCGTGCCGCGGGTGCAGGCGCATCTGGGCCGGATCGATCTGGCGATGTACTGCGCCGGCCACTACACGCCGATGCGCGCCGACCGGCTCGATCTGGAGGAGGCGCTGCGCCATCAGGACATCAATGTCGGCGGCGCCTGGCGGCTGCTCGACGCGGTGCTGCCGGTGCTGCTGGTGCAGCGCACGGGCCATGTCAGTCTGGTGTCGAGCGTGGCCGGCTACCGCGGCCTGCCGATGGCGCTGGCCTACGGGCCGACCAAGGCGGCGCTGACCAGCCTGGCGCAGAGCCTGTGGCAGGACCTGCGGCCGCGCGGGCTGGGCGTGTCGGTGGTCTGCCCGGGCTTCGTGGCCACGCCGCTGACCGCGGGCAACACCCACCCGATGCCGGCGCTCATCTCGCCGGAGGAGGCGGCGCGCCAGATCCTGCGCGGCTGGGCGCGCGGCGAGTTCGAGATCCATTTCCCGAAGCGCTTCAGCCGGGTGATGAAGCTGCTGGGCGGGCTCGGCCTGATCAGCGATCGGGCCGCCTTCGCGCTGCTGCGCCGCACGACCGGGCTTTGAGGCGGGTCGGTCAGCGGCCAGGGCCCGAGGGCGCGCCAGCAGCCCCTTTTTCGTCCTCGTCGTCGGTGTCGTCGTCCGGGCTGTCCGGCGCCTGCTGCTGGCCCTCCGACAGGGTGTGCAGCTGGAAGCGGCCGCTGCGGTCGATCAGCCAGATCTCGTCCCAGCGCACCGTGTCCAGTCCGGCCGGGGGGCGGGGATAGGGCTCGGCGGCGCGGATCAGACGCTCGATCCACGGCAGGACCTCGCGGGCGACCGCGGGCTCGCGGGTGATCTCGATGCGGCTGACCCGCCCGTGGGCGTCGATCGTGGTGCGCACGCCGGCGATCGCATGCAGGAAGGGCGGCAGCAGGCCGTCGTGGATCCGCTCGGGGTGATTCAGGTAGATGTGGCGGGCGCCGTCGATCCGGTAGGCTGCCTCGGTGGTGGCCATCGTCGCCAGCGCAGGGCGGGGCGTGCGCGAAGGCGGCGCCGTGTCGAACTGGGCAAGGGCTGGCAGGGTGATGCCGATCAGCAGCCCTGCCAGCCAGCCTTTCTTTCCCCGCAACCGTGACGAGGGCTCGCCCGGGCTTTCGATGGTCTGGCGCCGGCCTCGGTCCGAGGCTGGCGGCGTCAGTCTAGCGGGGGCAGGATGGGCTCTGGCGTGCATAGTGCGCGAAGCGTCGGGGGCGGCGGTGCGCTCAGCGCATCCAGCCCTTGCGGCGGAAATACACCAGCGGTGCGGCGATCGACAGCGCCATCAGGCCGAGCGCCAGCGGATAGCCCCAGCGCGAGCTCAGCTCGGGCATGTGCTGGAAGTTCATGCCGTAGACGCTGGCGATCAGCGTCGGCGGCAGCATCGCCACCGAGGCCACCGAGAAGATCTTGATGATCTTGTTCTGGTTGATGTTGATGAAGCCGACGGTGGCATCCATCAGGAAGTTGATCTTGTCGAAGAGAAACGCGGTGTGGCTGTCGAGCGAGTCGATGTCGCGCATGATCTGGCGTGCCTCCTCGAACTGCTCCGCGTTCAGGAGCCGGCTGCGCATCATGAAGCTGACGGCGCGGCGGGTGTCCATCACGTTGCGGCGGATGCGGCCGTTCAGATCCTCCTGGTGCGCGATGGCCGACAGCGCCTCGGCGGCGGCATGGTCGTCCACCTCCTGCTTGAGCACCCGAGCGCTGACCTTCTCCAGCGCGTCGTAGATGCCCTCCAGCGCATCGGCCGAGTACTCCGCGTCGGCGTCGTAGAGCTTGAGCAGCACATCCTTGGCGTCCTCGATCATCGCCGGGATGCGCCGTGCGCGCAGTCGCAGCAGCCGGAACACCGGCAGATCCTCCGCATGGACCGAGAACAGCACGCCGTCCTTCAGGATGAAGGCCACGCGCACGTTGCGCGGCGTCTCGCCGTCATCGATCAGGAAGTCGGAGCGGATGTGCAGTTCGCCGTTGTCCTCCTCGTAGAAGCGGGCGGACTCCTCGAGGTCGTCGTCGACGATGTCGTCGGGAATCGTCAGGCCGAAGCGCCCCAGGATCCAGCCTTTCTCGATGGGCGTGGGGGCTTCCAGATCGACCCAGACCGGCGACACATGGGCCAGCGCGTCCGGCTGGTCGACCTCTTCCTGGAACAGACGGCCGCTGGCCAGCGTGAAGACGTTGAGCATCGGGAACGGCGCGCGCAGGGGAGTTCAGGGCGAACCGATTATTGCACCGTCGCAGGATGCGGGCCTGAATGAGCGCAAACCCGGAGATTAATCCCGTTCTCGCGGTACCAGCGCAATTCCACACAGTGCCTGCAGGGTGTGATGACCCGGGCTTGTCAGCCTTTCACGAAAGGGTCACACTGAATCCAAGCCAGACATCAAGAGCAAGAAGCAAAGACCTACGGATTCCTTCCGCCTGCGAGAAACCCTCTGCCATCCGCAGTGCTCTCTCCAGGCCGTTTTCCCGACAACGACAGCATCTTCCCACCCCTACCTCTCGAAAGGAGGCCACATGAATCTGACGATCAGCGGTCATCATCTGGAAGTCACCCCGGCTCTACGCGAGTATGTGCTCACCAAGCTCGACCGCGTGACCCGGCACTTCGATCAGGTGGTGGACGTCAACGTGCTGCTCACCGTGGAGAAGAACAAGGAGAAGGAGCGTCGTCAGCGTGCCGAGGTCACGCTGCATGTGAAGGGCCGCGACATCTTTGTTGAGAGTTCGCACGAGGATCTGTATGCCGCGATCGACCAATTGATGGACAAGCTCGACCGACAGGTCGTCCGCCACAAGGACAAACTTCAGAACCACCACCACGTATCGCCGAAGCGAAGCACTGCTTTCACCGAGGCCGTCTGAGGCCTGTTCACCTGCCGCGGCAGGTATAGCGACCCCCGCCGGGTCGCACGGAAGACGGCCCCTCGAAGGGGCCGTCGCCACTTCTGCGGTCGACCTGAAAAGCGAAATCTGCTCATTTGGCCGATCCTTGTGGCCTTCTGACTGTCCTCTGACTGCGTCCGCGATACAACATGACGCCCTTGGTCCTGCATCTGCCCCGTCGGGGTGCGCGCAAGCTGTGCGGCACTTCCTATAATCGGTCCCCCGAACACACCTGACTGCGCGTTTGCGACGGCCTCCAGCCCGAGTCGGCGCCTGATCCCGATGAACCGTCTCGCCGCGATCCTTCCCGCCGGCAATGTGCTGGTCAACGTGGACGCTTCCAGCAAGAAGCGCGCGTTCGAGCAGGCGGGCCTGCTCTTCGAGAACCAGCAGGCCATTGCCAGGGCCACCGTCTCCGACAACCTGTTCGCGCGCGAACGGCTCGGCTCCACCGGGCTTGGCCATGGCGTCGCGATCCCTCACGGTCGCATCAAGGGGCTGAAGAATCCGCTGGCGGCCGTGATCCGTCTGGCGCAGCCGATCGGCTTCGAGGCGCCTGACGACGAGCCGGTCAGCCTGCTGATCTTCCTTCTGGTGCCCGAGGCCGCGACACAGCGCCATCTCGAGATCCTGTCCGAGATTGCCGAACTGCTGTCCGACCGGGACCTGCGCGAGCGCCTGAAGACCGAAGAGGATCCGGCGCGGCTGCATGAGCTGATTTCCCGCTGGGAGCCGATGCGCTCGGTGGCCTGAGTTGAAACCGACCGTCATCAGCGCCGAGGCGCTGTTCGATGCGCATCGCTCCTCGCTGAAGTGGGAGTGGATCGCTGGTCATGCGCATCCTGAGCGCCGTTTCGACGAGGTCGCCGTCCGCGACGCCCAGTCCGCGGCCGACCTGGTCGGCTATCTGAACTACATCCATCCCTACCGGGTGCAGATCGTCGGCCGTCGCGAGGTCGCCTACCTGCAGGAGTCGGACAGCGAGACGCAGGAGCGGCGCATCTCGCGCATCGTGGCGCTCGAGCCGCCGGTGCTGGTGGTGGCCGATGGCTGCACCCCGCCTGACCGCCTGGTGGCGATGTGCGAGCGTGCCGACATTCCGCTGTTCTGCACCCAGGATTCGGCCGGCCATGTCATCGACGTGCTGCGCGGCTTTCTCGGCCAGCACTTCGCCGAGCGCACCTCGCGGCATGGCGTCTTCATGGACATTCTCGGCCTGGGCGTGCTGCTGACCGGCGAGTCCGGCCTGGGCAAGAGCGAGCTGGGGCTGGAGCTGATCTCGCGCGGTCACGGCCTGGTGGCCGATGATGTGGTCGACCTGTTCCGCGTCTCGCAGTCGGCGATCGAGGGGCGCTGCCCGGAGCTGCTGCGCGACCTGCTCGAGGTGCGCGGCATCGGCCTGCTCGACATCAAGGCGATCTTCGGCGAGACCGCAGTGCGCCGGAAGATGCGGCTGAAGCTGATCGTGCACCTGGTGCGCAAGGAGACGCTCGAGCGCGACTTCGAGCGCCTGCCCTACGAGCCGCTGCACGAGACGGTGCTGGGTGTGCCGGTGCGCAAGGCGGTGATCGCGGTCGATGCCGGGCGCAACCTGGCGGTGCTGGTCGAGGCTGCGGTGCGCAACACGGTGCTGCAGCTGCGCGGCATCGACACCTACAAGGAATTCATCAAGCGCCACCGCGAGCTGATGGAGCGCGGCGACCAGGGGCTCTGAACCCCGGATCGCACACTGCGCGCATCACTTGATGCTGCGGTGCGGACAGGCGTCCTTGGTGCAGTGCGCGTACAGCGCCAGCGTGTGCTCCTGCAGCGTGAAGCCGCGCTCCTGGGCGACCATGCGCTGGCGCGACTCGATCTGCGGATCGAAGAATTCCTCGACATGGCCGCAGTCCAGGCAGACCAGATGGTCGTGGTGCTGCCCCTCGTTGAGCTCGAAGACCGACTTGCCGCTCTCGAAGTGGTTGCGGCTCAGGATGCCGGCCTGCTCGAACTGCATCAGCACCCGGTACACGGTGGCCAGGCCGATGTCCGAGCCTTCGCTGAGCAGGATCTTGAAGACATCCTCGGCTGTCATGTGGCGCTGCTGGGCGCGCTGGAAGATGTCGAGGATCTTGATGCGCGGCAGGGTGGCCTTCAGGCCCGAGCTCTTGAGTTCTTCCGCGTTGGTCATGGGGTCGCCTGTGTCGTGCAGGCCTCGGTGGCCTCGCTAGAATCCCCAGATCATATCGGGATGCGCCTATCCCGTCTCTCGTCGCTCTCCTCCACCCAAAACGACATGGCTGCTCTGTCCCGCCTTTTTCGACCCGCCCTGGCCGTCGTGGTGCTTGCCGCGGGAGCGGGGTGTTCGACCATCTCGTCCGACGGTCGCCTGCTCGGTCTGGTCACACCCTACCGGATGGAAGTCGTCCAGGGCAATGTGGTCACCCGGGAAATGGTCGCGCAGCTGCGCCCCGGGCTGAGCCGCGACCAGGTGCGGCAGCTGCTCGGCTCGCCGCTGCTGACCGATGTCTTCCACGGCGACCGCTGGGACTATGTCTTCACGATCCGCCGCCAGGGGACCGAGCCGCAGCAGCGCCGGGTGACGGTCTTCTTCGACGGCGACCGGCTGAACCGCTTCGATGCCGGCGAGGCGCCGAGCGAGCGCGAGTTCGTCGACTCGATCAACGTCTCCCCGCCGAAGCCGCGCCGCACGCCGCTGGAGCTCGACGAGCAGCAGCTGCGCGCGATCGCGCCCCCGAAACCCACGCGCGCCGCCGCGCTGGTGCCGGGCACCGCCGCCAGCGGGCCCGCCCGTTCCTATCCTCCGCTCGAGACCGTTTCCCGATGAACGCTTCCGCTTCTTCCGCCGACGCCCGCCTGCGCGTCGCCATTGCCGGCTGCACCGGCCGCATGGGCCACATGCTGATCGAGGCGGTGCTGGCCTCCGACGACTGCGTGCTCGCCGGCGCGCTCGACCGCGAGGGCAGCCCGGCCGTCGGCCAGGACGCCACCGCCTTCCTGGGCAGGCTCAGCGGCGTGAAGATCGCCTCCGACCTGCGCGAGGGTCTGAAGAACGCCGACTGCCTGATCGATTTCACCCGCCCCGAAGGCACGATGGCGCATCTGGCGGTCTGCCGCGAGCTGGGCGTCAAGCTGGTGATCGGCACGACCGGCTTCAGCGGCGAGGAGAAGGCCGAGATCGGCGCGGCCGCGAAGGACATCGCGATCGTGATGGCGCCGAACATGAGCGTCGGCGTCAATGTCGTGCTGCGCCTGCTCGACACCGCGGCGCGGGCGCTGAAGGAAGGCTACGACATCGAGATCGTCGAGGCCCATCATCGCCACAAGGTCGACGCGCCCAGCGGCACCGCGCTGAAGATGGGCGAGGTGGTGGCCGCCGCGATCGGCCGCGACCTGAAGGAGTGCGCGGTCTACGGCCGCGAAGGCGTCACCGGCGAGCGCGATCCCAGCACCATCGGCTTTGCCACCGTGCGCGGCGGCGATGTGGTCGGCGACCACACCGTGATGTTCATGGGCACCGGCGAGCGCATCGAGATCACCCACAAGTCCAGCAGCCGCGCCACCTACGCCCAGGGCAGCCTGCGTGCGGTGCGCTTCCTGGCCGGTCGGGCCAGCGGCCTGTACGGCATGGACGACGTGCTCGGCTTCTGAGCCGGCGCCACGGACCTCGACGCGTGAACACGCTCGCTCAGATCTGGTCGGCGGGCGACGCCGTGTCGCGGGCGGTGGCGCTGCTGCTGCTGGCGATGTCGGTGTCGGCCTGGGTGGTGATCCTGTGGAAGGCCTGGGTGCTGACGCGGGTCCGTGCCGATCTGGCCCGCGCGGTGCCGGCCTTCTGGGCCGCGCCCGATCTGCAGGCCGGACGCGAGCGCCTGGCCACGCTCGACCGCGAGCGGGTGCTGCTGCCCGCGCTCGAGGCCGCCTTGCAGCGCCCCGAGGCCGGCACGCTCGACGCCGGCAGCGAGGACGAATCGCGCCTGACCCGCCGGCTGCGCGACGCGCTGCACCGGGCGCTGGCACAGCTGCAGTCGGGCCAGGTGCTGCTGGCCTCGGTGGGCAGCACCGCGCCCTTCGTCGGCCTGTTCGGCACGGTCTGGGGCATCTACCACGCGCTGGTGGGCCTGTCCGCGGGCGGCTCGATCAGTCTGGACAGGGTGACCGGCCCGGTCGGCGAGGCGCTGATCATGACCGCCGCCGGCCTGGCGGTGGCGATTCCGGCGGTGCTGGCCTACAACCTGTTCGGCAAGCAGGTTGCCTCGTGCGAGGCCGATCTGGAGGGCTGGGCGCACGACCTGCGCGAGATGGCGCTGCAGCGCGCCCGCCGGGAGGCCTGAGATGGCTTTCGGCCGCCTCGAGCGCCGCAGGGCCGATGCGCCGATCAGCGACATCAACATGACGCCGCTGATCGACGTGATGCTGGTGCTGCTGGTGATCTTCATGATCACCGCGCCGCTGATGACCTCCAGCCTGAAGCTGGAACTGCCCCAGGCCGAGGGCGCGCAGCCCACCGAGCAGGCGCCCGAGGCGATCCGGCTGTCGCTGCAGGCCAATGGCGCGCTCTACTGGGGCGAAGAGCGTCTGGAGGCCGACGCCTTCGAGCGCCGGCTGACCGAGGCGGGCCGTCGGCCCGGCGAGCGGCCCGAGGTGATGCTGCGCGCCGACCAGTCGGTGGCCTATGGCCGGGTGGCCGAGCTGATCGGCCAGCTGCAGCAGGCCGGGCTGAACCGGATCGCCTTCGTGACCGAGCGCGCGGGCGCGCGATAATCCCCGGATTCCTCGCCGAGCCGCTGGCCGGACTGCTTGTCCGGCGGGCACGGCGCCGCGGCCCTTTTGCCGCCCCGAGTCCTCCCGCGCCCATGAGCCTCCAAGACCGCTACGATCCCGCCGCCGTCGAAGCCGCCGCCCAGTCCGCCTGGACCGCCGCCGACGCCTACCGCGTCACTGAAGACGCGAGCCGCCCCAAGTTCTACGCCTGCTCGATGCTGCCGTACCCGAGCGGCAAGCTGCACATGGGCCATGTGCGCAACTACACCATCAACGACATGCTGGCGCGCCAGCTGCGCATGCGCGGCTTCAACGTGCTGATGCCGATGGGCTGGGACGCCTTCGGCCTGCCGGCCGAGAACGCAGCGCTGAAGAACGCCGTGCCGCCCGAGAAGTGGACGCGCGAGAACATCGCCTACATGAAGGGCCAGATGCAGGCGATGGGTCTGGCGATCGACTGGTCGCGCGAGGTCGCCACCTGCGACCCCGAGTACTACAAGTGGAACCAGTGGCTGTTCCTGAAGATGCTGGAGGCCGGCATCGCCGAGCGCCGCACCCAGACCGTCAACTGGGATCCGGTCGACCAGACCGTGCTGGCCAACGAGCAGGTCATCGACGGCCGCGGCTGGCGCTCGGGCGCGCTGGTCGAGAAGCGCGAGATCCCCGGCTACTACCTGAACATCGTCAAGTACGCCGACGAGCTGCTGGGTGCGGTGGCTGATCCGCAGGACCCGAACTACCTGTCGGGCTGGCCCGAGCGCGTGCGCCTGATGCAGGAGAACTGGATCGGCAAGAGCGCCGGCGTGCGCTTCGCCTTCCCGCACGAGATCCGGGGCGCTGACGGCGCGCTGATCCAGGACGGCAAGCTGTTCGTGTTCACGACGCGCGCCGACACGATCATGGGCGTGACCTTCTGCGCCGTCGCGCCCGAGCACCCGCTGGCCGCGCACGCCGCGGCGACGAACCCGGCGCTGGCCGCCTTCATCGCCGAATGCGCCCAGGGCGGCACGACCGAAGCCGAGCTGGCCACGCAGGAAAAGAAGGGGATGGCGACGGGCCTGTTCGTCACGCACCCGCTGACCGGCGCGCAGGTCGATGTCTGGGTTGGCAACTACGTGCTGATGAGCTATGGCGACGGCGCGGTGATGGGCGTGCCGGCGCATGACGAGCGCGACTTCGCGTTCGCGAAGAAGTACGGCATCGAGATCAAGCCTGTGGTGATGCCCAGTGGTTGGGAGCTCATCGATCCGGCTCAGGTGGCTGCGGTGTCCCAGCAGATTGAAAAAGCAGGCGGTATAGCGCGCGAGGTGTCCATCCGGCCTAGCAACGGCAAATCTTGGATGCTGAGTTGGCATCGATGGGAAGAGCCGTTCGGTCTTCATGGAACGGTCTTTGGCACAAATTCCGAACTGGATGGACTGACCAGTGCTGAGGCTGTTGATCGTGTCGCCGAACTCGTCGGCGCCAAGGGCCTGGGCGAGAAGAAGATCACCTGGCGCCTGCGTGACTGGGGCATCAGCCGCCAGCGCTACTGGGGCACGCCGATCCCGATCATCCACTGCGAGAGCTGCGGCCCGGTGCCGGTCCCCGAGAAGGACCTGCCGGTGGTGCTGCCGATCGACTGCGTGCCGGACGGCTCGGGCAATCCGCTGAAGAAACGCACCGACTTCCTGAACGTCGCCTGCCCCTGCTGCGGCCAGCCCGCGCAGCGCGAGACGGACACGATGGACACCTTCGTGGACTCGTCGTGGTACTTCATGCGCTACTGCGACGCGCGCAACGACCAGCGAATGGTGGCCGAGGGCACCGACTACTGGATGCCGATGGACCAGTACATCGGCGGCATCGAGCACGCGATCCTGCACCTGCTCTACGCGCGCTTCTGGACCAAGGTCATGCGTGACCTGGGCCTGGTGAAGGTCAACGAGCCCTTCACCAAGCTGCTGACGCAGGGCATGGTGCTCAACCACATCTACTCGCGCCGCACCGAGAAGGGCGGCATCGAGTACTTCTGGCCGCACGAGGTCGAGAACGTGCTGGATGCCGGCGGCAAGGTGGTCGGCGCCAAGCTGAAGGAAGCCAAGGGCGACCTGCCTGCCGGCACCGCGATCGACTACCAGGGCGTGGGCACCATGTCCAAGTCGAAGAACAACGGCGTCGATCCGCAGGAGCTGATCAACCGCTACGGCGCCGACACCGCGCGCCTGTTCGTGATGTTCGCGGCGCCTCCGGAGCAGACGCTGGAGTGGAACGAGTCGGCCGTCGAGGGCGCGCACCGCTTCATCAAGCGCATCTGGGCCTTCGCGTTCAAGAACGAGACGGTGCTGACCGGCGCGCCGGCCGAGGTGCCGGGCGAACTGTCCGCCGAGGCCAAGGCGCTGCGCCGCGAGGTCCATCTGGTGCTGCGCCAGGTGAGCCACGACTTCGAGCGCATGCAGTACAACACCGTCGTCTCCGGCGGCATGAAGCTGCTCAACGCGCTGGAAGGCTACAGGCACGACGGCAGCGCCGGCTCCGCCGCGGTGCTGCGCGAGGGCTTCTCGGTGCTGCTGCGCGCGCTCTATCCGGCCTGCCCGCACATCACCTGGAAGCTCTGGGCCGACCTGGGCTACGCCGCCGCGCAGGGCGACCTGCTCGATACCGCCTGGCCGGCGGTGGTCGAGGCCGCGCTGGTGCAGGACGAGATCGAGCTGGTGCTGCAGGTCAACGGCAAGACGCGCGGCGCCATCAAGGTGCCGGCCGGCGCCGACAAGGCCACGATCGAGGCCACCGCCGCCGCCAGCCCCGAGGTCGAGAAGTTCTCGGAAGGCCGCACGCCGAAGAAGATCATCGTCGTGCCGGGCCGCCTGGTGAACGTGGTGGTCTGAGGCCGTGATGCTTCGCCGCCCGTCACGCCGCCGTCTGCTGGGGGCCGCCGCGCTGGCCACGACGCTGCTGGCGGGCTGCGGCTTCCAGCTGCGCCGCCCGCCGGAGCTGGCCTGGAAGCGCATCTTCCTGTCGGGCTTTTCTGAAGACTCGGCGCTGGCCGACGAGCTGCGCCGCCAGCTGCGCGCCAGCCCCGGCGTGACGGTGGCCGACACGCCGGCCGAGGCCGACCTGATCGTCGAGTCGCTGCAGGACAGCAGCGAGCATCTGGTGGCCGCCACCACCTCGACCTCGCAGATCTCGGAGATGACGCTGCGCGCACGGCTGCGCTTCCGGGTGCGCACGCCGGCCGGGCGCGAGCTGATCGCCCCGACCGAGCTGGCCCAGACCCGCGACATGAGCTACAGCGAGCGCAGCGCACTGGCCAAGCAGCACGAGGCCGCGCTGCTGTTCCGCTCGATGCACGCCGACCTGGCGATGCAGGTGCTGCGCCGGCTGGCGGCGCTCGGGCCGGCCTGAGCCGGGGCAGGGCACACCGATGCAGATCCGCGCCGAGCAGCTCGCCGCCGCCCTGGCCAAGGGCCTGCGCCCGCTCTATGTCATCCACGGCGACGAGCCGCTGCTGGCGCAGGAGGCGGCCGACGCGGTGCGCGCCGCCGCGCGTGCGGCCGGCTGCAGCGAGCGCACGGTGCACACCGTCGCCGGCGGTCATTTCGACTGGGCCGGTCTGCTGGGCGACGCCGGCGCGCTGAGCCTGTTCGCCGAGCGCCGGCTGATCGAGATCCGCATTCCCTCCGGCAAGCCGGGCAAGGACGGCTCCGAGGCGCTGCAGCGCTATGTCGAGCAGATCGGCGACGACGACATCACGCTGGTGCTGCTGCCGCGCCTGGACCGCACCCAGCTCGGCAGCGCCTGGTTCGGCGCGCTCGACGGCGCCGGGCTGGCGGTGCGGGTCGATCCGGTCGAGCGCCGCGCGCTGCCGGTCTGGATCGCGCAGCGCCTGGCGCAGCACGGTCTGCGCGTCGAGGACGGCGAGGCCGGCCAGCAGGCGCTGGCCTTCTTCGCCGACCGGGTCGAGGGCAATCTGCTGGCGGCCCATCAGGAGATCGCCAAGCTGGCGCTGCTGCACGCGCCGGCCGATCCGCGCGGCGCGCCCGCGGTGCTGGCGCGCGAGCAGATCGAGGCGGCGGTGCTCGATGTCGCGCGCTACGACGTCTTCCGCCTCGGCGAGGCGGTGCTCGCGGGCGATGCGGCGCGTGCGCTGCGCATGCTCGACGGCCTGCAGGCCGAGGGCGAGGCGGCGGTGCTGGTGCACTGGACGCTGGCCGACGACCTGCGCGGCCTGCAGCGGGTGCACGCGGCCGTGCGCCAGGGCCGGCCGCTGCCGATGGCGCTGCGCGAGGCGCGGGTCTGGGGCCTGAAGGAAAAGCTCTTCGAGCGGGTGCTGCCCCGGCTGGAGGCAGCCGAGCTGGCCGCGCTGGTCGATGCGGCCCATGTCTGCGATGGCATCGTCAAGGGCCTGCGCGACCCGCGCTGGCCGGACGACCCGTGGGCGGCGCTGCAGCAGCTGGTGCTGATGACGCTGGCCGCGGTGGCGCCCCGTGCCGGGGTGCCGGCGCTGGTGACGGCACCGGCACCAGCGGGGCGCTCCCCGCGCCAACAGTCAATAGCCAAACGCCAATAGCGGCTGCTTCGGCGCGGTTTTTCGGCGGCTGGACACCGCCGCCATCGGGGATGCTCGGCTTCTGCCCGCGCCATGCGCGCCGCTTGCCGCCCCTGTCATGCGTCTGTCCGTTCATCCTGTCGTCTTGTCGATGCTTCTGCCCTGCCTGCTGGCGGGCGCAGCGCAGGCCGCGCCGCTGACGGTCAGCGTGGCCGACGCCAGTGGCCGGCCGCTGGCCGGCGCAGTGGTGGCGGTCGAGATCGGGGGCGCGGCCCGCACCGCCGCGGCCGGCACGCGCGCCGAGGTGGTGCAGCGCCAGCGCAACTTCGATCCGGGTGTGCTGGTGGTACAGACCGGCACGCTGGTGGACTTTCCCAACCAGGACACGGTGCGCCACCATGTCTATTCCTTCTCGCCGATCAAGACCTTCGAGATCAAGCTCTATGCGGGCCGACCGGCTGCGCCGGTGCTGTTCGATCGGGCCGGCGTGATCACGCTGGGCTGCAACATTCACGACCAGATGATCGCCCATGTGGTGGTGGTCGACACCCCGCTGTTCGGCCGCACCGATGCGGCCGGCCGGCTGGTGCTGGAGGTGCCAGCGGGCGAACACCGTCTGAAGGCCTGGCATCCCGACATGCGCGAGGGGCTGGACCTGCAGGCACAGCCGCTGCGCGTCGGCACCTCGCCCGTGGCGGCCGCCGTGCGGCTGCCGGTCCAGCCCTGAGGCCGCGATGCGCCGGATGCTCGGTCGGCCGAATCGCTCGCTGGCGCTCTACATCGCGCTGCCCTTTGTCGCGATGGTGCTGCTGTGGCAGGCGGTGGGCCTGTGGCTGGCCCATGACGCGATCGACCGCAGCGCCACCCGCGCCATCGAGACCGAGCTGCTGACCGGCCGGCGCATCTTCGAGCAGCTGCTGGCGCAGCGTGCCGAGCGGCTCGGCGAGGCCGCCCGGCTGCTGTCGAGCGACTACGGCTTTCGCTCCGCGATCGCCAGCGGCGACACCTCGACGCTGCAGGATGCCCTGCTCAACCAGGGCCAGCGCATCGGCGCGGCGCTGGCGCTGTATGCCGATCCGGACTGGCGTGCGGTGGCCACCACCCCGCTGGATGCCGCCGAGATCGCGCCGCTGCTGGCCGAGGCCCGGGCGCTGCAGCAGGTCCGCAGCGATGCCGCCGGCGCGGGTGAGGCGATGCAGGTGCCCGGGTTGGTCATGGTCGGCGGCCGGCCCTACCAGATCGTCGCGGTGCCGGTGCGCGCGCCCCGGCTGATCGGCTGGGTGCTGATGGGCTTCAGCCTCGACCGGGCCCTGCTGGATCGCATGGGCGAGATCACCGGGCTGCGGGTGGCGCTGGCGCTCGATCGTCCGGGCGCTTCCCAGGTGATCGCCAGCACGATCGATGCGCCGCTGCCGGCCGCGCCGCTCCAGGATGTGCGCTGCGACCTGCTGCTGCAGCTGCATGGCGAGGACTGGCAGGCCTGCGACTTCCGCATCCGGCTGGCCTCGGCCCGTGCCGATGCGCCGGCCGACAGCCAGACGCTGCATGTGGTGCTGGCCCGCGCGATCGCGCCGGCACTGCTGCCCTTCCGTGATCTGCAGCGCCAGCAGATCCAGCTGGCCGCGGTTGCACTGGTGCTGCTGGCACTGGGCAGCCTGGCGCTGGCGCGACGCTTCAGCGCGCCGATCCTGACGCTGCGCCGGGCGGCCGAACGCCTGGGCGCCGGCGAGATCGACACGCCGGTCGCGCTGCCTGAGCCGGCCCGCACGCCGCAGGACCTGCTGCGCCTGGCGGCCTCCTTCGAGGCGATGCGCCAGGCGGTGCAGCAGCGCGAGCAGCACATCGGCCGGCTGGCCTACTGGGACACGCTGACCGGCCTGCCCAACCGGGCCCAGTTCGTCGGGCGGCTGGGCGCGCTGCTGGCTACGGCCGATGCCCGGCGGCCGCTGGCGGTGCTGATGCTCGACCTGGACCGTTTCAAGCATGTCAACGACGGCCTGGGCCATGGCTTCGGCGACCGCATGCTGTGCGAGGTGGCGCGCCGGCTCGAGCCGGCGGCGCAGGCCGCCGGCGGGCTGCTGGCGCGGCTGGGTGGCGACGAGTTCGGGCTGATGCTGCCGCAGGCCGATGCGGCGCGCGCTTGCGAGGTGGCGCGTGCGGTGCTGGCGACGCTGCAGCAGCCGCTGCGCATCGACGAACAGATGGTCGACTGCTCGGCCGGACTGGGCATCGTGCTGGCGCCCGAGCACGGCACCGAACCCGAGGCCCTGCTCGGCCAGGTCGAGGTGGCGATGTACGAGGCCAAGCGCCGGCTGGCCGGCGTGCTGGTCTACCAGCCGTCGATGGACAGCCGCAGCAGCGTCTCGCTGTCGCTGCTCAGCGAGCTGCGCCGGGCGGTGCTCGGCAACGAGCTGCGCCTGTTCCTGCAGCCCAAGGTCGGGCTGAAGAGCGGCCGGGTGCTGGGCGCGGAGGCGCTGGTGCGCTGGGTCGATCCGGCGCGCGGCATGGTGCCGCCGATGCAGTTCATTCCGTTTGCCGAGCAGACCGGCTTCATCCGCGAGATCACCCGCTGGATGCTGGCCACCGGCGTGCGCGAGATGGCGCGCTGGGCCGAGCGGGGCCAGCCGCTCAAGCTCAGCATCAATCTCTCGACCCGCGACCTGCTCGATGTCGATCTGGTCGAGCGGGTCGACAGCCTGCTGCGCCGGCATGACGTGCCGGCCGGCCGGCTGTGCCTGGAGATCACCGAGAGCGCGATCATGGACGACCCCACCCGCGCGCTGCAGACGCTGCAGCGCCTGAGCGAGCTGGGCGTGCAGCTGTCGATCGACGACTTCGGCACCGGCTATTCCTCGCTGGCCTACCTGAAGCGGCTGCCGGTCGACGAGCTCAAGATCGACCGCAGCTTCGTGATGGGCATGGAGCGCGATCTGGACGATGTGCGCATCGTGCGCTCGACCATCGGCCTGGCGCACACGCTGGGGCTGACGGTGGTGGCCGAGGGCGTCGAGAACCCGAAGCTGATGGCCATGCTCGAGCATCTCGGCTGCGACGAGGCCCAGGGCTACGGCATCGCCCGGCCGATGCCGATCGACGACTGGCTGCCGTGGGTCGAGCGCTGGCAGGCGCCCCAGACCGGCGCGGTCAAGCTCGACACCGACTTCCAGCTGCTTTGACCGCAGCGAGCGCGGCGCTCAGTAGCCGCGGCTGCGCTCGACCTGGTTCGGCACCGTGCGGCCCTCGCGCCAGGCGCGGATGCCCGCGGCGGCGATGCGTGCGGCGCTGCGCGGATCGGTCTGCGCCGCGGCGTGCGGCAGCAGCGTGACCGCCGGATGGCGCCAGAAGCGGTGCGTCGGCGGCAGCGGTTCCTGGTGGAAGACATCCAGCACCGCATGCGCGATCTGCCCGGCGTCGAGCGCCGCGAGCAGGTCGGCCTCGACCAGATGCGCGCCGCGCGCCAGGTTGACCAGGCTGGCGCGTGCCGGCAGCCGCGCCAGGAAGGCCGCGTCGATCAGGCCGCGGGTGTCGGCGGTCAGCGGCAGCAGGTTGATGACGATGCGGCAGTCAGCCAGCACCGGCTCGAGCGGCTCGCCCCGGCGCCAGCCGGCGGCGCGGTAGCCGCGCTGGCGCAGCGCGTGCATCACCGTGCCGCCCATCTGGCCCTGGCCGAGCACGGCGACCTTGATCTCGTCGGCGCGCAGCTGGGGCAGCGCCTGCCAGACGCCTGCGCGCTGCTGGCGGGCGTACAGATGGAAATGGCGGTGCAGGGTCAGCACCGCCCACAGCGCGGTCTCGGCCATCGCGGTGTTCATCGCCGGATCGACCATGCGCGCCAGCGGCACCTCGGCCGGCAGCGTCGGGTCGGCCAGCAGCCGGTCGACGCCGGCCCACAGCGACTGGATCAGCCCGAGCCGCGGCAGCCCGGCCAGCAGCCCCGGCGGCGGATTGGCGACGATGGCCACATCGATGTCCTCGCGCAGCGCGGGCTGCGCGGCCAGGTCCTGCGGCAGCAGCAGCCGCTCGCCCGGCAGCGCCGCCTGCAGCGCGGGCCGCCAGGCGGCCCAGTCGGCGGCGTCGAAGTCGCAGGCCAGCAGGACGCTCATCGCAGCGCGTCCAGCAGCACGGTCAGCGCGTGGTCGCGGGTCTGGCGGCGCACGCTGGCACGGTCGCCGTCGAAGCGGCGCACCTCGGTCCAGCTGCGTCCGGGCAGCGTCCAGCCGAACCAGACCGTGCCCACCGGCTTGGCCGCGCTGCCGCCGCCGGGCCCGGCGATGCCGGTGACCGCCAGCGTGCACTGCACCGGCGCGTGGCGCGCCGCGCCCTCGGCCATCGCGCGCGCCACCGGTTCGCTGACCGCGCCGTGCGCCTCGATCAGCGCGGCCGGCACGCCCAGCAGCTCGGTCTTGGCGGCGTTGCTGTAGGTGACGAAGCCGCGCTCGAACCAGTCGCTCGAGCCGGCCAGATCGGTGCAGGCCGCGGCGATCAGGCCGCCGGTGCAGCTCTCGGCGCTGGCCAGGCGCCAGCCGCGGCCGCGCAGCGCGGCCGCCAGCGCGTCCAGGTCCGCATGCGGGTCCGGATGAGGGGCCTGGGGCAGGGCGGAGGAGGCGGAGGAAGAGGAGTCGGTCATCACATCATCCCGCGAGTTGGCCGTGCAGCAGCCGGGCGAAGGTGATCGCGGTGGCGATCACGAACAGGGTGCAGCCGGCGGCGACCAGATCGTCGAACAGGATGCCGAAGCCGCCGCGCCAGCCGCCGCCCTTGAAGCGGCGGTCGGCCCAGCGCACCGGGCCGGGCTTGGCTGCATCGAAATAGCGGAACAGCCCGAAGGCGACGAGCTGCATCACCGGCGTGGCCGGCGTCAGCACCCACAGCACCAGCCAGAAGGCCAGCACCTCGTCCCAGACGATGAAGCCGGGATCGTCGATGCCGGCATGGCGGGCGGTCAGCGTGCAGGCCCACCAGCCCAGCGGCAGGCCGGCCAGCAGCGTCCAGCCCCAGGCGGTGGCGTCGAGCCAGTTCGACAGCAGCACGAAGCCGATCCAGGCCCACAGCGTGCCGACCGTGCCGGGCGCGATGCGGCTCAGTCCGCTGCCCGCTCCCAGCGCGATGAAGTGCGCCGGATGCGCGATCAGGAAACGCAGATCGATGCTCATCGGCTTGGGATCACCGGCTGAGGAAATGGTCGAAGGAGGCCCAGGCGGTGGCCAGCGGCCGGCCGTCGGCGTCGACCACCTCGAGCGGCGTGCCCGCCGCGCCGAGCGCTCCGATGCGGGTCACGCCGCAGCCGGCGCGCGCCGCCAGCGCGGACACGGTGTCGCGGTCGGCCGGGTCGGCGCTGAACAGCAGCTCGTAGTCGTCGCCGCCGGCGAGCAGGCATTCGAGCTGCAGCGCCTCGTGCTGGCGCAGGATCGCCGCGCTGCGCGGCAGCGCTGCCGCCTCGATGCGCGCGCCCAGGCCGCCGGAGCGGCGCAGCACATGGCCGAGATCGCCCAGCAGGCCGTCGGAGACATCGATCGCGCTGCGCGCCACGCCGCGCAGCGCCAGCCCGAGCGCCACCCGCGGCTGCGGGCATTCCATCGCCAGGCGCAGCCGGTCGAGGTCGAGCCCCTCGGTGCGCACGCCCGGCGTGCCGCGGAAGATCTCCAGCATCAGCCGCGCCTCGCCGAGCCAGCCGGGCTCGTCCGGCGTGGCCGGGTGGCTGATCCACAGGTCGTCGCCGGCCCGCGCGCCGCTGCGCAGCAGCGCGTCGCCCGCGGGCACCTCGCCGAACACGGTGATGCACAGGTTCAGCGGCCCGGCGGTGGTGTCGCCGCCGACCAGCTCGATGTCGTGGCGGTCGGCCAGCGCGTGCAGCCCCGAGGCCAGCGTGGCCAGCCAGGCCTCGTCGGCGCGCGGCAGCGACAGCGCCAGCGTGTAGGCCAGCGGCCGCGCGCCGCAGGCCGCCAGGTCCGACAGATTGACCGCCAGCGCCTTGTGGCCGAGCCGCTCGGGCGCGACGGTGGACAGGAAATGTCGCCCCTCCACCAGCATGTCGCTGGAGACGGCCAGCTGCATGCCGGCGGCCGGCGCGATCAGGGCGCAGTCGTCACCCACGCCAAGCGGGCTGCGCCGCACCGGGCGGGTGAAGTGACGGGCGATGAGGTCGAATTCTCCGAGGGCCATGCGCGCATTCTCGCCGCTGTCGCGCGGCGAGGCGTCGTTCAGTCCAGGCCGGCGCCGCGCAGCAGGTTGGCCAGCTCGACCGCCGACTTCACGTCCATCTTGTCGAAGACCCGCGCGCGGTGGACCTCGACGGTGCGCACGCTGATGTCGAGCTCGTCGGCGATCTGCTTGTTGGCCCGGCCGGCGATGACCAGGCGCATCACCTCCTGCTCGCGCTCGGTCAGCTCGCAGAGGTGGCGGCGCAGGCCCTCGCGCTCGTGGCGCTGCGCCAGCGCCTCGGCGCTGCGCGCCAGCGCCTCGACCACCCGGTCGACCAGCGCGTTGTCCGAGAAGGGCTTCTCGACGAAGTCGAAGGCGCCACGCTTGACCGCCATCACCGCGGTGGCCACGTCGGCGTGTCCGGTCAGGAAGATCACCGGCATCAGGCCGAGCCAGCCGTTCTCGATCAGGCGCTCGAACAGCGCCATGCCGTTCATGCCGGGCATGCGCATGTCCAGCAGCAGGCAGGCGGGCGAGTCGGGCCTCACGTCGCCGCGTTCGGCCGCGGCCCAGAAGTCGTCGGCCGAGGCGAAGGCCCGCGGCAGCAGCCGGCGCGAGCGCAGCAGCCACGACAGGGCATCGCGCAGCACCTCCTCGTCATCGACGACGAAGACGGTGCCGCTGGTGTGCTGGACGCGTGCGCTTTGGGTCATGACTCAGGTGCTGGACGAGGGGGGCGCCGCCGGCGCCGAGGCCGGAAGGGTAAACCGGAACACCGTGCCCCGACCATCGGGGCCGGCCTCGAAGTCGAGCGCGCCGCCGTGCTGCTCGACCACCGTGCGGCACATCGCCAGGCCGATGCCCATGCCCTCGGGCTTGGTGGTGAAGAAGGGCGTGAAGAGCTGGCGCGCGATCTCCTCCGGGATGCCGGGGCCGCGGTCGATGATGCGCAGCTCGACCCAGCGCTCGCCCTGGGCGCGCACCTCCAGGCGCAGCTCGCGCCCGGCCGGCGCCACCGCCTCGTCCTCCATCGCCTGGATGCCGTTGCGCGCCAGGTTCAGCAGCACCTGCTCGACCATCGTGCGGTCGCACGACACCCGCGGCGGCGGCTCGGGAATGTCGACCTCGATGCGGGTGTGGCTGCGCCGCGCGGCCAGGCGCACCAGCGGCAGCACCGCCTCGATCAGCTCGGTGGTGCGCACGTTCTCGCGCAGCCGCTCGCGCCGGCGCACGAACTGGTGCACGCTGCGGATGACCCGCCCGGCGCGCTCGGCCTGCTCGGCCATGCGCACCATCGCCTGGCGGATCATCAGCTGCGTCTCCAGGTCGGCGGCAGGCTCGTCCTCGGTGGCGGGCATCAGGTTCAGCGAGCCGGTGGCGTAGCTGGCGATCGCCGCCAGCGGCTGGTTGAGCTCGTGGCTGAGCAGCGTGGCCATCTCGCCCATCGTCGCCAGCCGGGCGGCGGCCTGCAGCTTTTCCTGCTGCTGGCGCGAGAGCTCCTCGATGCGGCGCTGCGCGCTCACGTCCAGCACCGTGCTCATCCAGCCGCTGCGCCGGCCGCGCGCGTCCACCAGCGGCGCCTCGAAGATCAGCACCGGGAAGCGCTCGCCGCCGCGGCGCATGAACAGCGTCTCGTGGCCCTCGCGCGGGGGCGTGTCGCCGGCGTTGCGCTCGGCCTGGCGGCGGGTGTAGGTCTCGACCATTTCCGGCGGCCAGTAGGGCGGCACTGTCGCGCCGAGCAGCTCCTCGGCGCTGAAGCCGACCATCTGGCAGAAGGCGGCGTTGACATGCGTGATGCGCCCGTCGGAGGAACGCGCGCGCAGGCCGGTCACCAGCGAGTCCTCCATCGCCTTGCGGAAGGCCAGCGCCTCGGCCAGCGCCTGCTCGGCGGCGGTGCGCCGGCGCACATCGTGCAGCAGCACCACCAGCACGCCGCTGAGCGCGACCGACAGCATCACCACCAGCGCCGCACTCAGGTTGGGGATCAGCGGCGGGCGCCCGCCCAGGTTGTCCAGCCGCAGCAGCACGGTAAAGCCCGAGATGTCGACCAGCCGGTCGGCCACGAAGACGCCGGCACCGCGTCGTGCACCGGTGCGCGCAAGCCGGGTGCCATCGGATTCGACCAGCAGCACCTCGTGGCGCCGCGCCACCTCGGCCGGCACCGCCTCGCGCAGCAGGTCCTGCAGCACCAGCGTGGCCACCAGCGCGGTGCCGGCGCGGCCATCGGTGGGCTGCGGCACGCACAGGTCCACCACCTCCAGCCCCAGGCCGCCGGCCGAAGGCAGGAAATAGCTGCGCGAGAAGGCTGGCGCCGAGAAGCGCCGCGCGGTGGCGCAGGCGATCTCCGCATCGACCGACATCGCGCTGCGCGGAATGCTGCTGAACTGCTGCGGATAGGCCGGCGAGCGCACCGCGTCGATCACCGTGAAGCGCTCGTCGCGCCGCTCGACCCGGATGATCTCGGGACTGGCGCGCAGCAGCGCCTCGGCCTGCAGGTGCCAGCCGGGGCCGTCGGCGCTCTGCCAGAGCAGGCGCTGCAGCGCCTGCATGTCGTCGCCCAGGCGCTGGCGCACATCGGCCGCGGCGGCCTGGGCGGCGGTGTCGGTCGCCTCCTGGACCTGCGCCTGCTCATGCTGCCAGGTCATCCACAGCAGCGCGGCCAGCACCAGGGCCACCAATGCCACCAGCGCCACCCACAGCGGCGTGCCACGCCAGCGGCGCGACAGTCCGAAGATCATCGATTGCGGGTCGGGCAGCGGCATGTCGGACATGATCGCAGTATTCCCGGCCTGCCCCGGGGGGGCGGCTACGCAGTTCCTCGGATGAACCTGCCCGTCCGGGCGGCGATGATTCCTGCTCATGCGCACCGCGCATGGCCCCATGCGACGAGCGGTCAGACCGGGCCGCGCATGATGGCCCCCCGCTTCCTACAATCGCCAGCCGCTCCGGATCGGCCAGCCTGTCGACCCCGAGATCGAGACGCCCGACTCTCTCCCCGCGGAATCCACCCATGACCATGTCCGAACAGAAACAAGCCGAACTGCGCCGCGCCGCGCTCGAGTACCACGAGTTCCCGACGCCCGGCAAGATCGCCATCGCGCCGACCAAGCAGCTGGTCAACCAGCGCGATCTGGCCCTGGCCTACTCGCCGGGCGTGGCTGCCGCCTGCGAGGAGATCGTCGACGATCCTGCCAATGCCTTCCGCTACACCAGCCGCGGCAATCTGGTGGCCGTGGTCACCAACGGCACCGCGGTGCTGGGCCTGGGCAACATCGGCCCGCTGGCGTCCAAGCCGGTGATGGAGGGCAAGGGCGTCCTGTTCAAGAAGTTCGCCGGCATCGATGTCTTCGACCTGGAGATCGCCGAGAACGACCTCGACAAGCTGGTCGACATCATCGCGGCGCTCGAGCCCACCTTCGGCGGCGTCAACCTGGAGGACATCAAGGCGCCGGACTGCTTCTATGTCGAGCGCAAGCTGCGCGAGCGCATGAAGATTCCGGTCTTCCACGACGACCAGCACGGCACCGCCATCGTCGTGGGTGCGGCGATGCTCAACGGCCTGAAGGTGGTCGGCAAGTCGCTCCAGGAGGTCAAGCTGGTGTCCTCGGGCGCGGGCGCGGCGGCGCTGGCCTGCCTCAACCTGCTGGTCAAGCTCGGCCTGCCGCGCGAGAACATCTGGGTGACCGACCTGGCCGGCGTGGTCTACGAGGGCCGCACCGAGCTGATGGACCCGGACAAGGCCGAGTTCGCGCAGAAGACCGAGCTGCGCACGCTGCGCGAGGCGATCGCCGGCGCCGACATCTTCCTGGGCCTGTCGGCCGGTGGCGTGCTCAAGGCCGACATGGTCGCCTCGATGGCACCGAAGCCGCTGATCTTCGCGCTGGCGAACCCGAACCCGGAAATCATGCCGGAGCAGGTCCGCGAGGTGCGCGACGACGCGGTCATGGCCACCGGCCGCACCGACTATCCGAACCAGGTCAACAACGTCCTGTGCTTTCCCTACATCTTCCGGGGGGCGCTGGACTGCGGCGCCACGACGATCACCGACGAGATGGAGATCGCCGCGGTCCACGCCATCGCCGAGCTGGCGCAGGCCGAGCAGAACGACGTGGTCGCGGCCGCCTACGGTGGCGCGACGCTGACCTTCGGCCCGGACTACCTGATCCCGAAACCCTTCGATCCGCGCCTGATGATGCAGATCGCGCCGGCGGTGGCGCGTGCGGCGGCCGAGGGCGGCGTGGCGCTGCGCCCGATCGCCGACATGGACGCCTATGTCGAGAAGCTGCGCGCCTTCGTCTATGCCGCCGGCACGGTGATGAAGCCGATCTACGCGCTGGCCAAGCGCGCCAAGGCCCGCCGCGTCGCCTACGCCGAGGGCGAGGACCGCCGGGTGCTGCGCGCGGTGCAGGTCGTCGTCGACGAGGGTCTGGCCTTCCCGGTGCTGATCGGCCGCAGCGCGGTCATCCGCACCCGCATCGAGAAGCTCGGCCTGCGCCTGGAGGAGGGTCGCGACTACGAGATCGTCAGCATCGACGACGATCCGCGCTACCGCGACTACTGGGAAACCTACCATCGCATGATGGACCGCAAGGGTGTCACCGAGCAACTCGCCAAGATCGAGATGCGCCGGCGCATGACGCTGATCGGCTCAATGCTGCTGCACAAGGGCGAGGTCGACGGCATGATCTGCGGCACTTGGAGCTCGACCTCCTACCACCTGCAGTACATCGACCCGGTGATCGGCCGCCGCCCTGGCGTCAAGACCTACGCCTGCATGAACGGCCTGGTGCTGCCGGGCCGCCAGGTCTTCCTGGTCGACACCCATGTCAACTACGACCCCAGCGCCGAGCAGCTCTGCGAGATCACGCTGCTGGCGGTCGAGGAGATGCGCCGCTTCGGCATCGTCCCGAAGGTCGCGCTGCTGTCGCACTCGAACTTCGGCTCGAGCAACCAGCCCTCGGCGGTGAAGATGCGCGAGACGCTGGCGCTGCTGCGCGAGCGTGCGCCCGACCTGCAGGTCGACGGCGAGATGCACGGCGACGCCGCGCTCGACCCGGCCTATCGCGCCGAGCTGATGCCGCGCAGCACGCTCGTCGGCGAGGCCAACCTGCTGGTGCTGCCCAACATCGACGCGGCCAACATCAGCTACAACCTGCTGAAGACGACCGCCGGCGGCGGCATCGCGATCGGTCCGGTGCTGCTCGGCGCGGCCAAGCCGGTGCATGTGCTGACGCCCTCTGCCACCGTGCGGCGCATCGTCAACATGACCGCGCTGACGGTCGCCGACGCCAACGCGACGCGCTGATCGGCATGGGTCGGGTGATCCGGCCCGGTGGCATCGCCTGCATGATTCCTGCGGATCCGGTCCGGATTCCGCCCGGACAAGCCCCCTCGGCGTCCCGCGCCAGGGGGCTTGTCCCTGTCGGCATGCTGAAAATTGAGGCAGAAGGCTTGAGATCGGGGCCCCGATTCGCTACCATCGCCCCTCCACGATTCAGGAAAACCCGTGTCAGATCAGGCTCGACCTGCGGTTCCATGGCTTGCCAGGGCAACTCGCGGGCGTTTCGTTGCTGCGGCGCTCCATGTGCTGGTGGCCGGCTCCATGCTGGCTGGCGCGCTGGCCGTGTCTCCGCCCGCTCTGGCGCGGTCCTCGCAGGAACTCTCCGAGTCCGCCGCTTCGGCGGCCGTGTCGCTGACCGAGCTGCCGGAAGAGGCCGGCGAGGTGCATCGGCAGATCCTGGCCGGCGGGCCCTTCCGCCATCCGGAGAAGGACGGCAGCGTCTTCGGCAACCGGGAAAGGCTGCTGCCGCGACAGACGCGAGGATACTACAGAGAATACACCGTCCCGACTCCGGGATCGCGCGACCGGGGCGCGCGGCGCATCGTGTGCGGCGGCAGAGAGCCGAAGACTCCGGACGTTTGTTACTACACGCAGGACCACTACGCGAGCTTCCGCCGCATCGCGCCGTGAGTTCCTCGAGGATCGAGAGCCCCAAGGGACCATCCACCATGCTTATGCAGACCGTGCGTCCGAACATCGTGCAGGCGATCCGCGCCTTCCGTGTGGACGACCTCATGTCGGCGGCCCAGGATCTGGGTCACCACTTCCTGTACGCCAATCTCTCCGGCGCCACCACCAAGCAGGAGGTGCTGGAGACGATCGCCCGGGCCTTCCTGTTCCCGGCCCACTTCGGCAAGAACCTGGATGCGCTGCATGACTGCATGACCGATCTGGTCTGCAAGTCGGGCACGCAGCCCGGCTTCGTCGTGGTGCTGGAGCAGCTGCCCGACAGCGCCAAGTTCGACCGCGAGGGACGCGAGCAGCTGCTCGATGTCTTCCGCGACACGGCCGACTTCTGGGCCGAACGGAAGATTCCCTTCCGGTGCTTCTATTCTTTTCAGTAGCCCGCTCCCAGGACAACGGGCAATGGGAGCGGGCGGAAGTCGCCCAGGAGCCGGTCAAGCCGCCGCCGCGGCCAAGCAAGAACGCCGCGCCGGCCTTCGCGCCGCACATGCCGGTGATGAGCAGCGCCTTCGACACCTCGGCGCTGGTCGCCGTGGCTGCATGAGCCTGCACTGATGCCAGGGTCGGCTGATGCCGACCCGCCGGATTCGCCATCCATGGACAGGGCCCGCCGCGTGCGGGCCCTGCGCATTTCAGCGCAGCATCCAGCGCCGACCCGGGGTCAGCGGCGGGGCGACAGCGCTGCGGCCAGCGCGATGTAGTCCGCCACCGGCACCTCTTCGGCGCGGCGCTGCAGGTCGAAGTCCGGCACGCCCTCGCGGCCCTCGAGCCAGCGGCCGAGGGTGTTGCGCAGCACCTTGCGCCGCTGCGAGAAGGCGACCGTCACCAGCTCGCCCAGCAGCGCCGCATCCAGTGCCGGCGCCACCGCCTTGGGCACCACCCGCACCACCGCCGAATCCACCCGCGGTGGCGGATCGAAGCATTCCGGCGGCACGTCGATCAGCGATTCGACCTCCTGGCGCCACTGCAGCATCACCGACAGCCGGCCGTAGTCCTTGCTGCCGGGCGCGGCGGCCATGCGGTCGACCACCTCCTTCTGCAGCATGAAATGCTGGTCCTCGATCAGGTCGACTGCGTCCTGCAGGTGGAACAGGATCGGGCTGGAGATGTTGTAGGGCAGGTTGCCGATCACGCGCAGCCGCCGGCCGCTGCCCGGGGCCGCGCCCAGCGAGTCGGCCAGCGCGCGGAAATCGACCTTCAGCACGTCGGACTCGACCACGTTCAGCTCGGGGCGGCGGCGCAGCCGGGCGGCGAGGTCGCGGTCCAGCTCGATGACGGTCAGGCGCTCGCAGCGCTCGACCACCGGATCGGTCATCGCGCCCATGCCGGGGCCGATCTCGACCAGGATCTCGTCAGGGCGCGGGTCGATGGCGCGCACGATCGCGTCGAGAATGCCGGTGTCGGTCAGGAAATGCTGGCCGAAGCGCTTGCGGGGAATGTGCTTCAAGGGAGGGAGCCCGCGCAGGCGGGCGGTCGTGCAGGGTGGTCAGGCAGGGCAGGCGGTCGACATCACGGCCCCGGCGGGTCGCGCAGCTCGACATAGGCGCGGGCGCGCACGTCGCGGGCCCACTCGGCATAGGCCTCTTCGGATTTCTGCTCGCGCAGCGCGTTGCGGGCCAGCTCGCGCTGCTCGCGCACGTCCAGGCGCACCTCGCGGCGTTCCAGCAGCTGGATCAGGTGCACGCCGAAGCGCGAGACGACCGGATCGGAGAGGCCGCCCGGGCGCAGCGCCGACAGCGCCTGCTCGAACTCCGGCACGAACTGGCCGGGACCGGCCCAGCCGAGATCGCCGCCCTGGGCGGCGCTGCCGTCTTCCGAGTGCTGGCGCGCCAGGTCCTCGAAGCGGGCGCTGCCGGCCTCGACCTGGCGCTTCCAGCCGGCCATGCGGCGCAGGATGGTCTCCTGCGTCAGGCCGGCGCCAGGGCGCAGCAGGATGTGGCGCGCACGCTGCTGGGTGACCGTCAGCGCGGCGTCGCGGCGCTCGACCAGCTTCAGGATGTGCAGGCCGGCGCCCGAGCGCAGCACCTGGGGCGCGACCTCGCCGGCACGCAGCGGGGTCAGGGCGTCGACGAAGAGATCGGGCAGCCGGTCGGCGCGGCGCAGGCCGAGCTCGCCGCCGTTGTCCTTGGCCGCGTCGGAGAACTCGCGCACCAGCGCGGCGAAATCCTCGCCCGCCCGCAGGCGCTGCAGGATCGTCACGCCGAGCTGGCGCTTCTGCGCGACCTGGTCGGGCGTGGCGTTCTCCGGCAGCGCCAGCAGGATCTGCGCGGCGTTGTATTCGGTGGCGGCGCCGTTCTTCTGGCGCTGCTCGGTCAGCCAGCTCTCGATGTCGGCGTCGACGATGCGGATGCGGCCCTGGACCTCGCGTTCGCGCACCCGCTCGAGCAGCATCTGGTCGCGCAGCGTCTCGCGGAAGCGCACGTAGTCCATGCCCTCGGCGCGCAGCCGCTCGCGCAGCTGCGCCACGCTGAGCTGGTTCTGCGCGGCCACATTGGCCAGCGCGCGATCGATCTCGGCCTCGTCGACGCGGGTGCCGCTCTCGCGGGCCTGGCTGAGCTGGGCGCGCTCGTCGATCAGCTGGTCGAGCACCTCGCGCTGCAGCGTGTCGCGGTCGGGCAGGCGCGTGCCGCTGCGGGCGGCTTCCTGCTCGATGCGGGCCACCCGCAGCTGGACTTCGCTGTTGGTCACCAGCTCGCGGTTGACGATCGCGACGATGTGGTCGCCGCCACGGCGACTGGCCGGCGCGGCGGCCGCCTCGGCGGCTGCAGCCCCAGGCACCGCCGCCGCCGGTGTGGCGGGTGCGGCAGGCGTGACCGGGGCCGGGGCGACCTTGGGCGTGGCGGGCGTGCGCGCGGGCTTGCGGGTGCTGCCGCCGCTCTGGGCCTGGGCCGGCAGGGCTCCGCACAGCAGCGCGGTGGCCAGCAGGACACCGAGGCGGCGCTGCCACGGCGAGGCCGCCGTGCGGCGCGGATCGGAAGGCGGGAACGTCGGCTCGGACATGGCGGGATCAGGGGGCACCGGAGTTGTCGGCGGTTGCGCCGCGCGGGTCGCGCAGCAGCTGGTAGCCGGGGATATTGTCCTTCAAGATCGACAGCGGGTTGCTGCCGGCGCTGAGCCGGGACAGGCCGACCAGCTCGAGCTGCAGCATCAGCTGCGTCGAGGCGTTCTGCGCGCTGGTGGACTGCCGGCGCGCGACGACCCGGCCGATCCAGCAGCCGGCGTCGTACTCGAAGCCGACGATGGCGCCGCTCAGCCGGCGGTCGCGCAGGCTGTAGTCGAGCGCGCCGACGCCGTAGACGCGGCCCCGGCAGTCGCCGGCCGAGGACGACGCCGGTGCGACACGGCTGCCCAGCAGTCCGGCCAGCGGACGGCCCAGATCGGCCAGCGGCCACTGCCAGCCCAGCGCGAGCTGCTCGCTGCTGCCACGCTTGAGGCGGTGGCTGGCATAGAGCGTGCGCAGCGGCCCCGGTGACCAGCGCGCACTGGTGATGGTGCGAACCAGGCGGTCGGTGTCGGGGTTGAACTGCACCGAGGTGTCGAGCGTCCAGTCCGGCACCACTCCGATCGAGGCCTGCAGCAGCAGGTCGGAGAAGCGGTTCGACAGCGGCACGCCGTCGGCGGTGATGCGCTGGTCGCGCAGCAGGTAGCGCTGCGCGATGCCGAAGCGCGCCAGCTCGGCGCCGCTGGAGCGGTCCAGGTAGCGGGTGGTCAGGCCGGCGGTGACCTGGTTGGCATCCGACACCCGGTCGATGCCGGAGAAGATGTTGTCCGAGAAGACGGTCGTGGCGTTGAAGTCGAGCGCCGCGCTGTCGAAGTCCGGCAGCGCCGACTGGTCGCGCCACGGGGTCAGCGCATAGAGCAGGCGCGGCTCGAGCGTCTGCACCAGCGCGCGGCCGAAGGCGGCGGTCTCGCGCTCGAGCGTCCAGGCGCTGTCGACGCTGAAGCCGGGAATGGTGCGGTGGGCGCGACGGCGGCCGTCGCTCATCGGCCGGTCGGTCTGGTAGGCGGCGCTGTTGAGGCTCAGGCGCGGCGTGAGCCGCCAGCCGGCGTCGCCCAGCGGCAGCGCGATCTGGCCGAGCAGGTGGGCGCGGCTGCCCTGGATCTGGTCGGCGTCGGCATGCACGAACTGGTTGACCTCGGTCTGCAGCGACCACTGCAGCGGCCCGCCGCCCGGATCGCTCCAGCGCGCACCGGCCTGCGGCGCGCGCTGGTAGGGCGCGACGATGCGGGTGCTCGAGCCGCTGTCCTGCAGCAGCTGCCAGCGCTGCACCCGGGCATAGAGCTGCTGGTCGACTTCGCCCAGCGGGGTGGCGCGCAGGCGGCGGCGCTGTTCCAGCCGGCCGCGGCTCGACAGCAGCCGCGGCGTCAGCGATTCGGCGCCGCGCAGGCCGTCCTTCCAGTAGTCGCCGTCCGAGACCCGCAGCAGGCTCCAGTCGTAGCGCAGGCCGCCGGCCGCGGCGAAGGCGCCGCGCTGCTCCGAGCGCAGCGCCCAGCGCTGCTGGCCGGTCTGCAGATCGTTGGGCAGCGCGAACAGATTGGCCTCGCCGCTCCAGCCGGGCTGCAGGTAGCGGTACTCGGTCTCGAGTGCCGCGCCGCGCTTGCTCATCAGCGTGGGCGTGAGCGTCATGTCCTGCTCGGGCGCGATGTTCCAGTAATAGGGCGCCGACACGCCCAGGCCGGTGGTGCTGGAGGTGCTGATCATCGGCGGCAGCCAGCCGGACTTGCGCGCCTCGGTGACCGGAAAGCTCATCACCGGCAGCGCCAGGATCGGCACGCCCTGGAAGCGCAGCACCGCGCCTTCGGCCAGGCCCTCGTTGGCGTCGAAGTCCAGCCGCACCCGCCGGGTGCTGAGTTCCCAGGCCGGCGTCTCGCCGTCGACCAGATCGCAGCTGCTGTAGCTGGCCCGGCTCACCACCATGCGGTTGCGGCCGATGAAGTCGACCCGCTCGGCACGTCCGCCCGCCTGGGTGCGGCCCAGGTAGAAGCGCGGCGACAGGAAGTAGCCCTCCTGATGCTCGGTCTGCAGGTCCAGCTCGGTGCCGAGAAAATGGCTGTCCTCGCGCTGCAGCCGCACCGTGCCGAGCGCATGCACCCGGTCGTCGTCCTGGCGGTACTCGATGCGGTCGGCCTGCAGCGACAGCAGGCCGCGGCGCAGCGTGGCCCGTCCTTCCGCCCGCAGCGACTGGCCTGTCTGGCCGATCAGGCGATCGGCCTCGACCAGGATCGGATCCTCGCCGCCGGCTGCCGCCTCGGCAGAGGGCTCCGCCGCGTTCGGGCTCACCCAGGGCAGCTGCAGGCCGCCCTCGCGCACCCAGGCCGGCGCGGCCGGGCGGCAGGCGGCCTCCTGGGCGATGACGGGCGCGGCCAGGCCGTGCAGCAGCAGGCAGACGCAGGCCCGGGCCACCGGCGAGAGCGATCGCGGGCGCGGCAGCGGACGAGAGCAGGGGCGGGAAGTCGGCAGGGGCGGCAAGGGCGGCTCGCTAGAATCGGCCGATTATTTCACGCAGCCCCGTTCCGCCCGTGACCACCGCCGATTCCCTGCCCACCTCGCCCGCTCCGTCGTCCTCCTCCACCGAGATCGCCTGGAGCGATGACGCGCGCCGCGCGGCCTTCGCGCAGTGGCTGGCCGTGCAGGCCGCCGCGCACGGCCTGGACGCCGCCAGCGTGCGCCCGGCCAGCGCCGACGCGAGCTTCCGCCGCTATTTCCGCGTCGATGCCGCCGACGGCCGCAGCCGGATCATCATGGACGCGCCGCCCAGCCACGAGGACTGCCGCCCCTTCGTGCAGGTCGCCGGCCTGCTGGGCACGGCCGGGCTGAACGCGCCCGAGGTGCTGGCCTGGGACGAGGCGCAGGGCTTCCTGCTGCTGTCCGACCTGGGCGCGCGCACGCTGCTGGCCGAGCTGCAGGCGCAGGACTTCGCCACCCGCGAGGGCCTGAAGGCGGCCGACACCCTGTACCGCGGCGCGCTCGACGCGCTGATCGTGCTGCAGAAGATCGACGCGCAGGCGCAGGTGCCGGCCTACGACCGCGCGCTGCTGCGCCGCGAGCTGGATCTCTTCCCCGAGTGGTATGTCGCGCGCCACTGCGGCGTGACGCTGGACGCCAGGCAGAAGGAACAGCTGGAGAAGTGCTTCGAGCTGATCCTGAAGACCTGCGAGGCCCAGCCGGCCGTGCTGGTGCACCGCGACTTCCACAGCCGCAACCTGATGGTGAACGCCGAGGGCGACGCGACCCGGCCCGGCATCCTCGACTTCCAGGACGCGGTCTGGGGCCCGGTGACCTATGACGTGGTCTCGCTGCTGCGCGACGCCTACATCGAGTGGGACGAGGCGATCCAGATCGACTGGGCCGCGCGCTACTGGGAGCGTGCCCGCAAGGCCGGCGTGCCGGTGCAGGAGGACTTCGGCCTGTTCTGGCGCGACCTCGAGTGGATGGGCCTGCAGCGCCATCTGAAGGTGCTGGGCATCTTCGCGCGCCTGTCCCACCGCGACGGCAAGGACGGCTACCTGAAGGACCTGCCGCTGGTCTGGCGCTACGCGCACCATGTGGCGATGCGCTACTCGGTGCTGACGCCGCTGGCGCGCCTGCTCGAGCAGCTCGGCGACGTCAAGGCCGAAGACGGCTACACCTTCTGATGTCCCTGCTGCCCGCCCGCACCCCGCAGTGAACCGCCTGACGGCCTTCGGCCGCGATCTCTCCGTGTCGGCGGTCGTCGCCGGCTTCGTGGCGATGCTGGTCGGCGTGACCAGCTCCATCGTCGTCGTCTTCCAGGCCGCGCAGGCGCTCGGCGCCGACGCGGCGCAGGTGACCTCGTGGATCTGGGCCACCTGCGTCGGCACGGGGCTCACCAGCCTGGGCCTGAGCCTCTGGTACCGCCGTCCGGTGCTGACCGCCTGGTCGACGCCCGGCGCGGCGATGCTGGTCAGCGCCGCCGCCGGCGTCACGCTGCCCGAGGCGATCGGCGGCTTCGTGGTCTCGGCGCTGCTGATCGCGCTGTCGGGTGCGACGGGCCTGTTCGCGCGGGTGATGGACCGCATTCCGCAGCCGCTGGCCGCCGGGCTGCTCGGCGGCGTGCTGGCGCGCTTCGCGCTCGACGCCTTCGCGGCGATGCCGGGCGATCCGCTGCTGGTGGGCTCGATGTTCCTGGCCTATCTGCTCGGGCGGCGGCTGTGGCCGCGCTACGCGGTGCCGGGCGTGCTGCTGACGGGCCTGCTGGTGGCCGCCGGCACCGGGCGCATGCACCTGGAGGCGGTCGACTGGCGCCTGGGCGCCCCCGTCTGGATGGCACCGGAATTCACCTGGCGCGGCCTGTTCAGCGTCGCGCTGCCGCTGTTCGTGGTGACGATGGCCTCGCAGAACCTGCCCGGCGTGGCGGCGCAGAAGGCCGCCGGCTACGACACGCCGGTCTCGCCGGTCATCGCCACCACCGGCGTGGCCACGCTGCTGCTGGCGCCCTTCGGCGGCTACGCGCTCAATCTGGCGGCGATCACTGCGTCGATCTGCATGAGCCGCGAGGCCCATGAGGATCCGGCGCGGCGCTGGACTTCCTCGGTGATGGCCGGGCTGTTCTATCTGGCGGTGGGGCTGGCGGCCGGCGCGGTGGCCGGGCTGCTGGGGGCCTTCCCGAAGGCGCTGGTGCTGGCGGTGGCGGGATTCGCGCTGCTGGGCACGATCGGCGGCGGGCTCGCTGCGGCGATGGGCGATCTCACCTGGCGCGAGCCGGCGCTGGTGACCTTCCTGGTCACGCTCAGCGGCCTGTCGATGGCGGGCATCGGCTCGGCCTTCTGGGGCGTGGTCGCCGGCACGCTGTGCGTGGCGGTGATGCGGCTGCGCGCGGGCTGAGCCGGGTCACGGCAGGGCCGCGCGGCCTGTGCAACACTGCCGCGAACCCCACCCGAGTGCCGCGCCCGCGGCCTGAACGACCATGGACCTGCTCTTCGTCGCCGACCCGATCGAAACGTTCAAGACCCACAAGGACTCGACCTTCGCGATGATGCGCGAGGCCGCCCGGCGCGGCCACCGCCTGATCGTCTGCGAGCCGAGCGATCTGGTGTGGGTGCGCGGCCACCGCGTCGTGGCGCGGCGTGCGCGCACGCTGGCGCTGACCGGGCGCGAGCAGGCCGACTGGTTCGAGGTGCTGGCCGAGGGCGAATGCGTCCTGGCCGAGACCGGCGCGGTGCTGATGCGCAAGGACCCGCCCTTCGACGCCGAGTACATCTACGCCACCCACCTGCTGCAGCAGGCCGAGCGCGAGGGCGCGCGGGTCTTCAACCGGCCGTCCGCGCTGCGCGACCATCCCGAGAAGCTCGCGATCCTGGAGTTTCCCGAGCTGATCGGCCCGACGCTGGTGACCCGTCAGCCCGAGGCGATCCGTGCCTTCCACGCCGAGCACCGGGACATCATTCTCAAGCCGCTCGACGGCATGGGCGGCATGGGCATCTTCCGGGTCGGCCCGGACGGCATGAACCTGGGCTCGATCATCGAGACGCTGACCGACGACGGCGCCACCACCATCATGGTGCAGCGCTTCCTGCCGGAGATCGCGCAGGGCGACAAGCGCATCCTGCTGATCGGCGGCATGCCGGTACCCTTCGCGCTGGCGCGCATTCCGCAGGGCGGCGAGGTGCGCGGCAATCTGGCCGCCGGCGGCCGGGGCGTGGCACAGCCGCTGTCGCGCCGCGACCGCGAGCTCGCCGAGCACCTGGGCCCGATCCTGGCCGCGCGCGGCCTGCTGCTGGTGGGGCTCGACGTGATCGGCGAGTGCGTCACCGAGATCAACGTCACCAGCCCGACCTGCTTCCAGGAGATCACCCAGCAGACCGGCTTCGACGTGGCGGCGATGTTCGTCGACGCGCTGGAGGCGGCGCTGCGCGACCGCGAGGCCTGAGGCCCCCGGCCCGGCGTGGCCGGGTCAGACGATCAGGCCGTTCTTCAGCGCGTAGTAGGTCAGGTCGCTGTTGGACTCGAGCTTCATCTTCTCCATCACCCGCGTGCGGTAGGTGCTGACGGTCTTGACGCTCAGCGACATGCTGTCGGCCATGTTGCCGATGGTCTCGCCCTTGGCCAGCCGCAGGAAGACCTGGAACTCGCGCTCGGAGAGCTGCTCGTGCGGCAGCTTGTCGGGGTTGCCGCCCAGGCTGTCGGCCAGCAGTTCGGCCACCGGCGCGGTGATGTAGCGCCGGCCGCGGTAGACGGTGCGGATCGCGCGGACGATCTCCTCCGGATCGCATTCCTTGTTCAGATAGCCGCTGGCGCCCTGGCGCAGCAGCGTGGTGGCGTAGTGCGTCTCGGGAAAGCCGCTGAGGATCAGCACCGGCAGATCGGGTGCGCGCGCGCGGATCGCGGCCAGCGCGTCGACGCCGCCGTGTTCGGGCATCGACAGGTCCATCACCATCACGTCGACCTCGCCGCGGCGCACCAGATCGACCGCTTCGCGGCCGTTGGCGGCCTCGCCGGTCACGCGCAGGTCGACCTGCTCGGAAAAGAACTGCCTCAGTCCGGCGCGGACGATGGCGTGGTCGTCGACGATGGCGACACGGATCATGGGGCTCTCCTGGTGGATTCGGTGCCGAGCGCGGCGGCGCGTGAACGGCTTCACGCAGTTTAGGGCCGATGTGCGGCCGACGCAGTCGGCGCATTCCTACAGGGCGCACGCCCTCAGGCCCACACCGCGACGCGGCTGCGGCCCGATGGTCGCAGGCCGGTGGCGTTCCTAAAGTGGCTCCATGCCCGGCGCATCGCCGGCACCCCCCGAAACCCCCCGGAATCACCTTCCGCCCCAGGAGCCCGCCATGCTGCACTACGCCGTCGTCTTCTTTGTCATCGCCTTGATCGCCGCGCTGTTCGGCTTCGGCGGCATCGCCGCCGGTGCGGCCGGCATCGCCAAGATCCTCTTCATCGTCTTCCTGGTCATGGCGCTGGTCAGCTTCGTGATGGGCCTGATCCGCCGCACCTGACGCAGGACGACGCATGAACTCCGATCCGCTTGATCCGGTCGATCCTGTCGGCCCGCCGAGCCCGCTCGATCCGGCGGCCGGCCCCGACCCGTCCGACCTGTCCGGCCTGCTGGCCCGGATGCACGACGAGGCCCTGGCCTGGGTGCGCGAGGAGCCGCTGAAGGCGGTGGCGCTGGCTGCCGCCGCCGGTGCCCTGCTGGCGCTGTGCCTGCCGGCCCGCGCCGATGCCCGCGACGACCCGCCCTGAGTCGCCTCGGCAGCCCCGTCGTTTCACGCCACGCCCTTCGTTCCCCGTCATTCCCGTCATTCCCGCGCAGGCGGGAACCCACCCCCGCCCCCCATTCCAGGAGCCCGACATGAACACCCCGCGCAACGCCTCCCGCCTCTCCCACATGCTCTCCCTCTCGACCCCCGCCGCCCGCCGCGTGCTGACCCTCACCGCCACGGCGGTGCTGGGTCTGACGCTGGCCGCCTGCGGCAAGCCGGATGACGATCGCACCGTCGGCCAGAAGATCGACGGCGCTGTCGCCGCGGCCGAGCAGCGCACCGAAGTGGCCAAGGCGGAAGCCCGCGATGCGGCCGCCGAGGTCAAGGCCGAGGTCAAGGAAGCCACCGCCGAGGTACGCGCCGGCACCGATGCCGCCGTGGCCGACGCCAAGGAAGCCACCGCCGAAGCCCGCGCCAGCGTCGATGACGCCGGCATCACCGTCGCGGTCAACGCCGCGCTGGCCGGCGACCCGAAGCTGAGCGCGCTGAAGATCGATGTCGACACCTCGAACGGCCGCGTCGAGCTCAAGGGCTCGGCGCCGGACGACAGCTCGCGCCGCCGTGCCAGCGATCTGGCCAAGGCGGTCAAGGGCGTGGTCGCGGTCGACAACCGCCTGGTTGTCGCCAAGGGCTGACCCGACCTCATCCGACACGACATCCAACACGACACGCCAGGGAGATTCCATGACACCGACGCGACCGGCCAGCGCCCTGACCCCCGCCTTGCTGCTTGAAGACCATCTGCACACGCTGCGTGCCCACCTGGGGCAGTGCCGCCATGCGCGCGGCCCGATGTTCGCGCTGGGCTGCCTGGCCGAGCGGGTCCATGCGCGCGTGGCCGGCCGCTTCGTGACGACCGTGATGGTCGCGGTGGCGGTGCTGCCGCTGGCGGCTTCCTGGTCCTGACGGATGGCTGCAGCGGCGAGCGAGGCGGTCGAGACGACCGCGGCCCCCGTTCCCCTCCCGATCGAGCCGCCGATCCGCTCGGTGCTGTTCGGGCGAGGCCATTTCGAGCAGCACGCCGCGCGGCTGGCGCTCTCGCACGAATGCCGTGCGGTGCGTGCGCCGGCCGCGGTGCCTTTCTTCCCGCGGCTCGACGAGAACATCGCGGTGATCCGCGGCGCGGTGGCGGCGCTGGAGCGCCTGTCGCGCGACGGGCTGAACCTCGGGCCGGCGGCGCAATGGCTGCTCGACAACGCCAGCCTGATCGACGAGCAGGTCAACGAGGTGCGCCGGCAGCTGCCGGCGCGCTACTTCGCGCGGCTGCCGGTGCTGTGTGGCGAGCCGCTCGACGGGCTGCCGCGCATCTACGGCATCGCCTGGGCCTGGGTCGCGCACAGCGACAGCGGGCTCGACGCCGAGCTGCTGTGCGCCTTCCTGCAGGCCTATGACCGCGAGCGCGAGCTGTCGCTGGCGGAGCTGTGGGCGCTGCCGACGACGCTGCGCCTGGTGCTGATCGAGAACCTGCGCCGCCTGGCTGAGCGCACCGCGGCGATGCTCGACGCACGCGAGCGCGCCCACTCGTGGCTCGAGCAGGCGCATGCGCCGGCGGCGCTGGCCGAGCTCGAGCACCTGGGCCAGGCGCTGTCGCGCCGCGGCGTGCTGCAGGCCTTCGCGCTGCAGCTCTCGCTGCGCGAGGCCGACGTGCCGCATGCGCTGCATGCCGGGCTGCGGGTCTGGCTCGACACGCACCTGCCCGACCCGGCCGCGGCGCAGGCACAGCTGCACGACGAGATGACGCGCGACCACCAGAGCGTGCGCAACGCCATCACCTCGCTGCGCGGCATCGACCGGCTGGAGTGGCGCGAGCTGATCGCCGGCGTCAGCGTCACGGTGCGCACGCTGGCGCGCTCGCCGGTCTTCGCCGCCGAGCGCCAGGACACGCAGGACGAGACGCTGCGCGCGGTCGAGCAGCTGGCGCTCGACGGCGGCCTGCCCGAATCGCGGGTCGCCGCCGAGCTGATGCGCCGCGTCGACGCCGCGCCGGCGCCGGACGCGCCCGAGGCGGCGCCGGGCCACTGGTGCCTGGGCGCCGGGCGCGAGGCGCTGCGCCAGGCGCTCGGCCTGCCGCCGGCCGGCTTCACCGAGCGGCTGGCCGCCAGCCGGCGCTGGCGTGCCGGCCTGCATCTGGCGGCGCTGGGCCTGCCGACGCTGCTGATGGTGGCCTGGCTGATGCCGCATGGCGCGGCCGCCGCGTCCTGGTCGGCCGGGCTGCTGGCGCTGACCGCGCTGCTGCTGGCCTTTCCGGTCAGCGAGCTGGTCGTCAGCCTGGTCAACCGGCTGATCAGCGAGTCGGTGCCTCCGGCGCGGCTGCCGCGGCTGGCGCTCGACGAGGGCCTGGGGCCGCAGCGGCGCACGCTGGTGGTCATCCCGTGCATGCTTTCGTCCGACGCGCAGACCGACGAGCTGGTCGCGCAGCTCGAGCAGCATCACCTCTCGACCCGCGATCCGCAGGTCCAGTACGCGCTGCTGAGCGACTGGGCCGACGCCTCCACGCCGCATGCCGACGACGACGAGGCGCTGCTGCAGCATGCCGAGCAGGCGCTGCGCACGCTCAACCGGGTGCACGGCCCGGCCGGCGGCGCGGCCGACCGCGACGCGCCGGCCGCGCCGCGCTTCCTGCTGCTGCACCGGATGCGCCGCTACAGCAGCACCGAGGCGCGCTGGATCGGCCACGAGCGCAAGCGCGGCAAGCTCGAGCAGCTCGTCGGCTGGCTCGACGAGGCCGGCCGCAGCGCCGCGCCGCCCGCCTCACCCTTCCTGGCGCTCGACGCTCTGACGCAGGTGCGCCATCCGGTGCGCCATGTCATGACGCTCGACAGCGACACCGACATGCCACCGGGGCGGCTGCTCGAGCTGGTCGGCATCGCCGCGCATCCGCTCAACCGGCCGCGCCTGGACGCGCAGCACCGGCGCGTCGTCGCCGGCCACGCGATCCTGCAGCCGCGGGTGGCGCTGCCGCTGGCGGCCCGCGCCGCGCGCACCCGCTTCCACCGCCTCTTCGCCGGCCAGGGCGGCATCGATCCCTACAGCGCCGCCAGCTCCGAGATCTACCAGGACCTGCACGGCGAGGGCACCTTCACCGGCAAGGGCCTGCTCGACGTGCAGGCGCTGCACGCGGTGCTGGGCGCGCGCCTGCCCGAAGGCCATGTGCTCAGCCATGACCTGCTCGAGGGCGCGATCGCGCGCTGCGCCGGCGTCAGCGATGTGACGCTGGTGGAGGACGCGCCCGGGCATCCGGATGTCGCGGCCTCGCGCATCCATCGCTGGACCCGCGGCGACTGGCAGCTGCTGCCCTTCCTGCTGGCGCCGCGGCGCTGGCCGATGGCGCTGATCAGCCGCTGGAAGATGGTCGACAACCTGCGCCGCTCGCTGGTGGCGCCGGCGACGCTGGCGCTGATCGTGCTGGCGCTGGCCACCGGCGTGCTGCCGCCCGGCCGGGTGCTGCTGCTGGCGCTGCTGGCGCACGCGATCGGGCCGCTGCTGGGAACGGTCGCCGGTCTGGCGCCGAGCCGCGACGACATCTCGCTGGGCCTGTTCTGGCGCCGCGGCCTGGCGGACATGAGCCGCGCGCTGGGGGCGGGTGCCTGGCATCTGGCGCTGCTGCTCGACCAGGCGCTGCTGTCGCTGGACGCGATCGCGCGGGCGCTGTGGCGCCAGTGCGTGTCGCGCCGGCGCCTGCTGGAATGGACGACTGCGGCGTCTGCGGCCGCGGCTGCCAGCACCGCGCTGCCGGCGCTGGCGCGCCGCCACGCGCCGACGACGCTGGCCGCCGCCGCGCTGGCGGGCGTGCTGGCGCTGGCCGGCCCGGCGGCGACGCTGCCCTGGGCGCTCGGCCTGGCCCTGCTGTGGGCGCTGGCGCCGGTCTGGGTCGCCTGGGGCGCCCGGGTGCCGGGGCCGCCGCCGGCGCCGCTGGCCGAGCCGGTGCGCCAGTCGCTGCGCCATCTGGCGCGCGACACCTGGCGCTTCTACCTGCGCACCGTCACGGCGGAGGAGAACCACCTGCCGCCGGACAACCTGCAGCTCAGCCCGCAGCCGATGATCGCCTCGCGCACCTCGCCGACCAACATCGGCATGTACCTGCTGGGCGTGGCCACCGCGCGGGCCTTCGGCTTCATCGGCGTCGGCGACATGGTGCGCCGCCTCGACGCGACGCTGTCGACGCTGGAGCGCCTGCCGCGCCACCGCGGCCATTTCCTGAACTGGTACGACACCCGCACGCTCGCGGTGCTGCCGCCGGCCTATGTCTCGACGGTCGACAGCGGCAACCTCGGCGGCCACCTGCTGGCGGTGGCCGGCGCCTGCGAGGAGCTGGCGACGCAGCCGCAGCTCTGGCACGGCCAGCCGATGCTGCGGCTGGCGCTGGGCGAATCGGCGCAGCGCCTGGCGCCGCTGCGGCCGGCGCTGCTGGCCGGACGGGTAACGCATCGTCTGGCGCAGCTGGCGCCGATGCGAGAGCTGCCGCCGGTCGACGAGGCCGACTTCGCGCTACTGCCGCAGTGGCTGGCCGAGGCCCGCACCGAGCTCGACGCGCTGTGGCAGCGCGTGCCCGAGGTCGATGCCCCGGGCGGCGACGAGCGCAGCCTGTGGCTGCTGCGCGACCACCTCGACACGCTGGAGGCGCTGCTGGAGGACCTGCGCGCGCCGGCCTCGCTGGAGAGCCGGCTGCGCGAGCTGGCGGCGCGCTGCCGCACGCTGGCGCTGGCGCCCGACTACGCGATGCTCTTCGATCCGGTGCGCCGGCTGCTGCACATCGGCCTGCGCGCCGACAGCGGCCAGCTCGACGGCAGCCACTACGACCTGCTGGCCTCGGAATGCCGCCTGACCAGCCTGCTGGCCATCGCCAAGGGCGACGTGCCGGTGCGGCACTGGTCGGCGCTGGGCCGGCCCTTCGCGGCGATCGGCGACCAGGTGGGCCTGCGCTCCTGGTCGGGCTCGATGTTCGAGTACCTGATGCCTTCGCTGGTGCTCGACGAGCCGCAGGGCAGCGTGCTCGACCAGGCCGCCCGCGCGGCGGTGCAGGAGCAGCGGGCGCAGGGCGTGCGCGACGGCCTGCCCTGGGGCGTGTCGGAGTCCGCGCATGCGGCGCGCGACCACACGCTGGCCTACCAGTACGGCCCGCAGGGCGCGGCGCGGCTGGCGCTGCGGCGCACCCCGCCCGACGAGCGCGTGATCGCGCCCTACGCGACCGTGATGGCGCTGATGGTCGACCTGCCCGAGGCGATGGCCAACCTGCAGCGCCTGGGCGACCTGCGGGCCCGCGGCCCGCTGGGCTTCATCGAGGCGCTGGACTTCACCGTCTCGCGCCAGGAGCGGCCCGGCGAGCCGGTGCGGGTCGACACCGTCATGGCGCACCACCAGGGCATGTCGCTGGTGGCGCTGGCGGTGGTGCTGCTCGACGAGGCGCCGCGGCGCTGGCTGGGCCGCGACGCGCTGATGC
>NZ_JACCPY010000027.1 GCF_013426975.1 Sphaerotilus sulfidivorans
GCATCAGCGCGTCGCGGCCCAGCCAGCGCCGCGGCGCCTCGTCGAGCAGCACCACCGCCAGCGCCACCAGCGACATGCCCTGGTGGTGCGCCATGACGGTGTCGACCGGCACCGGCTCGCCGGGCCGGGCCGCGGCCCGGCCGCTGGCCAGCTCAAGCTGGCGGCCGTTCAGCCCGGTGCGGTCGCCGGGCACCCGCGCGGCACGAATGTCGGCCAGCAGCAGGTCCGCGTCGGCCAGCTCCGCCAGCGCGTTCATGCGCATGAAGTGGTCGTCGGGATCATCCGGATCGGGCCGCGGCCAGAGGCTGTCCCAGTAGCGTTCGAGCAGACCGGCGACCAGGCGCAGGCCCGGCGCCAGCGCGCCCAGGCCGTCGAGGCGCAGCGCCGCACGCAGCAGCTGCACGGCCACCCGCAGATCGCGCCCGCGTCCGAACAGCGCCAGCGCATGTCGGCGCATCGCGATCCAGTCCGGCTCCTCGGCCGGAATCAGCGTGTCGCCGTACTGCTGCTCCGGCCGCCCGGCCGAGGCGCGCAGCAGCGCCTGGAAGTCCTCGTCGTACTCCAGGTCAGTCTCGCCGCAGGGCGACGCGGCCTGGAGAGGGGACAGCAGCACATCGACATCGATGGAACTCATGCAGCCAGTCTAGGCAGGGCCGGCGCTGCGAAAATCTGCCGAAAGTCACTTCCCTGCTCAGGTCTGCGCACTCATCTGCCGCAGCGCCGCCATCAGCCTGCGCGGCTGCAGCGGCTTGAACAGCAGCACCAGTCCGGCCTGCTCGACACGGCGCATCTCGTCGGCGGTGGTGTCGCCGGTGATGACCAGCGCGGGCACCGGCAGCGCACAGCGCCGGCGCACGCTGTCGATCGCGTCCAGGCCGTCCTCGCCGTCGGCCAGATGCAGGTCCGACAGGATCAGGTCGATCGCGCCGCCCGCCTCGCCGGCCAGGGCCAGCGCCTCGCCGATGCCGGCCGCCGTCATCACCTCGTAGCCCCACTCGGACAGCACCGCCGTCAGGCCCTCGCGAATCGCCTCGTCATCGTCGATCACCAGGATGGAGCGGGCCTCGAAGAGCGGCATCGGCACGGTGTCGGCCGCGGCGGTGGCGCGCTCCATCTCGTCGAGCGCGCCGGTGGCGATGCCGATGCGGAACATCGTGCCGCGCCCCGGGCAGGACGCCACGGTCAGCGTGTGGCCCATCAGCCGCACCAGCCGGCGCACGATCGCCAGGCCCAGGCCCAGGCCGCGCTGGCGGCGCCGGGCACCCTCGCGGACCTGATAGAACTCGTCGAAGATGCGCGGCAGCTCTTCGGGCGCGATGCCGCTGCCGGTGTCCCAGACCTCGATGTTCGTGTGGGTGCGGGTGCTGCGCGCGACCACCACCACGCCGCCCTCGCGGGTGTGGCGCAGCGCGTTCTGCACCAGATTGCCCAGCACCCGCTCGAGCAGCTGCGGGTCGCTGCGCACCGACTTGCCGCCCGGCGAGAAGCGCAGGCCCAGCCCGGCCGTCTCCGCCAGCCCGGCAAAATGCAGATGCAGCCGACGGAAGACATCGCGCAGCGCGAAATGCTGCAGATTGACCTCCATCGAGCCGGCCTCGAGCCGCGAGATGTCGAGCATCGCGCCGAAGGACTGGTCCAGCGCCTCGATCGATCGGGTCATGTTGCGCACGATCGAGGCTTCCGGCGTGCCCTGCACCCGCCGCTCCAGCGACGAGACGAACAGGCCCAGCGCATGCATCGGCTGGCGCAGGTCGTGGCTGGCGGTGGCAACGAAGCGATGGGCATCGGCCTGCGCGCGCAGCGCCGCATCGCGCTCGCGCGCCAGCGAGGCGCTCAGGTCGTCCGCCCCAAGACGGGCCCGCATCGCCCGCAGCCAGACTGCTGCCACCTGATGGCGCAGCCACAGCGCCAGCATCGCCGCTGCCGCCAGCGACAGGGCCAGACGCAGCTCGCCGAGGCCGACGCAGACCAGCGCGCAAGCGGCCGCACCCACCGCCGCCATGCTGCCCAGCAGCGGCCAGGCCGCCCAGACCGCCGCCACATACAGGCTGACCAGCACCAGGACCACCACCGCCTCGAGCTCGACCCGGCCGGCCGAGAGCAGGTCGGCCGCCAGCGTGAGCGCGGGCGTCAGCAGCGCCAGCGCCATGCGGCACTGCCAGCGCCGGCGCAGCCGCTGCAGCTGCTCGCGCGGCGCACCGGCCGCCCGCGCCTGGCGCAACGCGCGGTGACCGAGCGCGCAGGGCACCAGACCGGCCAGCGCCAGCATCGCGCACAGCAGCACCGCACCGCGCTGCTGCAGCGCGCCCAGCCAGACGGCGCTGACCATCTGCGCCAGGGCCAGCACCAGCAGCACCTCCGGCGCCCGCTCGAAGGCATCGGCAAAGGCCGCATCCTCGAGCCGGCGCCGCACCGAGCGGCGCTCGGCCCGTGCATCCTGCGGCGCCGCCTCCCGCCCCTCGCCAGGACCGACGACGACACGCCGAACGATCTGCCGCTGCGCCATGCCGGCCCGGCGGCTGCGCTCAGCGGAACAGGCTGATCAGATGCGAGCGCGAGCGCACGTCCAGCGCCAGCAGCAGCGAGGACACATAGTTCTTGACCGTGCCCAGCGACAGCGTGGTGGCGCTGCTGATCTCCTGGTTGGTGCAACCCGACAGCACCAGCTCCAGCACCTCCAGATGCCGCGGCCCCAGCTCGGCGATGCGGTCGTACATCGACGATCCCGGCAGGCGGGGAAAGAGCCGCTCGGCGGCCAGCGGCAGGCGCGGACGCTCAGGCGGCGGCAGCAGCTCGGCCAGCGCGGACTGCAGCTCCTGCGCCGAGCCGGTCTTGCGCAGATAGCCCTGCGCACCCAGCGCCCGGGCCTGGCGGATGACGAATTCGTCGACCGTGCCGCTGAAGATCAGCACCCGGGCCAGCGGATGCGCCTGCATGAACAGGCGCAGCCCCTGCAGGCCCTTGCAGTCGCTCAGATTGAGATCCAGCAGCACCGCATCAAAGGGCCCGTCGCGGCCGAAGATCCCGATGCCGTCCTGCAGCGAGCCCGCCTCGTGCCACTCGACCGGTCGGCCGTGCAGCCGCGCGCACATGGTGCGCACGCCGATGCGGATGAACTCGTAGTCGTCGATCAGCAGCAGCCGCGCACCGGGGACTTCGGTCCCCAGGCCGACCGCGGCCCTCGTGCCTTCCGCAGGCCGCATGCCCACCACGGCCGCTTCCGCTTCCATGACATCCCGTCCCATCTTGCGCTCCTTCGCTGGTCTGAACCCATTCATGCGGAGACGCAGGTCCCTGTGGCCGGGCGCCTGATCCGTCTCCCCCCTGTCTGAATGCCGGACTGGCGGACTGTGTTGAATGTCACGCCACTTCGCATCATCCAAGCAGATGAAAAAAACGCGCCGCTGAGCACCCCTCCGCCGGAACCGAGAAATAAGTCACATCTGCCCGAGATCGCATTCCTGCATCGGCATGCACGACCCTCGCCCTGCCAGAGCCGAAGCATGGCGCGCTCCGTCCTGCACGACCGTTCTATTTCGCGGTTAGGATGCGGCTCCCTTTCCGGACCGCCCTGCCATGCCCGCCCTGTCTCCCCGCCTAGTGCTGATGCTGACCTTGCCGCCGCTGCTGTGGGCCGGCAATGCGGTGGTCGGACGCATGACAGTGCCCCATGTGCCACCGCTGCTGCTCAACGCGATCCGCTGGGCGCTGGTGCTGCTGGTGCTGCTGGTGATCGGCCGCCGGGCGCTCGCCGGTGCGCGCAACCGTGCCGACATCGCCGCACGCTGGCCCTATCTGGCGCTGGTCGGCCTGCTGGGCGTGGGCGCCTACAACGCGCTGCAGTATGTGGCGCTGACCACCTCGACCCCGATCAATGTCACGCTGATCGCCGCGAGCATGCCGCTGTGGATGCTGCTGATCGGCGCACTCTTCTTCGCGGAGCGGCCGCAGCGCGGCCAGATGATCGGCGCGGCGCTGTCGCTGGCCGGGGTGGCGGTGGTGCTCGGCCGGGGCGATCCGCTGGCGCTGGCCCAGGTGCAGTTCGTCCAGGGCGATCTCTTCATGCTGGCGGCGGCCGCGAGCTGGTCGGGCTACAGCTGGCTGCTGGTGCGGCCGCCCGCGTCGATGCGCGGCGCGGCGCGCCCGCAGGTCACCGGTGCGGACGGCCAGCCGCGCGCCTGGGAGTGGCATGAGTTCCTGCTGGTGCAGACGCTCTTCGGCCTGCTCTGGGCCGGCGGTGCGGCCGGCGTGGAGGCACTGGCCTGGCCTCGCCAGCCCGAGTGGTCGCTGGCGGTGTTCGCCGCGATCGCCTACATCGTCGTCGGTCCGTCGCTGGTGGCCTACGGACTGTGGGGACGAGCGGTGGCCGCGGTGGGGCCGACCACCGCCGGCCTGTTCGTCAACCTGACGCCGCTGTTCGCCGCGCTGCTGTCGACCGCGCTGCTCGGCGAGGCGCCGCACCTGTACCACGCGGCGGCCTTCGTGCTGATCGTCGCCGGCATCGTGGTGTCGTCGAAGCGCTGAAGCGCAGCGCCCGCGCCATTCAGCGCCAGCGCGCCAGCAGCGCCACGCCGGCCAGCACCAGCGCGGTGCCGCCCAGGATCCATGGCGTCATCGGCTCGCCGAGGATGAAGATGCCCATCAGGATGGTGCTCATCGGCCCGACCAGACCGGTCTGCGCCGCCAGCGTCGCGCCCAGCCGCTCGATGCCCATCATCACCAGGATGACCGGCGCGAAGGTGCAGGCGGTGGCATTGAGCAGCGACAGCCACAGCACCGGCGCCGGCACCGCCAGCACCGACTCCAGCGGGCGCAGCAGCAGGAACTGGCCGATGCACAGCAGGCAGGCCACGGTGGTGGCCAGTCCGGTCAGTCGCAGCGCGCCCAGGCGCTGCACCTCCTGGCCGCTCTGCACCAGATAGACCGCATAGCTCAGCGCGCTGCCGAAGACCAGCAGCGTGCCCAGCCCGACGTTCGGCCCCAGATCGTTCAGCTCGTGGCCGAAGACCAGCAGCACGCCGCCATAGCTGACCGCCAGCGCCAGCAGCTGCCGGGCGCTGACCTTGCGGCCATGCAGCAGCACGCCCAGCAGCAGCACCAGCGTCGGGTTGAGATAGAGGATCAGCCGCTCGAGGCTGGCGCTGATGTAGGCCAGGCCGAGAAAGTCGAGAAAGCTGGCGAGGTAGTAGCCCGAGAAGCCCAGGCCGAACACCGCGCCCCAGTCGCGCCGGCTCAGCGCCGGCCGCCCCCGCCCCGACCACCAGGCCAGCGCCAGGAACAGCGGCAGTGCGAACAGCATGCGCAGCATCAGCAGCGTCACCGCATCGGTGCCATGCCGATAGGCCAGCTTGACGATGATGGCCTTGCCGGAGAAGGCGATCGAGCCGATCAGCGCAAACGCCAGGCCGGGCCACAGGGCCGGCCGTCCGGCTGCAGTGCCGGCGATCCGTGAGGAAGGATTCATCGGCGCGGATTCTAGAACCCGCGCCAGCGGGCACCGGATCTGGTCCGAGTCAGATCAGAACTGCAGTTCACGGTCCACATCGACCGCCTTGCGACGGGCCAGCGCCAGGTTGGCGCGCGACTTGTCCAGCACGAAGTAGAAGAACATGCCTTCCTGGCGGGTGCAGGGACGAATGATGTGGTACTGCTTGCCGAGCGTGATCAGCACGTCGTCGATGCGATCGTCCAGGCCGAGCTGCTTCATCGTGCGCAGCTTGGCGCGCATCACTTCGGTGTTGCCGGCGGCAGCGATCTCCAGATCGACGCCCGAGCCGGTCGAGCCGAGCATCATGCCGCTCTCCGAGTCGACGAGGGCGGCGCACATCGCGCCGTCGACGGTCATGAGCTGCTCCAGGCTCTGCTTGATGTTGGCCATGTCGAGTTTCCTTCCGTGGTCAGTCAGTGTGAAAAGCGTGAAATCGGGACAGAGAGAAGACAGAGAGCAAAGAGGTGTCGAGTCGCAGGCGCTCATCGCAGGTGACGTCCGGCATGCCGCATCAGGGCCAGACCGTGGCCGGCGCGGTTGCGGGCCTCGAGCTGGGCCAGGATGCAGTCCAGCAGCATCAGCACATCGTCGCGCTCGCGCACATCCACCGGCAGCACCGGAAACACCCGGCCGCGCCGCGCCAGCTCGTCGCCGAAGGCCTGCAGGCCGGGCTCGGGATGCGCCTCGGTCCGGCCGATGCCGATGACGCAGGCGGTGTGCTCGAGCTGCTCGGCAAAGGCATCGAGATAGATGCGCAGATCGGCCAGCGGATCGGGCCGCGAGTTGTCGACCAGGATGATCAGCCCCATCGCCTTGTGGGCCAGGATGGGCCAGAGAAAGTCGAACCGGGTCTGGCCCGGCGTGCCGAACAGGCGCACCCGCACCAGGTCGGCGATCAGCACCTCGCCATAGTCCATGCCGACGGTGGTGCGGGCCTTGGCCAGCGAAGGATCCCGGTTGGGCACGTCGGTGACCACCGGCGGCGTGTCGCTGATCGCGGCGATCGCGGTGGTCTTGCCGGCACCGGGCGTGCCGGTGAAGACGATCTTGCAGTCGCGCATCAGAGCAGAGGCCGAACCCGTCGCGCGGACGTCAGCTGCCGATGCCCAGGCGGCGACGGATCAGCCCGAACAGGCTGCCCGGCACCGGCTCGGCGGCGGCGGAATCGGCCGCGGCGACGTCGGTCACCGCCGAGGCGGACGAGGCGGATTCAGGCGGCAGCACCTCGAGCAGATCGGCACGGTGCATCGCCTGCAGGAAGGCATCGACCTCGACCTCCGGCAGACCCGACAGCGACAGCAGATCCTCGCGCTCGAGTGCGGTGGCCGCGATCTGGCTGGCCAGCCGCTGATGCCCCTTGCGGCCCTGCAGCTGCACCGGATCCGGCCAGCGCCGCAGCCGCACCCGCGCGCCCGGCGCCAGCTCCAGCCCAGGACGCGCAGACGGCCGAGCCACGGGCGCCGGTTCGACGACCACGGTGGCGGCGGCGGCAGTGACGGTCGGAGCGGCGGGCACAGGCGCGGGTGCAGCATTGACCGGGGCCGGCACCTCACGACGAGCCGCAGCCGTCTCGATCAGACCAGGCTCGATCTCCAGCATCAGCGCACTGAACTCCTCGAACTGCAGCGGCCGCTGCAGCGCCAGCGCCCCAGCACGAGCCTGCTCCGCGGCATCGGCGGCAATGCTCAGCCGGATCGCCCCGAACGCTGCCAAGGCCTCGAAGCCGGATGGATCGACCGCTCCCACCGGCAGCACCAGCAGATCGACCGGCGAGCCCTCCTGTGCCGCCACCCACTCGGCCTGCAGCCGGTTGCGCAGCAGGTTCATGAACAGCTTCAGCGCACCCGCGTCGGCATCACGCAGCTGCCAGGCACGCAACACAAGCCGGGGACGGGAGGAAGGCTGAGCGGTATCCGTCATGAAAGCACAGGGAACAATGGAAGCGATGGTGCAGGAAACGCATGAATCCTGTTCGAACTCACCGCATCGGATTGTGATGATCCGTTTCCAGATTTTTGTGAACAAGAATTGTTTTTACAAAGTCTATCCAGCGCGGGATGAAATTGGCCCCCGCATTCTTGTGACAAATGTCACTTTCACTCGAACCGGGGGGCGGCACTCGAAACAGGGTCGGCACAAATGAAAAAACCGCCTCGGCATGCACCGGGCGGTCGGCAGTCTGGCCATTCAGCACGAGGCGCACCAGGCGCCTCGGGTCGTCACAGCTTCTGCTGCTGCATGAAGTCGTCGAAGCCGGCTTCGGCGAAGCGGAACCACAGGTTCTGGTCGGCGCGGAACTTGGCGTAGTCGGCGTAGACCTTCTTCCAGTTCGGGTTCTTGTCGCCGATCTCGGCGTACAGCGCCATCGACTCCTTGAAGGCGGTGTCCATCACGTCCTTCGGGAAGCGGAACAGCTTGGTTCCGCTGGACACCAGGCTGCGCAGCGCCACCGGATTGCGGCCGTCGTACTTGCCCTGCATGTCGACATGCGCGTAGGAGGCCGCGCACTCGACGATGGCCTTGTACTCGGCAGACAGGCCGTCCCAGGCCTTCTGGTTGATGAAGAAGTCCAGCTGCGGACCGCCTTCCCACCAGCCGGGATAGGCATAGTTCGGCGCGACCTTGTTGAAGCCGAGCTTCTGGTCGTCGTAGGGGCCGACCCACTCGGCCGCGTCGATGGTGCCCTTCTCCAGTGCCTGGTAGATCTCGCCGCCGGGAATGTTCTGCGGCACGCCGCCCATGCGCTCGACCACCTTGCCGGCGAAGCCGCCGACGCGGAACTTCAGGCCCTTCATGTCCGCCATCGAGGCCACCGGCTTGCGATACCAGCCGCCCATCTGCGCGCCGGTGTTGCCGCCAGGGAAGTTCACGATGCTGAACTTGGCGTAGAACTCGCGCATCAGCTTCAGGCCGTTGCCCTCGTACATCCACGCGGTCATCTGACGGCTGTTCAGGCCGAAGGGAATGGCGCAGCCGAGCGCGAAGGTCTCGTCCTTGCCGAAGAAATAGTAGGGCGCGGTGTGCGCCATCTCGACGGTGGCGTTCTGCACGCCGTCGACCACGCCGAAGGCGGGCATCAGCTCGCCGGCCGGGTGCACCGTGATCTGGAACTTGCCGCCCGACATCGCGGCCACCTTCTTCGAGAACTCGTCAGCGGCACCGTAGATGGTGTCGAGCGACTTCGGGAAGCTCGAGGCCAGGCGCCAGCGGATGTTGGCCTGCGCATGCACCACGGCCGGCGCGGCACCCGCGGCCAGGACGCCGGCCAGGCCGGCATGACGAACAAACGAGCGACGTTCCATGAATCTGTCTCCTGTGTCATCGGCGCTGTCTGCAGCGCCTTCATCACGCGGGTGGCCCGACAGGCCACCGGGGCAGTCGGGCAGGGGTGTCCCATTCTAGGAAGAGCGGGACGGTCTGTCGTGCGGGGAATACCCGAGCGACAATCTGGCGCAGCGGTCAGAGCTTCTGCTGCTGCATGAAGTCGTCGAAGCCGGACTCGGCGAAGCGGAACCACAGGTTCTGCTCGGCGCGGAACTTGGCGAAGTCGGTATAGACCTTCTTCCAGTTCGGGTTCTTGGCCGAGAGCTCGCTGTACAGCGCCATCGATTCCTTGAAGGCCGCCTCCATCACGTCCTTCGGGAAGCGGAACAGCTTGGTGCCGCTGGAGACCAGCTGCTTGAGCGCGGCCGGATTTTTCGCGTCGTACTTGGCCTGCATCTCGACATGCGAGTAGGTGGCCGCGGCCTCGACGATGGCCTTGTACTCGGCCGACAGGCTGTTGAAGGCCTTCTGGTTGACGAACAGGTCGATCTGCGGACCGCCCTCCCACCAGGCCGGATAGGCGTAGTTCGGCGCGACCTTGTTGAAGCCGAGCTTCTGGTCATCGTAGGGACCGATCCACTCGGCCGCGTCGATCGTGCCCTTCTCCAGCGCCTGGTAGATCTCGCCGCCGGGAATGTTCTGCGGCACGCCGCCCAGACGCTCGACCACCTTGCCAGCGAAGCCGCCGACGCGGAACTTCAGGCCCTTCATGTCGGCGATCGACTGCAGCGGCTTGCGGTACCAGCCGCCCATCTGCGCGCCGGTGTTGCCGCAAGGGAAGCTGATGATGTTGTACTGCGCGTAGAACTCGCGCATCAGCTTCAGGCCGTTGCCCTCGAACATCCACGCGGTCATCTGGCGGCTGTTCATGCCGAAGGGAATGGCCGCGCCCAGCGCGAAGGTCTCGTCCTTGCCGAAGAAGTAGTACGGCACGGTGTGGGCGCACTCGACGGTGCCGTTCTGCACGCCATCGACCACGCCGAAGGGGGGCATCAGCTCGCCGCCCGGATGCACCGTGATCTGGAACTTGCCGCCCGACATCTCGGCGACCTTCTTCGCGAAGACATCGCCGCCGCCGTAGATGGTGTCGAGCGACTTCGGGAAGCTCGAGGCCAGGCGCCAGCGGATGTTGGCCTGCGCGTGCACCACGGCCGGCGCAGCGCCGGCAGCCAGAACGCCGGCCAGGCCGGAATGACGAATGAAGGAGCGACGTTGCATGCGGATGAGTCCTGAAGGGGCGATGTTCGCGAAATCTGTTCTTCTCTCGGGGTCGAGAGCGATTCTAGGAACACCTCTTCGGGATAACCATGAGACTAACCCCTGCGCAGGACTACGTAGGGGGCGGACTCATGCCGCGGTCACACCGCCGGGCGCGCCACCAGACACGCCGCCAGACACCCTTCCTTCAGTGGCCGGCCACCATCATCCGGTCGATCAGCACCGAGCCGATGGTGCGGCTGCCCGAGGCATACGCGTCGGCGCCGACCGCGACGATGCCGCGCAGCATGTCGCGCAGGTTGCCGGCGATGGTGATCTCCTCGACCGGATAGGCGATGCGGCCGTTCTCGACCCAGAAGCCGGCGGCGCCGCGCGAGTAGTCGCCGGTGACGTAGTTGACGCCCTGCCCCATCAGCTCGATGACGAACAGGCCGCGGCCGAGCTTGCGGATCATCTCGTCGAGGCTGTCGCCGGCCTGCGTCAGGCGGCTCGACAGGCGCAGGTTCTGCGCGCCGCCGGCATGGCCGGTGGTCTTCATGCCGAGCTTGCGCGCCGAGTAGCTGGAGAGGAAATAGCCCTGGGTCACGCCGGCCTCGACCACCTGGCGGGCGCGGGTGCGCACGCCCTCGTCGTCGAAGGGCGCACTGCCCTTGCCCTTGAGGATGTGCGGATCCTCCAGGATGTCGATGTGCTCGGGGAAGACCGGCTGGCCCAGGCTGTCGGCCAGGAAGGTGGTGCGGCGGTAGAGCGCGCCGCCACTGGTGGCCTGCACATAGGCGCCGAGCAGGCCGGCGGCCACCGTCGACTCGAACAGCACCGGCACCTCGCCGGTGGCGATCTTGCGGCCCTTCAGGCGCGACAGCGCCCGCTCGGCGGCGTAGCGGCCCACCGCCTCGGGCGAGGCCAGATCGGCCTTGTCGCGTGCCGAGCTGTACCAGGAGTCGCGCTGCATCTGCGCGCCACGTCCGGCGATCGGCGAGACCGACATCGAGTGGCGCGAGCTGGCATAGCCGCCACGGAAGCCCCGGCTGTTGCCGGCGAAGAAGTGCGACTGCTGCGCCGACACGCCCGCGCCGTCGGAATTGGTGATGCGCCGGTCCACGCCCATCGCCGCGGCCTCGCAGCGCAGCGCCATCTCGGCGGCGGCCTCGGCGTCGACCAGCCAGGGATGGAAGAGATCGAGCCGGCATTCGGCCGCCTCGCCCAGCGCGAGATCCTCGGCGTCGGGCAGGCCGGCGGCCGGATCCTCGGCGGTGAAGCGGGCGATGTCGTAGGCCGCCTGCACCGTCTGGCGCAGCGCCTGCGGCGAGAAGTCGGAGGTGCTGGCATTGCCGCGGCGCTGGCCGAGGTAGACGGTCACGCCGACCGCCTTGTCGCGGTTGCGCTCGACATTCTCGAGCCGGCCCTTGCGCACCGACACCGACAGGCCCGAACCCTCGGAGACCTCGACGCCGGCATCGCTGGCGCCGAGCGACTTCGCGATCTCCAGCGTCTGCTCGACCAGGTCGGCGAACTGCGCGCGGCTGTAGGCGAAACCCGCCTCGGGCGCCTGGGCAGGCACGGTCGCGGCAGCCGGAGCTGCAGCCTTCGAACGGGACGGACGGCGGGTCTTGGCGGTCATGGACAGGCGGGGCTGGCGATGCGGGGGGTGGTCGCTCGTATCATAGCCGTCGTCCCCACCGGGGGCAGCCCGACCCGACCGGTCCCCGAGCCCCCTTCCCACCCATGCACCCGAATTACCACTTCGATCACGACGACGGCGCCGATGACGGCTTCCAGGACGAGGACTTCTCCGGCCGTCCCAGCAAGACGCGGCTGAAGAAGCAGATGCACGATCTGCAGGCCCTGGGCAAGGAGCTCGACGAGATGCCGGCGCACCGCCTGAAGGCGATCGTCGGCATGCCTGAGTCGCTGCTCGACGCGCTGCTCGATCTCAAGCGCATCCGCTCGCACGAGGGCCGCCGGCGCCAGCTGCAGTACATCGGCAAGATCATGCGCGGCATCGATGCCGAGCCGCTGCGCGAGGCGGTGGCCTCCTTCAAGCTGCCCGGCGCCAAGGAAACCCTGGCGCTGCACACCGCCGAGCGCTGGCGCGACCGCCTGATCGCCGAGGACGATGCCTTCACCCAGTGGATGGGCGAGCACCCCGGCACCGACGCGCAGGCGCTGCGCACGCTGATCCGCAACGCGCGCAAGGACCAGGCCGCAGCCGCAGCCGCCCAGGGCGCCGAGGCCCCGACCGAGCGCAAGGGCCGCGCCTATCGCGAGCTGTTCCAGCAGATCAAGTCCACGCTGGCTGCGGCCGCCGCCGCAGCCGCCCCGGACGATGCCGACGACGACCAGGAAGACGACGATGAGTGAGGCCACCGCCACCGCCCTGCCCCCGCCCGAGCCGCTGCGCATCGGCCTGGTCTCGATCAGCGACCGCGCCAGCAGCGGCGTCTACGAGGACAAGGGGCTGCCGGCGCTGCAGGACTGGATGGCGCGCGCGCTGCACAACCCGGTCACCTGGGTCACCCGGCTGATCCCGGACGAGCAGGAGGGCATCAGCGCGACGCTGCGCGAGCTGGTCGATGTCGAGCGCTGCGACCTGGTGCTGACCACCGGCGGCACCGGCCCGGCGCCGCGCGACGTGACGCCCGAGGCCACGCTGGCGGTGGCCGACAAGGTCATGCCGGGCTTCGGCGAGCAGATGCGCCAGATCAGCCTGCGCTTCGTGCCGACCGCGATCCTGTCGCGCCAGGTGGCGGTGATCCGCGGCCGCGCGCTGATCCTGAACCTGCCGGGCCAGCCCAGGTCGATCGCCGAGACGCTCGAAGGCCTGCCGGACGCGCAGCCGCCCTGCCCGGGCATCTTCGCCGCGGTGCCCTACTGCATCGACCTGATCGGCGGGCCCTACATCGAGACGCGCGAATCGGTCGTCAGCGCCTTCCGGCCGAAGACCGCGCGCCGGCCTCAGCGCACCTGAGGCGCGCCGAGCAGGCCGCCGGACTGCGCGATCAGCGCCGCCGGATCGGCGGGCATCGCGTCGATCGTCGTCACCCGCTCGGCACCGATCAGCTGGCCGCCGACCGGATGCCACGGGCTGGTGTCGCGCCAGCCGCTGACGATGCGGTTGTCGGCGCCCAGCGTCACGATGCCGCCGCTGGTCCAGGACGCGCCGATGTCCTGATCGGCCCGCAGCAGGCGCGACTGCACCGTCGGCGCGTAGACCACGATGTTGTTCCAGGCCTGCACCCGCTCCTCGGTGGTCGAGATCTGGAACAGCACCGCCGAGCTGCCGGTCAGCTCGACCAGGTTGTCGTAGAAATGCAGCGTGCCCTTGCGATAGATCGGCTCGCCCCACATCGCGCCGGGCCAGCTGCCGTAGTGGTCGCCGCCGTAGTGGACCGTGGTGCCGGTGTCGCCGCGCTTGATGATGACGTTGCCGTGCACATGGGTCTCGCGGTAGGCCGCGGTGGCCAGCGCGGTCTTCGGGAAATCCTCGGCCTCGACCAGATCCAGCGCGTGTGCGCCCTCCTCGATGCGGTTGTGGCGCACGGTCAGACCGGCCGAGCGGTCCTTGATCGCATTGCCCAGCGCACCCTCGCGCGGCGCGCCGTAGCGGTTGAACTCGATCACCGTGCCCACGCCCTGGGTGTAGGTCGCATGCACCCGGTCGCTGCCCCGGATGCCGTGGCCGTGAATGTGGTTGCCGATCAGGCGCAGGTCCCGGGTGACCGAGGCGCTGTTGTCGTCGGTCGACTTGCTGAACACGCCCATCTGGCAGTCGGCGATCTCGTTGTCGGCCAGGGTGATGTTGCGGCCGCGCTCGATCCAGATGCAGGCGCCGAAGGCCTCGTAGCGGCGGCTGACGCCGTCGACATCGGTGAAGGACAGATCGGGGTGGGCGCGCACGATGCGCAGCCCGTCGATCTGGATGTGCGAGGGCGCCTGGGTCCAGGCGTCGGCCGCGCTGGCCAGCGGCTTGATCAGGATCAGCGAGCGCGCCTGATGCAGCAGGCGGTATTCGGCGCTGGCGCTGTAGCCGCCGGCCAGGGCCGGGCGCGACACCGCGCCGCTGCCGTTGATCGTCGGGCGCTCGCCCGCGGCCGAGCGCACGCCGCACACCCGCACCGGCGCGGCGGCCGTGCCCTGCGCGGCCAGCATGAACTTGCCCCGGTAGGGCTCGGCGCGGTGGAAGATGCGCACCGTGTCGCCGGCCCGCAGCGACTCCCAGGGCACCTGCTCCAGCTCGGTGTAGGTCTGGCCCGGACCGACGCGGTGGTCGGTCCCCAGGCCGGAGGCCTCGCAGGCGCTGAAGGGCTGCAGCGCGCTGCCGCCCGACTCGCCCTGCAGGATGGCCTCCAGCGCCTGGGCCTGCGGCGAGGCGGCATCGCTGTCCGAGCCGCCCGACAGGCAGCCTGCCAGCAGCAGCGGCAGCAGGCCGACCGACAGCCGCCGCCCGGCCGCCTTTCCAGGCTTTCCAGTGATCTCCATGCGAAACATCCCGTGTTATTGCAACTGGATGTAACTTAACAAGGAGATCGGCGCGAAGTCTTTCCGGAAACTTTCGGAAGCCTTGCGCCAGGGTCGGGTCAGCGCTCGACCGACCCCAGATCGCGGGCGCTGCCGACGATGCTGCGAGGCTGCGCCCGGCCGGATGCATCGAGCTGCCAGACCGGCTCATGACCGGCCAGCACAAGCGGCCACGGCGCGGCTGCATCGATCACCGCGCTGCCCGCCAGCGGGATCCAGGTGGCCAGGTCGATCGGCGCGCTGCTGCCCGAGATCAGCGCGGCGGTGCCATTGAGCTGTCCCGGCACCGGATGCCAGATGTCCGAATCCTGCCAGCCGCTCGACACCCAGTTGATGCCCAGGTTGACGATGCCCCCGCTGGTCCAGCCGGTGCCCACCTGCTGGGACATGCGCAGATTGCGCTGGGTGACGCTGTCGGCATAGATGACGATGTTGCCGTGCACCTCGGCCGTCTCCTCGGTGGTGGAGAGCTGCAGCAGCCAGGCGGTCTTTCCACCCAGCTGGAAGGTGTTGTGCTGCAGGTGCAGCGTGCCCTTGCGGTAGATCGGCTCGCCCCAGAGCGCGCCGGGCGAGCTGCCATAGTGGTCGCCGCCATAGTGGATGACGCTGCCGGTGTCGCCGGTCTTGCGGATCTGGTTGCCGATCACATGGGTGGTGCGGTAGGCGGGCAGCGCCAGCGCGGTGACCGGAAAGTCCTCGGCCTCGACCAGGTCGATCGCGTGCGCGCCTTCCTCGATGCGGTTGTAGCGCACCAGCAGCCCGGCCGAGCGGTCCTTGACCGAGTTGCCCAGCGCCCCGGCGCGCAGCGGGCCGTAGTGGTTGAACTCGATCACCGCGCCGATGCTCTGGGTGTAGGTGGTGTGCTCGGTGTAGCTGCCGGCGATGCCGTGGCCGTGCATGTGGTTGCCGGCAATGCGCAGGTTCCGGGTCTGGGCGAACTCGCCGTCATCGGTCGACTTGCTGAAGATCGCCATCTGGCAGTCGCTGATCTCGTTGTCGGCCAGCGTGATGTGGTGGCCGCGCTCGACCCAGATGCAGGCGCCGAAGGGCAGATAGCTCTTCGTGGCGCCGGCGGCGTCGCGGAAGGTGTAGGACGGATGGGCGCGCTGGATCTTCAGTCCGTCGATCTGCACATGCTGCGGATAGGCGGTCCAGCCCTGCGTGGCCAGCGGCTTGATGACGATGACCGAGCGGGCCTGGTGGATGTCGCTGGCGTAGGTGCTGCTGCCATAGGCCGAGGCCAGCGCGGCGCGGGTGGTGGCGCCGTTGCCGTCGATCACCGGCCGCGCGCCGTCGGCCGCGCGCACGCCGCAGATGCGCACCGGCGCATCGGCCGTGCCCTGCGCGGCGATCAGGAACTTGCCGGCATAGGGCGTCGCCGACGGAAAGATGCGCACCGTGTCGCCGGCCTTCAGGCCCTCCCAGGGCACCTGGTCGAGTGCGGTGTAGGCCTGCCCCGGGCCGACCGGATAGTCGATGCCCTTGCCGGAAGGAAGGCACGGCGGCATGTCCACCAGTGCGGGTGGCACCGGTGCCGGGGCGGGTGCGGGTGCGGGTGCGGGTGCGGGTGCGGGTGCGGGTGCGGGTGCCGGAGCGGGAGCGGGAGCGGGAGCGGGAGCAGTCTTGCCCTTGCCCCCGCCGCCACCCGCTTTTCCGGTGGTCTTGGCCGCCATCAGCTGCGCCAGCGGCGCGTCGGTGGCGGCACCGTTCTCGCCACCGCCGCAGCCGGCCAGCAGCGCCGCCGCACCGGCGAGCAGCATGGCCAGCCGGTCGAGCCGATGCGACCGGGAAGCGGCCCTGCATGACGAGCCAGGAAGAGGATGAGACATGAGCACGACTCCAGGTGGCCGCCCCCCACGGACGACCTGAAGCTCATGCTATGAGCCGATCTGGCAAAAACGAAGGCAGGGGTTCACGCGCCGAGCCCCCGAAATCACGGGGGTGGCCGCGCAGGCGGCTCCTCTGGCGTGACAGGCTGCGCGACAGCGCGGCCGCGCTACTTGACCAGCCGGTTCAGCCGCTCGGCGTCGAACTGCTCGGTGCGGTGCGCCTCGTCGGGCACGCAGGGGTCGGCCGGCAGCTCACGGGCGCGCGCCGAGAGCTTCTCGATCGCCTGCCACAGCAGCGCGATCTGGTGCTCGTGGCTGGAGGCGTTGTCGATCAGGCCCTTCATCGCCTGCGCGACCGGATCCTCGCCCTGCGTCACGCCATAGGCGGAGAAGCCCATGCGCGCGGCCGCGGCCTCGCGCTGGGCATCCTGCTGCGCGGCGATGATGCGCGCCGGGTTGCCCACCGCGGTGGCGCCGTCCGGCACCGGCTTGGTCACCACCGCACCGGAGCCCACGCGGGCGCCGTCGCCCACCGTGAAGCCGCCGAGCACACAGGCATTGGCGCCGACGATCACGCCGCGGCCCAGCGTCGGGTGGCGCTTGGCGCCCTTGACCAGCGAGGTGCCGCCCAGCGTCACGCCCTGGTAGATGGTGCAGTCGTCGCCGACCTCGGCCATCTCGCCGATGACGATGCCCATGCCGTGGTCGATGAAGACGCGCCGGCCGAAGGTGGCGCCGGGGTGGATCTCGATGCCGGTCAGGAAGCGGCCCCAGTTCGACAGCCAGCGGCCCAGCCACTTGAAGTCGCGCACCCAGAACCAGTGCGCCAGACGCTGGATCCACAGCGCATGCAGGCCCGGATAACAGGTCAGCACCTCCAGGCGCGAGCGGGCGGCCGGATCGCGTTCGAGGATGCAGTCGATGTCTTCTTTCAGGCGGCTGAACATGGCGGACTCGTGACGAGCTTCGGGAGGCGGCGCCGCAGCGTCGCCGACGAAAGCGAAGTGTAGGACGCGCGCCGATTTTCAGCCGCGACGCAGGATCTCGCGGGCGATGCCGCGCAGGATGCTGATCTCCTCGAGCGTCGGCTCGGCGCGGTTGAGCAGCTGGTTCAGGCGCGGCATCAGCTTGCGCGGCACCTTCGGATCGAGAAAGCCCAGATGCACCAGCGCCTGCTCCCAGTGGCCGAGCGCACCCTGCACCGCGTCGATGCCGGCGCAAGCGGCGTCGCGGGTGCGCGGCACCACCGGGAAACCGCCCAGCGCCTGACGCCACTCGTAGGCCAGCAGCTGCACCGCCTGCGCCAGGTTCAGCGAGCCGTAGTCGGGATTCGTCGGGATGGAGAGGCAGACATGGCAGCGGTAGACATCCTCGTTCGACAGCCCGAAGCGCTCGCTGCCGAACACGAAGGCGATCTTGTCGGGCCGCGCGGCCAGGCGCTCGAAGCAGGCGCGCGGCGCCTCCACCGGCGGGCCGAAGTCGCGCGGCGTCATCGCGGTGGCGCAGGCGATCTGCACGCCCTCGAGCGCCTCGTCCAGCGTCTCGACGATGCGCGCGCGCACCAGGATGTCGGCCGCGCCGCTGGCCATGGCCACCGTCTCCTCCTGGCTGAGCACGTCCCCGAAGCGCGGGGCCACCAGCACCAGCTCTGAAAATCCCATCACCTTCATCGCGCGGGCGGTGGAGCCGACATTGCCGGGGTGGCTGGTGCGGACCAGCACGAAACGGGTCGAGTCGGGGGCAGCAAGCACGGGAGAAGACCTTTCAGGCGCCGTTTTCCGGCGCGGACATCGTAGAATGACCGGTTATCTTAGGCGTTGCAGGCCAGCGTGGCCGCGCAGAACCCGCGCCCCGCTCTTTCCTTCCGCCAGCCCCTCGCCCCTTTCATTCGCCACTCGTCGAACCGAGTTCCGGAGCCGCATTCCCATGTCGCAAGCCTCTTTGCACCCCATGCTCAACATCGCCATCAAGGCCGCGCGCGCGGCCGGGGCGATCATCAACCGGGCCAGCCTCGACGTCGAGCGACTGACCGTGACCAGCAAGGGGCCCAACGACTTCGTCACCGAGGTCGACCAGGCGGCAGAGCAGGCGATCATCGACACCATTCGCCAGGCCTATCCGGGCCACGGCTTCCTGGCCGAGGAATCGGGCCGCTCGCAGGGCGCGCAGCACAGCGACTTCGTCTGGATCATCGATCCTCTGGACGGCACCACCAACTTCATCCACGGCTTCCCGCAGTACGCGGTCTCGATCGCGCTGGCCTTCAAGGGCAAGGTCGAGCAGGCGGTCGTCTACGACCCGAGCCGCAACGACCTGTTCTACGCCACCAAGGGCCGGGGCGCCTACCTCAACGACAAGCGCATTCGCGTCTCCAAGCGCATCCGCCTGGCCGACTCGCTGATCGGCACCGGATTTCCCTTCCGCAAGGGCGACAACTTCAAGCGCTACCTGAAGATCATGGAAGAGCTGATGCCCGCCTGCGCCGGCCTGCGCCGCCCGGGCGCGGCCGCACTCGACCTGTGCTATGTCGCGGCCGGCTGGTATGACGGCTTCTTCGAGACCGGCCTGAGCCCGTGGGACATCGCCGCCGGCTCGCTGATCGTCACCGAAGCGGGCGGCCTGATCGGCAACTTCACCGGCGAGGCCGACTACCTCTACCAGCGCGAGGTGATCGCCGCCACGCCCAAGGTCTACGGCCAGCTGGTGCAGATCCTCACCCCCTTCACCCGCATCATCAAGGAAGACGAGCCGGAAGCGCCGGTGGTCGAGGCCGCGCCGAAGGCCCGCAAGCCGCGCGTCAAGAAGGCCGAGACCGAGGGCGCCGACAGCCTGTCCGCCACGCCGACCCGCACCGTGCGCAAGGCCGCCCCGACGCAGCCGGGCAAGCTGGTGCCGCTCGACGAATACCTGGCCGCCACCCAGCCCGAGCTGGAGGCCGAAGCGCCGAAGGCCGAGCTGCCGGTCGATGTGCCGCTGTCGCCGGCCGCCGCGCTGGCCGCCGCCTTCGAGCCGATGCCCGAGGAAGCCGCAGCGGCGCCGGTCGTGATCCGCAAGGCGCCGACCCGCATCCGCAAGGAAGACATGCCGCCGAAGGAAGAGGCGCCGGCGGAAGCCCCGCGCCGCGGCCGCCGCCGCGACGGCGACGCGCCGTTCTGAGCCCCAGGCCGGGTCAGCCCGCGAAGACCCGGAAGCGGCCTGCGTCATGCGCGGCCGCATAGGCCGCCCAGTCCTGCTCGACCTGCAGCGCCATCGTCTCGGTGGTGTCGAGCATCGACGCGTGCCAGTCCTGGCGCTCGCCGAAGGCGATCAGCGCGTCCGTGGTCGCCGAGCCGCCCTGCCCGCCCGAGCGCAGCTGCGCCCAGGCCAGCAGCCGGCCCAGCGTCGCGGCGAAGTCGCGCAGCGCCTCGCCGGAGGTGGTGGCGCGGTCGAGCGAGACCCGGTCCTCGGTGGGCTGCAGCTCGCGCAGCACGCAGGGCATATCGCCCAGGCGCACCGCATGCAGCCAAGCCATCGGCACCGCCTGCAGCCGCTGCTGCAGCGTGACGATGCGGGTGGCCGCATCGGGCCAGGCCGGCTGCGTCACGCCATGCGCCGGCAGCAGCGCCTCCAGCGACGAGGGCACCGCCTGCTTCAGGTCCAGCAGACGCTGGCCGCTGTCGCCGCCCTCGCCCTGCACCAGCACCACCCAGCGCGCCAGCCCGAGCGAGCCGGTGCCGGCCACCCGACGCTCGACATCGAGCACCCGGAAGAAGTCAGGATCGGGCTGCGTCGCCGCGAAGTCGGCCATGAAGGCGCACACCTGCTGCTGCTCGGCCTCGGACGCCTTCAGCGCGCGCTTGCCGTCGACCTTCAGCCGGCGCGAGGCGCCGCGCCCGCTGCTGCGCTTGTCGAGAAACGCCTCGGCATCGCGGCGGCGCAGCTGGTCGAGCAGCTCGCGCACCACGCCATCGGCCACATCGCGCTCGATCCAGAAGGCCTTGCCGCGCCGCAGCGCCTGCACATAGGCCTGCAGCGTGGTGCGGCACAGCGCCCGCGCGGCCTCGGCGTCGATCTCCAGCGTGTCGGCGCCCACCCGCAGGCTGGCGAGCAGCCGCAGCAGGTCCCAGCTCGCCGGTGCCAGCGCCGACTCGTCGAAGTCGTTGATGTCGAAGTAGGTCTGGAGGTTGTCGCCCTCGTAGCTGCCGACGTTCTCGAAATGCAGGTCACCGCAGCTCCAGACGGGCGGCGCGCCGTCCGGCCCCGCAGCGAACAGCGCCAGCCCGGCCGGCAGCCGCCGCCAGAACAGAGGGCAGGTGGCACGCAGGAAGACGAAGGCGCTCTCGCGCATGCGGTCGTACTTGCGCTGCAGGCGCTCGGGCTCGCGGCCGGCGTTGTGCGCGAGGATCTGGTGAATGATGTCCATGCAGCATCGTAAGCCGCCGCATGCCCACCGCGCACTGCCGCTTGCCGACGGCACGGGCATCGGCGACATTTGCCATTCGCGAATTGCGAATCGACAATTGCCGACATCCTTCTGCCCTGCCGATGGACCTGAAACCCCAAGATCTCATGGTGCTGCTGAAAGTGGCGGCACACCCGTCTCGACACTGGACCTACGCCGCGCTGGGCGAAGCCCTGGGCATGAGCGCCTCGGAGACCCACGCCAGCGTGAAGCGGGCAGTCGCCTCCGGCCTGGCGGTCGCGCCGGCACGCGGCGAATGGACCCCGATCCGGCCGAACCTGCTGGAGTTCGTGCTGCACGGGGCGCGCTATGTCTGGCCCGCGACGATGGGACCGGTCAAGCGTGGCGTGCCCACATCGATCGGCATGGAGCCGCTGGCCAGCCAGATGCGGGTGGCACCGGGCGACGCACCGGTATGGGCTCACCCGACCGGCAGCGCCAAAGGGCCGACGCTCTCGCCGCTCTACCGGAGCGCCCCCCTGGCCGCCCTGACCGACCCAGCGCTGCATCGCCTGCTGGCGCTGCTGGACGCCTTGCGGACCGGACGGGCACGCGAGCGCACGCTGGCCGCCCAGCTGATGGAGGCCGAACTGACCCATCCCGTCCAGGAGCGTGCCGATGCGCGTCCATGACCCGAACCTGCCGGCCCTGCGCCAGGTCGCCGAGGCGCTGGGCGACCTGCGCGAGCAGGTGGTGTTCGTCGGTGGCGCAGTGGCCGGGCTGCTGGTGACCGACCCGCTGGCCGACAGCGTGCGCGCCACCCGGGACGTCGATGCGGTGGTGAATTCCAGCCGAGCCCTGTTCCACCGCATCGAGGCAGCCGTCGCCGAGCGCGGCTTCGCTCGGGACATCGGCAGCGACGTGATCTGCCGCTGGGTCCACAAGGCGTCCGGGGTGCTCTTCGACCTGATGCCGGTGCAGCCGGACGTGCTGGGCTTCTCGAACCGCTGGTATGCCTACGCAGTGGAAAGCGCCCGACCGGCAGACCTGGGCTCAGGCATCACGATCCGGCTGGTCAGCGCCGTGGCCTTCATCGCGACCAAGCTCGAGGCCTTCTCGAGTCGCGGCGGCGGCGACTTCCTGACCAGCCACGACCTCGAGGATGTGCTGAACATCGTCGACGGGCGCGAAGAACTCCTTGTCGAGATGGCCGGCGCGCCCGCCGAACTGCAGCAAGCCGTGGCGATCGCGTTCGGCACGCTGCTGCAGGACGGCGACTTCGCGAACGTGCTGCCCGGCCTGCTGGCCGAGCCGGAGCGAGCGGACCTCGTGATGGAGCGGCTGAAGGCCTTGGCCTCGCGCCGATGCGCCTTCTGAAGCCCGCTCGCTAAGATGGCGGGTTTTCCCGCCCACGGCGCCGCGACGCCGACACCCATGAGCAGAACCCCGACGACGCGCCCGGACACGGACGGCCTGGGCGGCCACACGCCGATGATGCAGCAGTACCTGCGCATCAAGGCCGATTTCCCCGACACGCTGGTGTTCTACCGCATGGGGGACTTCTACGAGCTGTTCTACGACGATGCGCGCCGCGCCAACCGGCTGCTGGACGTGACGCTGACCACCCGCGGCCAGAGCGCGGGCGAGCCGGTGGTGATGGCGGGCGTGCCGGTGCATGCGCTCGAGAACTATCTGGCCAAGCTGATCCGCCTGGGCGAGGCGGTGGCGATCGCCGAGCAGGTCGGCGAGGTGGGCGCGAGCAAGGGGCCGGTCGAGCGCAAGGTGGTGCGGGTGGTCACGCCGGGCACGGTGACCGACACCGAGCTGCTCGACGAGCGCCGCGACACCCGGCTGCTGGCGCTGGCAGTGCGCGGGCCGGCCGCGCAGCCGGTCTACGGCCTGGCCTGGCTGGCGCTGGCCAGCGGCCAGCTCGGCCTGACCGAATGCGGCGAGCGCGAGCTGGCGGCCTGGCTGTCGCGGCTGGCGCCGGCCGAGGTGCTGATCAGCGGCGAGCTGCACGAGGAGCGCCGGCCGCTGGCGCTGCGCCAGGCCGGCGTGCCGCTGACCTCGCGGCCGCACTGGCAGTTCGATCCGGCGCTGGGCGAGCGCAAGCTGCGCGAGCAGCTCAAGGTCGCGCATCTGGCCGGCTTCAACGCGCAGGACCTGCACGCCGCGCATGCCGCGGCCTCCGCGCTGCTGGGCTATGCCGAGCACACCCAGGGCCGGGCGCTGTCGCATGTCAGCACGCTGACGGTCGAGCGCGCCCACGCGCTGCTGGAGCTGCCGCCGGCGACGCTGCGCAACCTCGAGATCACCCAGACGCTCAAGGGCGAGACCGCGCCCACGCTGCTGAGCCTGCTCGACAGCTGCCGCACCGGCATGGGCAGCCGCATGCTGCGCCAGTGGCTGACCCACCCGCCGCGCGAGCGCGAGCCGGCGCGCCGGCGCCTCGAGGCGATCGAGGTGCTGCAGGCCGCGCACGCGGTCGAGCCGCTGCGCGACGCGCTGCGCCAGGTCAGCGACGTGCAGCGCACCAGCGCGCGCACCGCGCTGCGCCAGGTGCGCCCGCGCGAGCTGGCGGGCCTGCGCGAGACGCTGGCGGTGCTGCCCGAGCTGCGCCGCCAGGTGCCCGAGGACGGCGCGCTGCTGGCCGACCTTCACGCCGCGCTGACGCCGGACGCGGCCATCGCCGAGCTGCTGCACCGCGCCGTCGCGCCGGAGCCGGCGGTGCTGCTGCGTGACGGCGGCGTCATCGCCACCGGCTTCGATCCGGACCTGGACGAGCTGCGCGCCATCTCGTCCAACTGCGACGCCTTCCTGCTGGAGATGGAGGCGCGCGAGCGGCTGCGCACCGGCATCCAGAACCTGCGGGTGCAGTACAACAAGGTGCACGGCTTCTACATCGAGGTCACCAACGGGGCCATCGACCGGGTGCCGCTGAACTACCAGCGCCGCCAGACGCTGAAGAACGCCGAGCGCTTCATCACGCCGGAACTCAAGGCCTTCGAGGACAAGGCGCTCTCGGCGCAGGAGCGGGCGCTGGCGCGGGAGAAGTGGCTGTGGGAGCAGCTGCTCGACGCGCTGCAGCCGCACCTGGCGGCGCTGTCCGAGCTGGGCCGCGCGCTGGCCTCGCTGGACGTGCTCGCCGCACTGGCCGAGCGCGCACGCACGCTCGACTGGTGCCGGCCGGACTTCGTGCCGCAGCCCTGCATCGAGATCGAGCGCGGCCGCCATCCGGTGGTCGAGGCGCGGCTGGCCGAGTCGGGCGCCGGCAGCTTCATTCCCAACGACTGCCGGCTCGATGCCGCGCGGCGCCTGCTGGTCATCACCGGCCCGAACATGGGCGGCAAGAGCACCTTCATGCGCCAGGTGGCGCTGACGGTGCTGCTGGCGGCGATCGGCTCCTTCGTGCCGGCCTCGCGCTGTCGGCTGGGGCCGATCGACGCGATCCACACCCGCATCGGCGCAGCCGACGACCTGGCCAACGCCCATTCCACCTTCATGATGGAGATGACCGAGGCCGCCGCCATCCTGCACGGCGCCACCGAGCACTCGCTGGTGCTGATGGACGAGATCGGCCGCGGCACCTCGACCTTCGACGGCCTGGCGCTGGCCGGCGCGATCGCCAGCCACCTGCACGACCGCAACCGCGCCTTCGCGCTGTTCGCCACCCACTACTTCGAGCTGACCGAGTTCCCCGCGAAGCACCGCCACGCGCTGAACATGCATGTCTCGGCAGCCGAGTCCGGCGACGACATCGTCTTCCTGCACGCGATCGAGCCCGGGCCGGCCAGCCGCAGCTACGGCGTGCAGGTGGCGCGGCTGGCCGGCATGCCGGCGGCGGTGCTGCGCCAGGCGCGCCAGACGCTCGAGCAGCTCGAAGCGCAGAAAAGCGCCGGCACCCCGCAGATCGACCTGTTCGCCACGCCGCCGGAGCCGCAGCCCGAGTTGCAGCCCGAGCTGACACCGGAGCCGGTCGCAGCCGCCGCGGCCGCGGTGGCCGACCCGCACGCCGCAGCCGTGCTGGAAGCGGTGCGCGCGCTCGACCCTGATACCCTCACTCCCCGTTCCGCGCTCGACGCGCTCTATCAACTCCGGGCCCTGGCCGCCCGCACCCCGTCATGACCTACTGTGTCGGCATCCGGCTCAACGCCGGCCTCGTCTTCCTCTCTGACTCGCGCACCAACGCCGGTCTCGACGCGATCAGCACCTTCCGCAAGATGATGGTCTACGAGAAGGCCGGCGACCGCTGCATGGTGCTGCTGTCGGCAGGCAACCTGTCGATCTCGCAGTCGGTGCGCGAGATCCTGCAGGTCGAGAAGATCCCGGCGCCGGACGGCGGCGAGCCGATCACGATCTGGAACGCCAGGAGCATGTTCGACGCCACCCGCGTGCTGGGCGCGGCGGTGCGCCGGGTCTACGAGACCGACGGCCCGGCGCTGCGCGCGGCCGGCATCGACTTCAACTGCTCGATGATCTTCGGCGGCCAGATCGGCGACGAGGGCATGCGACTGTTCCTGGTCTACTCGGCCGGCAACTTCATCGAGGCCACCCGCGAGACCTGCTTCTTCCAGGTCGGCGAGTCGAAGTACGGCAAGCCGATCCTCGACCGGGTGCTCACGCCCAGCACGCCGCTGGACGAGGCGGCCAAGTGCGCGCTGGTGTCGATGGACTCGACGCTGAAGTCCAACCTGTCGGTCGGCCTGCCGCTGGACCTGCTGGTCTACCGCAACGGCGACCTGAAGGCCGAGCGCATCGTGTGCATCGACGAGAAGAATCCGTACTTCAAGATGATCCACGACACCTGGGGCCAGCGTCTGCGCGAGGTGTTCGAGGGCATCGAGCACCCGGAATGGAGCGGCGACGGCGCCACGGCCGAGTTCCCGCTGATGGTCGAGTCCGAGCGCTACGAGACGATGCGCAAGATCACCCACCCGGGCGAGAAGATCGTCTGATCGCGATGGAAGCGCCCGGCACGATCATCTTCAGCCACGGCAACGGCTTTCCCGCCGGCACCTATCGCCAGATGCTCGAGGTCTGGCGCGAGGCCGGCTGGCGGGTCGAGGCGCTGCCGATGTACGGCCACGATCCGGCGCATCCGGTCAGCAGCAACTGGCCGCGGCTGCGCGACCAGCTGATCGGCTTCGCCAGCGGCCTGCCGGTCACGCCGGGGCCGCGGGTGCTGGTCGGGCACTCGATGGGCGGACTGCTCAGCCTGAAGGCGGCGCTGCACCGCCCGGAACTGGCCGATGCGGTGCTGCTGCTGGACTCGCCGGTGGTCGGCGGCTGGCGGGCGCAGAGCGTGCGGCTGGCCAAGGCGACCCGGCTGATCGCGCGGGTCTCGCCGGGGCGCATCGCCGCACGACGGCGCATGCACTGGCCCTCGGTGGACGCCGCGCGCGCGCATTTCGGCGCCAAGTCGATCTTCGCGCGCTGGGCGCCGGGCGTGCTCGACGACTATCTGGCCTGCGGCCTGGTGCCGGCGGGCCGCACCGACGCGGACGGCGTGCGGCTGGCCTTCGACCGCCAGGTCGAGGCGCGCATCTACGACACGCTGCCGCACACGCTGGACCGCCTGATCGCGCGCCAGCCGCTGCGCTGTCCGGTCGGCTTCCTCGCGGGCACCCAGTCGCGCGAGCTGCGCCAGGCCGGGCTGGCCGCCACCCGCCGGCTGGTGGGCGAGCGGCTGCAGTGGATCGAGGGCAGCCATCTCTTTCCGATGGAAAAGCCGGGCGAGGCCGCCCGGCGGGTGCTGGAGATGCTGGCGGGCATGCCGGGCCGGCATGCCGCGGCCGCGGACGCTCACTTGGGCAGCGTGTTCCAGTAGCGCACCAGCGCACGCAGTGCCTCGGGCTTGTTGGTCGGCGCGGCCAGACCGGCCTGGTCGGCCTTGTTGACGCCGTGGCAGGACGCGCAGACCCGCACCTCGCCCGGCTGGAAGGTGATCCAGACCCGCTCGCGCACCACCGGCGTGCCGACGGTGTCGGTCGTCTGCCAGGTCACCGCGCGGTTGGCCGGCACGAAGGCCGCGGTCGAGCCATCGGCGGCGATCTTCACGCTGCCGCTCGGGCCGGAGGTGTTGGGCACGTTCTTGCCGGTCACCGTCGCGGGAATCGGCTGCGCGATCGGGCGCCGCCCCGAACGGCTGGTGTAGCCACGCACCGAATCGGCCTGCAGGATCTGGTAGTGGGCGATGTCGTAGACCTTGCCGGTGTTGCCGACCCGCTTCGTGCCGCCGGGCACCTGCAGGTTGTAGGGCTGCTGCTTGTCGGCGCGGTCGCGCGAGGTCTGGTTGCGGGTGACGATCAGCGCCAGGTTGTTGGTCTTCATCCAGGCGCGCAGCGCGGTCTCGCTGATGCCCTCCTCGGCCAGGATGGCCTTCTCGGGCGCCGACAGGGCCGACTCGGTGCGCATCGTCGGGCGGGTGCGGGCGACGACCTCGACCGGATCGAGCTCCCACAGCGGACCGCTGTAGCTCTTCTTGGTGTCCGGATCCCACCAGCTCACCGTCTTGCTGATGCCACCCGTCAGCGAGGTGCCCGCGCTGTACTGCCGGGTGGTGGCGTTGTAGCCCAGCAGCCGCACGGTGAAGCGGGCGTTCTGGAAGGCGCCCACCGTCACGCTCGGCGCGTAGCTGGCCACCATCTGGCCGTCGGCCAGCGGCGTGGGCGAGCGGTAGCGGCCGGTCGCCAGCGTGGGGTCGCTGGCATCGGTGAACACCATCTGCTCGGCATTCATGCCGGCGCCGCCGGTGAAGCGCACGATCTGGCTCGCGCCCAGCTCGTTGAATTCGCGGCCGTAGATGCCGTAGAAGGTGCCGGGCGTGCGCAGGTCCTCGCGGATCTGGTAGACGCCGCCGTCATGGCGGATGGTCTTCTTGTTGGCCGCATAGCCGTCGCTGTAGTAGTCGCGCAGCGCGCTGTCGCTGGAGAAGCTGCGGGTGAACAGCGTCGGCATCAGCTCGTGGCGGCCGATGTGGTTGAGGGTTTCCTCACCCGTGCCGTCCTCGTTCATCTGCCAGGGCGAGAACAGGTTGAAGTCGTGGCCGTTGACCGGGCCGTAGCTGCTGGTGCTGCTGCCCAGCGGCTCGGGAAAGACCTCGCTGGCGCTGGCCAGCTTCGCAGCGCCCGAGGCCTCGCTGGCGTAGTTCACCGCGCCCAGGCCGCTGGTGTTCTGGTCGCGCTTGAGGTGATCCCAGCGGGTGAAGACGATCCGCCCGGCACTGTCGATGAAGGGCGTGAACGCGCCGCTGACCGAGTGGCTGAGCAGCCGAAGCTCGGCGGTGGCCGGGTTCAGGCGCCACACGCCGGTGTTGGTCGGCGTGCTCTCGTATTCGTCGAGCTGCGGATAAAGATGCGCCTCGCCGCCGCGCGGACGGTCGGAGGTGAACAGGATGCGGTCATCGGTGCCGTACAGCGGCGACACGTTGTTGTAGGCGGCCGGCTGGTTGGCGACCTTGGTGATCTTGACGGTCGCGCCCTTGGCCAGCCCGGTGACCTCGTAGATCTGCCACTTCACGTCGACATCGTAGTACTGGCGGGTCGGCGCGCCGACCACCATGCTGATCAGCGCCTTGGTGCCGCTCCAGTGCACGCTGGGCTCGCGCACCGCGATCGCCTTGCTGCCCTGCAGGCCGTCCATGCCGAAGCCGGCCTCCTTGGTCAGGTTGCGCAGCGTGCCGTCGGGATAGCGGATCATCAGGTCGCCGCCACGGGGCGCACGCTGGATCTGCGGAATGTGATTGGCAAAGGTGCCCAGCCGGGTCGCCATGTCGACCGTGGTGGTGAACGGCACCTGGGTGACGAACAGGATCGGGTTGGTCAGCGTGCCGGTGGCCGCGGCGGTGACGGTGGTGGAAGTGGTCGCCGCAGGGCTGGTGGCGACAGGCGCCGTCACCGTGGTGCCGGTGCTGGTGCTGACCGGCGTGAGCGTCACGGCGCTGGTGCGGGTCGAAACCGTGCGCACCGCCTGTGCCTGTGCCTCGGGTGCCGCCAGATTGTCGGCCGTGGTGCTCGACGCGCTGGCCAGGGGAATATCGGCATCGCTGCCTCCGCCGCAGGCGCTCAGCACCGCGATCTGGCAGAGGGTCAGTGCCAGGACGGCAGGGCGGCGGTGGGACGGGAAAAGAAAGGTGGACATCTCGGGCCTCAGCTCAACTACTGCTGCATGCACGCATGCAATTCCTGCAATCCCGCGCCTGGGTGGATGGCGGGCGACAGGGCATCTTCCAGCCGATTGATTTATCGAATTCGGTGAAATTGCCGGTGTTTCGGCGGGTCCGGACCGAACTGGAGGCCCGCCGGGATCAGCGAGGCCGGATTCTGGAAAGCATCTGTATCAGAGCTGTAGGCCGCTGGTGAGCAGGCAGCGGCAGGTGTGACCGCACGTCTCGATACCGGCGGTAAGCAGCGGCAAGCGGCGTGTCGGGGCGAGAGCAGTTCTCACCAACCCGACCAAAGTCGGGGCATTGAACGTGAATTCCTGCGCGTTTGCAGCGGATCAGACCGATTCGGCGCAGATCACGTCCGGGGACTTCAGCAAGCCCTCAGGAACAGGAAATCTCACAGATCTTCAAGCGGCGGCGACACGCCGCCAGGTGATGCAGCGGTTGTGGGCCGGCATCGCGCGGTCCTCGAGCAGTTCGAGGCCGGCCTCGCGGGCCAGCGCGGCCACCGCCTCGAAGTCGCGCACGCCCCGCAGCGGGTCGGCCGCGCGCAGCGCCGCATCGAAGGCGGCATTGCTGTCGCTGGTGTGTGCACCGTCATAACGAAACGGGCCATAGACGGTGAACAGGCCGCCGGCATCGAGCACCGCCGGCAGATGCTCGAACAGCGCCTGCACCTGGGCCCAGGACAGGATGTGCAGCGTGTTGGCGGTGTAGACCGCATCGAAGCGGCGCTCCGGCCAGAGGCTGTCGACATCGAGACAGATCGGCGGCGGCGTGTTGGGCAGCATCCGGTCGGCCAGCCACAGGCAGATGCCGGGCAGCTGGGCCTTCAGATCGGAGGTCTGCCAGCGCAGGTGAGGCAGTGCGGCAGCAAAATGCACCGCGTGCTGTCCGGTGCCGCTGCCGATCTCCAGCACCGAGCAGCGGTCGGCGTACAGGGCGCGCAGCACCGCCAGAATGGGCTCGCGATTGCGGTCGCAGGCGGGCGCATGGGGCTTGTCCACGGTCATGATGACGGTATCGGTCGGCGGTGATGATCGGTACGGGCCCGGAAAGGTACCACTGCTGCAGCGCAGCACGCCTGACTAGAATGCCGCGGTCCTCGGAAAAGAGGGCCGGTTCTCGCACAATTTCGTCTGGAGACAGATTTGAGTTCCCATGTCCAGCCCACCGCGAACCCCGGTCAGCGCAAGCCGGTGACGCTGCATTCACTGCGCGCGATGCATGCACGCCGTGAAAAGATCACGATGCTGACCGCCTACGATGCCACTTTCGCGCGTCTGGCCGACGAATCCGGCCTGGACACGCTGCTGGTCGGCGACTCGCTGGGCATGTTGCTGCAAGGCCACAGCAGCACGCTGCCGGTCACGCTGGCCGAGATGGCCTATCACACCCGCTGCGTGGCGCGCGGCCTGCAGCACGGCGGCGCGGCCTGGCTGATCGCCGACCTGCCCTTCGGCAGCTACCAGCAGGGCCCGTCGCAGGCGATGGCCTCGGCCGAGGCGCTGATGCAGGCCGGCGCGCAGATGGTCAAGCTCGAAGGCGGCGGCTGGACCGCCGAGACGGTGCGCTTCCTGGTCGAGCGCGGCGTGCCGGTGTGCGCGCACCTGGGCCTGACGCCGCAGAGCGTGCACGCGCTGGGCGGCTACCGGGTGCAGGGCCGCGACGCCGACGGCGCGGCGGTGCTGCGCCGCCAGGCCAAGGAGCTGGCCGACGCCGGCGCGGCGATGATGGTGCTCGAGCTGATGCCCACCGAGGTCGCCGCCGCGGTGCAGGCCGACAGCCCCGGCCTGATGACCATCGGCATCGGCGCCGGCCCCGACACCGCCGGCCAGGTGCTGGTGATGCACGACATGCTCGGCGCCACCCGTGGCAGACTGCCGCGCTTCGTGCGCGACTTCATGCTCGAGGGCGGCAGCATCGGCGACGCGATGCGGCGCTATGTCGCCGCGGTCAAGGACGGCTCCTTCCCCGACCGGGTCGCGCACGCGTACGCCGCCGACTGAGTCCGCTCCTCCACCGCCCCACCGAGAACCGCCCGATGCGCGTCATCCACACCCTCGCCGAGCTGCGCGCCGCGCTGGCCGGCCCGGCCGCCAGCCGCCCCGCCTTCGTGCCGACGATGGGCAATCTGCACGACGGCCACCTGAGCTTGGTGCGCCAGGCGCGCGCGCTGGTCGGTCCGGCCGTGCCGGTCGTGGCCAGCATCTTCGTCAACCGGCTGCAGTTCGGCCCGAACGAGGACTTCGACCGCTACCCGCGCACGCTGGCGCGCGACTGCGAGCTGCTCGAGGGTGCCGGCTGCGACATCGTCTTCGCGCCCGACGAGACCGAGCTGTACCCGCAGCCGCAGACCTTCAAGGTGCTGCCCGACCCGGCGCTGGCCGACCTGCTGGAGGGGCATTTCCGCCCCGGATTCTTCACCGGCGTGTGCACCGTGGTGATGAAGCTGCTGCAGTGCGTGCAGCCGCAGGTGGCGGTCTTCGGCAAGAAGGACTACCAGCAGCTGATGGTGATCCGGCGCATGGTCGAGCAGTTCGCGCTGCCGGTGCAGATCGTCGCGGCCGAGACCTCGCGCGCCGGCGACGGCCTGGCGCTGTCGTCGCGCAACGGCTATCTGGGCGAGGCCGAGCGCGCCGAGTCGGTGCAGCTGTCGCTGGCGCTGCAGGCGATGCGCGAAGCGGTGCGCGCGGGCGAGCGCGACATCGCCGGCATCGAGCGGCGCGCCGCCGACGCACTGGCCGCACGCGGCTGGGCGCCCGACTACCTGACGCTGCGCCGCCGCGCCGACCTGCTGCCGCCCTCGCCCGAGGACCTGGCCGCCGGCACGCCGCTGGTGGCGCTGGCCGCGGCCAGGCTGGGCACGACACGGCTGATCGACAACCTCGAGGTCTGACCACCTGACCGCGCGGCACCAAGGCCCGGCGCGAAGGACGCCCTTCGCCGGGGCGCGGCCTGCCGCCTATAATCTCGTTTTACCACCACGGCCCTCCTGAAATGTGTCCCCTGCGCCCACCCGCGGCGCCCGCGACGCGCCCAAGGGAGGGCCGCTTCACATGACCAAGTTCGTCTTCGTCACCGGCGGCGTGGTGTCCTCGCTCGGCAAGGGCATCGCCGCGGCCTCTCTGGCGGCCATCCTCGAATCACGCGGCCTGAAGGTCACGCTGATCAAGCTCGATCCGTACCTGAACGTCGACCCGGGCACGATGTCGCCGTTCCAGCACGGCGAGGTGTTCGTCACCGACGACGGTGCCGAGACCGACCTCGACCTGGGCCACTACGAGCGCTTCATCACGACGCGCATGCGCAAGTCCAACAACTTCACCAGCGGCCAGGTCTACACCACCGTGCTGGAGAAGGAGCGTCGCGGCGACTACCTCGGCAAGACGGTGCAGGTGATCCCGCACGTCACCAATGAGATCCAGGAATACGTCAAGCGCGGCGCCGGCGTCGGCACGCCCGAGGCGGTCGACGTGGCCATCGTCGAGATCGGCGGCACGGTCGGCGACATCGAGTCGCTGCCCTTCCTCGAGGCCGTGCGCCAGATGGCGCTGAAGCTGGGCCCGCAGAACGCCGCCTTCGTGCACCTGACCTATGTGCCGTGGATCGCCGCCGCGGGCGAACTCAAGACCAAGCCGACCCAGCACACGGTGCAGAAGATGCGCGAGATCGGCATCCAGCCCGACGCGCTGCTGTGCCGCGCCGACCGGCCGATTCCCGACGAGGAACGCGAGAAGATCTCGCTGTTCACCAACGTCGCGCGCCACGGCGTGATCTCGGTGTGGGATGCCGACACCATCTACAAGGTGCCGCGCATGCTCCACGAGCAGGGCCTGGACGAGCTGATCTGCATGAAGCTGCAGCTCTTCACCCGCCCGGCCAACCTGAAGCGCTGGGACCGCCTGGTCAGCGAGGTCGAGAACCCGAAGGGCGAGGTCACGATCGCGATGGCCGGGAAATACACCGAGCTGTCGGACTCGTACAAGTCGCTCAACGAGGCGCTGCGCCACGCCGGCATCCACCATCACGTCAAGGTCAACATCGAGTACGTGGACTCGGAGAAGCTGACGGCCGAGAGCGCCGAAGAGCTCGACCGCTACGACGCCATCCTGGTGCCGGGCGGCTTCGGCAAGCGCGGCATCGAGGGCAAGATCCTCGCGGCCCAGCATGCCCGCGAGAACGGCATTCCCTATCTGGGCATCTGCCTCGGCATGCAGGTCGCCACCATCGAGTACGCGCGCCACATGGCGGGTCTGACGGAGGCCAACTCGACCGAGTTCGAGCCCGAGACGCCGCATCCGGTGATCGCGCTGATCGACGAGTGGCAGGACGCCGATGGCACGATCCAGAAGCGCGACGCCAACTCCGATCTCGGCGGCACGATGCGCCTCGGGGCACAGTCCTCCGACGTCAAGCCCGGCACGATCGCGCACGAGATCTACGGCCCGGTCGTCACCGAGCGCCACCGCCACCGCTTCGAGGCCAACGAGAAGTACCTGCAGCGCCTGCAGGATGCCGGCCTGGTGATCTCGGCCATCACCCAGCGCGAGAAGCTCACCGAGATGGTCGAGCTGCCGCGCGAGGTCCACCCGTGGTTCGTCGGCGTGCAGTTCCATCCGGAATTCAAGTCGACGCCGTGGGACGGCCACCCGCTGTTCATCAGCTACATCGAGGCGGCGCTGCAGCACAAGAAGCGCAACGCGAACTGAAACCCGCAATCCGAGGCCAGGCAGGCTCCACCATCATGCAACTCTGCGGATTCGAGGCCGGCCTGGACCGGCCCTTCTTCCTGATCGCCGGCACCTGCTCGATCGAGAGCCTCGAGCTGAGCCTGGACGTCGCCGGCCAGCTCCAGGAGGCCTGCAGCGCGCTGGGCATCCCGCTGATCTACAAGGGCTCCTTCGACAAGGCCAACCGCTCGTCGGGCACCAGCCGGCGTGGCGTCGGCATCGACGCGGGCCTGAAGATCCTCGACGAGGTGCGTCGCCAGACCGGCCTGCCGGTCATCACCGACGTGCATGACGAGGCGCAGATCGCCGAGGTCGCCAGCGTGGTCGACGTGCTGCAGACGCCGGCCTTCCTGTGCCGGCAGACCGACTTCATCCACGCGGTCGCGAAGAGCGGCAAGCCCGTCAACATCAAGAAGGGCCAGTTCCTCGCGCCCTGGGACATGAAGAACGTCATCGACAAGGCTAGAGCCGCCGCACGCGAGGCCGGCCTGTCGGAGGACCGCTTCCTGGCCTGCGAGCGCGGCGTGAGCTTCGGCTACAACAACCTGGTCGCCGACATGACCAGCCTGGCCGAGATGCGCAGCTCCGGCGCCCCGGTGGTGTTCGACGTCACGCACTCGGTGCAGAAGCCGGGCGGTCTGGGCGGCTCCAGCGGCGGCGCGCGCGAGATGGTGCCGGTGCTGGCGCGCGCCGGCGTCGGCGTCGGCGTGGCCGGCCTCTTCATGGAGACGCATCCGCGCCCGGCCGAGGCCTTCTCCGACGGCCCGAACGCGGTGCCGCTCAAGCACATGCGTGTGCTGCTGGAGCAACTGGTGGCGATCGACCGGGTGGTCAAGGCGCAACCTTTGCTCGAAAACGATTTTTCCTGCTGAACGGGCCGCAGGAATGTTCAGCACGGGTAACGGCGTGCGGGCACCATGCACGCCGTTCCGGTTCCCAGAACTAGATTTTCGATTTTCGATATCCGACAGTTGACACAGGAGTAGACCCATGAGTGCCATCGTAGACATCGTCGGCCGCGAGATCCTCGACAGCCGCGGCAATCCCACCATCGAATGCGACGTGCTGCTGGAAAGCGGCGTGATGGGCCGTGCGGCCGTGCCGAGCGGCGCGTCCACCGGTTCGCGCGAAGCCATCGAGCTGCGCGACGGCGACAAGAGCCGCTACCTGGGCAAGGGCGTGCTGAACGCCGTCCAGAACATCAACACCGAGATCTCGGAAGCCGTGCTGGGCCTGGATGCGGCCGAGCAGGCCTTCCTGGACAAGACCCTGATCGACCTCGACGGCACCGACAACAAGTCGCGCCTGGGTGCGAACGCGATGCTGGCGGTGTCGATGGCCGTCGCGCGCGCCGCGGCCGAAGAGTCCGGTCTGCCCCTGTACCGCTACTTCGGCGGCATGGGCGGCGTGCAGCTGCCGGTGCCGATGATGAACGTCATCAACGGCGGCGCCCACGCCAACAACAACCTCGACCTGCAGGAGCTGATGATCATCCCGGTCGGTGCGCCCACCTTCCGTGAAGCCGTCCGCTGGGGCGCCGAGGTCTTCCACGCGCTGAAGAAGATCATCCACGACAAGGGCATGTCGACCGCGGTCGGCGACGAGGGCGGCTTCGCCCCGAGCGTCGAGAGCCACGAGGCCGCGATCCAGCTGATCCTGCAGGCCGTCGAGAAGGCCGGCTACCGCGCCGGCGACCAGATCGCGCTGGGCCTGGACTGCGCCGCCTCCGAGTTCTACAAGGACGGCAAGTACCACCTGGAAGGCGAAGGCCTGGTGCTGACCGCAGAGCAGTGGACCGACATGCTGGCCACCTGGTGCGACAAGTACCCGATCATCTCGATCGAGGACGGCATGCACGAAGGCGACTGGGCCGGCTGGGCGCATCTGACCGAGCGTCTGGGCAAGAAGGTCCAGCTGGTCGGCGACGACCTGTTCGTGACCAACACCAAGATCCTGAAGGAAGGCATCGACAAGGGCATCGCCAACTCGATCCTGATCAAGATCAACCAGATCGGCACGCTGTCGGAAACCTTCGCCGCCATCGAGATGGCCAAGCGCGCTGGCTACACCGCCGTGATCTCGCACCGCTCGGGCGAGACGGAAGACTCGACGATCTCCGACATCGCCGTCGGCCTGAACGCCGGCCAGATCAAGACCGGCTCGATGAGCCGCTCGGACCGCATCGCCAAGTACAACCAGCTGCTGCGCATCGAAGAGGACCTGGGCGAGATCGCCGTCTACCCGGGCCGCAGCGCGTTCTACAACCTGCGCTGAACGGTCCCCGCTCGCCCATGCGCATCGTGACCGTGACCCTTGTGGCCCTGCTGGGGCTGACCCATGCCGGACTCTGGTTCGGTGAACACGGCATGCCGCGCGTGCGCGAGCTCTCGGCGCTGGTCGCCGACCGGCAGGCCCGCAATGCCGAGGCGCGGGTGCGCAACGAGCAGCTGCGGGCCGAGATCCGCGACCTGCGCGAGGGCACCGAGATCATCGAGGAGCGCGCCCGCCGCGAACTCGGCATGGTCAAGCCCGACGAGATCCTGGTCCAGTATCCCCAGGGCGGAGGCCATCGGGCCTCGCCCTGAGCGGGATCGCTCAGCCGCGCAACGCGGCGTCGAGCACTTCCACCCAGTGCCGCACCGGCGTCCTGCAGCCGGTCTGCAGGTGCGTGATGCAGCCGATGTTGGCCGACACGACGGTGTCGGGCTCGAGCGCCGCCAGACTGGCCTGCTTGCGCTCGCGCAGCTGCTTCGAGAGCGCCGGCTGCAGCACCGAGTAGGTGCCGGCCGAGCCGCAGCACAGATGGCTGTCGGCCGGCAGCACGACCGTGAAGCCCAGCGCGCGCAGCCCCGCCTCCAGACCGCCCTTGAGCTTCTGCGCATGCTGCAGCGTGCACGGCGGATGCAGCGCCAGCCGCCCCGCCTGCGCGGCCGCCGCCAGCTTCGGCTTGAGCACCGGCACCAGCTCGGGCAGCAGCTCGCTGAGGTCGCGTGTCATCGCGCTCACCCGGGCCGCCTTGGCCGCATAGGCCGCGTCCCCGGCCAGATGGTGGCCGTATTCCTTGACGGTGGCGCCGCAGCCCGAGGCGTTCATGACGATCGCCTCGACCTCGCCGCGCTCGATCAGCGGCCACCAGGCGTCGATGTTGCGGCGCATGTCGGCCAGGCCGCCATCGCGGTCGTTCAGATGCGCGCGGATCGCGCCGCAGCAGCCCGCGCCCGAGGGCAGCACCACCTCGATGCCGGCGGCGTCGAGCACCCGCGCCGTCGCCGGATTGATCTCCGGCGACATCGCCGGCTGCACGCAGCCCGCCAGCATCAGCATGCGCCGCGCATGGCGCTGCTGCGGCCAGCCACGTGCATCGGCCTCGCGACGCTCGGGCACCTTGGCCTGGAGCGTCTCGGGCAGCAGCGGGCGCACCACCTGGCCGAGCTGCAGCGCCGGCGCGAACAGCGGCGAGGTCAGGCCCTCCTTCAGCGCCCAGCGCACCAGGCGCTCGGTGGCCGGACGCTCGACACGCGCGTCTACCAGCCGGCGGCCGATCTCGGCCAGCTCGCCGTACTGCACGCCCGACGGGCAGGTGCTCTCGCAGTTGCGGCAGGTCAGGCAGCGGTCAAGGTGGGTCTGCAGCTCGCGTGTCGGTGCTTCGCCCTCGAGCAGATTCTTGATCTGGTAGATGCGGCCGCGCGGGCCATCCAGCTCGTCGCCGAGCAGCTGGTAGGTCGGGCAGGTGGCGGTGCAGAAGCCGCAGTGCACGCATTTCTGCAGCAAGGCCTTGGCGGCCTCGCCGTCGGCGGTGCCGGCGTGTTCGGGGGACAGTTCGGTGTGCATGGCAGGCTCGGGATCAATGCAGGGTCAGTCGCGGGTGAACAGGCCGTGCGGGTCGAAGGTCTGGCGCAGGCGGCGCTCGATCTGCGCCTGCACCGCCGGCAGCGGTGCGGCGCGGGCCTCGCCCGGCGCGCCGCCGGCCTGCAGCTCGGCATGGCCGCCGGCCGCGCGGGCGGCGGCATGCACCGCCTCCGCCGGCTCGTCGCTGAGCCACCAGCGCTGGCCGCCGTGCCACTCGATCAGGCCGCTGCCGCGCAGCTTCAGCGTCGGCGCATGCGGCGCCACCGCCAGGCGCCACAGCCGCTGCCCCGCCGGCAGGCCCTGGGCCGCGAACTGCCACAGCGCATGGCGGCGGTCGCGCAGCGCGGTCCAGAAGGCCGCGGCCTCCGCCGCCGCCACCGGCTCGCCGCCCAGCTCGCGTCGCGCCGCGTCCACCGCCGCCTGCGCGCCGGCCAGGCGCAGCATCAGCACGCCTTCGTGCCAGGCGCTGGCCTGCAGCGGCAGCGGCCGGCGCGACCAGCCGGTCAGCGCCGCCAGCGCCTCGGCCTGCCCCATCGCGAAGCGCAGCGTGAGGCCCGCCACCGGCTCGGGCAGCACCTTCAGCGACACCTCGCACAGCACGCCCAGCCGCCCCCAGGAGCCAGCCATCAGCCGCGAGACGTCGTAGCCGGCGACGTTCTTCATCACCTGGCCGCCGAAGCTGAGCAGCTCGCCGCGACCGTCGAGCATCGTCACGCCCAGCACATGGTCGCGCACCGAGCCGGCGGCCATGCGCGCCGGGCCCGACAGGCCGGAAGCGACCATGCCGCCCACCGTGCCGCGCCCGCGCGCGCCCGGCGTCTGCAGCCGCGGCGGCTCGAAGGCCAGGTGCTGGCCCTCGGCGGCCAGCGCAGCCTCCAGCGCGTCGATCGGCGTGCCGGCGCGCACCGTCACCACCAGCTCGCTGGGCTCATGGGCGCTGATGCCCGAAAGCATCGTCAGGTCGAGCGGCTCGGCACCGTCGGCCGGCCGCGCCGCGTCGGGCGCCAGGCCCGCCTTCGAGCCGTGGCCGCGGATCGCCAGCGGCGTGCCGGCGCGGCCCGCGGCCAGGATGCGCTCGCGCAGCGGCTGCAGCGCGGCATCGGGAGGGGTCTTCACGGCGCTCATCAGAAACGCTCCAGTTCGGGAAACGGCAGCAGGCCGCGGCGCACATGCAGGCGGCCGTATTCGGCGCAGCGGTGCAGCGTCGGAATGACCTTGCCGGGGTTGAGCAGACCGGCCGGATCGAAGGCGGTCTTCAGCGCCAGCATCGTCTCGCGCTCGGCGGGCGAGAACTGCACGCACATCGAATTGAGCTTCTCGACGCCCACGCCGTGCTCGCCGGTCACCGTGCCGCCCATCGCCACGCTGGTCTCCAGGATGTCGGCGCCGAAGAGCTCGCAGCGGCGCAGCTGGTCGGGGTCCTGCGCATCGAAGAGGATCAGCGGGTGCAGGTTGCCATCACCCGCGTGGAAGACGTTGCAGCAGCGCAGCTGGTACTTGCGCTCCATCTCGGCGATGGCGCGCAGGATGTCGGCCAGGCGCTTGCGCGGGATGGTCGAGTCCATGCACATGTAGTCGGGGCTGATGCGCCCCGAGGCCGGGAAGGCGTTCTTGCGGCCCGACCAGAAGCGCAGGCGCTGCGCCTCGTCGCGGCTGACCTCGATGCGGCTGGCGCCGCAGCGCGTCAGCACCGCGCTCATGCGCCCGATCTCCTCCTCGACCTCCTCGGGCGTGCCGTCGCTCTCGCACAGCAGGATGGCCGCGGCGTCCAGGTCGTAGCCGGCGTGCACATAGTCCTCGACCGCGGCGGTCATCGGCTTGTCCATCATCTCCAGCCCGGCTGGAATGATGCCCGCGGCGATCACTGCCGCCACCGCGTCGCCGGCGGCCTCCACCGTGGGAAAGCTCGCCATGATGCAGCGCGCCAGCTGGGGCTTCGGCACCAGCTTGACCGTCACCTCGGTGATGACCGCCAGCATCCCCTCGCTGCCGACGACCACGCTGAGCAGGTCCAGCCCTGGCATGTCGGGCGCCTCGCCGCCGAACTCGACCGGCTCGCCCTCAGCGGTGAAGCCGCGCACCTTCAGCACGTTGTGCAGCGTCAGGCCGTACTTCAGGCAGTGCACGCCGCCGGAGTTCTCGGCGACATTGCCGCCGATGGTGCAGGCGATCTGGCTCGACGGGTCCGGCGCGTAGTACAGGCCGTGGGGCGCGGCCGCCTCGCTGATGGCGAGGTTGCGCACGCCGCACTGCACGACCGCCAGACCGGCCTCGGCGTCGAGCCGCAGGATGCGGCTGAACTTCGCCAGCGACAGCGTGACGCCGTCTCGGTGCGGCATTGCGCCGCCCGAGAGGCCGGTGCCGGCGCCGCGTGCCACCACCGGCACGCCCATCGCGTGGCACGCCTTGAGCACCGCGGCGACCTGCGCCTCGGTCTCGGGCAGCGCCACCAGCAGCGGGCGCTCGCGGTAGGCGGTCAGGCCGTCGCACTCGTAGGGCGTCAGCTCGCCGCGGCGCGACAGCAGCGCATGTGCGGGCAGCACCTCGCGCAGGCGCGCCAGCACGGCCGCGGCATCGGGCCGACCGGCGTGGGCAGCGCGCTCAGGGCGATCTTCCGAGGGTTCTGTTCGAATCAGGCTCATGTCTCCTCCCGGGGCGGGTTCGGAACGGGGTGCGCGATGATCACGGCAGCCTCCTGCGCGCGGATTGAGAGTTGTTGGCCCGCGCCATGAAGCTTTTTCAAGGTCCGCAGCAACCCGCATGGACGGGGTTCCATGCCGTGCCATGATCGCGGCCCGCTTTTTCCCGATTGTCTGGATCCACACGCCGCCATGACCACGCCCACCCCCGATGCCCTGACCCTGGCCCTGCAGCCGCTGCTGGTGCCGGCCTTCACGCTGTGGGAGGCCCCCTTCACCTGGCTGGAAATGGTGGCCTTCGTGCTGTCGCTGGCAATGGTGGCGGCCAACATGCGGGTGATGCCGGTGGCCTGGCCGCTGGCCATCGTGTCCTCGCTGCTGTATTTCGGGCTGTTCTGGAGCTACCAGCTCTACGGCGACGGCTCGCTGCAGATCTTCTTCGCGGTGGTCTCGCTGTGGGGCTGGTGGCAGTGGCTGCGCGGCACCGACCAGGGTGCGCCGCTGCAGGTGCGCCATCTGCCGCGGCGCGCCTGGCTGCCGGTCTTCGGCGCCGGGCTGCTGCTGTGGCCGGCCATCGGCTGGTTTCTCGACATCCGCACGCCCACCGACGTGCCGTACTGGGATGCCTTCCCGACCGCCTTCAGCCTGATCGGCCAGTGGCTGCTGGCGCGCAAGTATGTCGAGAACTGGCCGACCTGGATCGGCGTCAACCTGGTGGCGACCGCGCTGTTCGCCTACAAGGGCCTGTACCTGACGGTCATCCTGTACGCGATCTTCGTCGTGCTGTCGGTGCTGGGCTGGAAGGCCTGGCGCGCGCAGGTCCGCCAGCCGTGAACCCGGGCCTGGGTGCGGCGCGGCCGGCGGCGCTGATCGCCATCGTCGGCGCGGAGAGCTGCGGCAAGTCGACGCTGGCACGCACGCTGACCGCCCGGCTGCGCGCCGACGGACTGGAGGCGGTCTGCATCGACGAATACCTGCGCGAGTTCTGCGAACAGCACGGCCGCACGCCCCGCCCCGACGAGCAGGCCGCGATCGCCGCCGAGCAGAGCCGGCGCATCGCCGCGGCTCGGCATGCGCGGCTGCTGCCGGTCGATGTGGTGGTGGCCGACACCACCGCGCTGATGACCGCGGTCTACAGCGAGCTGATCTTCGGTGACCACTCGCTGCACGAGGCGGCGCTGGCCGCGCACCGCCAGGCCGACCTGACGCTGCTGATGGCCACCGACCTGCCCTGGGTCGCCGACGGGCTGCAGCGCGACGGCCCGCAGGTGCGCGCGCCGGTGGACCGGCTGCTGCGCGGACTGCTGCTGGGCGCGGGGCTGGGCTTCTCGGTGATCGCCGGCCAGGGCGAGGTCCGGCTGCAGGCGGCATGGGCCGCCTGGCAGGCGTGGCAGCGCAGCCGCGGCCCGAAGCCGAAGATCCGGTGGAATCATGTCTGCGGCCGCTGCGGCGATCCCGCATGCGAGCGGCACGGGCTGGCCCGATCAGCCCACACGTAACAGGATGTGGCAGCATCGATCGGGTGAAGCCGACCGCCCTGCCCTCCACCTCGAACGCTGCCCGCCGTGCCCTGGCCGACCGGCCGGAGCATCTGCCCTCGCTCGACGGCCTGCGCGGCCTGGCGATCGTGCTGGTGCTGCTGCACAACCTCGATGTGCTGGCGCCGGCGGCCGACCGGCCGCTGGCGGTGGCGCTGCTGAAGGAGACGCTCTATGTCGGCTGGATCGGGGTGCAGCTCTTCTTCGTGCTCAGCGGCTACCTGATCACCCGCGGCCTGCTGGCCAGCCGTGGCCAGCCCGGCTGGATGCGCGACTTCCTGGTCAAGCGCGGCCTGCGCATCCTGCCGCTGTACTGGATCGCGCTGCTGCTGCTGACCGTCGCGCTGCCGATGCTGGGCGTGACGCTGCCGCACCCCTCGCACTTCAGCACCGCCTGGCTGTGGCTGCATCTGTCGAACTGGACCACGCCCTTCGAGCCTGGCGGCGGGCCGCTGCCGCATGTCTGGTCGCTGTCGGTGGAGGAGCAGTTCTATCTGCTGTGGCCGCTGCTGCTGTGGCGCATGGGCCTGCGCGATGTCTGGCTGCTGTGCCTGGTGCTGATCGCCGCCAGCCCGCTGGCGCGGCTGCTGATGCTCAACCTGGGCCTGCCGCAGGAGGCGGTCTACACCTTCACCATCAGCCGCATCGATGCGCTGGCCGCCGGTGCCGCGCTGGCGGTCTGGGACGCAGGCCGCGCGCTGCACGGCGCGACCCGCTGGCGCAGCGCCCATCTGCTGCGGCTGGCGATCGCGCTGCTGCTGCTGACCGCGGCCTTCAGCGGCGGCTTCCGGCGCCTGGGCGACGCGGCGCAGATCGGCGGCTACACGCTGCTGACGCTGAGCTGCACCGGGGTCATCGCCTGGGCGGTGCTGGTGGACTGCGCCCACGCCCGTGGCGCCTTGCAGGGCGGCGCCAGCCGGCTGCTGCGCGGCCGGGTGCTGGCCAGCTTCGGCCGCTACAGCTACGCGATCTACCTCTTCCACAAGCCGGTGCATGACCTGATCGGGCTGCCGCTGCTGCGCCAGCTCACCGGCAGCGACAGCAGCGCCGATCCTGCGGTGGCGATGCTCTACCTGCTGGCCAGCGGCACGCTGTGCTGGGCGATCGGCTGGCTGTCCTGGCGGCTGATCGAGCGCCCGGCGCTGGCGCTGCGCCGGCACTGGCTGTCACGGCCGGCACCGAGCACGCAGGCTCCGGCGCCCGCCGCGCCGCCGCTCGACCACGCCACCTCGGCGGTGGCGCGCGGCCGGGCGGACGCGGCCCGCCGGCGCGGCTTCAGGGCGCCGGCGCGTCCGTCGTGGGCGATCCTGCCTCGAGCCAGGCCAGCTCGGTCTCGCTGAAGCCGGCATCCAGCCGCGCCTGGCGGTTGAAGGGCGGGCGCAGCCGCGGCGGCGCGTACTGGCGCACCAGCTCGCGGTAGTGCGACACCGGATCGAGCCCCTCGCGCTCGCAGGCCCAGCGGTACCAGTGATTGCCGATGGCGACATGGCCGACCTCCTCGCGCAGGATCACATCGAGGATCTCGACCGCCGCCAGGTCGCCCGCCTTGCGCAGCTTGGCCTGGATCAGCGGCGTGGCATCGAGCCCGCGCGCCTCCAGCGTGCGCGGCACCAGCGCCATGCGGGCGACGAAGTCGCCGCGCGTCTTCCAGGTCATCGTCCACAGGCCATCATGCGCGTCGAAGTCGCCGTAGACATGGCCGAGCGTGGCCAGATGCGCGGCCAGCAGCAGGTAGTGCTTCGCCTCCTCGGCGGCGACGCGCATCCAGTCGATGTAGAACTTCTCCGGCAGGCCCGGAAAGCGGAAAACGGCGTCCAGGGCCAGATTGATCGCGTTGAATTCGATGTGCGCGATCGCATGCAGCAGCGCCGCACGCCCCTCCGGCGTGAAGGGCGAACGCGGCGGCACCTCCACCGCCGGCACCAGCCGCGGCAGCGGCGGCCGGCCCGGCAGCCCCTCGGGCGCGGCGATCAGCTGCGCGGTGTCGATGCGCAGGCCGGGATCGCGCGCCTCGAGCTGCGCCCACAGCGACTGCACCGCGTATGCTTTGCGCACCGGATCGGTCACGCACAAGGCCCCCAGGGCCATCTGTCTCAGGTCCATCCGTAGAATTCTGCCCCCTTCCGCCGCACCGTTACCGTTTCAAGGAGAGACGATGGCCCTCTATCAGCTCGGCGAGCACATTCCGCAGATCCACGAGACGGCGCACATCGCCGACAGCGCCGATGTCATCGGCCAGGTCGAGATGGCCGAGAACAGCAGCGTCTGGTACGGCGTCGTGGTGCGTGCCGACACCGACCGCATCCGCATCGGCCGCGGCAGCAACATCCAGGACAACACGGTGCTGCACACCGACGCCGGCATCGAGCTGGTGATCGGCGAGAACGTCACCGTCGGCCACCAGTGCATGCTGCACGGCTGCAGCATCGGCGACGGCTCGCTGATCGGCATCGGCGCGATCGTGCTCAACCGCGCGCGCATCGGCCGGCACTGCATCGTCGGCGCCGGTGCGCTGGTCACCGAGGGCAAGGAGTTTCCGGACTACGCGATGATCCTGGGCAGCCCGGCCAAGGTGGTGAAGACGCTCACGCCCGAGGAGGCCGAGCGCTTCCAGCACGGCGCGGCCCACTATGTCGACAACGCCCGGCGCCACCGCGACGGGCTGCGCCGCATCGACCGCTGACCTTGACTTGCGCCCCGGTGCCCGCACCTGCCTCCCCTTTCTTTCCGAACAAGGACCTGTCCATGACCATCCACGGCGGCGAGCTGCACAAGTTCATCTTCGAGGGCCTGCCGGTGCGCGGCGTGCTGGTGCGCCTGACCGGCGCCTGGACCGAGATGCTGGCGCGGCGCCAGGCCGCCGGCGGCTACCCGGCGCCGGTGCGCCAGCTGCTGGGCGAGATGAGCGCCGCGGCCACGCTGATGCAGGCCAACATCAAGTTCAACGGCGCGCTGGTGCTGCAGATCCAGGGCGACGGCCCGGTCAAGCTGGCGGTGGCCGAGGCCCAGCCCGACCTGACGGTGCGCGCCACCGCCAAGGTGGTGGGCGACCTGCCGGCCGAGGCCTCGCTGAAGTCCATGCTCGACGCCAACCGCCAGGGCCGCTGCGTCATCACGCTCGACCCCAAGGACCGCCAGCCCGGCCAGCAGCCCTACCAGGGCGTCGTGCCGCTGCACGGCGAGCAGGGCGAGCCGATGCAGCAGCTCTCCGAAGTGCTCGAGCACTACATGCTGCAGTCCGAGCAGCTCGAGACCCGCCTGATCCTGGCCGCCGACGACCAGGTCGCCGCCGGACTGCTGATCCAGCGCCTGCCGCTGGAGGGCGCCGGCAACCTCGAGGTGCGCTCAGAGGACGAGGAGGCGCGGCTGCACGAGGGCTACAACCGCATCGCCCATCTGGCCGCGACGCTCAAGCGCGAGGAGCTGCTCGCGCTCGACACCCCGACCATCCTGCGCCGGCTGTTCTGGGAGGAGGACCTGCGCCTGTTCGAGCCGCAGACGCCGCGCTTCGGCTGCACCTGCTCGCGCGAGCGGGTCGCGCGCATGCTCGTCGGCCTGGGCCGCGAGGAGGTGGACTCGGTGATCGCCGAGCGCGGCGAGATCGAGGTCGGCTGCGACTTCTGCGGCGCGAAATACACCTTCGACAGCATCGACGCCAGCGCGCTGTTCGTGCCAGCCGCCGACCACCCGAGCGGCAGCGGCACGATGCAGTGAGGCAGTGAGGCGGTGCGCCGCAGGCGCGGAGATCCGCCCCGCCGGACGCCTGGCCGCCTGAGCCGGACGGTTTTCCGTCCGATTCGGGGGTGCGGGAAACACCGCAGGCCGCATCCGGCCCCGGCATGGAATCTGCGTTGAGTCAGGACTCCAGCTCCGGGCAGTGGCCGCCAGTGCGGCAGGCACCTAAACTGCAAGGTACTCCTGTATTCCCAGAAGGACTTCCATGACGATCTCCCTGACCACCCGACGTTTCCTGAAGACCGGCGCCGCCCTGGCCGTCGCGCTGACGCTGGCCGCCTGCGGCAAGAAGGAAGAAGCCGCGCCGGCGGCGGCCGCCTCGGCCGCGGATGCGCCGCCCGCACGGGTCTATGTGGTGGGTACCGATGCCGCCTACGCGCCGTTCGAGTCGCAGAACGAGAAGGGCGAGATCGTCGGCTTCGACATCGACGTGGTCTCGGCGGTGGCGCAGAAGGCGGGCATCCAGGTCAAGTTCGTCAACACGCCCTGGGAGGGCATGTTCAACACCGTCGCCCAGGGCGACCGCGACCTGCTGGTGTCGGCGATCACCATCACCGACGAGCGCAAGCAGACGATGGACTTCTCGGCGCCCTACTTCGACGCGCAGCAGCTGATCGCGGTGAAGGAAGACTCGAAGGTCGCGAAGTTCGAGGACCTGAAGACGCTGAAGGTCGGCGTGCAGACCGGCACCACCGGCGACGAGGTGGTGACCAAGCTGATCGGCAAGGAAAGCACCGCGATCAAGCGCTTCGAGTCGACCCCGCTGGCGCTGAAGGAGCTGGAGTCGGGCGGCGTCGACGCGGTCGTCGCCGACAACGGCGTGGTCATCCACTATGTGGCCAACAACGCCGGCTCCAAGTTCAAGACCGTCAGCGACACCTCCTTCACGCCCGAGCAGTACGGCATCGTCGTCAAGAAGGGCAACGCCGAGCTGCTGGAGAAGATCAACAAGGGCCTGGCCGACATCAAGGCCGACGGCACCTACGACAAGATCTACACCAGCTGGTTCGGTGCCGCACCGGCTGCCGCCGCCGCATCGAAGTGATCCTGCGGCCCCGGTGACGGGGCCCAGACCTGCCACCAGGCCTCGAACTCGGCAGGCGGCATCGCGTGCGCGAACAGCCAGCCCTGGCCCTGGGCGCAGCCTTCCTGCTCGAGCAGCTCGCGCTGGCCCTCGGTCTCGACGCCCTCGGCGACCACCGTCAGGCCCAGGCCGCGCGCCAGCGCGATGATGGTGGTGGCGATGCTCAGGTCACGGCGGTCGCTCTCGATCGCCGCGACGAAGCTGCGGTCGATCTTCAGCGTGTCGACCGGCAGCCGCTTCAGGTAGGACAGGCTCGAGTAGCCAGTGCCGAAGTCGTCGATCGACAGCTTCACGCCGGCCTGGCGCAGCTCGGCCAGACGCTGCTCGGGCGCGCCGCCGGCAGTCATCAGCATCGACTCGGTGATCTCCAGCTCCAGCACGCCCGGCGGCAGGCCGTGGCGCTCGCGCAGCGCCTGCAGCCGCGCCGGCAGGCCCGCGTCGGCGAAATGGCGTGCGCCCAGGTTCACCGCCACCGGCAGCCAGCCGCGCCCCTGCACATGCCAGCGCGCGACCTGCGCCGCGACGGTGTCGAGCATGCGCTCGCCGATCGCCACGATCAGATCGGTCTGTTCGGCCACCGGGATGAACTGCGCCGGCGACACCCAGCCCAGTTCCGGATGCAGCCAGCGCACCAGCGCCTCGGCGCCGACCAGCGCGCGGCTGTGCAGGTCGAGCTTGGGCTGGTACCAGGCGTGCAGCTCGCCGGCCGGCACCGCACGGCGCAGCGACGACAGCAGCAGCAGCCGCTCCAGCGAGGCCTGGTGCTGCAGCGGATCGTAGCGGCGCAGCGTGTTGCGGCCCTCGCCCTTGGCGCCGCGCAGGGCGCTCTCGGCATGGCGCAGCAGCGTGTCGGCGCTGTCGCCGTCCTCCGGAAAATGCCCGAGGCCGATCGAGACGGTGATGGTCACCGCATGGCCCTGCAGCTCGATCGGCTCGGCCAGCGCGGCCAGCCAGTCGCGCGCCTCGGCCTGCACCCGCTCCAGCCCGGCATCGACACGCACCACCACGAATTCATCGCCGCCGAGCCGGCCGACGAAGCTCTGCCCGCCAGCCAGCACCCGCAGCCGCTCGGCCATCTCGACCAGCACCCGGTCGCCGGCGGCATGGCCCAGCGAATCGTTGATCGACTTGAAGCCATCGAGTCCGATGACCAGCAGCGCCACCCCGCCGGCCCGATCGCTGCCGCGCCGGGTCTCGATTGCCGCATGCAGTCGCGCGGCGATCACCTGGCGGTTGGGCAGATCGGTCAGCGTGTCATGCAGCCGCAGGTGATGCGAGCGCTGCTCGGCCTCGTGCAGCCGCGACAGATCGGCGCCGACGCCGACATAGTGGGTGATGCGCCCGACCTCGTCGCGCAGCACGGTGATCGTCTGCAGCAGCGGATACAGCCGGCCATCACGCGCCCGGTTCCAGAACTCCCCCTGGAAGCGGTCATGCACCGCCAGCTGGCGCCACATCCGGGCCGCGAAGGCCGGCCCCTGCCGGCCGGAGCGCAGCAGGCGCGGGTTGCGGCCGATCACCTCCTCGGCCGGGTAGCCGGAAATCCGGCTGAAGGCGGCATTGACCGCGACGATGTCGCCCGCCGCATCGGTCACCAGGATGGACTCGCCGGCCGACTCGAAGATGCGCGCGGCCAGCCGCAGCGCCTCGTCCTGGTGATGCTGGCGGGTGATGTCGCGCGCCACGCCCAGCACGCCGATCAGCACCGCGTCCTGGCCGCGCAGCGGCGTCTTCAGCACCTCGTAGCGGCGCCGCTCTCCGGTGTCGCGGAAGGTCAGCCATTCCTCGTTGACATGCAGCCCGTCGCGCTCGAGCGCGCCGCGGTCGTTGCTGCGGAAGAAGGCGGCCTCCTCGGCGGAGAAGACATCCACGTCGGTGCGGCCGCGCAGCTCGGCCTCGGTGCAGCCGACGATGCGCTCGAAGGCGGCGTTGCAGCAGAGATAGCGCCCTTGCGGATCCTTCAGCCAGGCCAGATCCGGCAGGCCCCGGAAGAGAATGCGCGTGAGATCGGCACCGGCCGCCCAGAGGCTGCCCCCGTCCTGCGGCGGGGCTGCAGCCGAGCCTGTACCTGTCTCTGATTCCTGAGCGTCCATGATGCCGACGGCCTCGAGAAATTGATGCACTGCAGTAGACCTCAGGAAGCAGGCGAGCCCAAGGGGAACTGCTCATTTTCGTGACATATTCTTCGATGGCACCCCTCTTGCTGGCTGGAGTCGTGCCTGCGCGATGCCTGCACCATGCACAGGCCATGCCGAGACGGGCCGCAGCCGCTCAGGGTGGGTCCGGCTCAACATCGGCCGGCGTGGCGCGTAGACTCGCGCACCTGCCACGGGCATGACGCGCCCGTCCCGAACCTTCCACCCTCTTTTTCCTTCCTTCCCGATCATGGATCTTCGCTGGGACATCCTCGCCGGCTACGGCCCGCTGTTCGCCGCTGGCGTGGTGACCACCATCAAGCTGACCCTGGTGGCCATCCTGGCCGGACTGGTGCTGGGCGTGGCCTTCGGCCTGATCAGCAGTTCGGCCAGCGCGCCGAAGCCCCGCTCGGGCACGACGGCCCTGCTGATGAAGCTGCTGCGCGGCCTGACCACCGCCTATGTCACCTTCTTCCGCGGCACGCCGCTGTTCGTGCAGATCCTGCTGGTGCATTTCGCGCTGATGCCGGCGCTGGTCCATCCCGAGACCGGCCTGCTGCTGTCGGGCGAGGTCGCACGCACCTTCCGCCAGGAACACGGCGCCTTCTTCTCCGGCTGCGTGGCGCTGAGCCTGAATGCCGGCGCCTACATCTCGGAGATCTTCCGCGCCGGCATCCAGAGCATCCACCTCGGCCAGACGCAGGCGGCCTACTCGCTGGGCTTCACCCACGCGCAGAGCATGCGCTTCGTGATCCTGCCGCAGGCCTTCCGGCGCATGGTGCCGGCGCTGGTCAACGAGGGCGTCACGCTGATCAAGGACTCCTCGCTGGTGTCGGCCATCGGGCTGGCCGAGCTGGCGCTGGCCGCGCGCACCGTCGCGGGCGCCTACTCGCGCTACTGGGAACCCTATCTGGCGATCTCGGCGATCTACCTGATCCTGACCCTGGTGCTGACGATGCTGGCGCGGCGACTGGAGGCCCCGGCGCATCTGCGCGGCCGCTGACCGGCACCTGCAGCCACGAGGCGCCGCAGATGTGGCGCCTCGGCCTGGAACCCTGTGTGGTGCATCACGCTCGAGGCTGATGCGAAGGCCGCACAAGCCTTGTGCTGCGTTGTTTCATCACAACGAAACATGCCATCTTCCGTCACGTCAAGCGCGTCAAATCAGCATATCCCCGAATCTTCGCTCCTAGAATGGATCGCAATCGGCGCCTTTCGAGCAAGCCGTGGACCCCGAATTCACTCCTCTACTCTAGGACGAAACTCATGATCAAGCGCTCCATCGCTCTGGCCGTGCTGGCCACCCTGGCCTCCGGCGCGGCTCTGGCCCAAAGCTCCGTCACCCTGTACGGCCGCCTGAACGTCACCGCCGAGCGCCAGAAGGTCGGCAGCGCCGACGCCGTGGTCGAGCTGAACAACACCGCTTCGCGCATCGGCTTCAAGGGCGAAGAAGATCTGGGCGGCGGCCTGAAGGCCGGTTTCATCATCGAGCACGGCTTCGACCCGACCACCGGCGCGGCTGCCTCGACCTTCTGGGGCCGCCAGTCCGAGGTCTACCTGTCGAGCAAGCTGGGCATGCTGCGCCTGGGCAACTTCACCCAGGAGTCGCTCAATGCCACCGCCGACGTGGTGAGCATGCACAACCATGACACCGGCACCTCGGCCGACGCGCTGTACACCTACTTCGGCAGCGACGTGAACAAGGTTGCCTACCGCACCCCGGAATTCGTCAAGGGCCTGTGGGCTGAAGCCTCGATCGCCGAAGCCACCGCCGGCACCGGCGGCAAGCGTCCGGTCGACCTGGCCGTGAACTACGACCTGGGCAAGCTGCAACTGGGCGCCGGCTACACCAAGGCCGACCAGGACAACCAGTTCGCCGTGCGCGCCTCCTACGGCATGGGCCCGTTCACGCTGGCTGCCTACGCCCAGCGCACCAAGAGCGATGACCTGTCGCGCAACGCCTTCCGCGTCGCCGGCATGTACACCCTGGGCGCCTCCGAGTTCCATGTCAACGTCGGCTACGCCGGCAAGATCGGCGACGTGGCCAACACCCAGGCCACCCAGGCCACGCTCGGCTACAACTACAACCTGAGCAAGCGCACCAAGGTCTACGGCTTCGTGACCAAGGTCGACAACAAGGCCAACGTCGGTTACGTCACCGGCACGGAAGGCGCCGACTTCAGCTCGGTCGCCGTCGGCGTGCGCCACAACTTCTGATCGGTCCCTCGGGATCGCGGACCGGCCCGGCCGGTCCGCCAGAATGCAGAACATGCCGAAGGGCCGGTCTCATGACCGGCCCTTCTTCATTCATGCGCCGGCATCAGTCCATCAGTCCAGCGTCAGCTTCTGCTTCTCGACCACCTGGCGATAGACCTCGAACTCGGCGCGGATCTGTGCGGCGAACTGCTCGGGCGTGTTGGCCACGATCAGCGAGCCGGTGTCCTCGATGCGCTTCCTGACCACCGCATCCTCGAGCGTGCGCCGCGCCGCGGCCGAGATCTTGTCGACCACCTCGCGCGACAGCCCCTTCGGGCCGACGAAGCCGTAGAAGGCCATGCGGTTGACCGGCTCCAGCCCGACTTCCTTGAAGGTCGGCACATTCGGCAGCACCGCCAGACGCTCGGGCGCGGCCACCACGATCGGGATCAGCCGCCCCTCGCGGATGAAGGGCAGTGCCGAGGGCAGGTTGTCGAAGATGATCGGCACCTGACCGGCGACCGTGTCATTGAGCGCCGGCCCCGCGCCGCGGTACGGGATGTGGGTGACAAAGACACCGGCGAGGTTCTTGTAGAGCTCCATCTGCAGATGCCCGATACCGCCGGTGCCGGAACTGGCATAGCTGTAGCGGCCCGGACTCTTCTTCAGCACCTCGAGAAAGGTCTTGTAGTCGCGCGCCGGAAAGCTCGGATGCACCGCGATGACATTGGGCGTGGCCGCCAGATTGATGATCGGCGTGAAGTCGCTCAGCGGGTTGTAGGGCGTGCGGGGATTGATCGCCGGGTTCGAGGCCGTCGTCGAGACGGTGGCCATGCCCAGCACATGGCCGTCGGGCGGCGCCTTGACCAGCTCGGCCGCACCGACGATGCCGCCGCCGCCGGCCTTGTTCTCGACCACCACCGTCTGCCCGAGCGCCGCGCCCATGCGCTCGGACATGATGCGGGCAATGATGTCGGTGGTGCCGCCCGGCGCGAACGGCACGACGACCCGCACCGGCTTGGACGGATAGCTCTGCGCCAGCACCGGCAGCGACAACGGAGCGACGGCCAGCGAGGCCAGGGCAGCAAGGACCGGACGACGATTCATTCAGCGGACTCCAGGGAAGCGGCAGCAAGGACAAGGATCGCGCGATCCTAAGGCCGCAGCCGCCGCTGTGGATCGCGCGTAGTGGAAAACCTCGAGCGCCGGGCTACGCTGCGGCCATGCTCGACACCGCCCTGCTGCTGCTCCCGGATTTCCTGCTGATCGTCGCCGGCTGGACGATCTGCCACCGCACCGCGCTGAACCGCCCGGTCTGGGACAGCGTCGAGCGCCTGGTCTACTGGCTGCTGTTCCCGGTGCTGCTGTTCGTGTCGATCGTGCGCAGCCCGCTGGCGCCGGCCGCCACCGCCGGCCTGGCCGCCGGCGGCGTGCTGACGGTGCTGGCCGGCATCGCGCTGGCGACCGCGCTGCGCTGGCTGCCCGGCATCGACCCGAAGCTGCAGGCCAGCGGCGCGCAGGTGGCCTTCCGCTTCAATTCCTATGTCGCGCTGGCCCTGGCCGAGCGTCTGGGCGGCGCGCAGGCACTGGCCTGGGTCGCGCTGCTGATCGCGCTGTGCGTGCCGGTGTGCAATGTCGGTGCGGTCTGGTGCCTGGCGCGCCACGGCGGCCACCGCATCGGCGCCGAGCTGATGCGCAATCCGCTGATCCTGGCCACCGTGGCCGGACTGGCCTGCAATCTGGCCGGCCTGCAACTGCCGACGCCGGTGGCCACCACGCTCTCGCGCATCGGCGCAGCAGCGCTGCCGCTGGGACTGATGGCGGTGGGCGCCGGCCTGCAGTTCGGCGGGCTGCGCAAGGCGCCGGGGCTGGCTGCGGCGCTGCTGTCGATCCGCCATGCGCTGCTGCCGGCCGTCGGACTGGGACTGGGCCTGCTGCTCGGGCTGCCGACCGGCCAGGCCCAGGTGCTGCTGCTGTTCGCCGCGATGCCCACCGCATCGAGCTGCTTCGTGCTGGCCGCACGCATGGGCGGCGACGGACCGTATGTCGCCGGCCTGGTCACCGCCTCGACGCTGCTGGGCATGATCGGCCTGCCGCTGGCGCTGGCGGCCTTCCAGGCGCTGCACGGCGGCTGAACCCGCCACGCCGCACCCGCCCTTCACACCCGCTGTGCCAGCGCCCAGTCGATGTGCTCGGCCAGCAGCTCGCCCGCGCCGTCGCGGGCCGCGCGCAGCGCCTCGGCCAGCGCCTCGTCGCCCGTCTCGCGCCAGGCGTTGCCCATTGCCACCGCCAGATTGCGCCGCCAGCGTGCATGGCCGATGCGCCGGATCGGACTGCCCTCGGTGCGGCGCAGGAAGCTCGCCTCGTCCCAGGCCCAGAGCTGCAGCAGCGTCGCGCCGCCCATGCCGGGGCGCACCTCGAAGTCGGCCAGCGTGCTGATGCGCGCGTACTTGTTCCAGGGGCAGACGAGCTGGCAGTCATCGCAGCCGTAGATGCGGTTGCCCATCGCCGCGCGCAGCTCGACGGGAATCGGGCCGTCGTGCTCGATCGTGAGATAGCTGATGCAGCGCCGCGCATCCAGCCGGTAGGGCGCGACGATCGCCGCGGTCGGGCAGGCGTCGATGCAGGCGCTGCAACGCCCGCAGTGCGGCTCGGCCGGTGCATCCACCGGCAGCGCCAGATCGACGAAAAGCTCGCCGAGAAAGAACATCGAGCCGGCCGAGCGGTCCAGCAGCAGCGTGTGCTTGCCGCGCCAGCCCAGGCCGGCGCGCCCCGCCAGCTCGACTTCGAGCACCGGCGCCGAGTCGCAGAAGACCCGGTGACCGAAGGGTCCGATCTCGGCGGCAAGCCGGTCGGCCAGGCGCTGCAGCCGCGCCCGCACCACCTTGTGATAGTCCCGCCCGCGCGCATAGACCGAGATCACCGCCTCGCCGGGCTGCTGCGCGCGGGCGCGCTCGTCGTCGCGCCAGCCCGGCGCCGTGCCCTGCGGCAGGTAGGGCATGGCCACGCTGATCACCCGCACCGTGCCCGGCACCAGCTCGGCCGGTCGCGCGCGGCGCAGGCCATGCGCGGCCATGTACTGCATCGAGCCGTGAAAGCCCGCCTCCAGCCAGGCCAGAAGACCCGGTTCGGCTGTAGCCAGATGTACATCGGCCACGCCGATCTGGGAAAATCCCAGCGCATGCGCCCACTCGCGCAGCTGCCGCACCAGCCGAGGCCCGTCCAGGGCCGGCTGCCCATCATCCCGATCGTCATCCGTCATCCGGTGATTCTAGAAACCCGCCACCAGACCTGGGCCGACGAGGCCGACTGCGAGGCCGCCGCGCAGGCGCTGGCCCGCACGCCGCAGGTCCGCCGCGCCTGCATCGCGCTGCACGGCACGCTCGGTGCCGGCAAGACCACCTTCGTGCGCCACCTGCTGCGCGCGCTGGGCGTGCAGGGCCGGATCAAGAGCCCCAGCTATGCGATCGTCGAGCCGCACGAATTGCCGGATTGGCCGGATCTGGGCGTCTGGCACTTCGATTTCTATCGCTTCGGCGATCCGCGGGAATGGGAAGATGCAGGCTTTCGCGACCTGTTCGCCAGCCCGGGCCTGAAGCTGGTCGAATGGCCTGACAAGGCCGCCGGCCTGCTGCCCCAGCCCGATCTGGCGCTGACCCTGGACCTGCAGACCGACGGACGGCGCCAGGTGACCTGGCAGGCCGCCAGCCCCGACGGCCGCCAGCTGCTGGATGCCTTGGGCCCGATGACCAGCCCGATGAACTGAAGAACCGGACGCGAGGAGGACCCGATCATGACCACCCCGTTCCATGCCCCCCAGGAAGAAACCCTCAGCAGCACCGACGCCCCCGAGGAGACGGCCAGCGACCGCCGCCGCTGGCTGCGCCAGGCCGGCGCGCTGGTGCTGACGCTGGGCGCCGGCGACCTGGCCTTCGGCGCGACGCTGGTGGCGGTACGGGTCTGGCCCTCGGCCGACTACACCCGGGTCACGCTCGAATCCGATGTCGCGCTGGAGGCCCAGCACTTCATCACTGAAGGCCCGGCGCGGCTGGTCATCGACATCGACGGGCTCGAACTCAGCGCGCAGCTGCGCGAGCTGGTGGCGCGGATCGGCAGCGACGACCCGCAGATCGCCGGCGTGCGCATCGGCCAGAACCAGCCGCGCCGGGTGCGCATGGTCTTCGACCTGAAGCGCCAGGTCGCGCCGCAGGTCTTCACGCTCGCGCCGATCTCGCCCTATCGCCACCGGCTGGTCTTCGACCTCTACCCGAGCAAGGCGCCCGACCCGCTGCTGACCCTGGTCAAGGAGCGCGAGAGCGCACCGGTCGCGAAGACGCCGGTCAGCGCCAGCGGCATGAACGGCAGCGCGAACAGCGCCGACAGCGCGGAGGCCTCGCAGCGGGCGGCTTCCGACATCGAGGATGCGCTGGGCGAATTCATCGGCCGGGTCGATCGCCCGGTGGCGCCGCAGGACGGCGCGCCGGTGCCGCCGCCCGCCTCGCCCCAGCCGCCGCGTGTGGCCGCCTCGCCCGCGCCGGCGCCGGCGGAAGGCGCGCCAGCCGTGCCGCCGGGTCGCGGCGGCATCAATCGGCTGGTCATCGTCGCGATCGATCCGGGCCATGGCGGCGAAGACCCCGGCGCGATCGGACCGACCGGCCTGCGCGAGAAGGATGTCGTGCTGTCGATCGCCCGGCAGCTGCAGGAGCGCATCAACGCCCGCCCGGGCATGCGTGCGATGCTGACCCGCGACGGCGACTATTTCGTGCCGCTGCAGGAGCGGGTGCGCAAGGCCCGGCGGGTGCAGGCCGACCTGTTCGTCTCGATCCATGCCGACGCCTTCATCACGCCGAAGGCCCGCGGCGCCTCGGTGTTCGCGCTGTCGGACTCCGGCGCCACCAGCACCACCGCCCGGCTGATGGCCCAGCGCGAGAACGCGGCCGACGCGATCGGCGGCATCAACGTGCGCAGCAAGGATGCGCATGTGATGCGCACGCTGCTCGACATGAGCACCACCGCGCAGATCCAGGACAGCCTGCGCATCGGCCGCGAGGTGCTCGGCCACATCGGCCAGGTCGGCCGGCTGCACAAGCAGCAGGTCGAGCAGGCCGGCTTCGCGGTGCTGAAGGCCCCCGACATTCCCTCGATCCTGGTCGAGACCGCCTTCATCTCGAACCCGGAGGAAGAGGACAAGCTGCGCGATCCGGGCTACCAGTCGCAGCTGGTGCGGGCGCTGTATGTGGGCATCACCCGCTACTTCGCACGCAATCCACCGCTGGCGCGGGTGCGCATGCTCTGAACCACCAGAGGGCCCCCTCAGCGGGCGCCGTCATGCGGATGCCGTCAGCAGGTGCAGTAATCTGCGCGCATGAGCTTCCGCATGGCCCCACCCTTCTTTCGTCCGGCGCTGACCGCCCTTGCGGCGGCGGCGATGCTGCCCCTGTCGCTGCCGACGGCCCGCGCCGCCGCACCCGAGCGGCCCGCCGTGCCGAGCGAGCGGATCTGCCCGTCCGGCCTGCCCGAGGCCACCCGCTGCCTGTCGGGGCGCGACCATCTCGGCGCCTGGTACTGGATCGCGGTACCGAAGGACTGGAGCGGCGTGCTGGTGGTGCATGCGCACGGCGGCCCGTCGCTGGGCGAGCCGACGCTGGCCCGCGTCACCGGCGACCTGCAGCGCTGGAAGGTGATGCTGCAGGCCGGCCACGCCTGGGCCGGCACCAGCTACCGCCAGGGCGGCTTCGAGGTGCTGGCCGCCGGCGAGGATGTCGACCGGCTGCGCCGCATCGCGGTCGAGGCGCTGGGCACGCCGCGGCGCACCGTGCTGCACGGCCAGAGCTGGGGCGCGTCGGTGGCCGCACGCATGGCCGAGCGCTACATCACGCCCGACATCCGCCCCGGCCAGACCGCGCCGGGCCCGCAGCCCTACGACGGCGTGCTGCTCAGCAGCGGCGTGCTGGCCGGCGCCACCCGCGCCTATGACCTGCGCGTCGACCTGCGCGCGGTCTACCAGGCGGTCTGCAACAACCATCCGCGCCCGGACGAACCGATCTATCCGCTGTGGATGGGCATGCCGCCGGAGTCGACGCTGACCCGGCTCGATGTCGCGCAGCGGGTCGACGACTGCACCGGCGTGCAGCGCCCGCGCGCCGAGCGCAGCGCCGAGCAGCAGAAGCGCCTGGAGACGCTCACCCGCGTGCTGCGCCTGCCCGAGAGCGCGCTGATCGGCCATCTGCAGTGGGCGACCTGGCATTTCCGCGAGCTGACGGTACGCAAGCTCGGCGCGCGCAACCCCTTCACCAACGAGGGCGTGATCTACAGCGGCAGCGACGACGACGCGGCGCTGAACCGGCGCGTACCACGGCTGCGCGCCGATCTGGCCGCCCGCGCCGAACTGGCCCGCGACGGCGACCCCACCGGCCGGCTGCTGCTGCCGACGCTGGCGCTGCACGGCATCGACGACCCGGTCGCCTTCGTCGAGATGGAGAGCCGCTTCCGCGACACCGTCACCGAGGCCGGCGCAGCCGAGCGGCTCGCGCAGGCCTACACCCGCGATGCCGGTCACGAGTACCTGTCGGATGCGGCCTATGTCAGCGCGGTCGACGCGCTGCTGGACTGGGCCGGCGGTGGCGCCCGGCCGGATGGCGCGGCGCTCGAGCAGCGCTGCCGCGCGCTGCCGTCTCGCTGGAATCCGACGCAGGACTGCCGCTTTGCGGCGAGCTACCAGCCCGCCGCGCTGGAGGCGCGGGTACCGATGCGCGGCCCGCAGTCGCCGCTGGAATTTCCGCCGCCGGCGGCCGGCATCCGCCGGCCCTGAGCGCTCAGGCCGCGGCGCGGGCCTCGTTGCGACGCGCCTTCCAGGCGCCGAAGATCGCGATCAGGCCCGGAATGATGATCAGCGCCCAGATGATCTTGCTGAGATTGGCCTGCACCCAGGGCAGGTTGCCGAACAGGTAGCCCGCCAGCGTCAGGCCGATGACCCAGAGCATCGCGCCGACGACATTGAACATCACGAACTTCGCGCGCGTCATCTCGGCCACGCCCGCCACGAAGGGCGCGAAGGTGCGGATGAAGGGCATGAAGCGCGCGATGATGATCGTCACGCCGCCGTGGCGCTCGTAGAAGTCGTGCGCCTGCATGAAGGCCCGCTTGTTGAAGAAGCGCGAGTTCTCCCACTGGAAGACCTTGGGGCCGAAGTGGCGCCCGATCGAGTAGTTCACCTGGTCGCCCAGCACCGCCGCGACCAGCAGCAGCGCCATCGCCAGCGGCAGGTTCATCAGCCCGGCGCCGCACATCGCGCCGACGACGAACAGCAGGGAGTCGCCGGGCAGGAAAGGCATCACCACCAGGCCGGTCTCCACGAAGATGATCGCGAACAGCAGCGCGTACACCCAGGCCCCGTAGGCCGCGATGAACTCGGCCAGGTGCTTGTCCACATGGAGGATGAAGTCGATCAGGAAGGGAATCATGTCCATGGGCGGCGAGATTAGCATCCGGAGTGTTGTGCGCATTACGTCACGCTGGTCCGGATCCGCGAATTTCCGCGGCGGACAGGACTTTTTGCGCTGGGCACACTCGCCCCCATGAAACACGGGGTTGACACCCAGCAGAGCAAGAATCGATGCACCGGAGAAGTCTTGTCCTGGCGGGCGCTGCCGTGCCGCTGGGCCTGCTGCCGCCTCATGCGCAGGCGGCGCCCCCCCCGATCCTGATCGGCCGCACCGCACCCCGGCAGGGGCCGGTCGCGGCGATGGCACGCGCACATGCGGCCGGCGCGAACCTGGCCTTCGAGGCCTGCAACGCGGCCGGCGGCATCGGCGGGCGGCCGATCCGCTGGGCAGACCTGGATGATGGCGGCGACCCGGCGCGCGCGCTGGCGCTGGCACGCGCGCTGATCGTCGAGCAGCAGGCCCTGGCGCTGTTCGGCTGTGCCGGCAGCCAGAGCCTGGCCGCGCTGGAGCCGCTGCTGCGCGAGCACGGCGTGCCCGCGGTCGGCGCGGTGGCGGTGGCCGATTCGGTGCGCTTGCTGTGCCGGGGAGCAGGCTTCTTCGCACGCGCCAGCCATGCCCAGGAGGCCGAGGTGCTGGCCCGCCACCTGGCCACCGTCGGACTGCAGCGGGTGGCGATCGCGCACACCGCTTCGCCCTTCGGCCAGGAAGGCCTGAAGCTGATCGGCGATGCGCTGGCCGCGCAGCGGCTGCAGGTGGTGGGTTCGGCCGCGCTGACCGCCGAGGATGCAACCGCACAGGAGGCCTCGCGCAAGCTGATGGCGCTGTCGCCCCAGGCGGTGGTGCTGTTCGTGCCCGGCAGCCAGGCCGCGGCCATGATGGCCACGGCGGCCGGGCTGAAGCGCCATCCGGCCTTCTTCGGCCTGTCGATCGTCGGCGACGACGAGGCGCTGCGCCGCATCGGCCCGCAGGCGCGCGGGCTGGCGCTCACCCAGGTCACGCCCAATCCCTGGCGGGAGACCGACCGGCAGATGGAGATCTACCGCCAGCAGGCGCGCGCCGCCGGGGTGGAGATCGGCTACGCCAGCCTGGCCGGCTGGATCGACGCGCAGGTGCTGATCGAGGCGCTGCGCCGCTGCGGCGGGCAGCTGCAACGTCCGCGCCTGACCGCGACGCTGCGGGTGATGCAGCTCTTCGTCGCCGGCATGGCGGTCGACTTCAGCCGCCAGGATCTGGGCGGCTCGCGCTTCGTCGATCTGGTCCAGCTCAGCGAATCCGGCCGGTACCTGGGCTGAACCGCGCCTTCCTACAATCCGGGGCATGACCCTGACCCCGACGACCGCCCCGCTGGCCCCGCCCTCCCGCCGCCCGATCCGCGAGCTGCCCGACGAGCTGATCAGCCAGATCGCCGCCGGCGAGGTGGTCGAGCGCCCGGCCTCGGTGGTGCGCGAGCTGGTCGACAACGCGCTGGACGCCGGCGCCACCCGCATCGCGGTGCGGCTGATCGCCGGCGGCGTGCGCTCGATCGTCATCGAGGACGACGGCCAGGGCATCGCCGCGGCCGAGCTGCCGCTGGCGCTGCGCCGCCACGCCACCAGCAAGATCGGCTCGCTGCACGATCTCGAGCAGGTGATGACGATGGGCTTTCGCGGCGAGGCGCTGGCGGCGATCGGCTCGATCGCCGAGCTGTCGATCACCAGCCGCACGATGGACGCCGCGCATGCGCAGCGCATCGACGGCCGCACCGGCGAGCTGCAGCCGGCCGCACGCGCCGTCGGCACGACGGTGGAGGTGCGCGAGCTGTTCTTCTCGACGCCGGCGCGGCGCAAGTTCCTGAAGTCCGACGCCACCGAGCTGGCGCACTGCCTGGAGGCGGTGCGGCGTCACGCGCTGGCGCGGCCCGAGGTCGGCTTCGAGGTCTGGCACGAGGGCCGGCTGGTCGAGCAGTGGCGCCCGGGCGATGCGCAGCAGCGCCTGCGCGATGTGCTCGGCGAGGCCTTCGCGCGCGACAGCCGCGAGGTGGCGCTGCAGCTCGGGCCGCTGTCGGTGCGCGGCCGCGCCGGCCTGCCGGAGACCGCGCGGGCCCGCGCCGACCTGCAGTACGTCTATGTCAACGGCCGCCATGTGCGCGACCGGCTGCTGGCGCACGGCGTGCGCGCCGCCTACGAGGACGTGCTGCACGGCAGCCGTCAGCCCAGCTATGTGCTGTTCCTGGAGATCGCGCCGGAGCGGGTGGACGTGAACGTGCATCCGACCAAGACCGAGGTGCGCTTCCGCGATTCGCGCGAGGTGCACCAGGCGGTGCGCCGCGCGGTCGAGGCCGCGCTGGCGCCATCGCGCACCTGCACCGCGCCGGCCGGGGCCGGCACGGCCGCAGAGACACCGCCGCCGGCCCCGATGGCGACGTCCGAGCC
>NZ_JACCPY010000028.1 GCF_013426975.1 Sphaerotilus sulfidivorans
CGCTCACATCCTTCAGTTGGCTGCACCCGCTCAGGTTGAGCTGCTGCAAGCCCGTCAGGCTGCTCAGCCCGCTCACATCCTTCAGTTGGCTGCACACGCTCAGGTCGAGCTGCTGCAAGCCCGTCAGACTGCTCAGCACGCTCACATCCTTCAGTTGGCTGCACACGCTCAGGTAGAGCTGCTGCAAACTCTTCAGACCGGACACCGGCTTTATGTCGGAGAGAGCAAATGACTGCCCCCACCAGATCTCTGCATTTGTGTCCACGCCGCAGAGCAACGCTTTCAACCCCATGAGGCACGAGACAGCCCGGATATCCGCCAGCTTCTGGCATCCGCGCAGATCGAGTGTTTCCAGACGGGTCAATGTCCGCAGACTGTCCGGCAGCCGATCAATGTCCAGCCCTCGCAGCGACAGCTCCCGCGCCCCGCTGGCCTTCGCCTCCGCAATCCGCCGCTCCGCTTCGTCGTAGTCGCCAGCCATCGACTGTCCCCCGTGTTTTTCGCGCATCAAAACCAACAAGCCGCAGATGGTAAATCTGCGGCTCGTGCGGCGGGAAGATGCGGAAGGTCAGGTCACGCGGTCAGGAACAGCCTCTCCGCCGCCCCACCATCGGCCAGCCGCACGCGGCGCCAAGACGATCACCACGCCGGCATCCGCTGCAGCCGCTCGACCGAGCGCCGCAGCCCTTGCGTGACCGTCTCGAACACCAGCGCCGAGAACCCGGCGGGCAGCCGCGCCCCGACCTCATCCACCACGCGGTCGGTCGCCACCAGCACGCGCTCGATCAGCGACTCGGCATCCGGCCCATGCCCGCAGTGCGGCGCCATCGCGTTGAAATGCCGCCGCTGCACATCCTTGAAGTGGTAGTGCCGGTGCTTGCCCACCACCGCCATCGCGAGCCGGGCCTTGTGCCATGACCATTGGCTGGGGCCGCTGCCGACCACCGGCCAGATCGACATCACGTCGTACAGCGGCGCCAGCCGGTAGCGCCCGCCGGGCAGCAGGTGCAGGCTGAAGTTCTTCGCATGACCGTCCGGTGCGGCGAGCAGCCAGAACAGGATCTGCGCCAGCAGCAGGGTCTCGATGTCGCGTGCTGCCTCGTCCGACTGCCGCAGGATCTGCGCCAGATCGCGCACGCCGGGACCGCCATCCGACTCGTATTTCAGATGCGGTGGCAGGCCCAGCGCCTGACAAAAATCCTCCTGCGGCAGCCGCAGCCACCACCGCCCCGACGAGTGCAGCCGCCGGTCGAACCGCTCGACGCTCAACACCTGCCGGGCGCCGAACGTCAGGATCTCGCACGAGGGCACCGCCAGACCGTACCCGCGCAGCAGGTTCAGGCACAGCCACTCGTTCTCGACCGACGACGACAAGTCCACCCGGCCATTGCCCACCAGCCCGAGCGGCAGCTTCAGGATGTGGGTGGTCGGCGTGGCGCGGTGCGGGCGCAGCCACTGGCCGCCGTGCCACAGCAGCGCCGTCTTCTCCTGTGCGCCGGCCAGCGACAGACGGAAGTCATCCTCGTCCGCATCCTGCGCACCCGGCGCGGCGGGCGAGGTGACGCGCATCAGGTGCTGCTCGACCGCCTCGTCGCTCAGCGCCGTGCCGTCGATCCGGTCGAAGCCGCTCGGCGTGTCGTCCTCGGGCAGGAGCTGCACCGCCCCGACACAATCGCGCCCGATCGCCTGCAGCAGATCAAACGCCCCGGTGGACGCCGTCCTGAGCCGGCTGGCCAGACGCCTGCGGATGTCGTCGCTGTCGGGCAGCAGGTTCTCGAAGTAGTGCGCGACCTTCTCGCCGACGTGCGGTGCGTCGTCCGCCCGGAATGGCAGGGACAGCGAGAGCGGCCGGCCCTGCGGCGAGGCCATCCAGGCGGCGTCGTAGCGGAGTTCCATCGGGCCATTCACCGGCAGGCGCCAGGTGCCGACCCGCTCGCCGTTGGACCAGATCGACAGCACCCGGGTCGCGGATCGGCGGGCCATGCCTTGCCTCACCTCGGCCTGTTCACCACTCGGCCGGCGTCGCGGCCGGCTCGTCCGTCCCGCGCACCTGCAAGGTCAGGTCCAGCCCCAGGCTCCCGCACAGCGCCAGCAGTTGATCGACCGTCATCGACCCCGGGTTCTGCTCCAGCTTCGACAGCCGCGACTGGCTCAGGTTGATCCGCACGGCCAGTTCGGTCTGCGACCAGCCGGCGCGCTTGCGGGCCGATTGCAGCAACTGGCCGAGTTGGTAAGTGGTGCGCAGGAGGTGCTTCATGGGGACATTTTATTCTTCCGGAGAATAAGATGGGTTTATTCCCCAAAAGAATATCGCCTCTGACCGAGCGCAGCCTCTGCTCTCGAAGGCGTGGCAGCGCGTGACCATGATTTGCCAACACCATGGCACCGGCAAGCTGCTGTCAACCGGCCAGCATCTCCATCGGCACCGAGAACCGCGCCGCCAGCGCCCGCACCTGCCGCAGGTTGAGCTGCCGCTTGCCAGCCAGCACCTCGGAGACCACGCCCTGCGAGCCGATCTCGGGCAGGTCGGATTGCCGCAGCCCGTGCTCGTCCATCAGGCTGGCGAGCACGCTGGCCGGGGTGCTGGTGTCAGGCCACGGATGGACGCGGCCTTCGTATTCGCGGATGCGGTCGGCCAGGATCTCCACCAGCCCGCCCAGCGGATGCGCCGGATCGGCGGCCACGGCGTCGAAAAGCTGGTCCACGACCGCCAGCATCCGTTCGTAGTGCGCGTCATCGGCGATCGGGGCGCCCAGGCCAAGCGCCTCGTGCAGCGCAACCCAGTGCGTCGAGATGTCGGAGAGGTTCATTTCCAGGCTCCTTTGTCGTCCATGCTCTGTGCTGCGCGTGCTCGCCAAGGCTGATCTCCCTCAGCTCGGATCCAGCCCATCCACCGACAGCCCGCTGTCGGCCATCCATTCCTTCGCGGCGCGGAAGGCCTCGATCGCGGCCGGGGCGCCGGCGTAGGGGGCGACGTGCAGCAGCACCTCGCGGATCTCGGCCAGCGTGGCGCCATTGTTCATCGCGCCGCGCAGGTGGCCCTTGAGTTCCTGGCTGCGGCCCAGCGCGGCCAGCATCGCCACGGTGCACAGGCTGCGCTGCTTGAGCTCCAGCCCCTCGCGCAGCCAGGTCGAGCCCCAGGCGTGCTCGTTGACATAGGCCTGCAGCGGCTTCGAGAAGGCGTCCGCCGCGCCCAGCGCGCGGTCGACGAAGGCGTCGCCCATGACCTGGCGGCGGCGCTGCTCGCCGGCGGACGGCGCGGGGGAGGCGGCGGAATCGGGGCGATCGGTGCTCATGTCGGTCTCGTGTCGAAGGAAGAGAAAAAGGAACAGGAAGAAGGCGGCTGCCGGGGCGGCATCAGGCGGCAGTATCGGGGCGGCCGTCGTCGGCCTCGTCGCCGGGCAGCCGTGCCCAGTGGCAGGGGCGCTCGCGCGTGGGCACGAAGGGGAGCGCCGGCACGGCGGCTTCGGTCGCGCCGGCGGGCCGGCTCGGCCGCGCCTGGCGCCAGACCGCCGGCGTCTGCCCGTGGCGGGCGCGGAAGGTGCGGATGAAATAGCCCGAGGACGCGAAGCCGCAGGCCCAGGCCACCTCCTTGACCGCCAGCGCCGCCTCGTCGGCCAGCAGCCGCTCGGCGCGGTCGAGGCGCAGGCGCACGATGTGCGCGGCCAGCGTCTCGCCGGCATGGCGGTGGAAGAGGTGCGAGAGATAGTCGGCGCTGCAGCCGCAGTGCGCGGCCAGATCGCGCACGCTCAGCGTGTGGTCGCCCAGGCGGTCGCGGATCAGCGAGCGCGCCCGCGCCAGCAGCGGTGGCTCGACGCTGACCTCGGTGGCCGCGCCGGCATCGAGCACCCGGCGCACCCCGGCCAGCGCCGCGGCCACCAGCGCACGGCGCTGCAGCGCCAGCGCCGCGTCGCCCTCCTCGCCCGGCAGCGCCGCATCGGCCAGCCAGTCCTGGATGCGCGCGACCTGCGCATGGCCGCGCACCTCCAGATGCAGGATGCCGGGCCGGCCGGGCTGCGCCTCGTGCGCCAGATGGCTGCACAGCGAGCCGGCATCGGCGTGGATCACCAGGTTCTGGAAGGCCTGCGCCGGCGCCGGTCCGGCCGCGCGCACATGCTCGTCATGCAGCAGCTTCGGCGGCACCAGCAGCATCTCGCCGGGCTGCAGCAGCCGCTCGGCATGCGGGAAGACGAAGCGGGTCGTGCCCGAGACCTGCAGGAACAGCTCGGCGGCCAGATGGAAATGGCCCTGGCCGCGACCGGGCCAGACCGCTGGATGCGGCGGCAGCCACAGCGGCGTACGCCCCTCGGCCGCCGCACGCGCGAAGCGCTCGACCAGCTCGCGCAGGCGCTGCGCCGGCTCGGCCGGCAGGTCGGCCGTCATCGCCGCGGCATCCAGGTTTTCTGACATGGTTTGAGGTTTTGTGCTGTCGGCAGCCGTTGCCGCCCACCCAGGGAAAAACCTATTCTGCCGACATGCAAAGTCCCGCTCCCTTGCCCGCGCCACCAGCGCGGATTTCTGTCATCGTCTGGAACGAGTTCCGCCACGAGCGCACCCGGCCGGAGGTCGCCGCGATCTATCCGGACGGCATTCACGCGACGATCGCCGCCGCGCTGGCCGAGCTGCCCGGCCTGGGCCCGGGCGCACGCGCGCTCGACATCTGCACCGCCACGCTCGACGAGCCCGAGCAGGGCCTGTCGGAAGAGCGCCTGGCCGGCTGCGACGTGCTGGTCTGGTGGGGCCACCGGGCGCATGCCGAGATCGAGGATGCAGTCGTCGACCGGCTTCAGCGCCATGTGCTGGCCGGCATGGGCCTGATCGTGCTGCACTCGGGCCACTTCTCGCGCCTCTTCCGCCGGCTGATGGGCACGCACTGCTCGCTGCAGTGGCGCGTCGCCGGCGAGCGCGAGCGGCTGTGGGTGGTCGAGCCCGCGCACCCGATCGCCGCCGGCCTGGACGACTGCATCGAGCTTGCGCAGGAAGAGATGTACGGCGAGCGCTTCGACATTCCCGCGCCCGACAGCACCGTGTTCATCTCCTGGTTCGAGGGCGGCGAGGTCTTCCGCTCGGGCTGCTGCTGGCAGCGCGGCCACGGGCGCATCTTCTATTTCAGGCCGGGCCACGAGACCTTTCCCACCTATCACCACCCGCAGATCCGGCGCGTGCTGACCAACGCGGTGCAGTGGGCCGCGCCGAACTCGGCGCGCCGGCCCGACCGCTGCCCGAAGGTCGAGCCGCGCGAACGCCTGCACACCCCGAAAGATTGAACAACATGACGACGACCTTCCCTGCCTCGCTCGGCCAGACCGGGCCCGGCCCCTCGCCCTCGCGGCTGTCGCGGGCGCGCCGCTCCACCCGGGTGCTGTTCGCGGCGCTCGGGCTGGTCGGCGGCGCCTGGGGCGTGCACATCCCGTCGGTCAAGATGCACTACGGCCTGGACGAGGCCATGCTGTCGCTGGTGCTGCTGTCGGCGGCGGCCGGCGCGGTGGTGTCGCTGTTCACCGCCGGGCGCATCGTCGCGTGGCTGGGCGCACGCGGCGCGGCGCGGGCCTGCGCGCTGGTGATGGGCCTGATGCTGGCGCTGGTGCTGCACTGGCCCTCGCTGGCGCTGCTGCTGCCGGCGATGCTGGTCTTCGGCGCGGCGATGAGCCTCTACGACGTGGCGATCAATGCCGAAGGCTCGGCGCTGGAGGTCATGGGCGGGAGCGCCATTCTCAGCGGCCTGCACGGCATGTTCAGCCTCGGCGCGATGGGCGGCGCGGCGCTGGCCGCGGGCCTGCTGCGGCTGCAGGTCACGCCGGAGCATCAGCTCGCCGGCTTCGGCCTGCTGATGGCGCTGGCGGTGCTGGCGGCCGCACGCGGCATGCTCGACACCCATCCGGCGCCCGAGCCGCACGAGGGTCCGCAGGCGCAGTTCGCCTGGCCGCGCGGCCAGCTGCTGGTCATCGGCCTGCTGATCTTCGCCGGCATGAGCGCCGAAGGCGTGATGTACGACTGGTGCGTGCTCTACCTGAAGCAGGAGCTCGGCATGCCGCAGGCCCAGGCCGGCCTGGGCTATGCCGCCTTCGCCGGCGCGATGGCGCTGGCGCGCTTCGCCGGCGACCGGCTGCGCGCGCGGTATCCCGAGGACCAGCTGCTGGCCTTCAGCGCCGGGCTGTCGGCCTTCGCGATGGCGGTGGTGCTGATCAGCGGCGATCCGTGGGTCTCGCTGATCGGCTACGCGCTGGTCGGCGCCGGCCTGGCGCCGGTGGTGCCGATCCTCTACAACGCCGCGACCCGGGTGCCGGGCACCAGCCGTGCCGCGGCGATCGCCTCGGTCTCGTCGATCGGCTACAGCGGCTTCCTGATCGGCCCGCCGCTGATCGGCGCAATCGCGCACGCGCTGACCCTGACTGCCGCGATGGGCGTGGTGGTGGTGGCGGCCAGCCTGCTGTCGATCTTCTCGCACCGGGTGCCGATGGCGGACCGCGCATCCAGGCCTTGAAATCCCGGCCAGGCCCCCGCAGATCGGCAGATCAGGACACCCCGCCGCAGGAGCCGACCATGCCGATCATGCCGACCCGTCCCGAACGACTTCACCACGATCTCGGTGCCGTGCTGGCGCTGGCGCGGCTGCTGGAGCGGCTCGACCCCGGCGCCTCGGAGCGCGCTGCAGCGCAGTACCGCCAGGTCGCCTCGACGCTGGGCGCGCTGCTCGACGCGGCCGAGCCCGGCCCGGCGCTGAATGCGCTGCTCGACGCGCATCCGGCCGCCGCCGAACTCTACGAGAACCTGCACTACGCGCAGGCCGGGCTGTGCCGGCATGCGCTGGGCGCCTCGCTCGGCAGCGAGATCGCCGCGGTCGACCTGATCCGCCGCGCCCGCACCCGGCGCTGAAGCGCGGCCGCGCTCAGGCCGAGACGCCGTCGGCCTTGAGCATCGCCTTGATGCCGCGCACCGCCTGGCGGATGCGGCTCTCGTTCTCGATCAGCGCGAAGCGCACATGGTCGTCGCCGTGGTCGCCGAAGCCGATGCCGGGCGAGACGCAGACCTTGGCGCGGGCCATCAGCTGCCTGGCGAACTCGAGCGAGCCCAGCGCCGCGTACTTCTCGGGGATCTTCGCCCAGATGTACATCGAGGCCTTCGGGCAGTCCACGTTCCAGCCGGCCTCGCGCAGGCCCTTGACGAGCACATCGCGGCGCTTCTGGTAGGTCGCGGCGATGTCCTTCACGCAACTCTGATCGCCTTCCAGCGCGGCGATCGCGGCGACCTGCAGTGGCGTGAAGGTGCCGTAGTCGTGGTAGCTCTTGATGCGCGCCAGCGCGGCGACCAGATCGGGATTGCCGACCATGAAGCCGATGCGCCAGCCGGCCATGTTGTAGCTCTTGGAGAGCGTGAAGAACTCGACCGCGATGTCCTTGGCGCCGGGCACCTGCATGATCGACGGCGCCTTCCAGCCGTCGAAGCAGATGTCGGCGTAGGCCAGGTCGTGGACGACGAAGATGTCGTGCTTCTTGGCCAGCGCGATCACCCGCTCGAAGAAGTCGAGTTCCACGCACTGCGCGGTCGGGTTGCTGGGGAAGCCGAGGATCATCATCTTCGGTTTCGGGTAGCTGCCGCGGATGGTCTTCTCCAGCTCGGCGAAGAAGTCCACGCCGGGCACCAGCGGCACCGAGCGGATGTCCGCGCCCGCGATCACCGCGCCGTAGATGTGGATCGGGTAGCTCGGATCCGGCACCAGCACGGTGTCGCCGCGGTCGAGCGTGGCCAGCATCAGGTGCGCCAGGCCTTCCTTGGAGCCGATGGTGACGATGGCTTCGCTGTCCGGGTCGATGTCGACGGCGTAGCGGTCCTTGTACCAGTGCGAGATCGCGCGGCGCAGGCGCGGGATGCCCTTGCTGGCCGAGTAGCCGTGGGTGTCGGGGCGCTGGGCGACCTCGGTGAGCTTGGCGACGATGTGCGCGGGGGTGGCGCCATCGGGATTGCCCATGCTGAGGTCGATGATGTCCTCGCCACGGCGGCGCGCGGCGAGCTTCAGCTCGGCCGTGATGTTGAAGACGTAGGGGGGAAGGCGATCGATGCGCGCAAAGCGGCGCTTGCCCGAAGAGCTGGAAGACGACATTGGCAGAGATGAACGTGAGCGCCCGGAACCGTCCGAGCGACGCTGGCTGCTGGGCAGCCAGTGCACATCCTAGGGTCTGTTGACGCAGATTGACAAGCCCTGAACCTGGCCGGCCGCACCTTCTGCGATTTGTCGATCAGTCCCCCAGCATCGCCAAGTCGCGGCGCCACGCCTCGCGTGCAGCCCGATCACGCGCCTGCAGATCACCGGGCTTGCGCAGCACCAGCTTGTGCGGCGAGCCTTGCCGCAGCGTGGTCGCGGTGAGCGGTGCGCCCGCGGCCTCGAACTGTGACTGGACATGCTGGCGGCGCGGCTCGGCCATCGCCAGCACGAGCGGCTCGGCGCTGGCGGACTCGGCCCAGGGGATCATGGCCATGCAGTCCTTGCAGCGGCACACCCACTCCACGCCGCACAGGCGGTGGTCCGTCAGGTCGCGCAGCGGTTCGTTCAGGGCGTTGCGGAGTGCCTCGGTCACGCGGTCGTGCAGCAGGCGATCCTGCGGCCACTGGCGCGACAGCGCACCGACGGACTGCACGAAGGGCGCCAGTTGCGTGGCGGGGTACAGACCCGGGTGCGCGAGCACATGGTCGATCAGGACGCGCAGATCCTCGATCCCATCATCCGCCCGCAGAACGAGGGACTGCGCCAGCTCATCCACCGCCTGCAGCATTGCGGGCTGCAGTTGCATCCGGTTGGCCGGCTTCGCCTGCACGCGGGCCTGATCGAAGCGCTTCAGCGCAGCCAGGCAGGCGTCGAACCAGTCGTCCAGCAGCACCAGACTCCAGCCCGCGTCCAGGGCAGCCTGCGTGAATGCCGGCAGCGGTGTCGGCCACAGCGCCGACAGGGACAGGTGCGAACCCCATTGCACACGCCATCCTGTCACGGCGGCGAATCGCCGCGCCTGCGGATCGTTCCAGCGCTGCAGCACGGTGCGCAGCCAGAGGGTGCCGCGCGCGTGCTGCAACCGGGCCAGGGTGGCGGCATCCTCTGGCAGGAAACCACTCGGATCGAAGTCCGCCAGCAGCGCCGTGGCGGCTTCGGGGTCGGGCAGCGCGGCGGCGATCTCGGCATACGCGTCGAGCAGCGTCCGACCGCGGACGCTCACCTGGTAGGCCAGCGTGCGGGCCGCCACCTTCACGCGACTGGCCAGGGTGACCGATTCGGCGGGCAGTCCGGCCAGCCGCTGCAGCTCTGCCAGGGCCCCGTCGAAGTCGAGTGCGAACCGGTCCCGCTCGACCGCCAGCGGTGACTGGATCACCAGCGCTGCGCGGCGGTACCAGTAGTCCAGCGTATCGCCGTAGTTGCCCATGTAGCCTTCGTACTGCTCGTCCACAAGGTGGGCGCTGCCGGTCTCGGTGAAGCTGGCGGTGTCGTCGAGCCTCACGGACAGGCTGCTGCGCGGGCCGACCTGGTCGTGTTCATCGACCCAGAAATCCAGCGACAGCGACTCGTCGATCAGCTCCCCCCGCTGGGGGTCAGCCTCATCGCCATGGCGGCTCCAGCGCGATCGGGGCGCAGGCTCGGCGCTCCAGGTCTGGTGCAGCTCGGCCAGCGCCAGGTGCAGGCGCAGCCCGAGCGCCTCGGCCGCCGCCCGCAGCGCCGCCACGCGCCAGCGGTCATCGCCCTTGAGCAGCGGCCAGCGCAGGCCGTGTTCGGTGTATTCATGGTCCAGCAGCAGCACCCAGGGCGCCATGCCCGGCGTGTCGCCGTCCATCGCGAACTGCTGCCGCAGCGCGTGTTCCAGCGCCGTCTGCAGCCTCGCAGGGACAGCCGGCCGCGCCACCTGCGCCGGCAGCACGAGGTCGAACGTCAGCGCGACACGCCAGCCCTCCTGTACCGGCAGCACCTCGTGACGACAGTCGGCATAGAACGCGAACCAGCGGAGGTCCTGCGCCTGCAGGTGCTGTGACGACAGGGCAGCTTCCTGCTGCCCCAGTTGCACCCGCAGCGTGCCGCCGATGTGCGGCGACGGCCAGACCAGCACCAGCGTGGCGACCATGCCGGGGTGCTTCTCGGTGTCCTGGTGCGGCTTGAAGAACTGGCCGGGGCCGTAGATCAGCAGGTTGTGCAGCCAGGCGTCGATCTGCTCCACGCCAAGTGCCTGCGCGACCGCCTGCTTCAGCGCGGCGAAGGCGCCTGGCTGCCAGTCGAGGCTGAGCAGGTCGGCGCTGATCTCGCCGGTGTGGCGCACGGTGGTGTCCAGCAGAGTCTGGTCGCGCAGGCCGAACTGGGCGGGCTCGCTGAGGTCGTGCAGCGCCTGGGCCTGGGCGGGCGGCAGCGGCTGGGGGAGCAGGCCGAGTCCTTCGACCTCGATCGCCAGGTGTCCGGCGGGCAAGCGGCCTTCCGCCCAGAAACAGTCCGGGGTGGTGGAGCCGTCTGGCGAGGCGGGTCGCGGCGTGGCCGGCTGGCGCAGGAGGTCGAGCAGGGTGTTCATGGTCAGTCATTGTGGCAACACCGACCTGAGACCGTACACCGCACAGCCAGCCGTCCCCAGATTGAACCGCACCGGCTTCGTGCAGGCCAGTGGGTGTGAGTCAGCGCCGGTGATGGCTCGGCGCCGGCTTGTGCACCGGCGTGGCCAGCCCTTCCATCCGCGCCTTGAGCTGCAGCGCCAGGTACTGCGAGTAGCAGCGCGACTGGTGCAGGTTGCCGCCGTGGATCCACAGGTTCTCGACCGGCGTGGGTTTCCACATGTTGCGCAGCTCGCCCTCCCACGGCCCGGGATCCTTGGTGGTGGCCGAGCCCAGGCCCCAGCACTTGCCGACCTGGTCGGCGACCTCCGGCGAGATCAGGTCGGCCAGCCAGCTGTTCATCGAGCCGTAGCCGGTCGCGTAGACCAGCAGGTCGCAGGGCAGCTCGGTGCCGTCGGTCAGCGTGACCGAACGCGGGTTGATGCGCTCGATGCCGACGCGGCTTTTCAGGTGGATGCGGCCGTCGGCCACCAGCTCGGAGGCGCCGACGTCGATGTAGTAGCCCGAGCCGCGGCGCAGGTACTTCATGAACAGGCCCGAGCCGTCCTCGCCGAAGTCGAGCAGGAAGCCGGCCTTCTCCAGCCGCGCGTACAGGTCGGCGTCGCGGCGCTTCATCTCCTCGTACACCGGGATGTGGAAGGTGTGCATGATCCGGTACGGCACCGAGGCAAACAGCAGGTCGGCCTTCTCGGTGCCGACGCCGTTCTCCAGCGCCTGCTCCGAGTAGAGCCCGCCCAGCGCCAGCTCCATCAGCGAGTCCGACGGCGCGATGTGCGTCGAGCTGCGCTGGATCATCGTCACGTCGGCGCCGTGCTCCCAGAGGTCGGCGCAGATGTCGTGCGCGGAGTTGTTCGAGCCCAGCACCACCGCCTTGCGGCCCGCCCAGGCCGCGCCGCCGGGGTGGCGGCTGGAATGGTGCTGCGTGCCCTCGAAGCGCTCGGCACCGGGAATCTGCGGCACGTTGGCGTAGCCCGACACGCCCAGCGCGAACACCAGCTGGCGCGGCCGCAGCGTGACCGGCCGGCCCTCGCGCACCACCCGCACCTCCCAGCGGCCGCTGGCCTCGTCCCAGCGGCACTTCTCGGCAACGGTGGAGCTCCAGTAGTTCAGCTCCATCACCTTGACGTACATCTCCAGCCAGTCGCCGACCTTGTCCTTCGGGCAGAACACCGGCCAGTCGTCCGGGAAGGGCAGATAGGGCATGTGGTCGTACCAGACCGGGTCGTGCAGGCACAGGCTCTTGTAGCGGTTGCGCCAGGAGTCGCCGGCACGCGCGTTCTTCTCGATGATGATCGTCGGCACGCCCAGCCGGCGCAGCCGCGCCCCGAGGCCGATGCCGCCCTGGCCGCCGCCGATGATGACCACCTCGGGCTGCTCGGTGTCGCCCAGCGCGGCCAGCTCCTGCTGGCGGCGCTCGAGCCAGCTGGCGCGCCCGCCGGCCTGCGCGCCGTGCTCGGCGCCCTTGATGCGGCGCCGGCCCTTCTTCTCCTCGAAGCCCTTGAGCTCGCTCATCGTCGTCAGCAGCGTCCAGGCGAGATCGCCCTTCAGGCGCAGATGGCCGGTGCCGCGCGCCTGCGCGGTCTCGAAGTCGAACCAGGCCTCGGTGACGCCGCCGGCCTCGCTGGCCTCGCCCTGCAGGCGAAAGCCGGACGGCGCCACGGTGCCGAGCTGCGCGTCGAGCATCTCGCGGATCGCGTCGCGGCCCTCCTCGGTGCGCAGGTTCCAGGTGAAGCTGACCAGGTCGCGCCAGTAGCACTCGTCGTCGAACAGCGCGGCGGCGGCCGCGCTGTCGCGCGCGGCCAGCGCGGCCTCGAGACGGGCCAGCCAGGCGGCGGCGCGGGCGGTCGGGGTGACCGGGACGGTCAGGGTCTCGCTCATCGTCATGTCTCCTTCGTGGTGGATGCGGATGCGGCCGGCTTCTGCGTCGCCGTGCCGCCGCCTCCAGACAGCGCAAGCCGCGTGCCGCGCCTGCTCACCCCCTGGAACGATGACAAGCCCTTGATTTCATTGAAGCTTCCCTCTCCGCCCGGCGCCCGGCCGCCGCGGTGACAGCTGTCACACCGAGACAGCTGTCACCGGTCACCGCGTGACAGGTGCCTCGCCCGGTCACTCGGCCGACGACTCGGCCGCATCCAGCGGCGAGACGATGCCGAAGCGGCGCATGCGCCGGTAGAGCGTCATGCGCGCGACGCCCATCTCGCGCGCGACCGCCGAGACATTCCAGCGTGCGGCCGCGAGGCGCTCGCGCAGCTGCCGGGCCGCGTCATGCTCGACCGCAGCAACCGGGGCCGCGGACGACAGTGCCGCCAGGGCAGCGCGGCGGCCCCCCAGGCCCTGCAGCCGCTCGGGCAGATCGGCCAGGCGGATCACGCCGCCGAGGCAGACGCTGCGGGCATAGTCGACGACATTGCGCAGCTCGCGCAGATTGCCGGGCCAGTCATGCGCCAGCAGCGCCGCGCGGGCATCGTCGGCCAGCACCGTGCCGGCGCCGTCGTCGGCCAGCAGCCGTGCGACCAGCGCTTCCAGATCGCGGCGCTCGCGCAGCGGCGGCAGCGCGAAGTGCGCGCCGTTGAGCCGGTAGTACAGATCGTCGCGGAAACGCCCCTCGCGCACCATGGTCTCGAGCGGACAGTGCGTCGCGGCGATCACCCGCAGGCGCACCGGCTGCGGCCGCGTCGCGCCGATCGGCAGCACCTCGCGCTCGGCCAGCACCCGCAGCAGCCGCGCCTGCAGCGCACGCGGCATGTCGCCGATCTCGTCGAGAAAGAGCGTGCCGCCGTCGGCCTCCTGGATCAGGCCGCGCTTGCCCTTCGGGCCTGCGCCGGAAAAGCTGCCCGGCAGATGGCCGAACAGCTCGCTCTCGATCAGCGACTCGGGAATGGCGGCGCAGTTGACCGCGACGAAGGGCCCGTCGCGGCGCGCGCTGCTGCGGTGCAGCGCCTTGGCGAGAAACTCCTTGCCGCTGCCGGTCTCGCCGGTGATCAGCAGGCTGACCGGGCTGTCGACCAGCCGCGCGGCGCGCTCGACCAGCCGGTCCAGCGCCGGATCGCCCCCCGAGAGCGCGGCCAGCGGTGCCGGCAGCGTGGCGCTGCGCGGCGTCTCGGCCGGACGGCGGGCCGGCGACACGGCCGGCGGCGCGCTCACCCGCAGGAACAGCAGGTCCGGCCGCCCGGTGCAGCGCACCGCGCCCGCCTCGCCGCCCTGCCCGGCCAGATGGCGCGGCAGCTCCGCCGGCGACAGCTCCAGCAGCGCCTGCAGCGGCCGGCCGATCAGCGTCGAGGGCGCCGTCGCCGCGGTGCCCGGCGGCGCGAAGAGCTGCTGTGCGCGACGGTTGTGGCCGGTGATGCGACCGGCCGCGTCCAGCGCCAGCAGATAGTCGGCGCGCAGATCGAGAAAGGCCGGCGCGTCGCCCAGGCGCAGGATCCAGTCGCGCCGGTGGCGCTGCAGGAAGGCGGCGTCCTCGATGCGCGCGGCGGCGTCGCGCACCAGCTGCAGCGCCAGATGCTGGCTGGACTTGGGCTCGGCGCTGCTGAGCTGCGAGATGTCGAGCACCGCCTCCAGCCGCCCGCCGGGGCCGAACACCGGCGCCGAGGTGCAGGTCAGCGGGATGTGGGTCGCGTCGAAGTGGTCGTCCAGATGCACCGTCAGCGCCTGGCCGGTGCTGATGCAGGTGCCCACGCCGCAGGTGCCGGCCTGCGCCTCGCTCCAGTCGGCGCCCAGATAGAGGCCGGCGCGGCGCAGCCGGCCCTCGATCTGCAGGTCGCCGAGAAAGTCCACCGTCACGCCGCGCGCGTCGGTCAGCAGCACCACATAGCCCAGGCCGGCGACCTGGCGATAGAGCTGCTCCAGCCCGTGGCGGGCGATCTGCAGGAAGTCCTCCATCTGGTCCTGATGCTCGCGCAGCCGGGCCTGCGGCAGGATGACCGCCTCCTGCATGCGGGTCGGGTCGAGCCGGTGATCGTGCACGCAGCGCTGCCAGCTCGCGCGGATGATCGCGTCGTGCGCGGCGGCGGCCGGCGCCGTCAGGCCCCGGTCGGCGACCTCGATGACGGTGGCGATGTGCGCACGCCGGGCGGCGGACAGCGGGGACGGCATGGCGGTCGGCATGGACGGATCTCCGGACGGCTGGCCGGCCACTGTGCCGCAGCCCGGCCGACACGCACAGGCGTGAACACCCGCACAGGGCACCCAGCCGGTCGCCCCGGCGCCGGCACGCTTCATGCACATTTCGACCATGGCTTCCGATTCCGCTGTACCGACTCCCCCCGCCCCGCCCGCCGCCGAGACCGAGCGCGTGCGCCGCCACACCCTGTTCGAGGACGCGCAGGCGCTGTTCACCGGCACGCTGTTCGTGTCGCTGGCGCTGATCATGTTCCGCCAGGCCGGACTGATGACCGGCGGCACCGCAGGCGCGGCCTTCCTGCTGCACTACGCCACCGGACTGAGCTTCGGACCGCTGTTCTTCGTGCTGAACCTGCCCTTCTACGGCTTCGCCTGGAAGCGCATGGGGCTGGAGTTCACGCTCAAGACCTTCCTGTCGGTGGGCCTGCTGTCGCTGATGACGTCCTGGTCGCCGGCGCTGTTCGCGATCGAGCGGCTGCATCCGGCCTACGCGGCGGTGCTCGGCGGGCTGCTGCTGGGCTCGGGCTGCCTGTTCCTGGCGCGGCACCACGCCAGCCTGGGCGGCGCCACCATCGTCTCGCTCTACCTGCAGCGCGCGCGCCAGTGGCGAGCCGGCCATGTGCAGATGGCGATCGACGGCACGATCCTGGCGCTGTCGTTTGCGCTGATCGAGCAGCAGAAGGCGCTCTATTCGATTCTCGCCGCGGTGACGATGAACCTCTTCATCGCGATCAACCACCGACCGGGGCGCTACGCGGTGCTCTGACACCGACGCCCCGGCATTCCAGGAGACAGACAAGATGGCCGTCAGCGTATTCGACCTGTTCAAGATCGGCATCGGGCCGTCGAGCTCGCACACCGTGGGGCCGATGCGCGCCGCACGGCTCTTCGTCGAGCGCCTGATCGCCGAGGGCCGGCTCGAGGCGGTGGCGCGGGTGCGCGTCGAGCTGCACGGCTCGCTGGGCGCCACCGGGCGCGGCCACGGCTCGGACAAGGCGGTGCTGCTCGGCCTGGCCGGGCATGATCCGGAGACGGTCGACGTCGACGCGGTGCCGGCGCTGCTGGCGGCGATGCGCGCCGAGCGGCGCATCGTGCTGGCCGGCCGCCATCCGGTGACCTTCGTCGAGCGCGACGATCTGGCGATGCTGCGCCGCCCGCTGCCCTTTCACGCCAACGGCATGCGCGCCCTGGCCTTCGACGCCGACGGCCGCGAACTCGAGAGCCGCACCTACTACTCGGTCGGCGGCGGCTTCGTCGTCAGCGATCAGGTCGCCGCCGACGGCCAGCGCCAGCGCGTCATCGCGCCCGACGCCTCGGTGCTGCCGCACCCGTTCCGCAGCGGCGCCGAGCTGCTGGCGCTGACACGCTCGCTGAGCACCTCGATCGCCGGCGTGATGCGCCTGAACGAGCGCCACTGGCGCGACGACGCCGAGATCGACGCCGGCCTGCTGCGCATCTGGCAGGTGATGCAGGACTGCGTGGCACGCGGCTGCCGCACCGAGGGCGTGCTGCCCGGCGGCTTCAAGGTGCGCCGGCGCGCCGCGGCGCTGCACGCGCAGCTGCTCGCGCACCCCGAGGCCGCGCTGCGCGACCCGCTGCAGACGCTGGACTGGATCAACCTCTACGCGCTGGCGGTCAACGAGGAGAACGCCGCCGGCGGCCGGGTCGTCACCGCCCCGACCAACGGCGCGGCCGGCATCGTGCCGGCGGTGCTGCACTACTACGCACGCTTCCACCCTGGCGCCAGCACCGCCGGCATCGTCGACTTCCTGCTCACCGCCGCCGCCATCGGCCTGCTCTACAAGGAGAACGCCAGCATCTCCGGCGCCGAGGTCGGCTGCCAGGGCGAGGTCGGCGTGGCCTGTTCCATGGCTGCAGGCGCCCTGTGCGCGGTCATGGGCGGCACGCCCGAGCAGGTCGAGAACGCCGCCGAGATCGGCATGGAGCACCATCTGGGCCTGACCTGCGACCCGGTGGGTGGCCTGGTGCAGATCCCCTGCATCGAGCGCAACGCCATCGCCTCGGTCAAGGCGGTCAACGCCGCGCGCATGGCGCTGCGCGGCGACGGCTCGCACCATGTCAGCCTCGACAAGGTCATCAAGACCATGCGCGAGACCGGCGCCGACATGCTGACCAAATACAAGGAGACCGCCCGCGGTGGGCTGGCGGTCAACATCGTCGAGTGCTGAAGCGCCAGGGTGGCACCCACCAATTGACGTTTACGTAAACGTCATCAACAATCGCCGCGCTGTCGCATCCGGACCGCAGCCCGTCGAGCCGTACCCGCTTCGTGCCCGGATGTCAGCCACGGACAGGCCCCCTGACGCAACAATCGCTGTCCATGAGCACAGAACTGAACGAACTCTTCGAACGCAATCGCCAGTGGGCAGCCGACACCGAGACCCGCGAGCCGGGTTTCTTCTCGCGCCTGTTGAAGCAGCAGACTCCGCAGTACCTGTGGATCGGCTGTGCCGACAGCCGCGTGCCGGCCAACGAGCTGGTCGATCTGCTGCCGGGCGAACTCTTCGTGCACCGCAACATCGCCAATGTGATCGTGCCCAGCGACCTCAACGCGCTGTCGGTGATCCAGTACGCGGTCGATGCGCTGCGGGTCACGCATGTGATCGTCGTCGGCCACTCCAACTGCGGCGGCGTCAAGGCGGCGCTGAACAATCTGCGCGTCGGTCTGGTCGACATCTGGCTGCGCCATGTGCAGGACGTGCGCAACCAGCACCGGGCCTTTCTCGACAGGCTGACGCCGGAACGCCAGGTCGACGCGCTGGTCGAGCTGAACGTGCTGGAGCAGGCGCGCAACGTCTGCCGCACCACCATCGTCGAGGACGCCTGGCAGCGCGGCCAGGAGGTGGTGATTCACGGCTGGGTCTACGGCCTGCACAACGGCCTGCTGGAGGATCTGCGCATCACGGTGTCGAAGCCTCAGGACATCGAGCCGGCCTACGAACGCGCGCTGGAGGCGCTGAAGCAGCGCTTTGTCCCGGCCGAGACGGCCGAGGCGGCCTCCGACTGACCCGGACGCAGCGAAACGCGCCAATGTTCCCGCAGCAGCTCGACGACACCCGCGCCTTCGACATCGCCTGCGCGATGCTGGAGGGATTCAACCGCCACTACCAGCTGTTCCGGGAGGCCAGCGCCAGCGCACGCGCACGCTTCGAGCGAGGCGACTGGCACGGCCAGCACGAGGCGCAGCGCGAACGCCTCGCGTTCTTCCCGCGCCGGGTCGAGGAAACGGTCGAGCGGCTGCGGCGCGACTTCCACGCCGGCGCGCTGCCGATGGCGGTCTGGCAGCAGGTCAAGCTGCACTACATCGGCCTGCTGACCGGCCACCGCCAGCCCGAGCTGGCCGAGACCTTCTTCAACTCGGTGACGACCAAGATCCTGCACCGGGACTATTTCCACAACGACTTCATCTTCGTGCGGCCGGCCGTCTCGACCGAATACATCGAGAACGGCGAGCCGCAGCTGCGCCCGAGCTTCCGCGCCTGGTACCCGAGCCGCGAGACGCTGCGCGAGGCGCTGGCGCAGCTGGTCGGCCATTTCGGGCTGGAGGGCGCATGGGCCGACCTGGAACGCGACCTCGACGAGGTGCTGGCCGAGACCGAGGCGGCCATCGGCCCGGGTCGGCTGCGCACCAATTTCCAGATCCAGGCGCTGAGCTCGCTGTTCTTCCGCAACAAGGGCGCCTATGTGGTCGGGCGCATCATCAACGGCTACAACGATCTGCCCTTCGCGCTGCCGATCCTCAAGGACGAACAGCAGCGGCTGTTCATCGACGCGGCGCTGTTCGGCGAGGACGATCTGCAGCGGCTGTTCAGCTTCGCGCGCGCCGACTTCATGGTCGACATGGAGGTGCCTTCGGCGTACGTGCAGTTCCTGCGCGCGCTGATGCCGCGCAAGCCGCGCAGCGAGCTCTACAGCCAGCTGGGCCTGCACAAGCAGGGCAAGACGCTGTTCTACCGCGACTTCCAGTCGCACCTGCGCCACTCGAGCGACCATTTCCGCATCGCGCCGGGCATCAAGGGCATGGTGATGCTGGTGTTCGACCTGCCCAGCTACCCCTACGTCTTCAAGGTCATCAAGGACCGCTTCCCGGCGCAGAAGGACACCACGCGCGAGCAGGTCAAGGGCAAGTACCTGCTGGTGAAGCAGCACGACCGGGTCGGGCGCATGGCCGACACGCTGGAGTTCAGCAATGTCGCCTTTCCGCGCGCGCGCTTTTCCGAAGCGCTGATCGAGGAGATCCGCCGCGAGGCGCCCAGCCAGCTCGAGATCTCCGACCGCGACGGCGACGGCCAGGAAGAGGTCATCCTCAAGCATGTCTACATCGAGCGCCGCATGGTGCCGCTGAACATCTACCTGCAGGAGGCCACGCCCGAGCAGCTCGAGCATGCGGTCGTCGAGTACGGCCAGGCGATCAAGGACCTGGTGGCGGCCAACATCTTTCCCGGCGACATGCTGTGGAAGAACTTCGGCGTGGTGCGCAACAACAAGGTCGTCTTCTACGACTACGACGAGATCGAGTACATCACCGACTGCCACTTCCGTCGCGTGCCCGCGCCACGCCACGAGGAAGACGAGATGTCGGGCGAGATCTGGTATTCGGTCGGTCCGAAGGATGTCTTCCCGGAGACCTTCGGCCCCTTCCTGCTCGGCCACCGCGGCGTGCGCGAGGTGTTCATGCGCCATCACGCCGACCTGCTCGACCCGGCCTTCTGGCAGGCGCACCAGGCGCGCATCCGCGCCGGCCATGTGCACGATGTCTTTCCCTACGATCCGGAGCGCCGCTTCCTGCACCGCCGGCGCCCGGTCGAACCCGCCGTTCCCCCTGCCCCCACCGTCCCCACCGACTGAATCCCGAAGGAGCGCCGCCATGAGCGTCAGCATCAGCCGCAGTCACGACCCCGTCGTCATCGTCTCCGCCGCCCGCACGCCGATCGGCGGTCTGCTGGGCGACTTCGCCGCGCTGCCCGCCGCCGAGCTGGGCGGCGTGGCGATCCGCGCCGCCATCGAGCGCGCCGGCCTGCCCGGCGACGTGGTCGACGAGGTGCTGATGGGCAACTGCCTGATGGCAGGCCAGGGCCAGGCGCCGGCGCGCCAGGCCGCGCTGGCCGCCGGCCTGCCGATCTCGGCCGGCGCGGTGACGCTGTCGAAGATGTGCGGCTCCGGCATGCGCGCGATGATGTTCGCGCACGACATGCTCGCCGCCGGCTCGGCCGACGTGATGATCGCCGGCGGCATGGAGAGCATGACCAACGCGCCGCACCTGAGCTTCGTGCGCAAGGGCGTGAAGTACGGCGCCGCGCAGCTCTTCGACCACATGGCGATGGACGGCCTGGAGGACGCCTACGAGCGCGGCCGGGCGATGGGCGTCTTCGCCGAGGCCTGCGTCGAGAAGTACGGCTTCACCCGCGAGGCGCAGGACGCCTACGCCATCGCCTCCACCACCCGCGCCAAGACCGCCAACGAGGACGGCTCCTTCGACTGGGAGATCGCGCCGGTGACGCTCAAGGGCCGCGGCGGCGACACGGTGGTCCGCCACGACGAGCAGCCCTTCAAGGCCCGTCTGGACAAGATCGCCGGGCTGAAGCCGGCCTTCAAGCGTGACGGCACGATCACGGCCGCCAACGCCAGCAGCATTTCCGACGGCGCCGCCGCGCTGGTGCTGATGCGCGAGTCGACCGCCGCCGCGCACGGCCTGCAGCCGGTCGCGCGCATCGTCGCGCATGCGGTGCATGCGCAGGAGCCGGCCTGGTTCTCGACCGCGCCGGCCGGCTCGATCCGCAAGGTGCTCGCACGCGCCGGCTGGCAGGTCGGCGACGTCGACCTGTGGGAGGTCAACGAGGCCTTCGCGGCGGTGACGATGGCGGCGATGCACGAGTTCTCGCTACCGCACGAGATCGTCAACGTGCACGGCGGCGCCTGCGCGCTGGGCCACCCGATCGGCGCCTCGGGCGCGCGCATCGTCGTGACGCTGCTGGGCGCGCTCAGGAAGCGCGGCCTGAAGCGCGGCGTCGCCAGCCTGTGCATCGGCGGCGGCGAGGCCACCGCGCTGGCCGTCGAGATGGTCTGACGCACGGCATCGGCATGACCCTGGGTCTGCACGATCCAGCGCTGTTCGCGCTGTCGGTGCTGGTGCTCAACGCCACGCCGGGCGTCGACCTGGTCTTCGTGGTCGGGCGCACGCTGCAGTGCGGACCGCGCACCGGGCTGGCCGGCGCGGCCGGCATCAGCCTGGGCTGCGTGGTGCACGCGCTGGCGGCGGCCTCCGGGCTGGCGGCGCTGCTGGCGATGTCGGCCGCCGCCTTCTCGGCGCTGAAGTGGCTGGGCGCGGCCTATCTGGTCTGGCTGGCCGCGGGCATGCTGCGCGCGGCATGGGCTGATCCGGCACAGGCTCCCGCGGCCGCGGTGTCGCCCGGCGCTGCCGACGAGGCCCCGCCGCTGGGCCGCACCTTTCGCCAGGGCCTGCTGACGAATGTGCTCAACCCGAAGGTCGCGCTGTTCTTCCTCGCCTTCCTGCCGCAGTTCATCGATGCCGCCGCGCCTGACAAGGCCTTCAGCTTCCTGGTGCTGGGCGCGTGGTTCGCGGCGCAGAGCGCGCTGTTCCTCGCCGTGCTCGTGGGCATCACCGGCCTGCTCCGGCAGCGTGCACGCTCTTCCATCTTCGGCTCCGCCTCGGCCGGCCGCTGGCTGCAGGGCCTGGGCGGCCTGCTCTTCCTGGGCCTGGCCGCACGGCTGGCCCGCACCGAGGCGCCCGTGCCCTGAGGGCGCAGCGCCGTTCAACACGCCGAAAGAGGCCCACCCATGCTGCTCTCCGACGACCACCGCGCCATCCAGGACGCCATCCGCACCTATGTCCAGGACCAGATCGCCCCGCACGCGGCGCGCTGGGACAAGGAGCACCACTTTCCCGCCGAGCAGCTCAAGGGCCTGGCCTCGCTGGGCTGCTACGGGGTGGCGGTGCCGACCGAGCACGACGGCGCCGGCCTCGACTACCTGGCGCTGGCCCTCATCCTCGAGGAGATCGCCGCGGGCGACGGCGGCACCTCCACCGTCATCAGCGTCAACAACTGCCCGGTCTGCTCGATCCTGATGGGCTTCGCCAGCGAGGCGCAGAAGCAGCAGTTCCTGAAGCCGCTGGCGCGCGGCGACATGCTCGGCGCCTTCTGTCTGACCGAGCCGCACGTCGGCTCGGAGGCCGGCGGCCTGAAGACCACCGCTGTGCGTGACGGCGATCACTACGTGCTCAACGGCGTCAAGCAGTTCATCACCAGCGGCAGGAACGGCGACGTCGCCATCGTCATGGCGGTGACCGACCGGAACGCCGGCAAGAAGGGCATCAGCGCCTTCATCGTGCCGACCGCCACGCCCGGCTACACGGTGGCGCGCATCGAGGACAAGATGGGCCAGCACAGCTCCGACACCGCGCAGATCCTGTTCGAGAACTGCCGCGTGCCGGCGGCCAACCGCATCGGCGACGAGGGCCAGGGCCTGAAGATCGCGCTGGCCGGGCTGGAGGGCGGGCGCATCGGCATCGCCTCGCAGTGCGTCGGCATGGCGCGCGCGGCCTTCGAGGCGGCGCTGCGCTACAGCAAGGAGCGCGTGGCCTTCGGCGTGCCGATCTTCGAGCACCAGGCGGTGCAGTTCCGCCTGGCCGAGATGGCGACGCAGATCGAGGCGGCGCGCCAGCTGATCTGGCACGCCGCCTCGATGAAGGACGCCGGCATCCCCTGCCTGAAGGAGGCCGCGATGGCCAAGCTCTTCGCCAGCGAGATGGCCGAGCGGGTCTGCTCGATGGCGATCCAGACCTTCGGCGGCTACGGCTATGTCAGCGACTTTCCCGTCGAGCGCATCTACCGCGACGTGCGCGTCTGCCAGATCTACGAGGGCACGAGCGACGTGCAGAAGATCCTGATCGGGCGCGCGCTGGCGGGCTGACGCAGCCCGGTCACGCCACGATCACGTCCCGATCACGCCGGCGTCATGCCCGCTGCCGACACTCGGCCGGGTGACGACGTCGCTGCCCCTGCCCGCCGCCCTGCGCGGCTTCCGACTGCTGATGTCGGCCCAGTTCGTGTCCGGACTGGCCGACAACGCGCTGCTGCTGGTGGCGATCGGCCGCCTCGCGGCCGAGGGCGGGCCGGTCTGGCTGCCGCCGCTGCTCAAGCTGGCGTTCACGCTGGCCTATGTGCTGCTGGCGCCCTTCGTCGGGCCGCTGGCCGACCGCGCGCCGAAGGCCGCGGTGATGAGCGCGGCCAATGCGCTCAAGGCCGGCGCCTGCGCCGCGATGGCGCTGGGCGCGCCGGTGGGCCCGTGCTTCGCGCTGGCCGGGGCCGGCGCGGCACTGTATTCGCCCGCCAAGTACGGTCTGGTCACCGAGCTGATGCCGCCGCACCGGCTGGTCGCCGCCAACGGCTGGATCGAGGTGGCCACCGTGCTGGCCGTGCTGTTGGGCACGATGCTGGGCGGCGCGCTGCTGGCCTGGCTGGCGCCGGCCACCGCACTGGCCGGCCTGCTGGCGCTCTACGGTCTGGCGGCGCTGCTGAACCTGGGCATTCCCGACAGCGGCGCGCGCTATCCGGCCGCGCCGCCGCTGGCCTGCCAGCTCGGCGACTTCGCGCGCGCCAACGCGCGGCTGTGGCGTGATCCGCTCGGGCGCGTCTCGCTGGCCACCACCACGCTGTTCTGGGGCGTCGGCGCCACGCTGCAGTTCCTGGTGCTGCGCTGGGCCGAGGAAGACCTCGGCCTGACGCTGGCGCAGGCCGCCTGGCTGCAGGGCCTGTCGGCCACTGGCGTGGTGGTCGGCGCGCTGCTGGCCGGGCGGCTGGTGCCGCTGGAGCGTGCGCCGCAGGTGCTGTGGCTGGGCGTGCCGATGGGCCTGCTGCTGCTGCCGATGCCGCACATCGACCACTGGCTGCCGGCGCTGCCGCTGCTGGCCTGCGCCGGCCTGGTCGCCGGGCTGTTCGTCGTGCCGATGAACGCGCTGCTGCAGCACCGCGGCGCCACGCTGCTCAGCGCCGGGCGCTCGATCGCGGTGCAGAACTTCAACGAGAACGCCAGCGTGCTGCTGATGCTGGCCGGCTACGCCTGGTTCAGTCGCCAGGACCTGCCGCTCGAGCTGCTGATCCGCGGCTTCGGTCTGGGCATCGCGCTGCTGATGGCGCTGATCGCGCTGCATCACCGGCACCACCACCGGCAACCCCATCGCCACAAGGAGATCGCCTGATGAGGATCGTCATCGTCACCGACGCCTGGGAGCCGCAGGTCAACGGCGTGGTGCGCACGCTGAAGATGACCACGCACGAGCTCGGCCTGCTCGGCCACGAGGTGCACATCGTCTCGCCGCAGGGCTGGCCGAGCGTGCCCTGCCCGACCTATCCGGACATCCGCCTCGCCGCGGTGACGCCGCGCGGCATGGCGCGCCGGCTCGACGCGCTGCAGCCCGACTGCCTGCACATCGCCACCGAGGGCCCGCTGGGCTGGGCCGCACGTTCGGTGGCGCGCCGGCGCGGCTGGCCCTTCACCACCGCCTATCACAGCCGCTTCCCCGAATACCTACAGCTGCGCACCGGCCTGCCGGTGAACTGGAGCCACGCGCTGCTGCGCCGCTTCCACAACAGCGGCGTGGCCACGCTGGTGCCCACGCCGCACATGGGCGAGGAGCTGCGCCGCCACGGCTACCGGCACCCGGTGCACTGGAGCCGCGGCGTCAACCTGGAGATGTTCAGCCCGGACGGGCCGGTGCTGACGCGCCCGGCCGGCGGCAGCCCGGTCTTCCTGTACGTGGGCCGGCTGGCGGTCGAGAAGAACATCGACGCCTTCCTGCGGCTGGCGCTGCCCGGCGAGAAATGGGTCGCCGGCGCCGGCCCCGAGGCCGCGCGGCTGCGCCGCACCTACGGCGACGGGGTGCGCTGGTTCGACGTGCTCTCCGGCCCGGACCTGGCGCAGCTCTACCGCAGCGCCGACGTGATGGTCTTCCCGAGCGAGACCGACACCTTCGGCCTGGTGCTGATCGAGTCGATGGCCTGCGGCACGCCGGTGGCGGCGCTGCCGGCGACCGGTCCGATCGACGTGGTCGGCACCAGCGGCGAGGGCGGCGTGATCGACACCGACCTGAAGGCGGCCTGCCTGGCCGCGCTGCGCTGCGACCGCACGCGCGTGCGCGCCTTCGCCGAGCGCTACACCTGGGCGGCGGCGACGCGCCAGTTCGAGCAGGCGCTCCGACCGATCCCGCGGCCGGCCGCGCTGATCGCGGCGACCTGAGCCCGGGGCCGGAGCCTGGGCCGGATCGGGCTCAGGCTCCGGCCGGCTGCGGCAGCGCCGCCATCGGCGAGCGGCGCGTGCGCCGGCGCATCGCCTCGGCCCAGTCGATGATCTCGAGCCGGCCGTCGGCATGCTCGACCAGCGCGGTCAGGCTCTCGACCCAGTCGCCGTCGTTGGCATAGGTCAGGCCGTCGACCACCCGCAGCTCGGCATGGTGGATGTGGCCGCAGACCACGCCGTCGACGCCGCGCCGGCGCGCCTCGCGGATCACCGCCAGCTCGAAGTCGTTGATGAAGCTGACCGCACGCTTGACCTTGAGCTTCAGGTAGCGCGAGAGCGACCAGTAGGGCAGCCCCAGGCGCGCGCGGGCCGAGTTCAGCATCCGGTTGAGCCGCAGCGCCAGCTGGTAGAGGCCGTCGCCGACATGGGCCAGCCAGCGCGCGCACTGGATCACGCCGTCGAACAGGTCGCCGTGCATCACCCAGAGCCGGCGGCCGTCGGCGGTCTGGTGGATGCAGTCCTCCACCACCTCGATGCCGCCGAAGGCATGGCCGGCGTAGCGGCGCGCGAACTCGTCATGGTTGCCGGGCACGAAGATCACCCGCGTGCCCTTGCGCGCCTTGCGCAGCACCTTCTGCACCACGTCGTTGTGCGCCTGCGGCCAGAACCAGCGCCGCTGCAGCTGCCAGCCGTCGACGATGTCCCCGACCAGGTAGAGCGTCTCGCACTCGACCGAGCGCAGGAAGTCGAGCAGCGCCTCGGCCTGGCAGCCGGACGTGCCCAGGTGCACGTCGGAAATGAACACGGTGCGGACCGACAGCGTCTCCTGCGGGAAGGCACTGTCCGGCGCCGCGGCGGCGGGGGCGGTGATGGCGTCCATGGCACCATCGTCGGCACCCGGGATGACCCCCCGGTGAAGCGCGGGTGACAGCGGCACGACGCGGTATCGGCACGACAAGCCCCTGTCATCGAGCCCCCGGACACTGACAGGCAGGACGCACGACGCCCACCCGAAGGAGCCCTCCGCGATGATGCCGAACCCCGCCGACACCCCTGACGCCGACGATCTGCGCGCCGCACGCCTGCTGCAGCAGGCCCTGGCCCGTCCAGGCGAGATTCTCGAGATCGAGCCGTCCAGCCCGCCGCAGCCCGCCCGGCCCTTCGTGCGCCAGGGCACCGGCCGGCTGTCGCCGGCGATGAAGACGGTGCTGCAGGCCCTGTCCGGTCATGCCGCGCCGCTGCGGCTGGCGCTGACCACCGCCGCCGAGGTCGACCCGGCGGTGTGGCAGACGCCGGCCGGCACGCCGGCGATGCTGCTGATCGAGGTGCCGGCGCTGCGCGACGGCCGCAGCGCCGAGCGCACCCGCGACGACGAGGATCCGGACCTCACGCCCTGCCTGTGCATCGACGGCACCCGTCACCTGAGCGTAGCCGGCATCGCGCGTCATTTCTGGCGGCGCCGGCCCGAGGCCGATCCGGCCGACCCGGGGGTCGATCTGGTGCTGTGCAGCGATCGCCGGCTGGTGGCGATCGGCCGGCAGTCGCGGGTCTGGCTCTGCAGCTGAGGCCGCGGCGCGCAGCCGCCAGATGAAACCGCGTGAAACAAGGGCAGGCAAACACAAGGGCAGGCACTGCGGCTACCATCGCGCCCCCCGGTGACAACCGGGCGACATCCGTCTAAAACAACGAATTCCTTAACGCTCGAGGAATGCCCATGACCCACAGGATCTTCCAGCGCACCGACCGGGGCCGTGCCGCCCTGCTCGAGGAGCAGGAACTGCCCGCCGAGGCCCTGCGCCTGCTGATGCGCCTCAACGGCTACACCCCCCTGGACCAGCTGCGCGGCCCGGACGAGGACCGGGCACAGGCACTGGCCGCCCTGACGCCGCTGCTGGAGGCGGGCCTGGCCGAGCCGGTCACGCCGAGCGCCCAGGCACCACGCCCCTCGGCCTGGAGCGACTGGTTCTCCGGCCAGCCGGTGGCGCTGCCGGCCTGATCACGGCCTGATCCCGGACAAGCCCGACGCGGCAGCGCGCGCCCCGGCGTCAGCGCCGCTGCCGATAATCGCGCCATGAACATCCTGATCATCGGCGCCGGCCGGGTCGGCACCAGCGTGGCAGAGCACCTGGTGTCGGAGCGCAACGACATCACCGTCATCGACACCGACCCGCAGCGGCTGCGCGATCTGCAGGAGCGCCTGGACCTGCGCGGCGTCTGCGGCAACGCGATCCAGCCCTCGGTGCTGCGCGAGGCCGGCGCCGAGGACTGCGACCTGCTGGTGGCCTGCGCGCCGCAGGACGAGACCAACCTGACGGTCTGCAAGGTCGCGCACGACCTGTTCAACGTCACCACCTCCATCGCGCGGCTGCGCTCGCCCGAGTTCGTCGAGGGCGCGCCGCTGCTGGCGCGCGAGGGCGGCTTCGCGGTCGACCATGTGATCTGCCCGGAGCAGTCGGTCACCACCTACATCCGCAAGCTCGTCGAGTATCCGGAGGCGCTGCGTGTCATCGAGTTCGCGGGCGGACGGGTCACGCTGGCGGGCGTGCGCGCCGGCGCCGGCAGCCGGCTGGTCGGCCACCGGCTCGACGAGATCCCGACGCTGGTGCCGAACCTGGACATGCGCGTCGTCGGCCTGTTCCGGCGCGAGCAGCCGCTGAAGGCCGACGGCAGCACCCGCATCGAGGCCGGCGACGAGGCCTTCGTGCTGACCCGCACCGCCGCGGTCACCGAGGTGCTGTGCGCGCTGCGCGAGCGCGACCGGCCGGTGCGCCGCGTCATGATCGCCGGCGGCGGCAAGGTCGGCCTGCGCCTGGCGCGCGAGCTGCGCGGCCGCTGCGAGATCCGCCTGATCGAGCTCGACCGCCAGCGCTGCGAGTACCTTGCCGCCGAGCTGGGCTCGGAGGTGCTGGTGCTGCACGGCGACGCCACCGACGAGGAGCTGATGACCGACGCCAATGTCGGCGAGACCGATGTCTTCATCGCGCTGTCGAGCGACGACGAGGACAACATCCTGTCGGGCCTGCTGTCCAAGCGCCTGGGCGCGCGCCGCGCCATCGTGCTGATCAACCGCCGCGCCTACACCGAGCTGGTGCAGGGCACGCAGATCGACGTGGCGATCTCGCCGCAGCATGCGGTCATCGGCGAGCTGCTGGCCTATGTGCGCCGCGGCGATGTCGAGGCGGTGCACAGCATGCGCCAGGGCGCGGCCGAATCGCTGGAGATCATCGCGCGCGGCGACCGGCGCAGCTCCAAGGTGGTGAGCCGGCGCATCGAGCAGATCGACCTGCCCGAGGGCGTGCAGATCGGCGCGATCGTGCGCGGCGACGAGGTCATCATGGCCCACCACGACACCGTCATCCAGACCGACGACCATGTCATCGTCTTCCTGCCGAGCAAGCGCCAGGTGCGTGCGGTCGAGAAGCTGTTCCAGGTCGGCGCGACCTTCTTCTGACACCGGCCGGCCGATCCGATGCGCTACTACTACCCGGTCTTCAAGGTGCTCGGCGGCGTGCTGATGCTGTTCGGGCTGACGATGGCGGTGCCGCTGGGCTTCTCGCACTTCTGCCACGACGGCATCGAGGAGGGCTTCGCGCTGTCGATGGCGATCACCATCGCGATCGGCGCCGGCCTGTTCCTGCACTGCCGCCATCTCGACCGCGAGCTGCAGCCGCATGACGGCTTCCTGCTGGCGACGCTGGTCTGGACGGTGCTGCCGGTCTTCGGCGCCATTCCGCTGCTGCTGCACATTCCCGGCCTGAGCCTCACCGATGCCTACTTCGAGGCCGTCTCCGGGCTGACGACAACCGGCGCCACCGTGCTGACCGGGCTGGAGAAGCTGCCGGTGTCGCTCAACATCTGGCGCTGCTTCATGGTGCTGATCGGTGGCATGGGCATCATCGTGCTGGCGGTGGCGATCCTGCCGCTGCTGGGCGTGGGCGGCAGCCAGGTCTTCAAGGCCGAGACACCCGGCCCCATGAAGGACGACAAGCTCACCCCGCGCATCGCCGAGACCGCACGCGGGCTGTGGGCGGTCTATTTCGCCATCGCCACCGCCTGCCTGCTGGGCTATCGCTGGGCCGGCATGAGCTGGCCGGACGCCTTCATGCACATGTGCTCGACGATGGGCCTGGGCGGGCTGGCGGGCTATGACGCCAGCTTCGCCGCCTTCGACTCGCTGAAGGTGGAACTGGTGGCCATCGTGTTCATGCTGCTGGCCGGCGTGAACTTCGCGCTCTATTTCCGCATCTGGCAGCGCCGCTCGATGCGACCGCTGTGGCGCGATCTGGAAGCGCGGCTGTTCTTCGTGCTGATGGCCGCCAGCGTCGCGGTGGTCACCGTCTTCCTGGTCGCGCACGGCGTCTATCCGGAGTGGACGACCGCGCTGCGCCACGCCGCATTCAACGTCATCTCGGTGGCGACGACCACCGGCTTCGCGACGGTCGACTACGCGCAGTGGCCGATCTTCGCGCCGATCCTGATGCTGTTCCTGTGCGGCTTCGCGACCTGCGCGGGCTCGACCGGCGGCGGCATCAAGCTCAGCCGCTCGCTCTTGCTGATGAAGCAGGTGCAGCGCGAGTTCACCCGGCTGCTGCACCCGCGCGCGGTGCGGCCGGTGACGCTGGGCGGCGCGGTGGTGGAGCCGCAGGTGCTGTTCTCGGTGCAGGCCTTCATGCTGGTCTACGGCGCGGTGCTGACCGCCGGCACGATGGCGCTGCTGCTGACCGGGCTGGACATCGTCAGCGCGTTCACGGCGGTGGTGGCCTGCGTCAACAACACCGGCCCCGGCCTGGGCCAGGTCGGCCCGGCCAACAACTACCAGGGGCTCACCGACGCGCAGACCTGGATCTGCACCGTGGTGATGCTGCTCGGGCGGTTGGAGCTGTTCGCGGTGCTGATCCTGTTCACGCCGCAGTTCTGGCGGCGATGACGATGACCGCCCCGCGCCACCCCAGCTTCGGCGAAGCCTTCCTCTACTGGCTGCGGCTCGGCTTCATCAGCTTCGGCGGCCCGGCCGGCCAGATCGCGCTGATGCATGCCGAGCTGGTCGAGCGCCGGCGCTGGATCAGCGAGGGCCGCTTCCTGCATGCACTGAACTACTGCATGGTGCTGCCCGGCCCGGAGGCGCAGCAGCTCGCCATCTACCTGGGCTGGCTGCTGCACCGGACCTGGGGCGGCATCGTCGCCGGCACGCTGTTCGTGCTGCCCTCGCTGGTCATCCTGGCGGGGCTGACCTGGGTCTATCTGGCGTTCGGCGATGTGCCCGTCGTGAAGGGTCTCTTCGACGGGATCAAGCCGGCCGTGGTCGCCATCGTGGTCTTCGCGGCGTGGCGGATCGGCACGCGGGCGCTGAAGAACCGGGTGCTGCAGGCGATGGCGGCGCTGTCCTTCGTCGCGCTGTTCGGCTTCGATGTGCCGTTCCCGGCGATCGTGCTGGCGGCCGGACTGATCGGCGCGGTCGGCGGGCGGATCGCGCCGCAGCATTTCCAGACCGGCGGCAGCCACGGCGCGGCCCAGGCCGGCCACGGCCCCGCGCTGATCGACGACGACACGCCCGCACCGCCGCACGCCCGTTTCCGCTGGGGCTACCTGCTCGTGCTGGTGGGCGTGGCGCTCGGGCTGTGGTTCGGGACGATGGCGCTGCTGCTCGGCCAGCCGGTGCTGCGCGACATGGGCAGCTTCTTCACGAAGGCGGCGCTGCTGACCTTCGGCGGCGCCTACGCGGTGCTGCCCTATGTCTACCAGGGCGGTGTCGAGACCTTCGGCTGGCTGAGCGGCCCGCAGATGATGGACGGCCTGGCGCTGGGCGAGACCACGCCGGGGCCGCTGATCATGGTGGTGGCCTTCGTCGGCTTCGTCGGCGCGTGGACGAAGGAAATCTTCGGGCCGGACGCGCTGGCACTGGCCGGTCTGGCCGGGGCCACGGTGGCGACCTTCTTCACCTTCCTGCCGAGCTTCGTCTTCATCCTGGCCGGTGCGCCGCTGGTCGAGTCCACCCGCGGCAAGCTGCAGTTCACCGCGCCGCTGACCGGCATCACCGCCGCGGTGGTCGGCGTGATCCTGAACCTCGCGGTGTTCTTCGGCTGGCATGTCGTCTGGCCGCGGGCGACGGCCGCCGCGCCCTTCTCGGGCGGGGTCGAGGTGTTCTCGGCAGCGGTGGCGGTGGTGGCCTTCGTGGCGCTGTGGCGCTACCAGCAGGACATCGTCAAGGTGCTGGCGGTCTGCGCCGGGATGGGGCTGCTCAGGAGCCTGATGGGCTGAGTCAGTGCGCGTGGGTGTGATGCGCGTCCGGCGCATGCGCATGGGCGTGGCGCATCGGCGCATGGGCGTGCCAGTGGCTGTGCGTGCCGACGGGCATCGGGTCGTGCAAGTGGTCGTGGTGGCCGTCGTCGTGGCGGTGGGCATGTTCGTGCTCCAGCGCCTCGTGCTCATGCTCGTGCGCGTGCGACTCGGCCAGGTGCAGCAGCACGCCGGCCAGCATCGCCCCGCTGCCCGCCACCATGCCGACGCCCCACTGCCGATCGCCCAGCGCGACCGCCGCCACCGCACCCAGGAACGGCGCCAGCGCGAACACCGAGCCGGTGCGCGCCGCGCCGAAGGTGCGCTGCGCCAGCAGGTAGAAGCGCAGGCTCAGCCCGTAGCCGGACGCGCCAACCGCCAGCAGCGCGGCCACCGCCGTCCATGAGGGCACGGACTCTCCGGCCAGCACCGCGAGCAGCCCCGACGCTGACGCCCCGAGCGTCGCCTTGACCATCACGACCTGCCCCGGATCGCGCTCGGCCAGTGCCCGCGAGACGGTGTTGTCCGCGCCCCAGGCCATGGTGGCGACCAGCACCGCCAGCAGCCCGGCCAGGCCGGCGCGCCCGCTCAGGCCCTGGTCGATCACCAGCAGCACGCCACCGCACAGGATCAGCGCCATCGCGGCGCGCACCCGCGCGTCGAGCGCCTCGCGGTAGAGCACCCGCGCCAGCGCGGCCGTGAACAGCGCCTCCAGCGTCAGCATCAGCGAGGCGCTCGCCCCGCTGGTGTGCTGCAGCCCCCAGGCCAGCGCCACCGGCCCGAGCACCGCGCCGAACGCCGCCATCAGCAGCAGGCGCGGGACGTCGCCGCGCTGCAGCTGCGCCTCTCGACCGACCGGCTGGCGCAGCAGCGCGCCCAGCAGCGCCGCACCCGCATACAGCAGCCCGGCGGTGGCGAACGGCCCGAGCCCGGCCCCGAAGCGCTGCACCAGCGGCGTGCTCAGACCGAACAGCGCCGAGGCGAGCAGCGCCAGCATCGCGCCATGCCAGACCGGGCTCACGGTCACTGCCCGGTGTGGTTCGCGGCGATGAAGTTGCCCGGCAGCGTGTAGAACAGGTAGAGCGATTCCTTCGCCTTGTCGGTCGCGGCCGGGTTGCGGAAGGTCAGGCGCCATTCCTTGCCCTTCTTGCCGTCGATCTGCTCGACCTTCTCGGGCCTGGAGACGGCCTGCCAGGACTTCTCGACCTTGTTGCCTGCGACGAGCTTGTCCTTGTACTGCGTCGCGCAGCCGACGACGGTGGCCTCGGCGGCGGGCTTGCTGCCGTGGAAATGGCAGCCCGCGCCGGGATCGGCCAGGGCGGCGGGCGCGGCCAGCAGTGCGGCAGCGGACAGAACGGCGGTGCGTGCGAGGGTGACGAGGTTCATGGACGGACTCCTGGATGAAAGGCAAAGGCCTGGGGCAAAGGTCAAGGGTCTAGGGTCAAAGGGTGTTGCGGCTCGGATCCACCGTCTTCTCGACATCCATGTCCTCGTGGATGTGGCGGTGTTCCTGCTCGGGGAAGCGGAAGCTGTCGGGGTCGCTGTCGTGCAGGTAGCCGTGCAGCTGCATCAGCAGCAGCAGTGCGCCCAGAACCATCAGCAACTGGTTCGCCGCGAAGCTGAGCCGCTCGAACGATGGCCGCCTCCGCCAGATGGCCAGCAGCGCCACCATCACGGTCAGCGCCGCGATCTGGCCGATCTCCACCCCGAGGTTGAAGCTCAGGATGCGCAGCAGCATCGCGGTGCTGTCATCACCCAGCGGCAGTTGCTGCAGGCGCGTGGACAGCCCGAACCCGTGCAGCAGCCCGAAGCCGAAGACCATGCCGAGCAGGTTCGGCGAGGCCATGCCGAGGTGCTTCTGGAAGCCGCCGTTGTTGTCGAAGGCCTTGTACATCACGCTCAGCGCGATCACCGCGTCGATCAGGAAGTAGTTCCAGGTGATGCCCCAGAAGGTGGCGAAGACCAGCGTGATGCAGTGCCCGAGCGTGAAGACGGTGACGAACTTCGCCACATCGCGGAAGGTGTTCAGGAAGAACACCACGCCGAACAGGAACAGCAGGTGGTCGTAGCCGCTGAGCATGTGCGTGGCGCCCAGGCCGACATACTGCAGATAGCCGCCGGAGAGCATGCGCTCGCGGTCCTCGGCGGAAATGCCATGGGCGAAGGCCAGCACAGGCAGCGCCGCCGCGGCAGCGGTGAACAGGACGCGCGCCAGCCGGCGTCGCATACGCAAGAAGAAAGCGATCAAGGGAAACCTCGTGGAAGGGCGTGCAGGACAGGCCCGGCGCAGTGCGCAAGTCAGCGGACAGCCTCGCCGGGCGCGACAGTCTCAGCCGACGAGGTGGCGGGGGGGTCTCAACAACCCTTCCGGGTTCAGATCGGGGTGAAAGGGCGGTGCATAGCCGGGCTGGAGATTCACTCCCGGCAGGTCGGGCAGCTCGATGGCCGGCATCAGCACCGCCATCTGTGAGGGCCCGCCGGCATCGGCATGGACATGTGCGGCCGGAGCATCACGCGGGTCAGGATCGGCGTGCATGTCGCCGTCGTGATGATGATGGTGGGCCACACCCTCGGCATGGATCCACGCATGGGCCAGCATGTGCGCCTGCTGCTCGATGCGCCCTGGCAGCAGCGGCAACACCAGCTGCTGCAGCAGCAGAGCCAGAAGCAGCAGGACAGGCAGGACACGGCGCATGGCGGACGATTCTATCCAGACAGGCGCTGCGCGGAGCGCAGCTCGCCCAGCGTGCCGCGCCCCATGCCACGCAGCCGGTACCGCAGCCGCCGCAGCCGCCCCGCCCAGATCGACGGCGCCGCGCCGAAGGCCGCGGCCACGGTGCCGGGCGGCACCGCGCGCACATGGCGCACGAAATCCTGCCCGATCTCCGGATCGTGATGCTGCTCGCCGCGCAGGAAACCGGCGCGCGCGTAGAACGCCAGCCCCTGCGGATTGCCGACATGGCACTGCAGCGCCAGCCGCGTCAGGCCCTGGCCGGCGGCCAGCGCCTCGCAGTGCGCCAGCAGCCGCGCGGCCACCCCGCCGCGGCGCGCCTCGGCCTGCACCGCGATCAGGTTCAGCCACAGCTCGCCGGCCGCCGGCCGGGGCTGCACATGAATGAAGCCGACCGGCCGCCCGCCCAGCTCGGCGACAAAGACACGGTGCGACTCGTGGCAGAGCCAGTGGCACAGCGCCGATTCGGCCACCAGGCCGGTGAAATGCTGCGCGACCAGCGCATGAATGAAGGCCCAGTCCTGCGGACCGGCCCCGCGGATCGACACCGGAGATGGATTCATGTCGGCTCTGTTGAGGCTCTGTGTTGCGGCGATGTGCCGCTGCTCTGCAGGAAACCGGCGGGAGTCCGGCACCCTTGAAACATCTGGCAACAATACGCCACTCAGGCTGAGCGCGGGCTGATCGAGGCCCCCAGCGCCTCGATCACCCCCTGACCCAGGCCCCGGGCCAGCTCCCTTTCGCAGGTCAGCACCGTGCCCAGGCCCTCGCCGCGCAGCAGCTCGGCCTCGTCCTCGCTGGCGGCGCGCAGCAGCACGCGGATGGCGGGATTGAGGGTGCGGGCAGTCTCGACCATGCGGCGCAGCGCCAGCGCGTCGCCCGCGGTGACCACCAGCATCGCCGCCTGGGCGACATGGGCCTGCACCAGCACCTCCGGCTCGGCCGCGTCGCCGCAGACCGCCGCCAGACCCTCGGCACGCAGGCGGTCGACCCGCTCGCGGCCGAGGTCCACCACCACCAGCGGCACCTGGCGCTCCTGCAGCGCCTGAACCAGCGGCCGGCCGACCCGGCCGTGGCCGACGACGATGACCTGATCGCGCAGCAGCTTCTCGTCGGTCGAGGTCGGCAGCGCCGACAGCGGCTCGATGCGCGCCTCGAGACGGCGGGCCAGGGCGGAGCGCGCCAGCAGCCAGCGCTCGAAGGGCGCGATCAGGGAGAACAGCGCCGGATTGACCGCGATCGACAGGATCGCGCCGGCCAGCACCAGGCTCTGCGCCTCGGCCGGCATCAGGCCGAGCGTCACGCCCAGTCCGGCCAGGATGAAGGAGAACTCGCCGATCTGCGCCAGGCTGGCGCCGACGGTCAGCGCGGTGCCCAGCGAGTAGCGCAGCATCAGCACCAGCGCCACCGCCGCGACCGTCTTGCCCACCAGGATGACCAGCACCACCGACAGCACCCGCAGCGGCTCGGTCCACAGCACCGCCGGATCGAACAGCATGCCCACCGAGACGAAGAACAGCACCGCGAAGGCATCGCGCAGCGGCAGCGTCTCGTCGGCGGCGCGGTGGCTGAACTCCGACTCGCGCATCATCATCCCGGCGAAGAAGGCGCCGAGCGCGAAGGACACATCGAAGAGCTTGGCCGCGCCGAAGGCCACCCCGATCGCGGTAGCGACCACGCCGAGCGTGAACAGCTCCTGCGAGCCGGTGCGCGCCACCCACCACAGCAGCCGCGGCAGCAGCCGCCGCCCGACCACCAGCATCAGCACGACAAAGGCCGCCACCTTGGCCAGCGTCAGGCCGATGGCGCTCCACAGCGCGGCGGATCCGCCGGCCGCGGCCGCCTCGGTCGTGCCGGAGGCCGGCGCGCCCAGCAGGCCCGAGAGCGCCGGCAGCAGCACCAGCACCAGCACCATCACCAGGTCCTCGACCACCAGCCAGCCCACCGCGATGCGGCCCTGCTCCGACTTCAGCAGCCCGCGCGCCTCCAGCGCACGCAGCAGCACCACGGTGCTGGCCACCGACAGGCACAGCCCGAAGACGATGGCCGCGCCACCGCTCCAGCCCCAGAGCATCGCCGCGCCAGCGCCCAGCAGCGTGGCCACGACGATCTGCACGATCGCGCCAGGCACCGCGATGCGGCGCACCGCCATCAGGTCATCGAGCGAGAAATGCAGCCCGACGCCGAACATCAGCAGCATCACGCCGATCTCGGCGAGCTGGCCGGCCAGGCCCACGTCGGCCACATAGCCCGGCGTGGCCGGACTGACCACCACACCCGCCAGCAGATAGCCCACCAGCGGCGGCAGCCTGAGCTTCATCGCCAGCAGGCCGAGAATCAGGGCCAGCCCGAAGGCGGCGGCGATGGTGGCGATCAGGCTGACGTCATGGGGCATGGACGGCGCAACTCCCTCGGGTGATGTGTGATGGAACCGGGCGATGGATCCCGATTCTTCCCGACAGTTCAGCCCCAGCGTTCAGCCATCGGCGGGAGACCCCAGACGGCGGGCGCTCAACGGCCGGCCACCTGCGCCGCGATCGCCTCGCCCACCGCCACCGTGTCGGCCGTGCCGCCCAGATCGGGCGTGCGCGGCCCGTCGCGCAGCACGGCCTCGATCGCACCGACGATGGCGTCGTGCGCGGCGCGGCCGGCGCCAGTGCCCTCGGTCAGGAAGTCCAGCAGCATCGCCGCCGACCAGATCATCGCGATCGGGTTGGCGATGCCCCGGCCATAGATGTCCGGCGCCGAGCCGTGCACCGGCTCGAACAGGCTGGGGAAGCGCCGCTCCGGATTCAGGTTGGCCGAGGGCGCGATGCCGATCGTGCCGGTGCAGGCCGGGCCCAGGTCGCTGAGGATGTCGCCGAACAGGTTGGTCGCCACCACCACGTCGAAGCGCTGCGGCTGCAGCACGAAGCGCGCGGTGAGGATGTCGATGTGCTGCTTGTCCACGGCCACCTGGGGATAACTTGCGTGCATCGCGTCGGCGCGGCCGTCCCACCACGGCATGCTCAGCGCGATGCCGTTGCTCTTGGTCGCCACCGTCAGGTGCCGGCGTGGGCGGCTGGCGGCCAGCTCGAAGGCGTATTGCAGCACCCGGTCGGCGCCGAAGCGGCTGAAGACCGATTCCTGGATGACGATCTCGCGCTCGGTGCCGGCGAACATCGTGCCGCCGAGGTTGGTGTACTCGCCCTCGGTGTTCTCGCGCACGATCAGCATGTCGATGTCGCCGGGCTTCCTGCCGGCCAGCGGGCAGGGCACGCCCTCGAACAGCCGTGCCGGGCGCAGATTGATGTACTGGTCGAACTCGCGGCGGAACTTCAGCAGCGAGCCCCACAGCGAGACGTGGTCGGGCACCGTCGCCGGCCAGCCGACCGCGCCGAACAGGATCGCGTCCATGCCGCTCAGCTGCGCCTTCCAGTCGGCCGGCATCATCTCGCCATGCTCGACAAACCAGTCGCAGCTCGCCCACGGGAATTCGGTCGTCTCGATCGCCAGGCCGAAGCGCTCGGCGGCGGCGCGCAGCACGCGCAGGCCCTCGGGCATCACCTCCTTGCCGATGCCGTCGCCGGCGATGACGGCGACGCGGAACGGGCGGGAAGACTCGGTGGGCGTGGTCAACGCGGTGGACGGCAGGGTCGGGGACATCGGGACTCCAGGAACGGGAAGAAAACGGGCAGGAGAAGGAATGCCGCGATGCTAGGCCCGCACGGCCGGTTTCCAATGCCCCGGATCGTTGATCCATCGTGCACGATGCGTTGACAATCCGCTGGATGACGACCTCGCCCGCCACGCCCCATCCCGACGATCTGCGCCTGTTCCTGACCGTGGTGCGCCGCGGCGGCTTCTCGGCGGCTGCGGCCGAGCTGGGGCTGTCGACCGCCGGCGTGAGCAAGCGGGTGAGGCTGCTGGAGGCGCAGCTGGGCGCGACGCTGCTGCACCGCACCACCCGGCGCATCGGCCTGACGCCGCAGGGCGAGCAGCTCTGCCTGCGCGCGCAGCCGCTGCTCGACGCGATGGACGATCTGGTCGGCTAGGTCTCGGCGGTGCGCGCCGAGCCGCGCGGCGCGCTCAGGGTGTGCAGCAGCTTCGGCTTCGGGCGGCGCCATGTGGCGCCGGCGCTGGCGGCGCTGGCGCGGGCCTGTCCGCGGCTGACGGTGCGCTTCGAGGTGCTCGACCGGCTGGTCGACATCGCTGCCGAGGGCTACGACCTCGACATCCGCGTCGGCGACGAGATCGCGCCGCAGTGGGTGGCGCACCGGCTGGCGGCCAATCACCGGGTGCTGTGCGCCGCGCCCGACTACCTCGCGCGGCGCGAGCCCCCGCGCAGCCCGGCCGAGCTGGCCGGCCACGACTGCCTGGTGGTGCGCGAGCGCGACCATCCCTTCGGCGTCTGGCGGCTGCAGCACGCGCAGCAGGGCGAGCGCGAGCAGACGGTGCGCGTCACCGGCCCGCTGTCGACCAACCACGGCGAGATCGCGGTCGACTGGGCGCTGCAGGGCCACGGCATCGTGCTGCGCTCGCTGTGGGATGTGGCCGCACCGCTGGCCGAGGGCCGGCTGGTGCAGCTGCTGCCCGACTGGCGCCAGAACGCCAGCATCTGGGCGGTGCATGCGGGCCGGGCCGACGGATCGGCTCGGCTGCGGGTGGCGCTCGACTTCCTGGCGGACTGGTTCGCGCGATCGGCTCAGCTGCGGATGTAGCTCTCGAGCTGGGCGATCATGAACTGCTGCTCGGAAATGATCTCCTTGACCAGGTCACCGATCGAGACCATGCCGACGACCTGACCGCCGTCGAGCACCGGCAGGTGGCGCAGGCGCTTGTCGGTCATCAGCGCCATGCACTCCTGCGTCGTGGTGGCCGGCCCGACATGCAGCACGTCGGGCGTCATCACCTCGGCCAGCCGGGTGTCGGCCGAGGAACGGCCGCGCACCTCGATCTTCCGGGCGTAGTCGCGCTCGGTGAAGATGCCGACGATGCGATCGTCCTCGGCGACCAGCAGCGCACCGATGCGGTGCTCGGCCATCAGCTCGATGGCCTCGCGCACGGTAGCCTGCGGCGGCAGCGTGCGCACCGGCTGGTTGACGGGCTTGGACTTCAGGATCTGGGCAACGGTGCTCATGGCGACTCCTTGGCGGCGATCAGCGGATCGATGGCCCATCTTCGCGTAATCGCGGCGCCGGCGGGCTGATGGTCTTTCCGGATTCGAGCCCGGAAATGAAACTTCAGCCTCGGGCTGCCTTCGGAATTCAGGAAACGCGACACGGGCGCCGATCTCATGCAAGGATCGCGCCCCGCGGCCGTCCGAACCGCTCTTCGCTCCGACCTCCGAACCGCTCCTCCACCTGATTGCCCCCGATGGCCCAGTTTCCCCAGGGCTTGCGCCAGATCGAATCCCGCTGCAACGCCGGCGAGCGCCGTGTGCTCGACCAGCTGCGCCAGTGCCTCGACGACCAGCACATCGTCTGGCATGACCTGCCGGTCGGCGAGGCCGCGCGCCAGCCCGACTTCATCGTGCTCGGCCCCGGGCTGGGGCTGCTGCTGCTCGAGGTGAAGGACTGGAAGCTCGCGACGATCCGCCAGGCCACGCCCGACCGGGTCGAGCTGGCCACCGCCAGCGGCCCGGTGATGACGGCGCATCCGCTGCGCCAGGTGCGCGACCACGCGATGGCGCTGGCCGACCTGCTGCAGCGCGATCCGGCGCTGGTGCATGACGACGGCCCGCACCGCGGCCGGCTGGCGCTGCGCTACGGCTGGGGCGCGGTGATGTCGAACCTGCGCCGGGCCGAGGTCGCCGCCCTGCCCGGCTTCGACGCGGTCTTCCCACCGTCGCGCACGCTGCTGCGCGACGACCTCGACGACAGCGTCGATCCGGAAACCTTCGTGCAGCGCCTCTCCGGCCTGTTCACCGTCGACCTGCCGCAGCGGCTGACGCCGGCGCAGCGCGAACGCATCCGCTGGCACCTGTTTCCCGAGCTGCGGCTGGGTGCGCCGGCCCCGGCACCCACCCCCGCCGAGGCGCCGCCCGAGGTGCCCGACCTGCTGCAGGTGATGGACCTGCAGCAGGAGCAGGTCGCGCGCACGCTGGGCGACGGCCACCGGGTCATTCACGGCGTGGCCGGCTCGGGCAAGACGATGATCCTGGTGCACCGCGCTCGGCTGCTGGCGAGCGAGGCCGAGCCGGCACGCCCGGTGCTGGTGCTCTGCTACAACCGCGCGCTGGCCGACCGCATCGAGGCGCTGATCGCCCCCGACGAGCCCTTGCGCGCACGGCTGCAGGTGCGCACCTTCCACGGCTGGTGCGCCGAGCTGGCGCGGCGTCACCGCATCGCGGTGCCCGCCGCACCCGAGGGCCAGGACGACACCGACGCGCCGGCGCGGCTGGCGCAGGCGGTGATCGCCGCGGCCGATGCCGGCCGGGTGCCGCTGGGCGGCCACCATGCGGTGCTGATCGACGAAGCCCACGACTTCGAGGACGGCTGGCTGCGCCTGGCCGCGGCGATGACCGATCCGGCCGCGCGCCGGCTGCTGGTGCTCTACGACGATGCGCAGTCGATCTACCAACGTCTGCGCCGACGCTTCAGCTTCACCAGCGTCGGCATCCAGGCGCGCGGCCGCACCAGCGTGCTGCGGCTGAACTACCGCAACACCGCCGAGGTGCTCGGACTGGCGCTGCGTTTCGCGCGCGGCCTGCTGCCCGAGCGCGGCCGCGACCGCGAGGCCGGCCGCGACGACGAGGACGACCGCGTCACCGGCGTGGCGCCGAGCAGCTCCGGCCGGCGCGGCCCGCGCCCGGTGCTGATCCGCGCCCGCAGCGAGCATGAGGAGGCCGAGCTGCTGGCCGCGCGCATCGCCGACGCGGTGGTCGCAGGCACGCCGCTCGGCGAGATCGCGGTGCTGTGCCGCACCCGGGCGCAGATGGCGCCGATCGCCGAGGCGCTGGCGCGGCGCGGCCTGCCGCTGCAGTCGATGGGCAGCACCGGCTTCCAGCATTTCGACTGGAGCCAGGCCGGCATCCGGCTGGTCACGCTGCACAGCGCCAAAGGGCTGGAATTCGCCCATGTGCATGTTGCCGGCCTGCAGCGCCTGCCCTGGCGCGACGAGACGCTGGAAGACGCGGTGCGGCTGGTCTATGTCGCGATGACCCGCGCGACGCAGTCGCTGGTGCTGTCGTGCTGCGGCAGCTCGCCGGTGGTGGAGCGGCTGCAGGCGGCGCTGCTGGAGCAGGGACTAGAGCCTGCGCTCCAATGATTGCTGCAGTGCAGCAAAACCCTTGCACCCCGGACCGGGAGGTCTCTATACTGAAGCCATGCTGCAGTGCAGCAAAACTTCTTCAGTTCTTATCCTCGCGGAGCCCGACCATGTCCCTGACGCCCGAACAAATCGCCGCTGCCAACAAGGCCAACCTCGAAGCGCTGGTGTCGCTGACCCACAAGGCCTTCGAGAGCATCGAGAAGCTGGTCGAGCTGAACATGCAGGCCGCGCGCAACACGCTGGAAGAGAACGCCGCGCACGCCAAGGCGGTGCTGTCGGCCAAGGGCCCGCAGGAGCTGGCCGCGCTGCAGACCGAATACGTCAAGCCGGCCCAGGAAAAGGCGCTGGCCTATGGCCGCCAGGTCTATGACATCGCCGCCTCGACCCAGGCCGAAGTGAGCAAGCTGGCCGAAGCCCAGCTGGCCACCGCCAAGGAAAAGTTCACCGAGCTGGTCGACCAGGCCGCCGAGAAGGCCCCGAAGGGCAGCGAGAGCGCCGTCGCCGCCGTCAAGACCGCGATGGCCAATGCCGACGCCGCCTTCGAGAGCGTGCAGAAGGCCGCCCGCCAGGCCGTCTCGCTGGCCGAGACCAACCTCAAGACTCTGAGCGAGACCGCGGCCAAGGCCACCGGCCGCCGCTGATCGCGCTCCGTACCGCTTGTCTCCTCGGTACCTCCTCGGTACCGTTCAAGGCCCGACCCGACAACGGTCGGGCTTTTTTTCAAGGAGACACGCCGATGACCCCCACCTGGCAGGCCGCCCCCGGCCGCTACGAGACCATGCCCTACCGCCGCTGCGGCACCAGCGGCCTGAAGCTGCCGGCCCTGTCGCTCGGCCTGTGGCACAACTTCGGCGACACCACGCCGCTGAGCGTGCAGCGCGAGATGGCGACCACCGCCTTCGACCTCGGCATCACGCACTTCGATCTGGCCAACAACTACGGCCCGCCCTACGGCAGCGCCGAGATCAACTTCGGCCGCCTGCTGCGCGAGGACTTCAGGCCCTACCGCGACGAGCTGATCATCTCGACCAAGGCCGGCTGGGACATGTGGCCCGGCCCCTACGGCCAGGGCGGCGGCTCGCGCAAGTACGTGCTGGCCAGCCTGGACCAGAGCCTGAAGCGCCTGGGCCTCGACTACGTCGACATCTTCTACTCGCACCGCTTCGACAAGGACACGCCGCTGGCCGAGACCGCCGGCGCGCTGGCACAGGCGGTGCGCGCGGGCAAGGCGCTGTACGTCGGCATCTCGTCGTACTCGCCGGGCAAGACGGCCGAGATGGCGGCGCTGCTCAAGGCCGAGGGCGTGCCGCTGCTGATCCACCAGCCCAGCTACAACCTGCTGAACCGCTGGATCGAGCGCGGCCTGCTCGACACGCTGGCAGCCGAGGGCGCCGGCTGCATCGCCTTCACCGCGCTGGCGCAGGGGCTGCTGTCGGACAAGTACCTGAACGGCATTCCTGCGGACGCGCGCGTCAACCGCCCCGGCGGCGGCTCGCTGATGCGCGAGCACCTGAGCGAGGCCAATCTGGCGCGGGTGCGCGCGCTGGACACGATCGCGCAGCGGCGCGGCCAGTCGCTGGCGCAGATGGCGCTGGCCTGGGTGCTGCGCGACCCGCGGGTGACGACCACGCTGATCGGCGCCAGCAGCGCCGCGCAGATCCGCGAGAACGTCGCCGCGCTGCAGAACCTGCACTTCAGCGCCGAGGAGCTGGCCGAGATCGACGCGCATGCCCAGGACGGCGGCGTCGACCTGTGGCGGGCGCCGAACACCGACTGGGCCTGAGCCCGCCTCAGTCCCCGCCCGGCACCGGCAGCGCCAGCCCGACCTTCAGCGGCTCGATGACCACCTGCGTGGTGATGCGGCCGATCTGCGGCACCTGCGCCATCCAGCGCGCGCAGAGCCGGTCGTAGGCGGGCATGTCGGCCACGCGCAGGATCACCACCAGATCGTCGTCGCCGGTGGTGCTGTAGGCCTGCTGCACCGCGGGCTCGGGCGCCAGGAGCGCGCGCAGCCGCGCCAGCGCCGCGTAGTGCTCGCGCTCGAAGCCGATGCCGGCGATCAGCGTCAGGCCCACGCCCAGCGCGGCCGCATCGAGCAGCGCGACCTCGGCGCGGATCACACCGCGCTCGCGCAGCCGCCGCAGCCGGCGCTGCACCGCCGAGGCCGACAGGCCGATCTCGGCGGCGATCGACTCGGCCGGACGGTGGCAGTCGGACTGCACCCGCGCGAGGATGCGGCGGTCGAAGGCATCGAGCGCGTAGCCGGGCTCGGCGGCGGTGCTCAGGTCATCGGAATCGGACATGGAAACGCAGTCTAGCGGCGCCACAGCCCCGGCGGATGCGGCCGGCCGGCGCCCGAGCGCGGCGAGACTGGCAGGATGAACCCGCCCGTGCCCGCCGCCCCCGCCCTGCCCTCCGATGCGCTGCCGACGCTGGCGCTGCACGCCGGCCTGCAGATCGACGCCGCCACCGGCGCGATCGCGCCCGGCCTGTGCGCCTCGGTCAACCACCTGGTGAAGCCGGGCGAGGCCGCCTTCTCGGCCGAGGGCGTCGAGGACCTGGCGCAGCTGCCCTACATGTACGCGCGCTGGACCAACCCGACGGTGCGCCAGCTCGAGCAGCGCCTGGCCGCGCTGGAAGGCGGCGAGGACGCGCTGGCCACCGCCTCCGGCGTGGCCGCGATCGCCGCGATGTGGCTGTCGCTGCTGCGCGCGGGCGACCACCTGATCGTCAGCGATGTCTGCTACGCCGGTGCCCGCGAGCTGGCCTCGCGCATGCTGCCGGACTTCGGCATCGAGGTGAGCGCGGTCAACCTCGCCGACCCGGCGGCGCTGGAGGCCGCGCTGCGCCCGAACACCCGCTGGGTCCATGCCGAGACGCCCTGCAACCCGCTGCTGCGCCTGACCGACCTGCCCGCGCTGGCCGCTCGGGTGCATGCGCACGGCGCGCGGCTGTCGGTGGACTCGACGCTGGCCACGCCGGTGGTGAGCCAGCCGCTGGCGCTGGGTGCCGATCTGGTCGTCCACTCGCTGACCAAGTTCATCAACGGTCACGGCGACGCGCTCGGCGGCGCGGTGATCGGGCCGCGTGCGCTGATCTCGACACTGAGAGCGCGTGCCGGCGTGCACCTGGGCGCGGCGCTGTCGGCGCAGGCCGCCTGGCTGATCCTGCGCGGCATCGACACGCTGGATGTGCGGCTGCGCCGCGCCTGCGACAGCGCCGGGCGCCTCGCGCGCTGGCTGCAGACGCAGCCTGCAGTGGAGGCGGTCGTCTGGCCGGGGCTGGAGAGCCACCCGCAGCACGCGCTGGCGCAGCGGCAGATGCCGTTGGGCGGCGCGGTGCTGACCTTCCGCACCGCGCGGCCGCAGGCGATGGCGCGTCAGCTCGCCGCGCGGCTGCGGCTGGTGCACTACGCCTTCTCGCTCGGCCACCAGCGCAGCCTGGTCGTGCTGCTCGACACCGCCGCGATGATGGAAAGCTCCTACGATCTGCACGGCGAGGCGCTGGCCGAGTACCGGCGCTGGGCCGGCGAGGGCAGCTTCCGCCTGAGCGTCGGCCTGGAGCATCCGGACGACCTGATCGCCGACCTCGACCAGGCGCTGAACACGCCCCTCGACACCGAATGAAGCCCACCATGACCCCGCCCCTCGACCCCATCGACCTCATCGATCCGATCGCCCAGTGGCTGGCCCGGCGCCCTCACCTGATCCTCGACGGCGCGCTCGCCACCGAGCTGGAGCGCCGCGGCGCCGACCTGCGCGACGCGCTGTGGTCGGCGCGGCTGCTGATCGAGCAGCCCGAGCTGATCCGCGCGGTCCACCTCGACTACTTCCGCGCCGGCGCCGACGTCGCCACCAGCGCCAGCTACCAGGCCACCTTCGAGGGCTTCGCCCGGCGCGGCCTGGACACGGACGCCGCCGCGGCGCTGATGCGCCGCTCGGTCGAGCTGGCGCAGGAGGCGCGCGCGCAGTGGCTGCAGGAGCGCCCGGCCAGCGATGCGCGCCCGGCGCCGCTGGTGGCCGCCTCGGTCGGCCCCTACGGCGCGATGAAGGCCGACGGCTCGGAATACCGCGGCGACTACGGCCTGGACGAGGAGGCGCTGATGGCCTTCCACCGCCCGCGCCTGGAGGTGCTGAAGGCGGCCGGCGCCGACCTGATGGCCTGCGAGACCCTGCCCTGCCTGGCCGAGGCGCGTGCGCTGGCGCGGCTGATGGACGAGCTGGGCCTGCGCGGCTGGATCAGCTTCTCCTGCCGCGACGGCGAGCACACCAGCCAGGGCGAGCCGATCGGCGACTGCGCGGCGGCGCTGGCGCCCTTCGCCTCGGTGGTGGCGATCGGCGTCAACTGCACCGCGCCGCAGCACATCGCGTCGCTGGTGCGCGCGATCCGCGCCCGCAGCGACCGGCCGGTGCTGGTCTACCCGAACGCGGGCGAGGTCTGGGACGCGCAGGCCAAGGTCTGGCGCGCCGGCCCCGAGTGCGCGCACCGCGCCTTCGACGCACAGGCGATGGACTGGGCCGGCGCGGGTGCGCGGCTGATCGGCGGGTGCTGCCGCACCTCGCCGGCCGACATCGCCGCGCTGTGGCGGCGCTGGGAGCAGCAGGGCTGAGCGGCTCCGTCCGGCCGCTCAGCTGACCGGCAGGAAGCCCATCGGTGCATTCGCCGCGGTGACGAAGCGCGACAGGTTGGGCAGCACCGTCGTCAGGTCGGAGGCCGAGGCGCCGAACCAGCGCGCCAGGGTCGCCGCATAGCGGTCGACCGGCGTGGTCGGCAGCAGCCGGCCCTGGCCGATGTCCTCCGGCCCGCCCAGCGCCACCGTCGGCCACTGGCCGTAGAGCCGGTTGCCGTTGACCGCGCCGCCCATGACGAAATGGTGCCCGCCCCAGCCGTGGTCGGAGCCGCGACCGTTGGACTGCAGGCCGCGACCGAAGTCCGAGGCGGTGAAGGTGGTCACGTTCGAGGCCACGCCCAGCTCGACGGTGGCGTCATGGAAGGCGGCCATCGCGCTGGCCAGCTCGCCCAGGCGCAGCGCCTGGTTGTCCAGCAGGTTGTCGTGGAAGTCGTAGCCGCCCTGCGCGACGAAGAAGATCTGGCGCCGGTGGCCCAGGCCGCTGCGCGCGGCGATCAGCTGCGCGACCATGCGCAGCTGCGCAGCCAGGCCATTGGCCGGGAACACGGTCGACAGCGCCGGCACCGACGCCAGCGCCTCCTTGGCGCGCTGGCCGGTGGCGATCGAGCGCGCACCGATGGTGGTGTAGGCCTGCTCGAGCATGTGGCTGCGCTGCTCGGTCAGCAGCTTGTTCATCGCCGCGGCCATGGCCGGGTCATGGCGCCAGTGGCCGGGCGTCATCGTCTCGATCACCACCGGGCCCTGGGTGGTGACCTGGTACTGCACCACCGAGGCACCGGCCTGCATGATGTTGTTGCCGGCCAGGGACATGCACATCGACACGCCTGCGCCAGCGTTGTAGGCGCTGGTGGTCATGTCGGCGACCCGGCCGAGCCAGCCGGTCGTCGAGGCCCGGGTCGGCAGGCCGGTCTGCCAGGACGACTGCTGGTCGGAATGGGAGAACAGGCCCAGCGGCGTCTGGACCGTGCGGTTCTTGTACTGGGTCAGCGTCGTCGGCCAGGCCAGCGTGCCGACATTGGCGACAATGGCGCAGCGGCCCGCATCGAACAGCGGCCGGATCGGCGCCAGCGCCGGATTGAGGCCGAGCTGCGGCCCGGTGAAGCCGCTCAGCGACAGCGGCAGCAGCGTGGCCTGAGGCAGCGCGATCGCCGGCCGGGCGCTCAGGTAGCGCGAGTAGGCGCTCGACTCGACCGGCACGATGGTGTTGCTGTTGTCGTTGCCGCCGTGCAGGAAGATGCACACCAGCGCCTTGTGGTCGCCGGCGGTCTGCGCTGCGGCCGCGCCGATCGCGGCGAGGTTGGCGGCGAAGGGCGTGCCGGCCCAGGCCGTCGCCAGGGCCGTGCGGCGCAGGAAGTCGCGGCGGGCCAGATGCTTGTGGATGTAGCTCATGGGGAAGGGTCCTGTCCGTCGCGCGCTCAGCGCTGCACCACATACTCGGGCGAGGTCATCACCAGATAGACCGCCTTCCAGACCCGCAGCCGGCGGGCGTTGGGCAGCGTCACCGGCAGGGTGTTCATCACCTCGGTGATGGCCGCCTTGGTCGAGGCGCTCATCTGCCCGGCGGTCAGCTCCAGGTCGAGCAGGCTCAGCAGCGTCTCGGCGTTGTCGGCCACCGCCTCGTAGCGGCTGTAGCTCGGCAGGATCTTGCCGCCGAAGCCGCGCTCGGCCAGGTAGGACATGAAGTTGCTGTAGCCGGTCAGCGTCGTCTCGTGGGTGATCTGGAACTCCGGCGCCGTCAGGCCGGCGCCCAGGATCGGCCCCGGCGGCGCATAGTCGGGCCGGAAGAAGTTGAAGACGCTGGGCGAGCGCTGCGGGTTCTGGCCCAGGCTGGTCACCGGGTCTTCCAGATTCCAGATCGTCCAGACGCCGTCGTTCGGCCGGGCATTGAAGGCGCGCAGCCAGTGGCCGAAGCGCATCATCGGCTCGCGCAGCTTGCCGTAGCGGGCATCGGCCAGCATCGTGTCGCTGCGGGCCTCGGTGTCGAGCAGGATGGCGCGCAGCACCGCCGCCAGATCGCCGCGCACGCCGCGGCCGTTGTTGGCCCAGACCGCCGCGACCCGGGCCACATAGGCGCGGCTCGGATTGCTGGTGACGAAGCGCTTGATGAGCTGCTCGCTCATGAAGGGCGCGACGTTCGGATGGTTGGCCAGGGTGTCGAGCGCGATCTTCAGCGAGGTCGGCCCGTCGGTGCCGGCCGGGATCACCACCCCGTTGACGATCGCCTTGGCCGAGGTCGAGGTGATCGCCGGGTTGTTCATCATCGGCGCGTTCCAGGCCCGCACGCCGTTGAAGGTCCAGCCGGTGAAGACCTTGGCCATGCCCATGACCTCGGGAATGCCGTAGGTCGGGATCGGGTTGCCGCTGGCGTCGAGCTGGCGCGAACCGTCCTGGTTGAGCTTCCACAGGCCGATGCTGAAGAGCTGCATCACCTCGCGCGCATAGTTCTCGTCGGGCAGCCGGCCGGTGGCGGCGTCCTCCTTCTGATTGTTCATGTGCGACAGGTAGATGCCCATCGCCGGACTGAGCGACACCGCCTCGAGCAGCTGGCGGTAGTTGCCGAAGGCATGCCGGGCCAGCAGGTCGATGTAGGCGGCATGCGCGGCCGGCTGGGTGTCGATGCCGCTGTTGACCGCGCTGGTGACGAAGATCTCGGCCAGCGCGATGGTCATGCGCTGGCGCAGCTGGTCCTGGCCGGTGACCGCCTGCGACCAGAAGCTCTCCATGAAGGCGTTGATGTGCTCCGAGGTGCCCAGCGGGCCCTTCATCGCCACATAGTCGAAATGGCTGGGCGTGCTCAGCGGCCGGGCCAGCTGGTCGTCGATCCAGGCCGCCGGCGTCATCGTCGCGGCCCGGGCGATCTCGCTGGCGGTCGCGCCCCAGGTCGCCTGGTTCAGCAGCCGGGCCGCCTGCTTCTGCGCCGGCGTCAGCGGCGCCGGGTACGGCGTGGTCGGCGGAATCAGCACCGTCGAGGCGGTGGCGTAGCAGAACTTCTTCTTGCCGAAGGCCGGATCCTTGCCGAAGACCGGGCTGGAGCAGGCCTGGCTGCCGGTGGCATAGCGGTAGAGCCACTTGCCCGGAATGCCGTAGGCGATGCGGCGGGTGCCCTCGAAATAGCAGGTGCCCCACTCGGCAGCGCAGGCGGCGCTGGTGTAGGGCACGCCGTCGATCAGGAAGGTGGCCCCGGTCTGGGCGACGGCGGGGGCGCCCGCCAGCAGCAGCCCCCCCAGTGCAGTCGCCGCGCGGGCCGCGAGGCGGATCGGCAGACGCCCGGAGCGCCGCTGTCGTCGTTCTTCCACGATCTTCTCCAAATCCTGTTGCCGCGCGAACCCCCGTTCACGCCCGATGCTTTTGCATTTTCGGCAACAGTCCGTGACATATCAGTAACCGAGCGTCAGGCGGCTGGCGAGATGCCCCCCGCAAATCAGGTGCCGCACGGGAATTCGTGCGATGCATCACGCCCGGACACCGGGGCCGGTGTTGTCCGGGCGGCACACCCGGTCGGGCAGAGCCGGCGGGATGCGCCTATCGTGGCGGCATGCTGATGCGCATCGTCTCGATCCTGTTCCCGCTCTTCGCGATCACCGCGCTGGGCTATCTCGTCGGCCGGCGCTACCGGCCCGATCTGGCCGAAGCCAACCGTCTCAACATGGAGGTCTTCACCCCGGCGCTGGTCTTCGCCGCGCTGGCCGGGCGCGAGGTCCGGCCGGCCGACGATCTGCCGCTGCTGGGCGCGACGCTGGCGGTGCTGGCCGGCAGCGGACTGGCGGGCTGGGCGGTGGCGCGCTGGCGCGGCATCGACCCGCGCACGCTGGTGCCGCCGATGATGTTCTGCAACAGCGGCAACCTCGGTCTGCCGCTGGCGGTGCTGGCCTTCGGCCCGGAGGCGCTGGCCCCGGCGGTGGTGATGTTCGCGGTGACCAATCTGGTGCACTTCTCCTTCGGCGTCTGGCTGCTGGACCACCACGCGCGGCTGGTCGACGCCTGGCGTTCGCCCTCGGTGCTGGCGGCCTTCGCGGGCGTGGCGGTCAGCCTGTCGGGCCTGGGCGTGTGGCCGCCGCTGATGACCGCGATCCGCATGGTCGGCGACATCGCGGTGCCGCTGATGCTGCTGGCGCTGGGCGTGCGGCTGGCGGACTCGCGCATCGCCGCGGTCGGCTTCGGTCTGGCCGGCGCGCTGCTGCGACCGCTGGCGGGCGCGGGCACGGCCTGGCTGGCCGCGCTGGCCTTCGGCCTGCCCGAGCGCGAGCAGGCGATGCTGCTGATCTACGGCGCGCTGCCGCCGGCGGTGCTGAACTACATGTTCGCCGAGCGCTACGCTCAGGAGCCCGACCGGGTGGCGTCGATCGTGCTGATCGGCAACGCCATCGCGCCGCTGGTGCTGTCGGCCGCGCTGGCGGTGGCGCTGCGCTGAGCCGCCACGCACAGCGCGGCGCACAGCCAGGCGCTCCACAGCGTGTGGCTGGGGTAGTGCGCGCCGCGCAGCGTCTGCGCCAGCCCGAACAGCACTCCGGCCAGCAGCGTGCCGGCCAGCCAGACCCGCGCCAGCCGCGGCCGGTGCGCGCGCAGCAGGAAATAGCCGCTCAGGAAGCAGAAGGCGCCGGCCGCATGGCCGGACGGAAAGCAGTGGCCGGCGCCGCCATCGAACACGCCCCAGGCCCAGTGCGAGACATGCAGCACCGGCGTGGCGGCCTGAGCGCCGAACTCGGCCAGATCCCAGGGACAGCTGGTGCGGCTGATGCGCTTGAGGCCCGGCACCAGCAGCGCCGCGGCCAGCGTGACCGCCAGCCAGCGGCAGCGCTCGGCGCGCGACGGGCCGGCCAGCAGCGGCCGCCAGGCATCGAAGGCCAGCAGCGCCAGCAGCATCCAGCCGAGCCAGCGGCCGCCGTCATGCAGCAGCGAGCGGGTCCACCAGGCCTGGCGCAGCGGAAAGCCGCCGGCATCGCCCAGCAGGCGCATCACCGCCAGGTCCAGCCCGGAGGCATCCCAGGCCAGCACCGCCAGCAGCGTCGCCAGCAGCACAGGCAGGTCGTGCCGGTGCACGGCCGGGGATGCGGGCAGCGTCACGAGCGGCGGCATCCGGCCAGCAGGTCCAGCGCCGGCTCGTGCAGCGCGGTGCGCACGTCGAGCAGGCCCAGCAGCGTGTGGAACAGATGGTCATGCGCGGCCGGCTGCGCGGCGCGCCGGCGCAGGCAGTCGAGGTCGAGCCGCTCCTGGCGCGCCAGGCCGTCGGAGAACCACATCACCATCGGCACGCGCTTCTGCACCTCCGGCGCGATCGCCCAGGGCAGGCCGTGCAAAAAGAGATTCGACTCGCCCAGCGACTCGCCGTGGTCGGAGAGATAGATCATCGCGGTGTCGACCTGGGACGACTGTGCCTGCGCCTGCAGCCGCGCGATCAGCGTGGCCAGCACATGGTCGGTGTAGAGCAGCGCGTTGTCGTAGGCATTGGCGATGGCGGCGCTGTCGCACTGGCGCAGGTCATCGCTCTGGCAGGCCGGCTGGAAGCGGGCGAAGCGCTCGGGATAGCGGCGGAAATAGGACGGGCCGTGGTTGCCCAGCATGTGCAGCACGATGAGGCCGCTGCCCCTGGCGCTGGCCAGCCGCTCGTCCAGGCCGACCAGCAGCGCCTCGTCGAGGCAGCGGCCCTCGGCGCACAGCCCTGGCGGGTCGAGACGCACCATCTCCTCGCTGGGCAGGCCCTCGCAGACGCCCTTGCAGCCGGACTGGTTGTCGCGCCAGAGCACGTCGACGCCGGCCCGCGCGAGCACATGCAGCAGCGACTCGCTGCCGCGGATGCGGTCCTCGTCGTAGTCGCGCCGGCCCACCGGCGCGAACATGCACGGCACCGAGACCTCGGTGTTGGTGCCGCAGCTGGAAGTCTGCGGGAAGTTGATCAGGCCGGGCACGGCCGCCAGCTCCGGCGTGGTCTGGCGCGCATGGCCGTTCAGGCCCCAGTTGGCCGCCCGCGCGGTCTCGCCCACCACCAGCACCACCCGCAGGGGCCGGGTGCGCGCCGCCATCGCCGGGCCCGGGCGGGCATCCAGCCCGATCGGCTGGCGCGGCCGGGCGGCCCCCCGCAGGTCGGCCGCCAGCACGCTGCCGGTCGACCAGACCAGATTGGCCGGCGTGACCAGATAGCGCAGATCGCGGTGGTTGCGCATCATCGACGACAGCGGCCGGAACTCGATCAGGATCGCCGCCAGCAGCAGCAGCAGCGCGCCCAGCAGCCACAGCGCACGCCGGCCCAGCGCGCGCCAGAACGGCAGCCGGCGCAGCGGCACCCGCCACATCAGCGCCGCCGGCAGCGCGCCCTTGAACAGCAGGCTGGCCAGCAGCGCCGGGCCGATCAGCTCGCCGGCCTCGGCCGGATCGGTGCGCAGCGCGTTGCGCAGCATCGAGGCATCCAGGCAGACGCCGAAGGCATCGATGAAATGCGCACCGCCGGCCGCGACCAGCATCAGCAGCGCCAGCAGCGGCCGCAGCGCGCGGCCATGGCACAGCAGGCCCAGCAGCAGGAAATGCAGCGCCACCTGCGCCAGCGCCAGCGTCGAGCCGAACAGCCAGCTCTCCGGCTGCGTCGGCAGCCGACCCTCGAGCGCGCGGTGCAGGAAGGTGTCATTGGCGCTGAGCAGCCAGAACACGCTGACGGCCAGCAGCAGCCCTTCCGACGACCACGATCGGCGCCAGGACGGCGGCAGCCGCATCGGGGCGGGAAGAGCGAAGAAGGCGAAAAGATTCATGCGGTCGACCCATCCAGGGCGCCCGATTGCGCCGAGCACCGATGAAGCCAGGCTGAACCTGCGTGAAGGTGCAGCCGCCCGCCGGGACATCGCCCCGCAGCGGGGGCGGAAATGCTAGCGTCGCGCGTCATGAGACTGCTCCTTCTTGAAGACGACCCCATCCTCGGCGAAGGCCTGCGCGACTTCCTGCGGGTGGAAGGCCACGGCGTCGACTGGTTCCAGCGCCTCGGCGACGCGATGCTGATGGCCGGCGAGCCCTATGACGCGCTGCTGGTGGACTGGCAGCTGCCCGACGGCTCCGGCATCGACTGGGTGCGCACGCTGCGCCGGCGCGGCCTGAGCACGCCGATCCTGATGCTGACCGCACGCGACCGGCTCGGCGACCGCATCAACGGCCTGGACGCCGGCGCCGACGACTACCTGGTCAAGCCCTTCGAGCCGGAGGAAATGGCGGCCCGGCTGCGCGCGGTCTGCCGCCGCTCGGCCGGCAGCGCCAGCGACCTGCGGCGCATCGGCGCGGTCGAGATCGAGCTGAGCGGGCGCACCGCCCGGCTCGAGGGCCGGCGCGTCGAGCTGACCGCACGCGAATGGGCGGTGCTGGAGGCGCTGGTGCTGCGCGCCGGGCGCATCGTCTCGAAGACCGATCTGGACGCGCTGGTGCTGGGCAACGATGCCGAGGTGGTGAGCAATGCGCTGGAGGTGCACATCTCGGCGCTGCGGCGCAAGCTCGGCCGCGAGCTGATCGAGACGGTGCGCGGCATGGGCTACCGGCTCGCGACGACATGAGCCGCACCGCCGTCGCGGTGCAGTCGATCGGCGCCCGGCTGTCGTCGGCGCTGCTGTGGATCGCCGTCACCTGGGGCCTGCTGGCCGCGCTGGCGGTATGGCTGGTGGTCGAGCACGAGGTCGACGAGCTGCTCGATGACGCGCTGATCGCCTCGGCCGGGCTGATCTCCGGCCTGCTGCCGGATGCGGCCACCCAGGACGCGGTGCTGCAGCAGGCCGCGGCCACCGTCTCGCTGGCGCCGGGCAGCAGCCGCTTCTCCTGGCAGGTGGTCGACCGGGGCGAGCATGTGGTGATCCGCTCCTCGCGGGCGCCGGCCGAGCCGCTGCTGCCGCGCCACCGCGAAGGCCTGAGCCATTCGCCCGAGGGCTGGCGGGTCTATGGCCTGGCGCTCGGCCGCGAGGGGCGCATTCTCTATGTCGCCCAGTCGCGCGAGGAGCGGCTGGAGGCGCTGGGCGATGTCACGCTGGGCACGCTGGTGGCGGCGCTGCTGGTCGGCGTCGGCGGTGCGACCGCGCTGCGCCGGCGCGCCCGGCGCGAGCTGCTGCCGCTCGACCAGCTCTCGGCCCAGGTGCAGCACCATGATCCGATGGACAGCGGCACCGCGCTGCCTCCGGCCGAGCGGGTGGAGCTGCAGCCGATCCGCGACGCGATCGACGAGCTGGGCCGGCGCCTGGCGCAGCGCATCCGCCAGGAGCGCGCGGTGGTCGCGCATGCGGCCCATGCGCTGCGCACCCCGCTGGCCGGCATGGACGCGCAGCTGGCGGTGGCCCTGCGCGAATGCCCGCCGGAGGCGACCGGCACCCACCAGCGCCTGCAGCGCACCCGGGAGGCCGCCGCGCGGCTGTCGCGGGTGGTGACCGCGCTGCTGACGCTGTTCCGCTCCGGCGTGGACATCGAGCGCCGGCCGGTGGATGCGGCCGAGCTGCTGGCCGACATCCCGATGCCGGGCCTGCGGCTGGACTTTGCCGCGGCCTTCACGGCAGAGGGCCCGGCACGGGCCACGCCGCTGCCCGCCGATGCGGATCTGCTCACCGCCGCGCTGGCCAATCTGCTCGACAACGCGGTGCGCCACGGCGCGCGGCAGGTCAGCGTCGAGCCGGTCGACGGCGGCCTGCGCCTGGTCGACGACGGCCCCGGCATCGATCCGATGCGGCTGCAGGCGCTGCAGCAGGCGCTCGACACCCAGGCCTACGAGGGCCGCACCGGCCTGGGCCTGATGCTGGCCGACCTGGTGGCGCGTGCGCACGGCGGTCGGCTGCGCCTGGGCCCCTCGCCCTACGGCAGCGGCCTGGCGGTGACGCTGACGCTCAGCGAGCCGGCGGATCAGCGCGACGACGGCGCCGTCGCGGCCGGCAGCGGGCCGAACTCGGCCGGCACCCAGCGGTAGGTCGCGCCCTCGCGGCCGACCCGGCCCAGGCCGGGAAAGGGCAGGTGCGCACCGGCGATCGACCAGCCCTGGCTGGCGGCCTGCTCGAACACCTGGCGGCGGGTGGCGATCGCCTGCGCCGGATCGGTGTCGAACTCGATGCTGACCGCCGGCCGCGCGAACTGCACCGCATGCGAATGCACCAGATCGCCCCAGACCAGCAGCCGGCGGCCCTGCGACTCGAACAGGAAGGCGCTGTGGCCGGGCGTGTGGCCGTTCGTCGCCATCGCGGTGACGCCGGGCAGCAGCACCTCGCCCGGCTCGAAGGTCGACAGCCGGCCGGCCTCGCGATAGGGCGCCACCGCCTCGCTCGCCATCCTGAAGAAGCCCTGCATCTCCTTCGGTGCGCTGGCGGCGGTCTTCTCGTCGAGCCAGAAGCCGGCGTCGCGTGCGGCGACACGCACGGTGGCGTTCGGGAAGGCCGCGCGGCCCTGCGCATCACGCAGGCCGCAGAGGTGGTCGGCATGCATGTGGGTCAGCAGCACCGTGTCGACCTGCTCGGGCCGGTAGCCGGCGGCCTTCAGGTTGTCCTGGATGCGGCCCAGCGTCGGACCGAAGCAGGCGGCGGCACCGGCATCGACCAGCACCAGCTTCTGCCCGGTATGGATCAGGAAGGCATTGACCGCGGTCTGCACGCCCGGCGTGGTCTCCAGGAACATGCGTGCCAGCAGCGTCTGGATCTCGTCGGCGGCCAGCCCCTTGAGCAGCCCCGGCGCCAGCGGCACGACGCCATCGAACAGCGCGGTGACCTCGAAGTCGCCGACGGCGGCGCGGTAGTAGCCCGGGACCTGGCTGCGCTGCTGCGCGGGCGCCGCCGCCTGCGCCTCGGCCAGCGGAGCCAGCGTCGCGCCCAGCGCGGCCAGCGGCAGCAGCGCGGCGGCCAGGGCGCGGCGCAGCGGGAATCTCGTCGTCTTCGTCGTCGTCTTCGGCATGATCGTCATCGGGATCTCTCCAGGGTTGGGCGCAACATCGATGTCGACAGCGTAGGCGGGCCGGCATGCGCGCGGCGCTCAGAGTCGTGCGCGAAACGCTCAGCAGGCCCCGTGCTCAGGCCGCCAGCGGCTCGGGCAGCGGCGCGCCCAGACCGATGCGCGAGGGCTCGACGCCGTAGCGCTCGCCGAAGCGGCGCACGAAGCTCGACACCGAGCGGTAGCCGACCCGCTGCGCCACCGTCTTGACCGGCAGCCGGGTGGTGTAGAGCAGCTGCAGCGCGCAGGCTGGTGCCCTCGTCGGCCAGGCGCCGGCGCAGCGTCGCGCCGCTCAGGCCGGTGGCGCGCTCGATGTCGTCGGAGCTCCAGTCCCGCGCCGGTCGCTCGGCCACCATCGCGTGAATGCGTGCAGCCAGCCGCAGCTCCACCGGCGCAAGCAGGCCGGCGTGGCCCAGCTCGCACAGCCGCAGCACCAGCCCGAGCAGCGCATGGTCGGCCTGCAGCGCGCGCCCCTGCTCGACCGCCAGCGCCCACTGCCGCCAGCCCTCGGTCAGCTCGGGATGCGCCGTCAGCGCCAGCACCGCCACCTCGCCGGCCAGTCCGGGCACCGGCCGGTCCCAGAGCCGGCGGGCAGCCGCGCGCACCGACTCCGGCACGAACAGCCCGACCGCGACATATTCGCCCGTCAGCCTGTCCGGCCGGTGTTCCATGTCGACCCGCCGGGCCCCCGGCACCACCATCAGCTGGCCGGGACCGACGTCCTGCCACGGCGTCTCGTCGCGCAGGCGCTTGCTGCCGAGCAGCGGCAGCACCAGCACCGGCTGGCTCAGCTCGGCAGACTTGATCGCGTGCCCCTGCACCGCACGCAGGCAGCCACAGGGCGGACGCGTCTCGTCACGGCTCAGCGCCAGCAGTCGCGACAGCAGCAGATCGATCGGAGCGGCGGGAGCATTCATCGGCGGACCTCGGCAGATCCGCGCATGATGCCGCGAGCGGGACCGGCACGCCGCTCAGGCCGCGCGGCGCAGCGCCCGGCGGGCGCGGCCGCGGCGGGTGTGGCGGAACAGGTCCTTCGGATCATCGGCAGAGGGCACCAGCTCGATCGTCTCGCCCAGGCCGAGCGCCTCGGCGCGCGCAGCCACCAGCCGCAGCGTCGAGAAGTCCTCCAGCGCGAAGCCGACCGAATCGAAGACCGTCACCTGGTCCGCCCGCTGGCGGCCCTCGGCCTGTCCGGCCAGCACCCGCCAGAGATCCACGACGGGAAAGTCGGCCGGCAGCTGCTGGATGTCGCCCTCGATGCGGGTCTGCGGCTCGTATTCGACGAAGACGCGGGCGGCGCGCAGCACGTCGGCATGCAGCTCGGTCTTGCCGGGGCAGTCGCCGCCGACGGCGTTCAGGTGCATGCCGGGCTCGATCAGGTCCGGCGTCAGGATGGTGGCGCGGGTCTTGTCGGCGGTGATCGTCGTGACGATGTCGGCGCCGCGCACCGCCTCGCGGGTGCCTGCGGCGCGGCGCACCCGCAGGCCCGGCGCCGCCTGCGCGAGGTTGCGCATCAGCTTGTCGGTCGCGGCCGGGTCGACGTCGAAGGCGACGATCTCCTCGATGCCCAGATGGGCGTGAAAGGCCAGCGCCTGGAACTCGGCCTGCGCGCCGTTGCCGATCAGCGCCATGCGGCGCGCGTCGGGCCGGGCCAGCGCACGCGCCGCCATCAGCGAGGTCGCGGCGGTGCGCAGCGCGGTGGCCAGCGTCAGCTCCGACAGCAGCACCGGCCAGCCGGTGTCGACATCGGCCAGCACGCCGAAGGCCATCACGGTGTAGAGGCCGCGCCGGGTGTTGGCCGGGTGGCCGTTGACGTACTTGAAGGCGTAGCGCTGGCGGTCGGCCGCCGGCATCAGCTCGATCACGCCGACCTCGGAATGGCTGGCCACGCGGGCCGACTTGTCGAACTCGGGCCAACGCACGAAGTCGGCGGCGATGGCGTCGGCCAGATCGCCCAGAAAGGTCTCGAGGCCGCATTCGGCCACCAGGTCGGCCATCGTGGCCACGTCGATGAAGCGGGTCATGGGGGGCTCCCCTGCCGGAAAGGTTGCGGGATGCAGGGCATTCTTCCGGCGCCTGCAGCCAGAAAGAAGCGCACAGACCGATCGAAGCGATCGCAAAATCGAGCGTTTCGCTCACTCGATTGCGCAACATGAGCACACCCAGCCTGGACGAAACCGACCTGAAGCTGATCGCGCTGCTGCGCCGCGACGCCCGCACGCCGGTCGCGGCGCTGGCGCGTGCGCTGGGCGTGACCCGCGCGACGGTGCAGAACCGCATCGCGCGGCTGGAGCGCGAGGGCACGATCGTCGGCTACACCGTGCAGCTGCGCCCGGATGTCGAGCGCCATGCGATCCGCGCGGTGATGAGCATCGCGGTGGAGGGCAACCGCGCCGCCGAGGTGCGCCACGCGCTGACCGGCCACCCCAGCGTGGTGGCGCTGCACACCACCAACGGCCGCTGGGACCTGATCGCCGAGCTGCGCACCGACAGCCTGCAGGCCTTCGACCAGGTGCTCAACACGGTCCGGCTGCTCGACGGCATCTCGACGACCGAGACCAGCCTGCTGCTGGGGACCTACAAGTAGGCGGCAAGCGCCCCCAGCCAGACCGCGTTTACTTCTTCACCGTCTCGATCGGCTTGCGGAAAATCTGTCGATACCGCTGCGCAATCCGCAGGGCTTCAGGCAGCCCGAGGCGCTTGGCCGCCGCGTAGGCCCGCTTGAGCAGCACTTGGATTTCGGGCCGGTCTTTCAGGAAGCCACGCTGGTGCAAGACCATGGCCAGGTTGTTGCGCCCCACCAGCAAATCCAGCTCCAGTCCCAGCTTCTCATACTGACCTTGCCCCTGTATTCCGTATCCCATAGCCAGACTACGCGCTGGCTTGCCGAGCTTGGCCGGCGAGCCAGTTTTCTTCGAACTGCATCGGGCTGACGTAGGCCAGCGTCGAGTGCAGTCGGG
>NZ_JACCPY010000029.1 GCF_013426975.1 Sphaerotilus sulfidivorans
TCGCATCACCGTGGGTCGTCAGTACAACGTGCTGTTCGATGTCTTCACCTCGACCTACGCGTCCTTCCGCTACTCGCCCTACATCGAGGCCTTCAAGCCGGAGATCGGCTTCTCGCGGGGCGCGCGCTGGCGCAGCTCGGCGGCGTCTATGTGCTGGCGGAGAACCGCCACGGCCTGATCGTCGTCGACATGCACGCCGCGCATGAGCGCATCGTCTACGAACGGCTCAAGCGTGCGGTGTCCGAGACGCACGGCGATGGCGAGGCGCAGGCGCTGGCCTCGCAGCCGCTGCTGATTCCGGTCACCTTCGCGGCCACGCCGGCCGAGGTGGCAGCCGCGGAAACCCATGCCGACACGCTGCAGCAGCTCGGTCTGGATGTCGCGCCGCTGTCGCCGGGCGTGCTGGCGGTGCGGGCGGTGCCGGCGGCGCTGCAGGGTGCGGATGCGGCCGCGCTGGCGCGCTCGGTGCTGGCCGATCTGGCCGAGCACGAAGGCAGCACGCTGGTGCAGCGCGCCCGCGACGAGCTGCTGGCGACGATGGCCTGCCACGGCGCGGTGCGCGCCAGCCGCCGGCTCACCGTCGAGGAAATGAACGCGCTGCTGCGCGACATGGAGCGCACCGAGCGCGCCGACCTGTGCAACCACGGCCGGCCGACCTGGCGCCAGGTCACGCTGCGCGAACTCGACACGCTGTTCCTGCGCGGGCGCTGACGCCCGCGCGCCGCCGGCGCACGCTCAGTCGCAGACGCCGCGCACCTCGTCGAGGCTGACCAGCCCGGCCAGCATCTTCTCGACCGCATCCTGGCGCAGCGTGCGCAGGCCTTCCTGCAGGGCCTGGCGGTGCAGGTTCCAGGCCGGCGCACCGGCGCGGATCATGCGGCGCAGCTCGCGGCTGACGAACATCAGCTCATGCGCGACCGCACGCCCGCGCAGCCCGGTACCGCGGCAGCGCTCGCAGCCGGCGCTGTGGTAGCGGCGCAGCTTGCCGTCGCGGCCGTGGCGGGCCAGCCAGTCGGCACGCAGCTGCTCGCGCGCCTCGTCGGCCGCCTCGACATGACCGCCGTGGAAATGGCCCTCGATCCATTCGGCGATCTCGGGCTCGCGCGCGGAGCGGCTCATGCGGCAGCTGCTGCAGAGCCGGCGCATCAGGCGCTGCGCATGCACCGCCTGCAGCGTGTCGCCCAGCAGCCAGCGGTCGACGCCCAGGTCGAGCAGGCGCTGCACCGCCTCGGCGGTGTTGCGGCCGGTGGTGGTGGCCAGCACCAGCCGGCCGGCGGCCGCCGCCTCCAGCGCGAGCTGCGCGCTGTCGACATCGCGCAGTCCGTCGATCGCGATCACGTCGGCATCGGCCTGCAGCACCGCCTGCAGCGCGGCGGCCATCGGCCGGCCGGCGCGGGCATCGACCTCGATCTGGCGCACGCCCGGCAGCGTCGCCTCCAGGCGTTCGCCCAGAGAGACGATCTTGCGCTCGGGCTGGTTGAGCCGGCTCAGCTCGGCCAGCAGCGTGGTGGTGCGCCCGGAGCCGGCCGGACCGACCCCCAGGATCAGGCCACCGCCCGGGCGCTCCAGCAGCGCGCCCAGGCGCTCCTGGTCGGGCACGCTCAGGCCCAGGGCCTCGAACTTCAGCGCCTTGAGCCGGGTCGGCAGGCCGATGACGATGTCTTCCATGCCGCCGTGGGTCGGCAGCGTGGTCACCCGCAGCTCGATGCGGTGCTGCGGCATCAGCCGCGCAAAGGCCAGCCGGCCCGACTGCGGCCGGCGGTGCTCGGCCACATCCAGCTCGGCCAGCGACTTGATGCGCGCCATCAGCCCGGTGCGCCAGCGTCCGGGCAGCTCGGTATGCGGCTCCATGCGGCCGTCACGGCGCAGCCGCACCCACAGCTTGTCCTCGCTCGGGTGGTTCTCGATGTGGATGGCGCTGGCGCCCTTGCCCATCGCATCGGCCACCAGCGTGACCAGCAGCTGCTGCACCGGATGGTCACGGCCGCCACGGTGGCCCTCCGCCTCGCGAGGTTCACCCGCCGATCGGGCGCTGTCGGCCGATGCGGGCGTCGACCCGGTCGACGCCGGGGTGGCTGCGGCAGTGGCGACCGGCGTGTCGGCCGCTTCCGGATCGACCGGCACCGGCAGATCGGCATAGGCGCGCTCGATCGCCGCCTTCAGGTCGCCCGCGCCGGCCAGCGCCGGCGCGATCGCGCAGCCGCTGAGCTCGGCGAGCTGCTCGAGCACCGCCTGGCGCGACACGTCCTGCATCGCCACCACCAGCCGGCCGGCACGGTGCACCAGCGGCAGCACCTCCAGCACCCGGGCCGTCTCCAGCGGCAGCCGCGCCAGGGCCTCGTTCTGCGGATGGAAAGTCGTCAGGTTGACGACCGGATAACCCATCTTGCGCGCCATCGCCACCCGCAGCTGCTGCGGCGTGACCCAGTCGCGCTCGAGCAGCACCTCGCCGAGCGGCTGCACCCGCTCGCTGACCTGCTGGCCGAGCACCTCGTGGAGCTGCTCCTCGCGCAGATAGCCCAGCGCCACCAGCGCCTCGCCCAGGCGCACCATCGGCATGCGCGCCTGCTTGTCGAGCGCGGCCAGCAGCTGGTCGGGCGTGACGATCTGGCGCGCGACCAGGATCTCGCCGAGCTTCTGCCCGCGCGAGCGCTTCTGGATCTGCATCGCCTGTTCGACCTGCGCCGGCGTGACCGCGGCCTCCTCGACCAGCAGCGCGCCGAGCCGCTCGCCCAGCACCGCCCGGTCATAGGCCGCACGCGGCAGCAGACTGCACTGGACGGCGCCCCGGTCGTCCAGCGGCATGAACAGGAACAGGCCGACCTCGTTCTCGACATGCCCGACCGTGACCCCGCCGAAGCTGCCGCCCCCGGCCAGATGCACGGTAAAGGGCTGGGCCGGATGATGCTCGAGCACCTGCGCCTGCGCCTCGCTGAGCGGCTCGGCCGGCGCCGGCAGACCTTCGCGGCGCGACAGCGGCAGGATCGGCGCCTGCAGCGTGATGCGACGGATCTGGTCGAAGCGCATCGGCAGCGACACCCGGTCCGGCGGCACCTGCACCCGGGCGATGCCGGCGGCCGGCTCCAGCGCGACCAGCAGTCCGCTCATCAGGTTGCCGCTGCGACCCTCGATCTCGACGGTCAGCGGCTCGCGCTGCGGCTCGGCCGGCGGGTAGGCGGCAAACGGCGGCATCGGCCAGACGAAGGGCGCGGCCGCCGCGCGGCGCGACCGGGCGGCCGGGGCCAGCGCGGACCGCAGCGAGGCAGCGCCCGCCTCGGGGGCGGGCTGGGAGGGAAGCTGGGACAGGTCGGACATGGGCGTTCCAGAAGGGGCGGCAAGGCTCTCGGCGCGATGCTAGGCAGGTCGTCCGGCGGGCGAAGGCCGGAAATGAGCCCCCAATGCGGTGCTGCGGCCCGCGTCCGTACCACGCACCCGGCGATCAGAGCCGGGAGATCAGCCAGGCCAGCTTGTCCAGCGCCAGCCGTGCCTGCGTCAGCGCCTCGGCGGTGCCGCGCGCGCCGGCGGTGGCGGCCGAGATGTCGCGTGCGCCCACGCACAGGCGCAGCGCGGTCAGCGCCTGGCCGTCACGCACGCCGCAGACCACCGGCTGACCGATCTGGAAGCGCAGCTGCGCCAGCAGCGGCACACGCTCGCCCGCCTGGGGCTCGCGCATCTGCCGGTACAGCCAGGCCATCTCCTCCGGACGCAGCGGCCGCCAGGACGGTCCCTCGCGCCGGCGCAGCAGGAAGGGAAAGATCGTCGGCTGCAGATCCCAGGAGGCGGTGTCGGCACCGCGGGTGCGCCAGTCGCGCGAGCGTGCCAGCGGGGTGACCGGCAGCGGCTCGAAGACCGGATCGCCGGTCAGCCGCTCCGAGACCGCGTCGCCCCACTCGCGCAGGAAGCCGGACACCGCGGCCTCCGGCACCTCGCGCAGCCGGCGCAGCTCGGCCAGCGCCGCCTCCCAGCGCAGCAGCAGGCCCGGGTTGGGGCTGCCGGGCAGCTCGCGCGCGCCCGGCCAGGACCGGGGCCAGTCGCCGCGGGCGCTGTAGGCCCGCAGCGAGCGCAGCGGCCGGCGCCGCGCCCGCGCCGCCAGCGCCGGCGGCAGCAGCAGCGCCGCGCTGAAGACCGGCCCGCCCAGGAACTTCGAGCCGGTCAGCGCCACGCCGAAGTCCTGGCGCAGGCAGGCCGCCACCGAGGCCGGCGCCAGCCGGAACTGGCAGGCATCGACCAGCACCTCCAGCCGCTCGCCCCAGCGGTGGCGCAGCCGCAGCGCGCAGGCCGGCGACGGCGCCACCAGCCCGGTCTTGGACACATCGACCAGCACCAGCAGGCAGCGCCGGCCGGCGCGCAGGATGCGCTCGGCCTCGGCGGTGAAGTCCGCATCGATCTGCTCGACCGAGCGGGGCCGGCCGTCCATCTCGCGCAGCGCGACGGTGCGCGGCGCCTCCATCGCGCTGCCGGGCAGGGCCAGGCCGGGCACCACCGTCGCACCCTGGGCGCTGCGGGTGTTGAAATGGCGCGCGGCCAGCGCCTTGGGCACGCCGCTGCCGGTCTCGGCCGGATCGGCCATCAGCGCCTGCAGCGGCGCGGCAGCCTCGTCGCCATCGGCCAGCAGCTGGCTGGCGATCAGGTGCAGATCGGTGCCGGAGGCCGACAGCACCACCTGCGTGCCGGGCACCTGGTCCGCGCCGGAGAGCGCCAGCAGCTCGGCGCGCACCCGGTCGACCTCGCCCGGCCAGCAGCCCGGATCGGCACCCAGGCGCAGCATCAGCCGCGAGGCCGCCTCGAAGCCGCGCGCCGACACCACCGACGCGGTCGACGAGCCCAGCGCGATCAGCCCCGGATCGGGCCGGGACGGACAGCCGTAGAGGTTCAGGCCCTGCGCATCGAGCTGCAGCCGCGTGTCGCCGCCCTGCGTCAGCCAGTAGGCGGTCGCCTCGGCCAGCTCGGGGTCGTCGATCAGCGTGGAGGCGGTGGCCATGGCGGCATGCGAGCGGGTGGACAGCAGGGTGCACAGGACGATGGACGAGGCGCGGTGCTCGATCTGCGCCGTCATCGGCCGGCCTGCCGCACCAGCAGGGCCCGGAAGGCCTGCCTGACACGCCGCATCGCCGGATGCTTGTACGGGAACATCTCTTCCGGATCCATCGAGTGCACCACCGCGCCCGGATCGACCTCGAAGACCAGCAGACGGCCGTCGGGCATCTCGGCGCAGTCGATCACCAGGTAGTCCAGGCCGAAGCGCGCACCGATGCGGCTCAGCGCCTCCGCATGGCGCGCGCCGAAGCCGGTGTCGAAGCCGGTCATGAAATCGGCCTCCTGCTGGCGCTTGAGCGGGCAGTCGGTCATGCCGGCGTTCAGGTAATGCACCATCCAGTGCGAGGACACGCCCAGATGGCCGGCAAAGGCCTGGTCACCGACCAGCACGACGCGGCACTTGCGGAACTGGCCATCGGCGCCGCGGTAGTCGATGAAGCTCGACAGGTAGAAGGCCTCGCCGGCGGTCGCCGCCAGGTAGCCCGCCAGCGCGGCCGGCGTGTCGACCTTCTCCAGGTCGTGACCGGCATGCGAGTCGAGCGGGCGAATGATCAGCGGCCAGGCGGCATCGGGCAGCAGCGTGCCCAGCGGGCGCCTGCCCTCGGCCAGCTCCTGCAGCACGCCGCGCTCATGCAGCGCGGTGGCCGGCATCAGCAGGCCCGGCACATCGTGCAGCATCTGCCAGGCCTCGTCGCGCGAGGTGTGCAGGATGGCGCCCGGCCGGTTGACCTGCCGCAGGCCCCAGCGCGCGCGCTGCGCCTCCAGGCGCGACAGCAGCGGGCGGCTCGCGGCCGACTCCGACACCGCGGTCCACACCACATCATGCGGCGGCAGCGTCTCGGGCAGCGGCTCGCCCGGCAGCAGGTAGAGCATCGACAGCTCGATGTCGCTGCCCTCGCACAGGAAGGGCAGCGGCGCGTTCGTCATCAGGTCGCCGGGCATCATCAGCGCCAGCAGCCGCAGCGGCCGCCCCTGGGCCGGCGGGCACGGCGCCGCCAGCCGGTACAGGCGGCTGACCTGCAGCGCCTGCGCCTGGGTGGCCAGACCGACCTCGCGCAGGCCCTGCAGGAACAGCGCAGTGGAGAGATCCATCAGGGCCTCGGCATCGTCTTCATCGGCACCGGCACGATCGATCAGCGCCTGCGCCAGCGGTCGCAGGTCGGTGCCGCGAAAGGCCTGCGTCATCAGCGTGGCCAGACCCAGCAGCGGCTTGCGGGTGGCGATCGGGGAAGCGGTCACGGTCATCGGGAGCTTTCGTCGGAAAGGGTCGGCAGGCCTGAACCGGACACCCGCGCCTGCCGCAGGCGCAGTCGTCCGAAGTGATGCAGGGCCTCGAGCAGCAGGTCGAGATCGGCCTCGACGGTGCGGTGATTGACCAGCGCGACGCGCACCGCGGTGAGCCCGCCGATCGTGGTGGTGGACGGCGCGGCCACGCCGCTCTCGTGCAGGTCGGCGACCAGCTCGGCGTTGAGCGCGTCGAGCGCGGCCTCGTCGAGTGGCTGGCTGTCGACCCGGTCCGCCGCCGCGCCGACATAGCGCAGGCAGACGATGTTCAGCGCCACCGGCGCGAGCCGCTGCAGCCGCGCGTCGGCATCGACCCGCTCGGCCAGCCGGCGCGCCAGGCGGCAATTGGCCTCGATCGCCGCGCCCAGGCGCTCGCGGCCGTGGGCCATGACGGTGAACCAGACCTTCAGCGCCCGGAAGCCCCGCGACAGGTCGGGGCCGAGATCGCAGGGCCAGGGCGAACCCGCCGCCAGCCCGCGCGGATGGCGCGCCAGATAGGCCGCCGGCGAAGCGAAGGCCGCCAGCTGCGCCGACTGCTCGCGCACCAGCACGAAGCCGGCATCGTAGGGCACCTGGCCCCACTTGTGGAAGTCCAGCGCCAGCGAGTCGGCCCGCTCGATGCCGGCCAGGCGCGGCGCCAGCGCCGGCGACAGCCGCGCCAGCGCGCCGAAGGCGCCGTCGACATGGAACCAGAGCCGCTCGGCCGCGCACAGCGTGGCCAGCGCGTCCAGATCGTCGATCGCGCCGACATCGACCGTGCCGGCGGTGCCCACCACCAGGAAGGGCTGCAGGCCGGCGGCACGGTCCGCCGCCAGCATGCGGCGCAGCGCGGCGACGTCGATGCGGTGATCGGCGTCCACCGGCACCCGGCGCAGCGCCGCGCTGCCCAGCCCGGCGATCGCCATCGCCTGCGCGACGCAGCCGTGCGCGGCCGCGCTGGTGTAGGCCACCAGCCTCAGGCCGTCCGCGCCCAGCCCGTCGCGGCGCGAGTCGACGCCCAGCGCGCGGGTGCGCGCCACCAGCACGCCGATCAGGTTGGCGGTCGAGGAGCCGGTCACCAGCAGGCCGGAGGCAGTGTCGGGAAAGTCGAACAGCTCGCGCATCCAGTGCACCACCTGGCGCTCGACCTCGAGCGGCATCTGGTCGCGCCCGCCGACATTGGCATTCAGCCCGGCGGCGAGCATCTCGGCCAGCAGGCCCTCGGGCGTGCCGGCGCCCTGCACCCAGCCCATGAAACGCGGATGCGCGTTGCCGACCGCATGCGGCAGCACCTCGGCCAGGAAGCGCTGGTGCAGCTCGGCCACCGGCACCGGCTGCGCCGGCAGGGGCTCGCGCCAGCGCGTGCGCAGCGCCTCGGGAATCGGCCGCCAGACCGGCTGCTCGCGCAGCGTGCGCAGGTGGCCGATCATGTCGTCGAGCATGCGATGGGCCTGGGCGCGGAAATCCTCCCAGGCGGCCGGATCGGCAGGATCCAGCGAAGTCGGCTGGATCGGCAGGGTCGGCAGGGTCGGGGAACCGGCGGCGGTGTCAGTCATCGTGACACGAGGTTATTTGCCGGATCGGGAAAACATTAGGAGGATGAGAACGGGAAAGCCGGCCCGCCACGACGGATCGCGGCAGGGCACAGGGCTTGCTGGACAATCGCTTCATGAGCATGCCCGCCGCCCTGCCCCGCCCGCTGCTGGTCCATCAGGCCGACCTGATCGCCACCTTCGACGACACCCGCCGCGAGCTGCGCGGCGCGAGCCTGCTGATCCGCGGCGAGCAGATCGCGGCGATCTACGCGGCGGGCGAGGTGCCGGCGCCGATCCTCGACGAGGTGCGCGCCTGTGGCGAGTTGATCGACGCGCGCGGCCATGTCGTCACGCCGGGGCTGGTGAACACGCACCACCACATGTACCAGAGCCTGACCCGCGCCGTTCCCGCCGCGCAGAACGCCGAGCTGTTCGGCTGGCTGAAGACGCTCTACCCGATCTGGGCCGGGCTGACGCCGGAGATGGTGCAGGTCTCGACGCAGGTGGCGATGGCCGAGCTGCTGCTGTCGGGCTGCACGACGAGTTCGGACCACCTCTACATCTACCCGAACGGCGTCACGCTCGACCACCAGATCGAGGCGGCGCAGCAGGTCGGCATGCGCTTCCACGCCGCGCGGGGCAGCATGAGCGTGGGCGAGTCGGCGGGCGGCTTGCCGCCGGACCACCTCGTCGAGCGCGAGGAGGCGATCCTGGCCGACACGCAGCGGCTGATCGAGACCTACAACGACAACGGCCGCTACAGCCGGCTGCGCGTGGTGGCGGCGCCGTGTTCGCCGTTCTCGGTCAGCCGGGAGCTGATGCGCGACTCGGCGGCGCTGGCCCGCAGCCTCGGCGCGCGGCTGCACACCCACCTGGCCGAGAACGACCACGACCTCGCCTACAGCCAGTTCAAGTTCGGCATGACACCCACGGAGTACGCCGAGAGCGTCGGCTGGCTGGGCGAGGACGTGTGGCACGCGCACTGCGTCAAGCTCGACGCGCACGGCCTGGCCCGCTTCGCCGCGACCGGCACGGGGGTCGCGCACTGCCCGTGCAGCAACATGCGGCTGGCATCAGGGATAGCGCCGGTGCGGCGGATGCTGAACGCGGGCGTGCCGGTCGGCCTCGGCGTGGACGGCAGCGCGAGCAATGACGCGGCGCACCTGCTGAACGAGGCGCGTCAGGCGCTGCTGCTGGCGCGGGTCGGGCGGGCGATGCAGCCGCCGGAGAGGGACGCGGGCGGCGTGCTGCGCTACGGCTGCGACCTCGGGCCGGCGGAGATGACGGCGCGGGATGCGCTGGAAATCGCCACGCGGGGCGGCGCGAAGGTGCTCGGCCGCGATGACATCGGGCACCTGTCGGTGGGGATGGCGGCCGATCTGGTGCTGTGGTCCACGGGCGGGCTGGCGATGGCCGGCGGCGCGGTGCATGACCCGCTGGCGGCGCTGCTGCTGTGCGCGAGTCCGTCGGTGGCGTGGAACATCGTCGGGGGGCAGGTGCTGGTGCGTGAAGGCCAGCTCACGACGCTGGATCTGGGGCCGCTGGTGGAGCGGCATGATCGGTTGGCACGGACGCTGGTAGAGCGCAGCGGCACGCCGGGCTGACCGCCGCCGTCACCCTCGCGAAGGCGAGGGCCCACGCCCCGCCGTCACCGCCGCACCTCGTGGCTGCCCGCTTGCGCGGGCATGACGATGCGTGATGACCCGCCTAGAAAGCGCCCGATGATCTGCACATGACTGGCATAGATCTCGTGAGAGGTCGCCTCACGGTAGACGCCCAGTTCGACAATCTCGCTGTCAGGCTCAGGCGTCCCTCGAGCCAGGATGTGGAAGACATGGTGCTGGTGGTGCCGGCTTTCATGTTCGAACAGGAACGCCGCCGCGCAGGAGTCCAGCCCGGTTTCCTCCTTGAGTTCCCGGATGGCAGCGCAGATGGGCTGTTCGCCGCGCTCAATGCCACCACCGGGCAGCATGAACAGGTCTGCCCGCATCCGCACCAGCAGAATGCCCTCGCCCGTCTCGACGATCACCGTGGCTCTTGGCCGCTTCTTGTTGATGTGGGACATCTGGTTCTCCCGCTCGACGGTTCATCCCACCCGACACGGAGGGCTGTCATCCTGCTCGGTCGCGCCCAGCATCAGGAACTGTCCTGTCCACATCGCCTCCGTCGCATGGATCCGCCGAGAATTGCCCTGGTTCCAGGTCAATTCACGCCAGTCCTCGATCACATCCTCGACGAAGACCGGGGTGTAGTCGGGCAGGTCCTTCGGGATCAGATAGGCCGCCAGCGGAAACGGCTGGTCGGCACGGACAAAGAACCAGTCCTTGACCAGCACCCACGGATCGTCGTCCGCGGCCAGAGGATGGTCGAGCGGATGGAAATCGCGCCGGTCACCGCTCCACCAGATCTCGCCGGTGTCCTGATGCTGATAGACGATGTACTTGAACTCGCCTTCTTCCGGCGCGGGCGCAGCGTCGCGCAGCAGCGGCCGGAAACCCTGGCGACTGGCAGCCTGCATCATCTGTAGATTGCGCGCCGTGCGGATGACGGGCAGACCACGCGCATTGCCTTCGCGCTGCTCGCGGTGATGCAGGAAGACGATGTGGCGGGCCCGCCCGGTGGAGAAGACGCAGGCATGCGGATCATCCAGGAACAGCGCCTTGGCCAGAACATCGCTCATCCTGTCGAGATCGAAGATTCGGCGCTTGCACTGGCGGCAATGCCGGTCGGTCGAATCCGGATAGATCGCCTCGAGCTGATCGGGCGTCAACGCCATCGGACAGTGCACGGTGTGCAGGAAAGTGCCGTCATCGGCATACAGGGCACTGGTGGTGACGTCGTAGATCATGGCGGACGGTGCGGCATGGCGGACAGGGGCACCAGAATAAGCGCCTGAAAAGCAAAAATTCTCCAGTGGCCGCAGCAGCGCATGACGCGCGTCACGGGTGAGCCGCGCCTGCACGCCACGATCAGCCCCGAATGTCACAGCGAGCTGGTCTCGATGCTGTCGGCCGTGTTCTCCAGCAGGCGCAGCACGCCGGTGCGCACCAGCTGGGTGGCCCAGATCAGCAGCGCGATCGCGGCGAACAGGTTCAGCAGATGCAGCATGATCCCCCCTTCGGAGCCAGCCCGGCCACCGCGCCCGATTTTCCAGTCCTCGGGAATGCGCCGATGGCGTGCACATGCACCAACTGTATACAGTCGAATGCACAGTTTTCGGGAGTTCCTGAAAACCGGGTCGTGAAGTGCTGCGACAGACTGGCCTCCGTATTGCGTATGTCACCGGCATGTTCCGGTGGATCTTTCGGAACCGATTTTTTCATCATGAGTCGTTCATGAGTCGTGCCAGCTCCCTGATGCCCAAGGCCCTGCAGGCCGATGCCAGCCCTCCGGCCGAGGGCGACAGCGCCGACCCCGGCGCCACCATGACCCGGCGCATCGCCGAGGCGATCACCGCGGCGATCGTCGAGCGCCGGCTGATGCCCGGCACCAAGCTGGCCGAGCAGCCGATCGCCGACATCTTCAAAGTCTCGCGCACCATCGTGCGCCAGGCGCTGATGCAGCTCAGCCGCGACCGGCTGATCACGCTGGAGCCCGCACGCGGCGCCTTCGTCTCCCGCCCGAGCGTCGAGGAGGCGCGCCAGGTCTTCGGCGTGCGCCTGATGCTCGAGACGGCGATGGTGCGCCAGCTCGCCCGCGACATCACGCCGGAACAGGTCGAGGAACTGCGCGCACATCTGCGCGCGGAGGCCTCGGCGGTGCAGCGCACCGACGTGCCCGGGCGCACCCGGCTGCTGGCGGACTTCCACATCATCCTGGCGCGCCAGCTCGGCAACGAGGTGCTCGCGCAGCTGCTGGCCGACCTGCTGTCGCGCTCATCGCTGATCTCGCTGATGTACCAGTCCTCGCATTCGGCAGAGCACTCGCAGGCCGGCCATGTGCAGATCGTCGACGCACTGGCCCGCGGCGATGCCGACGAGGCGGTGCGGCTGATGGAGGCGCACATCGCCGAGGTCGAGAGCAATCTGCGCCTGCACCCGCGCATCGACGATCTCGCCACGGCGCTGGCCTCGGCCGCCAGCCCCTGAATCCCGGATCGACGCGCCCACCGGCTCGCGGGGCCGTCAGCGGCAGGCCCGGACCGGACCCGCGCGGTTCATCCGGGTGTGCATGGATATTGCAAGCCAGGTTCCCCGCAAACTGTATACACCTCGGAGCCCATGACGATGTCCGTTCTCTCGCCGATCCGACGCACCGCGATGGTGCTTGCCGCCGCCTCGACGCTGGGCCTGCTCGCCAGTCCGGCACACAGCCAGGAGACCCCGGTCAAGTTCCAGCTCGACTGGCGCTTCGAGGGACCGGCCGCGCTGTTCCTCGCGCCGGTGGCCAAGGGCCACTTCAAGGCCGAGAAGCTCGATGTGACGATCGATGCCGGCAATGGCTCGGGCGGCACCGTCACCCGCGTGGCCTCGGGCACCTACGACATGGGCTTCGCCGACCTGGCCGCGCTGATGGAGTTCCACGCCAACAACCCGACAGCGCCGAACAAGCCGGTCGCGGTGATGATGGTCTACAACAACACGCCGGCGGCGGTGCTGGCGCTGAAGAAGTCGGGCATCAAGACGCCGGCCGACCTGAGCGGCAAGAAGCTGGGCGCGCCGGTCTTCGACGCGGGCCGCAAGGCCTGGCCGATCTTCGCCAAGGCCAACGGCATCAGCAGCGTGGCCTGGACCGCGATGGACCCGCCGCTGCGCGAGACCATGCTGGTGCGCGGCGACATCGACGCGATCACCGGCTTCTCGTTCACCTCGCTGCTGAACCTGGAGGCGCGCGGCGTCAAGACCGAGGATGTGGTCGTGCTGCCCTATCCCGCGCACGGCGTGAAGCTCTACGGCAACGCGATCATCGTCGGCGAGGCCTTCCTGAAGAAGAACCCGGAGGCGGTGAAGGCCTTCCTGCGCGGCTTCACCAAGGGCGTGAAGGACGTGATCGCGGATCCGAAGGCCGGCGTGGCGCTGGTCAAGGCGCGCGACGGCATCATCAACGCCGACCTGGAGCTGCGCCGGCTGAAGCTGGCGCTCGACGCCTCGGTGCTGACGCCGGATGCCCGGGCCGAGGGCTTCGGCGCGGTCAGCGGCCCGCGCCTGAGCCTGATGGCCAGCCAGGTGGCCGACGCCTTCGCCACCAAGGAGCGCATCAACCCGGACGCGGTCTGGAACGGCAGCTTCCTGCCCTCGGCCACCGACCGCAACATCTTCGCCACCGCGAAGAAATGACCGCAATGACCGCACAGGACTGATGCGATGACCGCCTTCGTCGATTTCAAGGATGTCTGGCTGGCCTACAACGACGAGCTGCTGGCCCAGCAGCAGTTCGCCGTCGAGGACATCAACCTGCAGGTCGGCGAGGGCGAGTTCATCGCCATCGTCGGGCCCTCGGGCTGCGGCAAGTCCACCTTCATGAAGCTGGCCACCGGCCTGAAGCGCCCGAGCCGCGGCACCGTCACCATCGGCGGCCAGGAGGTCACCGGACCGCTGAAGATCACCGGCATGGCCTTCCAGGCGCCGAGCCTGCTGCCCTGGCGCACCACGATCGACAATGTGCTGCTGCCGCTGGAGATCGTCGAGCCCTACCGCTCGAGCTTCAAGCAGAAGCGGGCCGAGTACCGCGAGAAGGCGCGCCGGCTGCTGGCCAGCGTCGGTCTGGCCGGCTATGAGGACAAGTTCCCGTGGCAGCTCTCGGGCGGCATGCAGCAGCGCGCCAGCATCTGCCGCGCGCTGATCCACGAGCCGAAGATGCTGCTGCTCGACGAGCCCTTCGGCGCGCTCGACGCCTTCACCCGCGAGGAACTCTGGTGCGCGCTGCGCGACCTGCAGGCCGCGCAGAAGTTCAACGTCATCCTGGTCACGCACGACCTGCGCGAGAGCGTGTTCCTGGCCGACACGGTCTACGTGATGAGCAGGAGCCCGGGGCGCTTCGTCGTCAGGCGCGAGATCGACCTGCCGCGCCCGCGCGACCTGGAGATCACCTACACGCCAGAGTTCACCGCCATCGTGCATGAGCTGCGCGGCCACATCGGCGCGATGCGCAAGCCCGTCGCCGGCCTCGCCCCCGCCTCGGAGATCGCCCAATGAACGCCCGCCAGATGGAACGCTGGTCGCCCTGGATCCTGCTGGTCGCGGTGCTGCTGCTGTGGCAGGCGCTGTGCTCGGCCTTCGGCATCTCGGAATTCATCTTCCCGAGCCCGGCGGCGATCGGCGCGGCGCTGGCCGAGCATGCCGCCACCATCGCCGGCCACGCCTGGCGCACCTTCTGGGTGACGATGGCCGGCTTCGGCCTGTCGATCGTGGTGGGCGTGCTGCTGGGCTTCCTGATCGGCAGCTCGCGCGCGGCCTACGCCGCGGTCTATCCGCTGATGACCGCCTTCAACGCGCTGCCCAAGGCCGCCTTCGTGCCGATCCTGGTGGTGTGGTTCGGCATCGGCATCGGCCCGGCCATCCTGACCGCCTTCCTGATCAGCTTCTTCCCGATCATGGTCAACATCGCCACCGGCCTGGCCACGCTCGAGCCCGAGCTGGAGGATGTGCTGCGGGTGCTGGGCGCGCGGCGCTGGGATGTGCTGGTCAAGGTCGGGCTGCCGCGCTCGCTGCCCTACTTCTACGGCTCGCTGAAGGTGGCGATCACGCTGGCCTTCGTCGGCACCACGGTGTCGGAGATGACCGCGGCCAACGAGGGCATCGGCTACCTGCTGATCTCGGCCGGCAGCTCGATGCAGATGGGGCTGGCGTTTGCCGGGCTGGTGGTGGTCGGCGCGATGGCGATGGTGATGTACGAGCTGTTCTCGGTGGTGGAGAAGCGCACGACCGGCTGGGCGCATCGCGGCTCGAACGCGCACTGAAACGTGAAAAAGGCGCATGATCGTGCCCATGCATGCCTTCACCACGCCCGACCCGACGATGGAGCAGATGCTGCTGCACCTGCGCCAGGCCAGCGACATCGCACGCGCCGCGATGGAGCAGGGCCATCACCCCTTCGGCGCGCTGCTGGTCGGCCCGGACCATGAGACGGTGCTGCTGATCCAGGGCAATGTCGACAGCGTCAACCATGCCGAGGCGGTGCTCGCGCGCCAGGCCGCGGCCAAGTTCGACGCCGAGCTGCTGTGGAACTGCACGCTCTACACCACCGTCGAGCCCTGCTGCATGTGCTCGGGCACCCAGTACTGGGCCGGCATCGGGCGGCTGGTCTACGGCATGAGCGAGACGCGGCTGCGCGCCACCACCGGCCGCCATCCCGAGAACCCGACGCTGGACGTGCCCTGCCGCGAGGTGTTCTCGCGCGGCCAGAAGCCGATCCGCGTCTGGGGGCCGATTCCCGCGATCGAGGACGAACTCGCTGCAGTGCACGCGCGCTTCTGGCTCGGCCGCTGAGCGGTCCGCCCGCCCGCGATCGGTGCATCGCGCGCGCAAGCGGCTGGCATGGCTCGTGCGATTCTTCGTGACGAATATCTCATTTTTCGCCATCAGGAGCGCCCCATGCCGGACAGCCCGCTGCCGGTGATCGATCTGGCCCCCAGCTTCGGTCACGACCCCCAGGCCCTGCACGCCATCGCCGCCCGCATCGACGCGGCCTGCCGGCGCGACGGCTTCTTCCACGTCACCGGCCACGGCGTGCCGCTGGCGCTCAGCCACCATCTCTTCATGCTGTCGCGCCGGCTGTTCGCGCTGCCCGAGGAGGTCAAGCGACGCTGGCATGTCGAGCTGTCGGGCGGGCTGTGCCGGGGCTACGACCCGGTGGGCTGGCAGGCGCTGGAATCGGGCCGCCCCGCCGACCTGAAGGAGAGCTTCTACCTCGGCGTCGACCGCGGCCCCTGGGACGCGCTGGTGCGCGCCGGCACGCCCAACCACGGCCCGAACCAGTGGCCCGACGAGGCGCTGGTGCCCGGATTCCAGGCCACCGTCGAGGCCTACCAGGCGACGATGACCCGCCTCGGCCGCCACCTGATGGGCCTGATCGCGCTGGCGCTGAAGCTGCCGCGCGAGCATTTCGAGCCCTTCCAGCGCAATCCGATGCCGGTGCTGCGGCTGCTGCACTATCCGCCGCAGTCGGCCAGCCGGCTCGACGGCCAGATCGGCTCGGGCGCGCACACCGACTGGGGCGGCCTGACGCTGCTGGCCCAGGACGAGTCCGGCGGCCTGCAGGTCCAGCGCGAAGGCGAATGGATCGACGTGCCGCCGATGCCCGGCACGCTGGTGGTCAACCTCGGCGACCTGATGCAGCGCTGGACCAACGACCGCTACCGCTCCTCGCTGCACCGGGTCGTCAACCGCCACAGCGGGCGCGAGCGCTTCTCGATCGCCTGGTTCCACGACATCGACTACCACGCCCAGGTGGCCGCCCTGCCCGGCTGCCATGACGCCGGCGATCCGCCGCGCTATGCGCCGATCACCGCCGGCGAGCACATCATCGAGATGTACCGTCGCACCACGCTGCCCGAGGCGGCCTGACCCGGTCCGATGCAGGACCACTGCGCCAGGCCGGCCCGCTACACTCCCGCCCTTTCGCCTCTGCCACCCGCCCTTTCCTCGACACGCCCATGAGCTGGCCCGGCCGCCTGAACCTGCACTACACCCGCGATGGCGAGCGCACGATCGCGCTGGACCGCCACCATGGTCCGCTGCGCGTGCTGCAGCGCCTGTACCCGGAAGGGCCGGGCATCTGCCACCATGTGCTGGTGCATCCGCCCGGCGGCATCGTCGGCGGCGACACGCTCGAGATCGAGGCGCAGCTCGAGGAAGGCACGCATGCGCTGATCACCACGCCCGGCGCGACCCGCTACTACCGCAGCGCCGGTGCGCCCGGCATGCAGCAGGTGAAGGCCCGGCTGGCCGACCATGCCCGGCTGGAATGGCTGCCGCTGGAGACGATCGCCTACCGCGACTGCCATGCGATCAACCGGATGCGCTTCGACCTGGCGCCGAAGGCCGAGATGATCGGCTGGGATCTGCTGGCGCTCGGTCTGCCTGCCGCAGGGGAAGCGTGGAGCCGGGGCCGCTACCAGCAGCACCTGGAACTGCCCGGCGTCTGGCTGGAGCAGGCTCGCATCGACGCCAGCGACACGCTGCTGCTCGACGGTCCGCTCGGCTGGGCGGGCCGACGGGTGCTGGGCACGATGTGGTTCGGCAGCGGCGAGACGATCGGCCGGGAGCGCACCGCGCGACTGCTGGAACTCGCTCGCGATCGGCTGTCAGCCTCGCCGCTGGCGGACAGCGCCGGAGTCAGCGCGGTCCATGACCGGGTGATCGTGCTGCGTGCACTGGCCGAACGGGTCGAGCCGCTGATGCAGCTGCTGGTGGCCGTACGCGCTGGATGGCGCCAGGACGGCTGGTCGCTGGCCGAATCTGCGCCCCGGATCTGGCGGACATGACATGAACAGCTGCACACCTTTTGATCAGGGTTTCCACTGATCAGATCCTGAATCCCTGAATAGAATGGTGCCGTACCGCCCCAGGCGTGACATCCGATCGATGCCGGGACGTCACCTCGATTCGGCCGCAACGCCAGGGAAGCCCGACATGTTCTCTCTCACTTTCTGCGCATCGCCACGCCTGTCGCATCGGTCGCTGAGACGGACCGCGGCGGGATCGGCGCTGAGCCTGCTGGCTTGCACCGCTGCCTGGGCGGTGCCGTCCCATCAGGCTGCACATCAGGTCGCACATCCGACGCTGCCCGCACAGCCGACGGTCGCCGCTTCGGCCAGCACCGGTGCGCTGTCGGACGGCGAGTCCCATCCGGCGGCGCTGGCAGCCGCGGGCCTGCTCTCGATCGCGCTGCTGCAGCACCGGCTGATGCGCCGCCAGCGCCATCCCCACGACTGACAGCACCGGCTTGCGGCAGCAGCACGCAAGCGCAAGCCACCGCCCCAGGCGGAGGACTGGCCCCGGAGTCGGGCGGTTTTCGGCCGACCTCCAGACAGGCTGCCGATAGACTGAAGAGCATGGACAAGGCCACCTCGCTGCCGGCGATGAGCTCGCCGCCTCCCGTCCGGTCTCAGCCGCGCACCGGGCTGCTGCTGACCGGCGGTGGTGCGCGTGCGGCCTATCAGGTGGGCGTGCTGCGAGCCATCGCCGACATCGCCCGCGAGGTCGGCGCGCCGACGCACAGCCCCTACCAGATCATCGCCGGCACCTCGGCCGGCGCGATCAACGCCACCGCCCTGGCCTGCCAGGCCGACCGCCATGACGCGGCGGTGCGCGAGATCGCCGATGTCTGGGCGCAGTTCCGCTCCGAGCAGGTCTACCGCACCGACTCGCTGGGCGTGCTGCGCACCGGCGCGCCGTGGCTGACGATGATGTCCTTCGGCTGGCTGCTGCACCGCTGGCGGCGACTGCGCCCGCGCTCGCTGCTGAACAACGGCCCGCTGGAATCGCTGCTGCTGCGCATGGTGCGCTTCGACCGACTGCAGCGGCTGATGAACGACGGCCATCTGGATGCGCTGGCGGTGACGGCCTCCAGCTACACCAGCGGCGAGCATGTCACCTTCTACGAGAGCCGCGAGAACATCGCGCCCTGGAACCGCTCGCAGCGCATCGCGGTGCCGGCACGGCTCGGGGTACGCCACCTGCTGGCCTCGGCAGCGATTCCCTTCGTCTTTCCGGCGGTCGAGCTGCCTTGCGGCGAGCGCACCGGCTGGTTCGGCGACGGCTCGATGCGCCAGGCTGCACCGATCTCGCCCGCGGTGCATCTGGGCGCGGAGCGCATCCTGATCATCGGCGCCGGCCGCATGCACGAGCCGCCGGGCGCCCATCTGGAAATCAGCGGCTACCCGACGATCGCGCAGATCGCCGGCCATGCGATGTCGAACATCTTTCTCGACGCGCTGGCGGTCGATGTCGAGCGGCTGCAGCGCATCAACTCGACGCTGGCGCTGCTGCCGCCGCAGGCACGGGCAAAGACCACGCTGAGACCGATCGATGCGCTGGTGATCGCGCCCAGCCAGCGTCTGGACGAGATCGCAGGACGCCATCTCGACAGCCTGCCGCTGACCGTGCGCAGCCTGCTGCGCGGCGTCGGTGTCAGTGGCCGGGGCACCTCGGCACGCGGCGCAGCGCTGGCCAGCTACCTGTTGTTCGAGTCGGGCTACACCCGAGAGCTGATCGCACTGGGCGAGGCCGACGCGATGGCGCGGCGCGCCGATGTCCTGAGCTTCTTCGGCTGGCAGCCGGACGCCGGACAGCGCCCCCCGCCCCCCCCGTGCCCGGCTCGCCGATGGCCATGCGGCGCGCCCCGCGCTGCCGGCCTGCGTCGACAGCGGCACACCGGCGCAGCCGCTCACGGTCAGGGCTTCTTCACCGGCGTGAGCGCCGTCGTCGCGGGGCCCGCCGCAGCGACAGGCGTGGTGGCTGGCGCGGCGGGCAGGGCGAAGGCGCTCCCGTTGACCGTCAGCCCGCCGCTGGAGAAGCGGGTCGCGGAGGCCTGCTTGATGCCCTTGACGCGCTCCATCACATCGGCCCAGTCCCGGAACGGACCCTTCTTGCGCTCCTCGAGAATGCGGCCGGACATCGCAGGGCCGATGCCCTTGATCGACTCCAGCTCGGCCTGAGAAGCCTTGTTGATGTCGGTGGCCAGACAGGTCACCGAGGCCAGGGCCAGCGCCAGGCCAGCCAGCAGATTGCGGATCGTCATCATCGTGATGCTCCCGGACCCCGTGCGGGGGTGGTTCGCGGACAGGGATGATCCGCTCGCAGCGGGGCGGATCGGTGGCGCCGGCGGCACGGATGCCGGCGTGGGTCCACGATAGGAGCGCGGTCAGCCGCGGCGCATCCCCATCAGGAGGGCCCTCTTCCGGGGGCCCTCCGATGGGGGACACGGCCTGTCCGCTTCAGCGGGATGGAGGTCAGTGATCCTCGAGACGGCGCGGCGGGAAGGTCTCCCAGCCCTGGCAGCCGGGACACTGCCAGAAATACTGCTGCGCCTCGAAGCCGCAGGCCGCGCAGCGGTAGCGCTGCAGCGGTCGCAGCGCCTGCGCGACGCTGCCCTGCACCGCCTGATGCTCCTCGACCGACAGCGCAGCGCCTTCGGGCTCGCGCAGCAGCCTCAGCACCGGACCGAGGCCGGGCTGGACCTTCATGTGATCGAGCAGCCGCCGGCGACGCGAGGCCGGATCGGCATCGAGTGCAAGCAGCGCGGCCAGCAGGTCGGAGGTCGGCACCTGGCGATGCAGCTCGGACAGCGCGACACGGGCCTCGTCCGCGCGACCGCAGGCCTGCGCACTGGCCGCGAAGTCCGCCGCGATGACCGACAGGGCACCCGGCGACAGCGCCACCAGCGGCAGCCAGGCCTGCAGCGCCTGCTCATGCGCACCGGCACGCGCCGCACGCTGGCCGGCCAGCACCAGGGGCCGGGCCGCCTGCGGCGCGGCCTGGCGTGCCTTGTCGAGCGCAGCACGCGCATCGTCACCCTGGCCTCGGGCATCGGCCTCGAGCGCCAGCTCGCACCAGTAATGGGCGAGGCGAGGCGCAAACGATCCGGCCGCCACCGCCTCGAGCTGGCGTGCCACCTCGATCGCGGCCTTCCAGTCGCGCGAGCGCTCATGCAGCGTCAGCAGCGCCATGCGGGCATCGGTCGCGAAGGCGGAGCCCTCCAGAGCCCGGTAGGCCGCCTCGGCCCGGTCGAACAGGCCGGCCTTCAGGAAATCCTGCGCCAGCGCGTACTGGGCGCGGTCGCGCTCGGAGGTGGGCAGGTCGGCACGTGCCAGCAGATGCTGGTGCACCCGCACCGCCCGCTCGTACTCGCCTCGGCGCCGGAACAGGTTGCCGAGCGCGAAGTGCAGGTCCGAGCTGCCCGGGTCATGCTGGACTGCCTCGATGAAGGCATCGATGGCCTTGTCCTGCTGCTCGTTGAGCAGCAGGTTCAGGCCCTTGAAATAGGCGCGCGGAGACGACTCGATGTCGCGTTTCCACTGGCGCATGTCCAGGCGCGAGGCCAGCCAGCCCAGCCCGAAGGCCAGCGGCAGGGCCAGCAGCAGCCACTGCAGGTCAAAGTCCATCGCGGGGGGGAGCGCCCAGGGGTACGTCAGGCAGGACAGGAGTGACGCCGGACAGCGCCGGCACGGCCGCGGTGGTGGTGGTCACCGGGGTCTGCGGCTCGGTCGAGGCCCGGGCGCGACGGCGCTGGCGCCACCAGTTCGGCATCATCGCCAGGACCCCAAAAAGCGCACCGGCGGCAAAGACCACGAGCACCATCAGCACCATCGGTGCACGGAACTCGAAGCCGAAGAACCAGCGGATCCGGGCCTCGTGCTGATTGTTCAGCGCGAAGGCGAACAGCACGAAGAAGATGGCGGCTCGAAATAGCCAGGAGAAGAATCGCATCGCACCGGGATTCTAGTGCGTGTCGTGCGGGATGCGCCGCGCGGGGTGCGCGGCCGTCCGGGCGGACGGTCAGGCCTTCTCGCCGGAGGCGGAGGCAGGCGTGGGAGTGGAAGCAGCGGCGGTGCGGTCGACGGCTTCGCGCAGGGCCTTGCCCGGCTTGAAGTGCGGCACCAGCTTCTCGGGAATGACGACCGGCTCACCGGAACGGGGATTGCGCCCCATGCGCGGCGGCCGGCGATTGACGGCAAAGCTGCCGAAGCCACGGATCTCGATGCGGTGGCCCCGCCCCAGGGCCTCGGTCATCGTGTCGAGCATCGTCTTGACGGCGAACTCGGCATCACGATGGGTCAGCTGGCCAAAGCGTGCGGCCAGCAGATTGACGAGGTCGGAGCGGGTCATGCAGACAGCGGTTCCGTGGCGTCCGGCATCAGGATCAGTTGCCCTGATCCAGCTTGGCCTTCAGCAGGGCGCCCAGGCTGGTGGTGCCAGCGTTCTCGCGGCTGCTGTCGGCCGACAGACGCTGCATGGCTTCCTGGTTCTCGGCGTTGTCCTTGGCCTTGATCGACAGCTGGATCGAGCGCGTCTTGCGATCGATGTTGATGATCAGGGCGGTGACTTCGTCGCCTTCCTTCAGCACGTTGCGGGCATCTTCCACGCGCTCGCGGGCGATTTCCGAAGCACGCAGGTAGCCGGTGACATCGTCGTTCAGCTGGATCTCGGCGCCACGCGGGTCGACCGACTTGACCTTGCCGGTCACCGTCATGCCGCGGTCGTTGACCGAGGTGTAGTTGGTGAACGGATCGGCGTCGAGCTGCTTGATGCCCAGCGAGATGCGCTCGCGCTCGACATCGATGCCCAGGACCACGGCCTCGACGTCCTGACCCTTCTTGTAGTTGCGGACCGCGGCTTCGCCCGGCTCGTTCCACGACAGGTCGGACAGGTGCACCAGGCCGTCGATGCCAGCGGCCAGGCCGACAAACACGCCGAAGTCGGTGATCGACTTGACCGGGCCCTTGACCTTGTCGCCGCGCTTGAAGTTCTGCGCGAACTCGTCCCACGGGTTGGCACGGCACTGCTTCATGCCCAGCGAGATGCGACGCTTGTCTTCGTCGATCTCCAGGACCATGACTTCGACTTCGTCGCCCAGCGAGACGACCTTGGACGGAGCGACGTTCTTGTTCGTCCAGTCCATTTCCGAGACGTGGACCAGGCCTTCGATGCCCGGCTCGATCTCGACGAACGCGCCGTAGTCGGCGATGTTCGTGACCTTGCCGAACAGGCGGGTGCCCGACGGGTAGCGGCGCGAGACGCCGAACCACGGATCGTCGCCCATCTGCTTCAGGCCCAGCGAGACGCGGTTCTTCTCGGCGTCGAACTTCAGGACCTTGGCGGTCAGTTCCTGACCCACCGTCACCACTTCGCTCGGGTGACGGACACGGCGCCAGGCCATGTCGGTGATGTGCAGCAGGCCGTCGATGCCGCCGAGGTCGACGAACGCACCGTATTCGGTGATGTTCTTGACCACGCCGTTGACGATGGCGCCTTCACGCAGGGTTTCGAGCAGCTTGGCGCGCTCTTCGCCCATCGAGGCCTCGACCACCGCGCGACGCGACAGCACAACGTTGTTGCGCTTGCGGTCGAGCTTGATGACCTTGAACTCCATGGTCTTGCCCTCGAACGGGCTCATGTCCTTGACCGGACGGGTGTCCAGCAGGGAACCCGGCAGGAAGGCGCGGATGCCGTTGACCAGAACGGTCAGGCCGCCCTTGACCTTGCCGTTGACGGTGCCGGTGACGAAGTCGCCCGACTCCAGGGCATTTTCCAGCGACAGCCACGAGGCCAGACGCTTGGCCTTGTCGCGCGACAGGATGGTGTCGCCGTAGCCGTTCTCGATGGCGTCGATCGCGACCGACACGAAGTCGCCGACCTGGACTTCCACTTCGCCCTGGTCGTTCTTGAACTCTTCCAGCGGAACGTAGGCTTCGGACTTGAGGCCGGCGTTGACGACGACGAAGCTGTGCTCGACGCGGACGACTTCAGCGGAGATCACTTCGCCGGCGCGCATGTTGGCGCGCTGGAGCGACTCCTCGAACATCGCGGCAAAGGATTCCATGCCGAGATCGGCCATAGATGCTTGGGACATTGGGGACTTTCTGCACCGGCGACGGGCCGGCGGCGGGTGCCACTTCCGTGGCGGGGTTGAGTTGACGATCCGGGGCTCCGTCGGTGCATCGCGCACTCGGCCGGAACTCCGGGCCAGAAGGCAGGAAAGGTGGCGGTCGATCCGGCTCGCTCAGGGCGCGTCGAAGGGCTGCCGTGCGTTCCACCAGGCCACCACCTGCCGCACCGAAGCCTCGATGCCGAGCTGGGAGTTGTCGAGCCGGAGCGCGTCCTCGGCCGGTCTCAAGGGGGCGGTCTCACGGGTGCGGTCCCGCTCGTCGCGCGCCTCCAGATCGGCACGAAGGTCGTCGAGGCTAGCAGAAATTCCCTTTGCGATCAATTGATTGAGCCGGCGCTCGGCGCGCGCGGCTGCGGTCGCGGTCAGGAAGATCTTCAGGCCGGCGTCGGGGAAGATGACGGTGCCCATGTCACGGCCGTCGGCCACCAGGCCGGGCAGCTGGCGGAAGCCGCACTGCAGGTCGTAGAGCGCGGCACGCACCGCCGGCCAGGCCGAGATGCGCGAGGCCATCATGCCCACCGCCTCGTCGCGCAGCTCATCGCTGACATCCTCGCCGGCGAGCAGCACCCGCACGCCCTCGAAGCGCAGCTGCATCGCCCGTGCGGTGGCGGCCAGGCCCTGCTCGTCGTCGACCGAGACGCCGGCGCGGCGCGCCGCCAGCGCGGTCACCCGGTACAGCGAGCCCGAGTCCAGCGTGTGCCAGCCCAGGCCGGCGGCCACGCTGGCCGACAGCGTGCCCTTGCCGGAGGCGGTCGGGCCGTCGATGGTGATCACCGGAATGTCGGCCGCGCGGGCCTCGACCACCGAGAACAGCGCCTCGAAGTAGTCGGGAAAGGTCTTGGCGACGCACTTCGGGTCGAGGATGCGCACCGGCACCGCACGCTCGCCGTCGCCGGCCGGATTCAGCCGGTTGAAGGCCGCCAGCGACAGGCACATCGCCATGCGGTGGTCGTCGTAGGTGTGGATCGCGGCCGGCTGGAAGCGGGCCAGCGGCTCGACGCGCAGGAAGTCCTCGCCCTCCTCGACGGTGGCGCCGAGCTTGCGCAGCTCGCAGGCCATCGCGGCGATGCGGTCGGTCTCCTTGACGCGCCAGCTGGCGATGTTGCGCAGCGTCGAGGGGCCGTCGGCGTAGAGCGCCATCACCGCCAGCGTCATCGCCGCGTCGGGAATGTGGTTGCAGTCGAGGTCGATCGCCTTCAGCGGCCAGGCGCCGCGGCGGATCTCCAGCGCGTTGGGCTCGGCGCGCACCACCGCGCCCATGGCCTCGGCGGCCTCCTTAAATCGGATGTCGCCCTGGATGGAGGCCGCGCCCACGCCCTCGATGCGCACCGGCGCATCGACGCCGGCGATCGCGCCCAGCGCGATGAAGTACGACGCCGACGAGGCGTCGCCCTCGACATGCACCTCGCCCGGCGTGACATAGCGGCTGCCGGCCGGAATGACGAAGCGCTCCCAGCCCTGGCGCTCGACCGCGATGCCGAAGCGCGCCAGCAGGTTCAGCGTGATCTCGATGTAGGGCTTGGAGATCAGCTCGCCGACCACCTCGATGGTGACGGCGCGGTCGGTCGCCGCCAGCGGCAGCGCCAGCAGCAGCGCGGTCAGGAACTGGCTCGACACGTCGCCGCGCACCTTGACGGGTGCCGCCAGATCCAGCGTGCCGCCGGCCACCCGCAGCGGCGGATAGCCTTCGGTGCCCAGGCAGTCGACCGTGCAGCCCAGGCCGCGCAGCGCGTCGACCAGATCGCCGATCGGGCGCTCGTGCATGCGCTTGACGCCGCCCAGCGTGTAGGCCGCCCCGCCCTGCTGCGTGGCCAGTACCGCCAGCGCGGCGGTCAGCGGGCGCATCGCGGTGCCGGCATTGCCCAGGAAGAGTTCGGCCGAGGCCACCCGGGGTCGGCCGGCGAAGCCGGTGATGCGGGTGAAGCGGCCGTCCTGGACGATGGCGCAGCCCAGCGTGCGCAGCGCCGCCAGCATCACCCGGGTGTCGTCGGAGTCGAGCAGGTCGACCAGCGTCGTCGTGCCCTCGCTCAGGCCCGCCAGCAGCAGCAGCCGGTTCGAGATGCTCTTGGAGCCGGGCAGCTGCACGGTGCCGGCGGCGTGACCGAGCGGCGGAAGGTCGAGATGCGGGATCGAGTACATGCGCGGAGAGTCGAATCTGTCTGCTGCGGGATCAGCCTGGAAATTCAGCGGGCGGTGGCCGGACGGGCATTCATCTGCCAGCCCGAGCGGCCCTCGGAGGCGGTGCGGATCAGGTCCTCGAGCGCCTCCTGGTTGCCCGAGCGCATCACCACCTCGAAGGCGTCGAGCGCATGGCGCAGGCGCTGCGACTGCTTGAGCACCTCCTCGCGATTGGCCAGCAGGATGTCGCGCCAGACCGTCGGGTCGCCGGCGGCGATGCGGGTGAAGTCGCGGAAGCCCGGGCCGGCCAGCGACAGGAACTCGCGCCCGGCCGGCTGCGAGATCACCGCATTGAAATAGGCGAAGGCCAGCAGGTGCGGCAGGTGGCTGACCGCGGCGAAGGCCGCATCGTGGTTCTCCGGCGTCATGCGCAGCACCTGGCAGCCGATCGCGGCCCAGACGTCGGTGGCCTTCTGCACCATGACCGGATCGGTCTGCGCCAGCGGCGTGAGAATGACCTGCTTGCCCTGGTAGAGCTGGGCATCGGCATGCTCGACGCCGGCGACCTCCTTGCCGGCGATCGGATGCGCCGGCACGAAGCTGCCGATGCGCTCGCGCAGCACGCGCCGGGCCACGTCGACCACATCGCGCTTGGTGCTGCCGACATCCATGAACAGCGTGCCGGGCTCGACCATGTGGCGGATCGCCTTGAAGGTCGCATCGCTGGCGGCCACCGGCACCGAGATCAGCACGATGTCCGAGCCCGAGACCGCCAGCAGCGCCGATTCGGCCGCGATGTCGATGACGCCGAGCCGGCGCGCCCGCTCCACCGTCGAGGGCGACTTGCTGTAGCCGACCACCCGCTGCACCAGACCGGCGCGCTTGAGGGCCAGCGCGAAGCTGCCACCCATCAGGCCGCAGCCGATCACCCCGAGTTGATTGAACATGATTGGAGAACCTGCCGGCAGAGGGGAGATCAGTGGGCGTCGATCGGGTAGGCCCCGAGCACCTTGAAGAAGGCGCAGGCCTCGCGCAGCTCGTGCATCGCGGTCTGCACCGCCGGCTGCTCGGGATGGCCCTGCAGATCGATGAAGAAGTAGTACTCCCACTGGCCCGAGCGCGCCGGGCGCGACTCCAGCCGGGTCATCGACACGCCGTGGCGCTTCAGCGGCGCGAGGATGTCGTACATCGCACCGGGCCGGTTGACCACCGACACGACCAGGCTGGTGCAGTCATGGCCGGAGGCCTGCGGCGCCGGATGGCGGTGCGGGTCGGTGACGATCGCGAAGCGGGTGCGGTTGTGCGGATCGTTCTGGATCGCCGGGGCGACCACATGCACGCCGTACTCGCTGGCCGCACGCGCGCTGGCGATGCCGGCCAGGCGGCTGTCCTGCGCGGCCAGGCGCGCGCCCTCGGCGTTGCTGGAGACCGGCCGGCGCTCGGCATGCGGCAGGTGCAGCGACAGCCAGTCGTGGCACTGCGCCAGCGCCTGCGGGTGCGCGCAGACCGCCTCGATGCCGTCGAGCGCGTTCTCCTTGCGCAGCAGGTTGTGGCGCACGAACAGGCTGGTCTCGCCGATGATGAACAGCGGCGTGGTCAGGAAGATGTCGAGCGAGCGCGCCACCATGCCCTCGGTCGAGTTCTCGACCGGCACCACGCCGAAGTCGGCCACGCCGGCCGAGGTGTTGCGGAAGACCTCGTCGATGCTGGCGCACGGCACGCGCACGATGGACGAGCCGAAGAAGCCCAGCGCCGCCTCCTCGCTGAAGGTGCCGGCCGGACCGAGATAGGCCACCCGGGTGGGCGTCTCCAGCGCGCGGCAGGCGCTCATGATCTCGCGCCAGATCGGCGCCACGCTCTCGTTCTTCAGCGGCCCCGGGTTGAACTGCTTCAGGCCGTCGATGACCTGCGCCTCGCGCTCCGGACGGAAGACGACCGAGCCTTCCCTCTTCTTGATCTCGCCGACCTCCTGCGCCAGGCGAGCGCGGCGGTTGAGCATCGCGATCAGCTCGCGGTCGAGCGCGTCGATGCGGTCGCGCAGCTCCGGCAGCGTCGGAGCGAGCGACGCGGCGTCGTGGTCGGGCGTGGTCATGGCAGAAGAGTCCCGGTCTTGTGGGGGTCGAGGAGTCGGATCAGCCGCGGGCGGCGGCGAAGGTGCGCAGATAGTCCACCAGCGCCTGCACGCCGGCCAGCGGCATGGCGTTGTAGATCGAGGCGCGCATGCCGCCGACGCTCTTGTGGCCCTTGAGCTGCAGCAGGCCGCGCTCCTGCGCGCCCTTGAGGAAGTCGGCGTTGAGCGACTCGTCGCGCAGCTGGAAGGGCACGTTCATGCGCGAGCGGCAGGCCGGATCGATGCGGTTGACATAGAAGCCCGCGCCCGCGCCGTCCAGGTAGCCGTAGAGCAGCCCGGCCTTCTCGATCGCGCGGCGCTCCATCTCGGCCACGCCGCCCTGGCGCTTGATCCACTGGAACACCAGCCCGGCGATGTAGATGCCGTAGGTCGGCGGCGTGTTGTACATCGAGGCGTTGTCGGCCACCAGCCTGTAGTCGAAGGCGCTCGGGCAGATCGCCAGCGCGTGGCCGAGCAGGTCCTCGCGCACGATGACGATGGTGACGCCCGCCGGGCCGATGTTCTTCTGCGCGCCGGCGAAGGCCAGGCCCACCCGCGACCAGTCGATCGTGCGCGACAGGATGTGCGAGGAGCAGTCGATCACCAGCTCGGCCGTGCTGCCCAGGGCAGCCAGGTCCGGCAGCGTCTGGAACTCGACGCCGTGGATGGTCTCGTTGCTGCAGAGGTGCACATAGCGTGCGTCCGCGCGCAGCGCCCAGCCGGCCGCCGCCGGAATCGACAGGTGGCCGCCCTCGGCGTTGCTGGCCGCGACCTTCGCGTCGCAGTAGCGCTGCGCCTCCTTGGCCGACTTCTGCGACCAGGCGCCGGTGACGACGAAGTCGGCCGCGCCGCCCCGCGACAGGTTCAGCGGCACGATCGCGTTCTCGGCCAGGCCGCCGCCCTGCATGAACAGGATGCGGAAGTCCGCCGGCACCGCCAGCAGCTCGCGCAGGTCGGCCTCGGCCGCCTCGGCGATCGAGATGAACTCGCGCCCGCGGTGGCTCATCTCCATCACGCTCATGCCCGAGCCGTGCCAGTCGAGCATCTCGGCCGCAGCCTGCTGCAGGACCTCCTCGGGCAGCGCCGCAGGGCCGGCGGAGAAGTTGTAGGGGCGCGCAGTCATCGTCATCGTCGGCTCAGGAGGTCTTCAGGAGAGTCACTTCTTCGCCGGCGCCGAGGCCGGCGGCTGCACGCCCAGGCGGGTGCTGATGCTGCGGTCGAGCGCCTGCAGCTTGGGCTCGACGGCCGCGCGGGTGTCGGCCACCAGCTTCTCGGACATGCCCTTCTGGATGTCGGGCGTCATCTGCTGGTAGCGGCGCACCACCGGCGACTCCAGCCAGGCGACCAGCTGCTTGAGCTCGTCTTCGGTGAAGCGCTCGTCGAGCAGCGCGCCCATCACGCCCGGCGCGGCCTTCTGCGCACGCTCGCGCACGATCGGCGTGGCCTCCTCGACATACTTGCGCACGTCGGCCTGGATCTCCTTGGCCAGCGCCTCGCGCTTTTCCGGCGCGACGCGGGTCTGCAGGATCATGCCGGCCTGCTGCATCAGCGCCATCGCCGGCTGCTCGACCAGGCTGCGGGCGATGCCGTCGATGCCGCCCTGCTGCAGCGAGATGACCTTGGCGATCAGCTCCTTCTTGGCCGGGCTCGGCTCGGCGGCCTGCGCCGGCAGCGCCGCCAGCAGCACCAGCGTCGCGGCAGGAATCAGCGCCAGGCGACGCAGAGTGGACAGGCAAGTCATCAGGCAGTCTCCCCGGCGCTGGCGCCGGTGTCGGTGGGGGAATCGGTGGCGGCCTCGGCAGCCGGATCGGCGGCCTGATCGACGCCAGGCTCGGCGGACTCGTTCGCGTCGTTCTCGACGATGCGCTGCAGGCCCGAGAGCTGGGCGCCCTCGTCCAGCGCGATCAGCGTGACGCCCTGGGTGGCGCGGCCCATCTCGCGGATCTCGGACACCCGGGTGCGCACCAGCACGCCGCGGTCGGTGATCAGCATGATCTCGTCCTCGGCGCGCACCAGCGTGGCGGCGACCACCCGGCCGTTGCGCTCGGACTGCTGGATGGCGATCATGCCCTTGGTGCCACGGCCGTGGCGGGTGTGCTCGGTGATGCTGGTGCGCTTGCCGTAGCCGTTCTCGGTGGCGGTCAGCACGCTCTGCGACTCGTCCTCGGCCACCAGCATCGCGATGACGTTCTGGCCCTCTTCGAGCGACATGCCGCGCACGCCGCGGGCGTTGCGGCCCATCGGGCGCACGTCGCCCTCGTGGAAGCGCACCGCCTTGCCGCCGTCGGAGAACAGCATCACGTCATGCTCGCCGTCGGTCAGCGCCGCGCCGATCAGGTGGTCGCCCTCGTCCAGGTCGACCGCGATGATGCCGGCCTTGCGCGGGTTGCTGAACTCGTCGAGCGCCGTCTTCTTCACCGTGCCCAGCGCGGTCGACATGAAGATGTAGTGGTCGGCGGGGAAGCTGCGGAACTCGCCGGTCAGCGGCAGCACCACGGTGATCTTCTCGCCCGGCTGCAGCGGGAACATGTTGACGATCGGCTTGCCGCGGCTGGCGCGTCCGCCCTGCGGCACCTCCCAGACCTTCAGCCAGTAGACGCGGCCGCGGTCGCTGAAGCACAGCATCCAGTCGTGCGTGTTGGCGATGAAGAGCTGGTCGACCCAGTCGTCTTCCTTGGTCTGCGTGGCCTGCTTGCCGCGGCCGCCTCGCTTCTGCGCGCGGTACTCGGCCAGCGGCTGGCTCTTGATGTAGCCGCCGTGGCTGAGCGTGACCACCATGTCGGTCGGGGTGATCAGGTCCTCGGTGCCCAGCTCCTGCACGTTGTGCTCGATGGTGGAGCGGCGCGCGCCCAGCTTCGTCTGGCCGAACTCGGCGCGCAGCGCGCCCAGCTCGTCGACGATGATCGCGGTGACCCGCTCGGGACGCGCCAGGATGTCGAGCAGGTCGGCGATGGTCGCCATGATGTCGCGGTACTCGCCGACGATCTTGTCCTGCTCCAGGCCGGTCAGGCGCTGCAGGCGCATCTGCAGGATCTCGCCGGCCTGGTCGTCGGACAGGCGGTAGAGGCCGTCGGCCTGCAGGCCGTACTGCGCCGGCAGCCCCTCGGGGCGGAAGGCCTCGCGGCCGCCCAGCGCGGCGCTGCCCGCGCGCTCGAGCATCTCGCGCACCAGCGCCGAGTCCCAGCCCTGCTCCATCAGCGCGGCGCGCGCCATCGGCGGCGTGGGCGAGGTCTTGATGATGCGGATGAACTCGTCGATGTTGGCCAGCGCCACCGCCAGGCCCTCGAGCACATGGCCGCGCTCGCGCGCCTTGCGCAGCTCGTACACCGTGCGGCGCGTCACCACCTCGCGGCGGTGCTCCAGGAAGATCTCCAGCAGCAGCTTCAGGTTGCACAGACGCGGCTGACCGTCGATCAGCGCGACCATGTTCATGCCGAAGCTGTCTTGCAGCTGCGTCTGCTTGTAGAGGTTGTTGAGCACGACCTCGGGCACTTCGCCGCGCTTGAGCTCGATGACCACGCGCATGCCGGACTTGTCCGACTCGTCCTGGATGTGGCTGATGCCCTCGATCTTCTTCTCGTGGACGAGCTCGGCGATGCGCTCGAGCAGCGTCTTCTTGTTCACCTGATAGGGAATCTCGTCGACGATGATCGCCTGGCGCGCACCGCGGTCGATGTCCTCGAAATGCACCCGCGCGCGCATGACCACCCGGCCGCGGCCGGTGCGGTAGCCCTCGCGCACGCCGGCCACGCCGTAGATGATGCCGGCGGTGGGGAAGTCCGGCGCCGGGATGATCTCCATCAGCTCGTCGATGGTGGCATCGGGCTGGCGCAGCAGATGCAGGCAGGCGTCGACCACCTCGTTGAGGTTGTGCGGCGGGATGTTGGTGGCCATGCCCACCGCGATGCCGGCCGAGCCGTTGACCAGCAGATTGGGCAGCCGGGTCGGCAGCACCAGCGGCTCGCGCTCGCTGCCGTCGTAGTTCGGGCCGAAGTCGACGGTCTCCTTGTCGATATCGGCCAGCATCTCGTGCGCGACCTTGCCCAGGCGGATCTCGGTGTAGCGCATCGCCGCGGCGTTGTCGCCGTCGATCGAGCCGAAGTTGCCCTGGCCGTCGACCAGCATGTGGCGCAGCGAGAAGTCCTGCGCCATGCGCACGATGGTGTCGTAGACCGCGGTGTCGCCGTGCGGATGGTACTTGCCGATCACGTCGCCGACGATGCGCGCGCTCTTCTTGTAGGGGCGGTTCCAGTCGTTGTTGAGCTCGTGCATCGCGTAGAGCACGCGCCGGTGCACCGGCTTCAGACCGTCGCGTGCATCCGGCAGCGCCCGCCCGACGATCACGCTCATCGCGTAGTCGAGGTAGGAGCGGCGCATTTCCTCTTCGAGGCTGACGGGCAGGGTTTCTTTGGCGAATTGAGTCATGCGGTCGGGCCGTTGCACAGCGGGGACGCCCACAAAAGCACTGCAGCGCCGGGGCATCGAACCCGCCATTCTACGATCCGCGCAATGTCGTCATCGCGCAACAGCACTGTCCCGGGGCGTCTTCCTGTGGCACAGGGCGGCAAACCGCATATGGCACAATGAATTTGTCGGTCCCTGGTGCCGCGCTCTCATCGGCAAGCTTGGGCCGCCGTCTTTTCTGCATCTTGCAGCCCGATCTGCGGCTTTTCTCGAGAGGAGAACCATGAACAAACTCAACAAGGTTGCACTGCTGTTCGCGTCGGCCGCTCTCGCCGCCTGTGCGACCGGTGGCTCGACCTCCGGTGCCGTCGACAACTGGCGCGCTGCCGATGGCACCGTGCTGAAGAACGGCACGAACGAACTGTGCTGGCGTGATGCCAACTGGACGCCGCAGACCGGCGTGCAAGGCTGCGACGGCGTTCCGGCTCCGAAGCCCGCTCCGGCTCCGGCCCCCGCTCCGGCTCCGGCTCCCGCTGTCGTTCCGCCGACTCCGGCTCCGAAGCCCGTTCCGGTCCCCGTCCCGGCCGCTCCGGTCAGCGAGAAGGTCACCTTCGCCGCCGACGCGTTCTTCGACTTCGACAAGGCGGTCCTGAAGAAGGACGCCGGTGCCAAGCTCGACGATCTGGTCAGCAAGGTCAAGGGCGTGAACCTGGAAGTCATCATCGCCGTCGGCCACACCGACAGCCGTGGCTCCGACGCCTACAACCAGAAGCTGTCGCTGCGCCGCGCCGAAGCCGTCAAGAAGTACCTGGTCGGCAAGGGCATCGAAGCCAACCGCGTCTACACCGAAGGCAAGGGCGAGAAGCAGCCCGTCGCCGACAACAAGACCGACGAAGGCCGCGCGAAGAACCGCCGCGTGGAGATCGAGGTCGTCGGCACCCGCACCAAGAAGTAAGCAGTTCGCTGCTCGCTCCGAGAACCCCGCCCCGGCGGGGTTTTTTCTTGCCTGTCCGATTTCGCTACCATCGCCGGATGATGCAGAACGCCGACCCCAAGGAGCTCGCCAAGTTCAGCGAGCTGGCCCACAAGTGGTGGGACCCGGAGAGCGAGTTTCGCCCGCTCCACCAGATCAACCCGCTGCGGCTCGAGTGGATCGAGCAGTGCGCAGGCTCGCTCGACGGCCGTCAGGTCGTCGATGTGGGCTGCGGTGGCGGCATCCTCAGCGAGGCGATGGCCCGACGCGGTGCGCAGGTGCTGGGCGTCGATCTGGCTGAACGCTCGCTGAAGGTCGCGCAGCTGCATGCGATGGAGGCCGGTCTGCAGAACGTGCAGTACCGCGAGGTCGCCGCCGAGGCGCTGGCCGCCGAGATGCCGGGCCGCTTCGATGTGGTGACCTGCATGGAGATGATCGAGCATGTGCCCGATCCCGGCGCGATCGTCGAGGCCTGCGCGAAGCTGGTGCGCCCGGGCGGCTGGGTCTTCCTGTCGACGCTGAACCGCAACCCGAAGTCCTTCCTGTTCGCGATCGTCGGCGCCGAGTATGTGCTGAACCTGCTGCCACGAGGCACCCACGAATACGCCAAGTTCATCCGGCCGAGCGAGCTGGCCTCCTGGTGCCGCCACTGCGGCCTGGACCTGCAGCACACCCGCGGCCTGGAATACAACCCGCTGACCCGCCGCTACTGGCTCAGCGGCGACACCAGCGTCAACTACATGATCGCCTGCCGCAAGGAAGCACAGTGAGCCACGATCGTCCTGTCCATGCGGTCTTGTTCGATCTTGACGGCACCCTGGTCGACAGTGCACTGGATCTCGGCGGCGCAGGCAACGATCTGCGCGAGCGCCGCGGCCTGCCGCCGCTGCCGCTGGAGGTCTTCCGGCCGCTGACCGGCACCGGCGCCCGCGGCATGCTGCGGGTGGCGCTGGGCACCACGCCGGAGGATGCGGATTTCGAGGCGCTGAAGGACGAGTATCTGGCGATCTACGCCACGCGCCTGACCCGGCTGACACGGGTATTCGACGCGATGGCGCCGGTGCTCGACGCGCTGGACGCCGCCGCCCTGCCCTGGGGCATCGTCACCAACAAGCACAGCCGCTTCGCCGAGCCGGTCGTCGCCGGCACCGGTCTGGCCACGCGCAGCCGGGTGCTGGTCTGCGGCGACACCACCGCGCGCGCCAAGCCCTTTCCCGATCCGCTGCTGGAGGCCGCGCGCCGTCTGGCGGTCGATCCGGCGCACTGCCTCTATGTCGGCGACGATCTGCGCGACATCCAGGCCGGCCAGGCCGCGGGCATGGGCACGGTGGCCGCCGCCTGGGGCTATCTGGGCGACGGCGAGCCGATCGAGGCCTGGGGCGCAGACCATCTCGCACGCACGCCCGCCGGACTGCTCGAGGCGCTGCTGCCCGGCCGCTGAGCAGATGATGCTAAGATGACGGATTCAGGGGCCGACCTGGTTTCGACGTGGGTGCGGAATCGGAGCAGGGCATGCCGAGCACCAGTTCGCTCGTAAAACCACTGGAAACAAAGTAACTGCGAACGACGAACGTTTCGCCCTCGCCGCTTAACACCGGTGAGCCTCTCAACGGTTGGCCGATGGGCCGGGCCTGAGATCGCAAGGTCAAGGGCTGAGAGGTCATTCACATTGGCTGGATCTGAGCCGGGTCACACGGTTCAGGTCGAGATCTCGTGACTGGCGTGTCCAAGAGGGTGTTCCTGCCCGCTTGGCGCGTGAGACTCAAATCAGAGAACTACGCATGTAGAACTGCCTGAGGATGGCTTGCGGACGGGGGTTCAATTCCCCCCGGCTCCACCATTCAAGGTTCCGTGATAGCTCGCAAGCGTTCGCGGCACCATCAAAAAGCCCTAGAGAATCAACGCTCTAGGGCTTTTTCTTTGCCCGCTTGCGCCCGCATCTGTTCGCTACCAACCGCGCCCCGTCTGCGGTAACTTCTGCAGTAACCGCCCCTCGTGGGGTTACTGCACCCATACCGCGACACCTGCTGACGGACCTGGAGCTGATGCTGTCGGCGCTCGGAGCGGTCGAGGACCGGGTCGCCGGGCTGCGGCTCGGCGCCGACGACTCGCTGGCCAAGCCTGATGAGCGCGCCGGGCCGGCTGTTCAGCCGCGAGCGCATCCTCTCCAATGTCTGGGGCGCCAGCGAGGATCCGCTGACGAATGTCGTCGACGTCTACATCCGCCGGCTGCGCGCCAAGATCGACGAGGGCCACGCCCGGCCGCTGATCCACACGGTGCGCGGCCTGGGCTACCGGCTGGAGGCGCCGGCCTGAGGCGAAGATCGAACGAAGGTCAGAACGTCAGCGTGCGCACGCCCTCCGACGTGCCCAGCAGGCAGACGCTGGCCTTGTTGCGGGCGAAGATGCCCACCGTGACCACGCCCGGCCACTGGCTGATGTCGGCCTCCATCGCGGCCGGGTCGGTGATCTTCAGGCCGCGCACGTCCAGGATGTGGCAGCCGTTGTCGGTGACGCAGCCGGCGCGCAGCGTCGCCTCGCCGCCGTACTGCGCCTTCAGGCGGCGCGCCACCTGGACCGCCGCCATCGGGATCACCTCGACCGGCAGCGGGAAGCGGCCCATCACCTCGACCAGCTTGCTCTCGTCGGCGATGCAGATGAAGCGCTCGGCCAGATCGGCGACGATCTTCTCGCGCGTCAGCGCCGCGCCGCCGCCCTTGATCATGTTGCCCCGGGGATCGACCTCGTCGGCGCCGTCGATGTAGACCGGCAGCGACTCGACCTCGCAGGCCTCCAGCACCGGAATGCCCAGCGCCTTCAGGCGCTCGGTCGACGCCACCGAGCTGGAGACGGCGCCGCGGATCCGGTCCTTGATCGCGGCCAGCGCATCGATGAACTTGTTGACGGTCGAGCCGGTGCCGACACCGACGATGGCGCCCGCGGGCACGTACTGCACGGCCGCCTGGCCGACGAGGGTCTTGAGTTCGTCCTGGGTCATGGGAGGAATCTTCGGGAGAGTTCGGGGAAGGGTTGTGATCGGGGACAATTCACGATTATGGCCCTCGTCCCCTACGCCCTCACCCGCCCCTTCCTGTTCGGCCTCGACCCGGAGGCGGCCCACGAACTGACGCTCGACGCGATCGCGCGCTTCCAGAACACGCCCTTGCAGTGCCTGTGGGCGCATTCGCGCGTCAGCGACCCGGTCAGCGTCGCCGGCCTGAAATTCCCGAACCGCATCGGCCTGGCCGCCGGGCTCGACAAGAACGGCCGCTGCATCGACGGCCTGGGCGCGATGGGCTTCGGCTTCATCGAGGTCGGCACCGTCACGCCGAAGGGCCAGCCCGGCAACCCCAAGCCGCGCATGTTCCGCCTGCCCGAGGCCGACGCGCTGATCAACCGCCTCGGCTTCAACAACGAGGGGCTCGACAGCTTCCTGGCCAACGTCAAGCGTGCGACCAGCTTCCGCCGTGCCGGCGGCATCCTCGGCCTGAACATCGGCAAGAACGCGGTCACGCCGATCGAGAACGCGGTCGACGACTACCTGATCGCGCTCGACGGCGTCTACCCGCACGCCGACTATGTGACGGTCAACATCTCCAGCCCGAACACCAAGAACCTGCGCGCGCTGCAGAGCGACGAGGCACTCGACGCGCTGCTGTCGCGGCTGCAGGAGCGCAAGCAGCAGCTCGCGCGCCAGCACGGCCGCAACGCGCCGATGTTCGTGAAGATCGCGCCCGACCTGGACGAGGCGCAGGTCAAGGTCATCGCCGCGACGCTGAGGAACAACGGCATCGACGGCGTGATCGCCACCAACACCACCATCGGCCGCGACGCGGTCAAGGGCCTGAAGCACGCCGAGGAGACCGGCGGCCTGTCGGGCCGGCCGGTGTTCGAGGCCAGCAACCGGGTGATCGCGCAGCTGCGCGCCGAGCTGGGCGCGGGCTACCCGATCATCGGCGTCGGCGGCGTGCTGAGCGGCGCCGACGCACAGGCCAAGCTGCGCGCCGGCGCCGACCTGGTGCAGGTCTACACCGGCCTCATCTACCGCGGCCCCGCGCTGGCCGGCGAATGCGCCCGGGCGATGCGCAGCCGCTGAACACAGGGAACCGGCGCGCCCGGAATCGCTCCAATCCGACCATGAACACACCCTCCGAAGCCCTCGGCCGCCTGTTCCGCCTTGTCGTGCGACTGTTCCTGGTCGCCGCCGGGGCGGTGTTCTTCTTCAGCCTGCTGCTGGCCGGGGCGATCGCCGCGCTCGGCTTCACGCTCTGGAGCCTGCTGCGCGGGCGCCGGCCGCTGGTGGCCGACATCTGGCGGGTGCAGCGCCAGATGCGCGAACGCGCCCAGGCTCGCGGCTTCGCCGGCGGCTGGTCGACACGCGCCTCAGGCCCGGCAGCCACCGCCCCCGAGGACATCGTCGAGGTCCAGGCGCGGGAAGTCGTTCCTGGTCAGGGTCGCATCGGTTCGCGGTCCTGAACTCAGTCCTGAACACGGGCAGACGTCGGTCCGCTGCCGTCCACTGACCAACGACCGGGCCCCCACAGCACCAGCCCGGCCAGCAGGCTGCCCCAGAACACATGCAGCATGAAGGCGGGTTCGGGCATCTCCGGCACGCTCAGCACCGCCACCCCGTTCACCACCGACAGCCCCAGCGCCGCCACCCGTCCGCCCAGCCCGAGCACCAGCAGCACCGGCAGCAGCACCTCGCCGGCGGTGCCCAGCACCGCGGCGACCGCGGGCGACAGCAGCGGCACCCGATATTCCTCGGTGAACAGCAGCAGCGTGGTCTCCCAGTCGCGCAGCTTGGTCAGGCCGGCCAGAAAGAACACCTGCGCGACAAACAGCCGCGCGGCGAGCTGCGCCAGCGGCTGCAGCGCCTCGGCCAGCATGACGAAGGCGGCGTGGGCACGCCGCAGCGGCGCGGGCAGCAGGGCATCGGGTCGGATCATCTCGGTCACTCCGGAAGTTCAGAAACATTCAGAAGGAAACCTGGTGGTGCAGGTCGAGCTGCAGCACCAGGCCGTCGGCCACCGCCGGCGCCAGCCAGGCGGCGAAATCGAAGGTATCGCCCGCACGCTCCAGCGCCTCGGCCAGCGGCCGGGCCGCGAGCAAGGCGGACCGCACGAAAGCAGCCACCGCCGGCGTGACGACCGCCACCCGCACCGCCCAGCCCTGGCGCCAGACGATCACCGTCTCGCCCCGGCCTTCGGCCAGCGCCGCACGGGCCTCGGCAAAGGCATCAGGCCGGTCGCGCACCGCCGGCTCATGGTGCGCGCGCCAGATCGATCCCGCCGGCTGGCGCCCCTCCAGCAGCGCCAGCCCGGGTGCGGCGCGCAGCACCAGCTGCTGCGCGTCGGTGTCGGCCAGGCGCAGCAGCGTGTCGGGCCGGGGCGCGTCGGCGTCGGCCGCCGCTGCGGCCTGCGCCACCGCGTCATCCAGCCGGGCGACTTCGGCCAGATACGGCAGATCGGCCAGCCGCTCGTCATCGGCCAGCGCCGCCGGCAGTCGCTCGCCCCAGCACGCCAGATCGGCGCAGGACGGCGGCGCCTCGCGCCAGTGGCGCGCCGCGACCTGCGCGAAGGTGTCCTCGCCGAGCAGCATCTGCACCGTCGGGTAGCGCGCCGCCAAAGCCCGCGCGGCATGCTCGTCCGCATTGGCGGCATAGGCGAGCAGCCCGCGTGCGGCATTCGCGCGCGCCAGCGGCCGCAGCCAGCCGGCCACACCGCGCACATCGCGCCGGCGCAGCGCATCCATCAGCAGCTGCTGGCGCAGCTGCTCGCGGCGGATCGCCTCATCGTCGGCCAGCCGGTTCATGCCAGCACCTCGCTCATCGCGGCCTGCGCACGCGCCGCCTCGTCGAGGAGCACATCCAGCGCCGGCAGGTCGGTGTCCCATTCGATCAGCGTCGGCACCGCGCCGAAGCGCCGCACCGCATGGCGATAGACCGGCCAGACCGGCGCATGCACGCGGCTGCCGTGATCGTCGACGACCAGGCCGTCGTCGGCCACCGTGTAGCCGGCCAGGTGGATCTCGCCGACCGCACCGGCCGGGGCGGCGGCGGCCAGGCGGTCGATCCAGGCACAGGCCCGGCGGCCGGCCTCGGCATCGGCCGCTGCGGCCGGTGTGCCTGCCGGCTGCGCGTTCAGCGCGTTGACCACCAGATTGTTGACATCGAGCAGCAGGCCACAGCCGCTGCGCCGTGCGAGTTCGGCGAGAAAGTCGGCCTCGGCCATCGTGTCGTCGGCCCAGGCCAGACTGGCGCTCAGGTTCTCGACCAGCAGCGGCCGGCCGAGCCGCTCCTGCACCCGCTGCACATTGGCGACCATCACCGCCAGCGATCCCGGCGTGAAGGCCACCGGCAGCAGGTCCGCCCCATGCCAGACCGGCCGGCCGCGTCCCGGATCGACCCGGGCGAAGCTGGCGTGATCCGACACCCGCACCGGCTCGACTGCCGCCACCAGCGCGGCCAGGCGCGCCAGATGCTCGGCATCCAGCCCGGTGGCGCTGCCCAGCGACAGGCCGACGCCGTGCAGGCTGACCGCATGGTCGGCGCGCAGGCCCAGCAGCGCGGCGCGCGCCGCGCCCCCCTCAGCAAAGAAGTTCTCGCTGTGGACTTCGAGAAAGCCCAGCTCGGGCTGGCGGGCCCGCACCTCGGCAAGATGCGGGGCCCGCAGGCCGATGCCCGCGGCGGAAGGCGATGCGCTGCGCGTCATGGGGCTTACTTCTTCATCGTCATCGCGGCCTTGGCCTCATCGGCCGTCATGCCCTTGAGGTCCTTGCAGCTGCCCTTGGCGACGTACTTCCACTCGTCGGGCGCGTTGTCGACCTTGCTCTGGCCGGCGCAGGAGTGCGTGCCGGAGAGGTTGCCGCAGTCGTTCTGGCCGGCCTTGGCGATGCCGTAGCACTTCTCCTTGGACTGCGCCGCGGCAGGCGCGACCAGGCCGGCGGCCATCACAGAGGCCAGGGCGGACGACAGGATCAGGCGGGTGGTGGTGCTCATGAAGGACTCCTCGAAAAGATGCTCGGAAGGGTGAAACGTCGGGATCGACCCTGCTCTGTCGCGCCAGGGGCTGCGGTCCTTACACTGCGCGCATCTTTTTTTGGGCGCCCCTTCGATGCGCGATTTCATGAGCGACTTCGCCACCCGGGTCCAGGCCCTGCGCCCCGAGCTGCTGCGCTATGCCCGCCACCAGCTGCGCCAGGACAGCTGGGCGGAGGATGCGGTGTCCGAGACGGTGCTGGCGGCACTGGAGCGGCCGCAGGCCTTCCAGGGCGGCTCGCAGCTCAAGACCTGGCTGGTGGGCATCCTCAAGCACAAGGTCATCGACCAGATCCGCCGCCACCGCCGCGAGTTCGCCCTGCCCTCGCGCGACGATGCGGACGAATCGCAGGATCTCGACGAGCTGCTCTTCCACCCGGACGGCCACTGGCGCGAGATGCCCGCCGACTGGGGTCAGCCCGGCCCGGCGCTGCAGCAGCGCCAGTTCCTGACGGTGCTCGACGCCTGCATCGAGCGCCTGCCCGGCCAGCAGGGCCGGATCTTCCTGATGCGCGAGTGGCTGGAACTCGAGACCGAAGAAATCTGCAAGGAAACCGGCGTCAGCGCGACCAATCTGTTCGTGCTGCTGCATCGCGCGCGGCTGCGGCTGCGCGAGTGCCTGCAGATCCACTGGTTCGCGCCAGCGGCCGGGCGCTGAGCGCCGCCGTATCACTCACTCTCCCTCCCGACGGACACCCCATGCGCAAGATGCCGCTGCTGCCCGACTGCAAGGAAACCACCCGCCTGGTGCTCGAGGGCGAGGACCGCCAGCTCCGGCTGCTCGAGCGCGCCGGGGTGCGGCTGCACTGGCGGATGTGCGCCGGCTGCGCCCGCTTCGGCCGCCAGGTCGAGCTGATGCGCGAGGCCATGGGCAGCTGGCGCCGCCATGCGGAGCCTCGGGAGAACGAGCCGGGCGAATGAGGCCGCAGCGCCGAAAGAAGCCCCCTGTTCACCCCTCTTTTGCACGAAACGGCAGGCCCGTGACACGGCGCAATCACGGCACCACCCGGCCGGTGCGGATGTGATCCGCCACGAATCCCGATGGATCGCACCCCGCCCAGAGATGGACGCTCAAGTTGCCCGCGATGCTGTCCGACATCCTCCCCATGCCCGCCCGGCACCATCGCGTCCGCAGCCCTGCGCCCTGTCAGGCGATGCCACCGACGTGCACACGAGGAGTCGATTCCGAATGAGCCAGAACCTGATGCCCGACGAAACCCGCCAGCAGATCGGCGGCATCGTCCGACAGCTCCATGACGCCCTGCAAACGCTCGGCTACGACGCCGTTCTGCACGAGGTCACCCAGGAGATCCCCGACGCACGCGAGCGGCTGGCCTATGTCGGCGCGATGACCGAGCAGGCGGCCGACCGGGTGCTGACCCTGGTCGACATGGCCAAGCCGGAATGCACCTCGCTGGTGGAGCAGGGGCGCGCGCTGCTGGCGGCCGATCCGCCACCCGACCAGCTCAAGGCGTTTGCCGAGCGCTCGGTCGAGGTGGCCAGCCTCCAGCAGGACGCGCTCAACGACATCATGATGGCGCAGGACTTCCAGGACCTGTCCGGCCAGGTGATCAACAAGGTCATCAAGATCATCTCGCGCACCGAGAAGCAGCTGCTGGAGCTGCTGGTCAGCACCACGCCACCGCCCAAGGTGGAAACACCCGCAGTCCTGGAAGGCCCGCAGACGCCCGACAAGGCGATGAAGCAGGACGATGTGGACGACCTGCTGGCCTCGCTGGGCTTCTGAGCCCGCCTGCCGCCCCAGCCTTCTCCCGCCCTCCCTCGCCTGACCGCTTTCTCCCTGTCGTCTCCGACTTGGCGCCAGCCCTTCTTCAGAACAGAAGGGCTGGCGTCTGTTTTTTTACGCGCCGACGTGCGGGAGTCGCCGATCTGAAACTGGCTGTATCCACTGACGCGCCTTGCCGCAGGAGAGACGGCAGCCGCTCCCTATGATGCCCGGCTTGCCGATCGGATCATCACCAGGGAGACAGAATGAACCACAGCAGCAGCAGCATCGGTACCGCTCCGCCCGCGGCCGACATCGAGACTTTCGTCACCCGCTGGCGCGGCTCGACCGCCTCGGAGCTGTCGACGGCGCAGAGTTTCACCATCGAGCTGTGCGAGCTGCTCGGCGTGCCACGCCCGCACGCGACCGCCGAGCAGGACTACATGTTCGAGCGCCCGCTGACGCTGATGCATGGCGACGGCACGAGCAGCGCGCGGCGCATCGACTGCTATCGCCGCGGCTGCTTCGTGCTGGAGTCGAAGAAGCTCGATCCGGGCGCACAGGCAGCCACGACCGGGCGCACGCGCAAGAGCTTCGACAACGCACTGCTGCAGGCGCTGTCGCAGGCCGAGGGCTATGTGCGTGCGCTGCCCGCCGCCGAGGGGCGCCCGCCCTTCATCGCGGTGGTCGATGTCGGCCATGTCATCGAGCTGTACGCCGAGTTCAGCCGCTCGGGCGGTGCCTACACGCCCTACCCCGACGTGCGCACGCACCGCATCCGGCTCGACGACCTGCACCGCCCGGAGATCCGCGAGCGGCTGCGCGCGCTGTGGCTCGATCCGATGTCGCTCGACCCGTCGCGCGTCAGCGCGCGGGTGACGCGGGCGGTGTCGGCCGAGCTGGCGGAGCTGGCGCGCAGCCTGGAGCAGGCCGGGCATCCGGCCGAGCTGGTCGCCGCCTTCCTGACGCGCTGCCTGTTCTCGATGTTCGCGGAGGATGTCGGGCTGCTGCCGCGTGACGACGACGGGCGAGGCGCCTTCGTCGGGCTGCTGACGCGCTGGCGTGACGAGCCGCCGCGGCTGGGCAAGATGCTGCAGGCGCTGTGGGCGACGATGGACAGCGGCGGCTTCAGCCCGGTGCTGGCGCAGGACCTGATGCGCTTCAACGGCAAGCTGTTCAAGGGCGGCGGGCAGCCGGGCTATGTGCTGCCGCTGACGACCGCGCAGATCGACGGCCTGCTGCGCGCGGCGCGGGCGAACTGGCGCGAGGTGGAACCGGCGATCTTCGGCACGCTGCTGGAGCGCGCGCTCGATCCGGGCGAGCGCCACGCGCTGGGGGCGCACTACACGCCGCGGGCGTATGTGGAGCGGCTGGTGATGCCGACGGTGATCGAGCCGCTGCGCGCCGAGTGGCAGCACGCGCTGGGCGCGGCGCTGGTGCTGGCGGGCGAGGCCGACGCGCTCGACGGCAAGAAGCGCGAGGACAAGCTGGCCGAGGCGCGCGCCGAGCTGCGGCGCTTCCATCACCGGCTGTGCCATGTGCGGGTGCTCGATCCGGCCTGCGGCAGCGGCAATTTCCTGTACGTGACGCTGGAGCACCTGAAGCGGCTGGAGGGCGAGGTGCTCGACCGGCTGGAGGCGCTGGGCGAGTCGACGCAGGGGCAGCTCGGGATGGAGGGCGGCACGGTGACGCTGCGCCAGATGCTCGGCATCGAGCTGAACCCGCGCGCGGCGGCGCTGGCCGAGCTGGTGCTGTGGATCGGCTGGCTGCAGTGGCAGATCCGCACCGGCGGGTCGCAGAGCGTGGCGGAGCCGGTGGTGCATGACTACGGGAACATCGAGTGCCGGGATGCGGTGCTGGCGTATGACGGGCAGGAACTGGCGACGGACGCGGACGGGCGCACGGTGACGCGCTGGGATGGCAAGACGACCAAGGTGCATCCGGTGACGGGCGAAAAGGTGCCGGACGAGGCGGCGCAGGTGCCGGAGTGGCGCTACGTGAATCCGCGTCAGGCCGAGTGGCCGCAGGCGGAGTTCATCGTGGGGAATCCGCCATACATCGGCGCCCGAACAATTCGCCAAGCGCTCGGGGATGGGTATTTGAAAGCTCTGCGCGGAGTGACGCCAACCGTGCCGGATAACGCTGATTTCGTGATGTATTGGTGGGATAAAGCGGCTGCATTGGTTCAGTCGGGCGCTTGCAGGCAGTTTGGATTCATTACTACCAACAGTTTGCGGCAATCATTCAACCAGGCGGTTTTGTCAGCCAGATTGGGTGATGATATGGCGCTGACTTTTGCTATTCCAGATCATCCTTGGGTCGATGGGGCCGATGGCGCGGCTGTGCGTATTGCCATGACAGTGGGTGCGAAGAGTGCTGCCTCCGGTGATTTGCTCGAAGTGATCGACGAAACCAGTCAAGAGGATGGGGAGATCACAGTTTCCCTTCGGCTGACGAGTGGCCCTATCACGGCGGGCTTGCGTGTGGGCATCGATCCCAGTCAAGCGAATCCGCTCCGGGCCAACGCCGGTTTGTGTTGCGTGGGTTATCAGCTAACGGGGAAAGGCTTTGTTGTTGATGCTGATCAAGCTAGAAATTTAGACCCATTTTTTGGGCTGCCCGAGGCAAGAGTTCGCCAATTAATTTCAGGCCGTGACCTGACGCAATCTCCTCGCGGAACCTTTGCAATTGATTTGTTTGGTCTGACGGAAAAAGATTTACGCGATCAACACCCAGCACTTTATCAGTGGGTTTTTGACCGCGTAAAACCTGAGCGAGATCAGAATAGCCGGGCATCGGTTGCAGCGCGGTGGTGGATATTTGGTGAAGCTCGAAGCACTTTCCGACCCGCATTAAAAAACTGTGGCTTGGTATGTGCCACCTCATTAACAGCCAAGCATCGAACCTTTGTTCAGGTAGCCGCTTCCAGTATTTGCGACAGCACAACGGTGATTTTTGCTTTGGGTAGTGGGGCGGCCTACGGCGTGCTTTCCAGCCAAGTGCATGTGGATTGGGCACTGGCCGCAGGGGGCCGGTTGGGCGTGGGCAACGATCCGCGCTACAACAAAACCCGCTGCTTTGAAACCTTCCCCTTCCCCAGCGACGACACCGGCCTGACGCCCGAGCTGGCGCAAAAAATCGGCCAGCTCGCCGAGCAAATCGACGCCCACCGCAAAGCCCGCCAAGCCGCCCACGACGACGTGACCCTCACCGGCCTCTACAACGTCCTCGACAAACTGCGCCGCCAAGAACCCTTGACCGCCAAGGACAAGGTGCTGCACACCCACGGCTTGGTGAGCGTGCTCAAAACCCTGCACGACGAGTTGGACACCGCCGTGCTCGACGCCTACGGCTGGCAAGACCTCGGCCCCGTGCCCTGGACCGACGAAGAAGCCCGGCAGGCGTGGACCGAGCGGCTGCTGGAACGCCTGGTCGATCTCAACACCCGCCGCGCCGCCGAGGAAGCCCGCGGCACCATCCGCTGGCTGCGCCCCGAGTTCCAGGATCCGGCCCGGCGCCACGCCGCCCCGGCCACCCCCGCGACCCAGGCCGACATCGAGCTGGTCGGCGGCAGCGCCGTCCCCCCTGCCGACGCCGCAGCCGCCGACACCGACGAGGACAGCGCCCCCGCGGCCACCGCCACCCCGGCCACCCGCCAGCCCTGGCTGGCCGACCTGCCCGAGCAGATGCGCGCGGTCGCCGACACCCTGGCCACCAGCGCCCAGCCGCTCGACCTCGACGCGCTGGCCGCACGCTTCACCGGCCGCGGCCCGTGGAAGAAGCGCCTGCCGCAGATCCTGGAGACGCTGGAGGTGCTGGGCAAGGCGCAGCGGGAGGCGGGGGGGCGCTGGCGCGGCGCGTGAGCCGAGCAGCGTTTCGGCACGCCCTGTCTGACCTTGCCCCTGTATTCCGTATCCCATAGCCAGACTACGCGCTGGCTTGCCGAGCTTGGCCGGCGAGCCAGTTTTCTTCGAACTGCATCGGGCTGACGTAGGCCAGCGTCGAGTGCAGTCGGGT